>NZ_MCHY01000008.1:0-600000 GCF_003609605.1 Ammoniphilus oxalaticus | reverse complement strand
CAAGCAGCAACGAGATAATTGTGCTCGCGGTCAGTTAACAGCTTACCTTCCATCACTGTGCCAGGCGTTAGGACGCGAACAACTTCCCTTTTCACCACTCCTTTTGCATCTTTTGGATCTTCCACCTGCTCGCAAATCGCAATTTTATACCCCTTTTTCAGGAGCGCTTCATAATAAGCATCAACGGAATGGTAAGGAACGCCGCACATTGGGATCCGTTCCTCCGTTCCTCCACCCCGTCCTGTTAACGTAATTTCTAATTCTCTTGCGGCTAACACCGCATCTTCGAAAAATAGTTCATAGAAATCCCCTAATCGAAAAAAAAGAAAGGCATCGGGATAATCTGCCTTAATCGATAAATATTGTTCTATCATTGGGGTGTATTTTGCCATGTTTGTTCCTCTCCTAGTACAAGCCTCAACAACCCCATTATATCATATTACTAATTGTTCTTTTTGCGGAAAATGGTCGGATCTTCCACGCCTGACGGATGTCCCCGAATTCATTCCATTCCTCCTGATTGAAGATCATCTCCCGTAACGGTTCAATATATTTTTTATATGTTCGATAGTCATCCAATTTCTCGAGATGAACCCAATTCGCTTTAACAGCTTGTAAAATCTTTCTTTTGTTCCCCTTATAAAAAGCTTCTTGAATCGATGAATAGTAAGTGGGCAACAAATTTAAACGAGGATAGGATTCAGCGATTAATTTAGCCAGAGCAAGCGTTCCCTTCGTCACTCTCGGCGAAACGAGCCAACTCGGCAACGGACGGTATTCAAATCCGCCATGAAATTGGTTGCGATAATCCCCTAGAAATCCATATTTCGGTCTTCTACCCAACGAATGTTGATTTTCGATAATCATCAGCGGCAAACATAAGTACGAATCAAGCGCCCGTAAAAAGTGTGAGTTTACTTTCGTTTGACTAAAGTGGATGTGTCCCCCGATCGGATAGCCTTTCATCGGCATCCCCCCGGCTAACCATTCGATCGACGCATTGTCAATTTTTTTCTCGGCTAACAGCATCGTTCGATATAGATTTAACGTTAACTGACGCGGTTCACTTGCAGGCTCGGGTCGCAATTCGGCGAGCGGTAACTTTTGTCTCGTTTGGTCGCCTCTTAGCCAGATCTGGTCGCAACCAACCGGTCCTTTTCTGCCAAAAAAACGGGACGCTAAGACCATTTTACCTGTTGATTTATTGCGCAATACAAATTCTGGATCAGCGCCCATCACGACGGGACTTGGAGCTGGGTCCTTATATCGCCTTACATACTGTTCAAACGCTTTTCCAAATTTTTCAGCAAGCGATTGATTTAATTTCGGTGTTGGCGTTACATCGATTACATTGAGCGTTCCATTCAAACCGATTCCGATTAAAACACCGCCGAAATCAAGCCCTAAACAATACACACTACGGACTGCTAGTTGCAGAATTCTTCGAATTTCGCGAATCGATCGCGTGATTTCAATTTCTTCATACGTATCAGATGAATGGCTTGAGAGTTCATTCGTCAACCAAACCTTTTTACCCTGGGAGCGGAACAAGGCAAGTTCTTGCTGTTGAAAAACGGGAATAAAATATCTTCGGATCGTCGATATCTTTGAAGCTGATGTTTCTTCATGAATCGTTTGAATTCCATTCCATCTTAATATCTCAAGCATCATTTTACGATTTGAAACATTGTGTAGCCCCTCTTCACCGTTCAAAACGTGGATATTTGGATCCTGGGCCGACAATTGCGCAATTCCCCATTGAATAACAATTTGAGGATGATCGCTAGACAATGTGGACCCGGTCGGAATATTTAGGTGAGACAGCAACGGATGGGGTGGGCTTTGCTTTGAATATAAAAGGAATGCAGACATTATACTCTTCCTCTCTCCATTGCAAAGACTCTCTTGATCCTTTGCAACTTGCTCCATACAGCATATGCGCCTAGATTCAGAGCGTGTCACGAAACAGCGTCGCCGATCAAAGTAAAAAAGGGAGGAATGTTTTCCTCCCTTTTATATCAATGATGCCTCGGCGAAGCTTTTAGTCTAAGTCGTCGATAAAGTCTTCATCGAACTCAAGCTCATCAAATTCTTCAACATCGTCTAAACCGCCGAAATCAAAGTCTTTTTCATCATCATCACAACTATCGCAGATGACAACACACAACTTCGTTTCGCCTACGACCTCTACAGCGTATTCTGTTTCAACCTTTACCACAACTCTGCCGTCGCCGACCAACTTCGCTTCTAAACAATTGGGTTGTTGGGTCGCCTGGGCATACACCTCAAGCTTGCCGCGGCAATTGTCATCATAGAAAGAAAGCGGAACACTCTCAACAAAAGTGACCGTCTCTTTAATCACGGCTGTATCCGTATTGTCATTGTAAGAAACCCAAATTTGCACATCATATGAACCCGTAACTTCAATCACATCACCCACTTTATCGGCTTCATATTTGTGATTGATGATCCAGCAACCCAAAACTTCGGAAGGGGGTTGCTTAGGGGTGATGGTATGGCTACGTCCAGAAAACTTTCGACCTTTTCCACAGACCGCTCTTGTAATTATCTCACGGCACTGCATTTCTTTATCTGTACTCGGCATACTTTACCTCCTCCATGCTGCTTTTCAGTACATTTGTATGCAGGGCATTCGTCTACGGTGCGAGAATCATCCCACAAAATTTAACAAACAAATGTACTTGCAAAACCTAGATGTTTATCTACGTTTACTTACAGCCTATGCAGGGCGTTTGACTATGGTGAAGCAAAATGCCGAGTTCTCCATCAACGCAAAAAAAGGAGCGTCTAATAGACACTCCTTTTCTTTTGTTAAGCGACACGCGCTTAACATGAACTTGGGCCTCAGCCACCACCTGTATTCGCGCCTGTTCTTGCAACCGGATAACCGGTATCTCCTGATAGCGGATCACCGCCGGTTGAGACAATAATTCTTTCCGAAACCGTGTTAGCAATCACGTTTGTCACCATCTGCAGCAAATCGTTAATTTCCATTTGCGTTTGCTTGAATTGTGTGACAAGTGGAATTTGGTCGAGTTGTTCATGTAATTCATCCATTTCTTGCTCGACCTTTTTAATCAGCTCCGCGCGCCCTAACGCTTCTAAGGCAACCGCTTCTTTTTGCTTATTTCGAATCTGCCCAATTAACTCTTGCACTTTATCGTTCGCTTTAATTTGCTCTTCCGCTTTTTTATAAAAATCAACCTCATTGGAATTAGAAATCATGTCAGCTAATTCTTTCGCCTTCTGAACGATAACGCTATGATTGACAACCGTTTGTTCGTTTCCCATCCCCTAAACCTCCACTCTGGTCATTAATTCCCCTTTTAAAGCCCATGTCTGTGGCTCAGTTATTTTAACATGGACAAACTTACCGATACAATCCTTTGGCCCAACGAAGTGAACCAATTTATTTCCGCGCGTTCTGCCTGACAATACATCAGGATTATTTTTGGACTCGCCTTCGACAAGCACCTCAACAATTTCTCCGCGTAGCGCTTCATTTTTCTCCCGAGAAATACGATTTACTACACTCATTAAACGTTGTAGCCGTTCTTTTTTCACTTCTTCGGGAATGTCATCTTCCATTCCTTCCGCAGGCGTGCCATGACGCGGCGAATAAATAAACGTATAGGCCGAATCATAGCGCACTTCTTCCATCAACGACAGCGTGTCCTGAAACTGCTCTTCTGTCTCTCCAGGAAAACCAACAATAATGTCGGTCGTCAGCACCGCGTTTGGAATCGCGCGCTTGATCTTATCGACCAGCTCTAAATATTCTTCTCTTGAATATTTTCGGGACATTTTTCTCAAAACTTCGGTGTTGCCTGATTGAACCGGTAAATGGATATGCTCAACTAAGTTGCCGCCCTTCGCTAACACCTCTACTAAATGGTCGTCAAAGTCGCGTGGATGACTCGTTGTAAACCGAATTCTCGGAATATCAATTTTAGAAATGTCATCCATTAAGTCGCCGAACAAATAGTCGCGATCTTCAAGGTCTTTGCCGTAGGCGTTTACGTTTTGTCCGAGCAATGTAATTTCTTGGTACCCTTGTCTCGCCAACTCGCGCACTTCCGCAATAACATCTTCAGGTAAACGACTTCGTTCCTTCCCGCGTGTATAAGGAACGATGCAGTACGTACAAAACTTGTCGCAACCATAAATGATATTGACCCACGCCTTTAATCCGCCTTCGCGAATTTTCGGCATATTCTCGATAACGTCTCCTTCTTTAGCCCATACTTCAACAACCATCTCTTTACTGTAATAAGCGTCTCGCAGCAGAATCGGCAAGCGATGAATATTGTGGGTCCCAAAAATTAAATCAACATGCTGGTACGTCGTCAAGATGCGATTAACAACCGATTCATCTTGCGACATGCAACCGCACACACCGAGAATCATATCCGGCCTTTCCAACTTCACTGCTTTTAGCGCGCCTAAATGCCCGAACACCCGATCTTCCGCATTTTCCCGAATCGCGCATGTGTTGTAGAGGACAACATCTGCTTCCCGTTCATTCGTTGTTGCTGTATAACCCATATCCTCTAAAATGCCGGCAATTGTTTCACTGTCATGTTCATTCATCTGGCAACCAAACGTGACGATACAATACGTTCGTTCTCGGCCAAGACATTTTAATTCATCGGGAATCGGGTCAAAATTAACAACCATCACTTCTTCCTTGCCCCGTCGCTTCCCTTCTTGTTGCGAATAGCCGACATCCTCGGCTGTTTTTGGTCTTTTGCGATTACCGTCGGGTTCATATGTACTTTGGAAGTACTGACCGTAATCTTTTTTATCAGACATTGTTCTTCACTCCTTGTCCATCATGTTTGAGCTATCTATCGTAAAGAAATGGATCATTGTATTAGTGTTGGCGTTTTAACCACTCTATTATAACAAAATCAAATCGTTTTAAAAAATCGGATGGTAGATACGCAAACAAAAAAGAGGCTGACCCGGCATGAAAGGGAGAGTGGCCCCTCCGATTTATTTCCTTGCGTGTGTCGGATAAGGGCCCTCCTCCCTGCTTCTTTACAGGTCAGCCTTTTCTCTTACTTCTACGATACGTCGCAGACCATTTTTTTCATTGACATCTTGTTCAGCGCGTTTGCGCGCCTCTTCCCTATTGTTTGCCAACATGTGGCCTGTGATTTTTTTTCCTTCCGTTGTTTCAAATAAGATTTGATATCTAGCCATCTTTTATTAATCTCCTGCGCTTTTTTTAATTCCTTATCTATTCTAATGGGTAAGGCAGATTGTTGTCCATCCCTATTTGACTGATTACGCAGCTTGTTGCTAATTTATTTCAATTAATCTACGGTTGGACGACGCCGACGCTCGATTGCCAATACAAACGGCGGCTGATTCAACGGGTTCATATATTGATACCGCAACACCATAAACTCAGGAAATGGTAGCCCTTCTACAAATTGCTCAACTGCTTGCTTTTCAATTTTTCCTTGCTCATGTCCCCAATAGACAACCACTACGATTAATCCACCGACTTTCAGAAAGCGAAGCGCCCTTTTTATGGACTCAATCGTCGTTTCTGCTTGCGTAGTAATTGTTTTATCTGAACGCGGCAAATAACCCAAGTTGAAAACAACCGCATCGATACTTTCCGCTGGAAAGTCCATCATGGCATGAGATTGAAGAAACAACCTGGCCCTCTGCTCCAGATGGCGCTTAACTAACAATTGCCGTGTTGAATCGAGCGCCTGTTGTTGAATATCGAAACTGTATACCTTGCCTGTCTCGCCTACTTGTTGAGCTAAAAATACCGTGTCATGGCCATTTCCCATCGTCGCGTCAATCACATGAGCGCCTGGCTGAATCCGTTGCTCTAATAATTGATGGGCATAGTCTGTAATTCGTGGAAACATCGTTACCCCCGCAAACTTGATTTTTGTCTATCATACAACATTGATGATCGGCTGAGCGAATCGGGGAGGTGTGGTAGGGCGCGGTAAGAAATAAGCGGAGATAATTCGACTAAAGTGGCTGATAAAACGAACTCGGGGCGCCCCCGTCGCAAAAGGGGGCGCCCCTTACTAATCTACATAAATTCCGCGCACAATTGCTCAAACTTATCTTGTTCAAGTTTTAAATCGGCCTTAGCCAAACCTTCTTCCTTGAATCCGTGAATTAAAGATTGGTAATCGCTTGCATTTGTATTATGATAAATTAGTCCGTTTACCAAATCGTCGTGTTCCATTAACGCCTGCATGGCCATGATTCGATCGTGTGGGTCATAGCCTTCAATTTCATTTAGGCTTTTCACATTTTCGCGGAACCAATCGTACGTATTGATTTTATTAAACGTGACGCACGGGCTAAATACGTTCACAAAAGAAAACCCTTTGTGTTGAATCGCTTTTTGGATCAAATCCGTCATCCCTCGCAAATCGCTTGACATCGTTTGAGCGACGAACGTTGCTCCAACAGTTAGCGCCAGCTGCATCGGGGAAACGGCTGACTCAATCGAGCCGCGCGGCGTGCTTTTCGTTACAAACCCGGCGCTGCTGCGTGGAGAGGTTTGGCCTTTCGTTAATCCGTATACTTGGTTATCCATTACAATGTACGTTATATCGACATTTCTGCGCATCGCGTGAATCGTATGCCCCATTCCGATCGCAAATCCATCGCCATCCCCGCCGGAAGCGATTACGGTTAGTTCGCGGTTCGCCATTTTCACCCCTTGCGCAATTGGCAATGCTCGTCCGTGTATGCCATGGAATCCATAAGAATTAATATAGCCCGAGATTCGCCCTGAACAGCCAATACCCGAGACGACGACAAGTTCCTCTGGTTCTAACCCCTCATTCGCCGCCGCGCGCTGGATTGCAGCCTGAACGGCGAAGTCGCCGCAACCTGGGCACCAATTCGGTTTTACATTGTTACGGAAGTCTTTAAATGTTGCCATCGTTATAACAACTCCTTACATTCTTGGTATACAATCGAAGGCAAAAATGGATTTCCGTCATACTTGAGTACTTTTTTTACTTTTTCATGTCCGCTAAAGTGAAGCTTCATTAAATCTGCCAACTGACCAGTCGCATTGTTTTCGACGACAATCACTCGTTTCGCATTTTCGAAATAAGACCTCAACTCTCGTTCAGGAAATGGCCAGATTAATCGAATAATAGCCGTATTAATTTTCATTCCATCCGCCGCTAAGCGTTGAGCGGCTTCCTCGATCGCGCCCCGCGTCGCGCCCATGCCAACCACCAACGCATCGGGCTTCTCATGCTGCTCATCTATTACGACACTTGTTGGAAGCGTAAATCCATCTAACTTTCTTAATCTTTTGTCCATCATTTTCCGCCGATTTAGCGCATCTTCCGAAGGACGCCCCACCTCATTATGTTCAACCCCTGTCACATGGTGAATCCCATTTTTGACACCAGGGATGACACGCGGAGAAACACCGCTTTCCGTAAATTCATACCGCTTAAACATCCCGCTTTCCGTTTCTGGCTGGTCCGAATTATTTAATTTACCGCGGCGAATTTCAATTTTATCGTATTGCAACGGTTCAACCGTTTGTTTTCCTAATGAAAGCTGTAAATCAGTTAACAAAATGACGGGCACTTGGTATTCCTCCGCAATATTAAGCGCTTCGATTGCGTCGTAGAAAGCTTCTTCGGGTGTGCTCGGAGCCAACACAACTTTTGGAATTTCACCATGTGTCCCATAAATCATCGCATTGATATCGCTTTGCTCTTGTTTCGTTGGCAAGCCTGTAGAAGGTCCGCCGCGCTGCGTGTTGATAATCACTAACGGCGTCTCCGTCATTCCCGCCAAACCAATTGCTTCCATCATCAGCGACAACCCTGGTCCTGCGGATGCTGTAAACGCTCGCGCCCCTGTGTAGTTGGCGCCAATCGCCATCGTCACAGCGGCAATTTCATCTTCGGTTTGAATAACAGCGCCGCCGAATAAAGGCAATTTTTTAATTAAATATTCCATAATTTCCGAGGCGGGCGTAATCGGATAGGCTGGCATGAACCGAGCGCCGCCCGCAAGCAAACCTAATGCGATGGCGTCATTTCCAATCATATACATTCGCTTCTTCCCATCCGCTGATTCTAATTGAAAATCAGGGATACTGCCGCCCGCTTCTTTATAAATGTATTCAGCGCCTTTCGAAATGGCTTCCATATTTCGATCGACGACATTTTGTCCTTTCCTCGTGAACAACTCCGTGACGACTTCTTTGAACATCTCAACAGGCAAACCGAGAGCAGCGGAAGAAGCGCCAACGGCAACCATATTTTTCATTAGTGTAGTCCCTAGTTCTTGAGCGATTTCCGTAAAAGGAACGGAGAATAAGCGGACATCCATTTCCGTCGGCGCTTTCGGCGAAAACTTACTGTCAGCAATAATAATGCCGCCCGCGCGCAGTTCATGGGCATTGACGTTAATCGTATCCTGATCAAAAGCAACCAACACATCTAAATCATCCGAGAGGGCGCTGATCGGCTTTGTGCTCACCCGAATTTTATTATTCGTGTGTCCCCCTTTTATTCTGGATGAAAAGTGACGATAAGCATATAAGTAATAACCTTGACGGTTTAAAGCAATTGCAAAAATTTCGCCGGTACTGTCGATTCCCTCCCCTTGCTGCCCTCCAACCTTCCATGAAAGTTGATTTAACATGAAACCACCCTTTCAGATTTGACATTTACCAAGTCAACCTAGTGAACCGATCAATTCTATAATTTTTCCTTATTATAAAGCATGATTTTAAAAAGGAAGCGCTTACGGCGCGTTCAATTTACGGTAATAAGGTAATCAACCATCCCTGACCCGATTGTATTCCTAACATTACCAAATTGCAAGGGTCGCTTGGTAAACCTGAATGACTCGTGTTTGTAAGCTCACGGCAGCACGGTCGAAAAGAGGCGCCGCCAATTGCCATGCAACCATTTTTTGACCTGCTCTTCTGGATAACGCTTCACTAATTCATTCACCACTAAATAATAGTACCCTGTATGTTCCAAATCGGACATCGTTCGGCTAATCCCATCAAAATCAGAACCAAACGCGAGATGATTCTCTCCGCCTATGCTTAACACATGATCAACATGCGCCAGCAAATCTTTTATTTTCACCCTTGCTCTACGATGAATGAACTGTGGGACAAAGGTGAGTCCAATCACCCCTTGTTTTGATATGATGGCTCGCAATTGCTCATCCGTTAAATTTCGTTGGTGATCATAAACCTTTTTACAATTGGAATGAGAAGCTAAAATAGGAGCTTCAGACCGCTCAATTACATCCCAAAATCCCTTTTCAGACAAATGGGATACATCAAGCAAAATCCCTAATCGATTTGCTTCGCGCAACAAAGAACGACCAAATTGAGAAAGTCCGCTCGGATTTGGCTCTTCCACCCCGTCAGCCGCCTCATTACGGTGATTCCAGGTGAAGCCTAAGGCGCGTAAACCTAATCGGTGTAAGATACGCAAGTTTACAAGCTCTCCTTGTAAAGCCTCCGCTCCTTCCAAACTCAACATCCCGCCGCGGTGACGGGTTGACGATTCAAATAACCGATCGATATCGTCTGTCGAATAAATAGGCGCTATCTTTCCAGGCTTGACGATCCGTTCGTAAAACGCGTCGATCATTTTTAAGGTGAATTGAAAACGAGCTGAGATTGGAATCGATGGGGGTGTATACAAGGCAAATACTTGTAGGATCACATCCGATCGTTCCATGTAATCAAATTGCGTCTGGAGCTGTTCATCCCCACGATAAAAAGACAAGGATTCATTCTGAGTCATCTTCATCAACGTATCGCAATGGGCATCGATAATTTTCACTGTGGTTCCCTCTTTCACAGATTGATCAATAAAAGTGAAAAGAGGCTGCCCCAAAAAGAAGGAGCCGATCCCATACCGCATCTTATAGCAGTACCAAAAACTGTGGGATCAAGCCCTATTGGGTAACCTCTTTATTGTATGTTTTACGCGCTATCTTGGTTCTACAATCAATTTAATTGCTGTCCGTTCTTCCCCATCAATTGTAATGTCCGTGAAAGCTGGAACGCATATCAAGTCAACACCGCTAGGAGCTACAAATCCTCTTGCAATAGCTACCGCTTTGACCGCCTGGTTTAACGCGCCTGCGCCAATCGCTTGTATCTCAGCTGCTCCACGTTCCCGCAAAACACCTGCCAGGGCGCCTGCTACAGAGTTTGGGTTGGATTTTGCTGAAACTTTTAATACATCCATGATCCAGTACCTCCTTGAATATTTTATATGATGATCCCATTGCTACTATATTCAAGGATTTTCCCAAACATTCCAGATATTATTGTACAACCCTTAAAAATTCGCGCGGTCTATCTTTGTTTTATTCAGACAGAGGATGTTCGTCGTCAATCCGAATCGTTTCAATCTGACGCGCTTTCCCAGATGTCGGATCTACCTCGATCACAACAGCATTGAATTGGGTTCGTCCAGAAGCGACTTCGAATCGGGCGGGAAGCTGGGTAATAAATCGGTTCAGCACCGCCTCTTTTTCCATCCCTAGGATCGAGTCATAAGGTCCAACCATCCCAACATCAGTCAAATAGGCTGTTCCCTGCGGTAAAATGCGGGCGTCTCCTGTTTGAACATGGGTATGCGTCCCGACAACAGCGGACACTTTGCCATCTAAAAACCAACCGATCGCTTGCTTTTCAGATGTTGCCTCCGCATGAAAGTCGACAAAAATATAGGGGGTTCGTTTTCGGATCGTTGCCACAAGCTCTTCCACCGTTCGAAACGGACAGTCAAGCGCAGGCAGAAAGGTGCGACCCATCAAATTGATCACAGCGAGCTCGAGTTCATTTGAGCGTATATATGTATAACCAATTCCTGGCGCGCCTGGCGGATAATTCGCAGGTCTGACTAATTTTTTCTCATCATCTATAAAATCGAATATTGCTCGATTGTCCCACGTATGGTTTCCCATCGTAATTGTCTGCACGCCCGCCTCATAAAAACTTTTTGCAATCTGTGGGGTAATGCCGCGACCGCCAGCAGCATTCTCCCCATTGACAATCGTAAATGTCGGTTGATATTTTCTCCTAAGGGTTGGTAACATAGACAACAGGGTCTCTCTGCCAGGCCTGCCGACTACGTCGCCCACAAACAAAATCCTCATCATTTCACCTCATTCATATACTTAACCGAGCTTGTTTTTGTTTATACCCTGTCGCTGGTTTACTAAAAAAGAAAAAAGTGGCTTTACGCCACTTTAATTTATTTTGCATACTCTACAGATCTTGTTTCACGAATAACCGTAACTTTAATATGTCCAGGGTAATCCAATTCACTCTCTATTTGCTTTGTGATTGATCTAGCTAAGCGATGCGCTTCTAAATCATCAATGACTTCTGGTTTGACCATAATACGCACTTCACGTCCTGCTTGGATTGCATATGATTTTTCCACGCCTTCAAAGGACTCGGAAATTTCTTCAAGTTTTTCTAATCGTTTAATATATGTTTCCAACGTTTCTCTTCTCGCTCCCGGTCTCGCAGCAGATAACGCATCCGCCGCGGCGACGAGCATCGCGATGACATTATTGGGTTCCACATCGCCATGATGCGATGCAATCGCATTGATGACATGAGGATGCTCATTGTATTTTTTCGCCAATTCTACGCCAATTTCAACGTGTGAGCCTTCTACTTCGTGATCAATCGCTTTCCCAATATCATGAAGTAATCCCGCTCGTTTAGCCAGAATGACGTCTTCGCCAATTTCAGCAGCCATTAAGCCACAAAGATGAGCGACTTCAATCGAATGTTTCAACACGTTTTGTCCGTAACTCGTACGATATTTCAAACGTCCGAGAATCTTAATCACATCCGGATGAAGTCCGTGGACACCTGTTTCAAAGGTCGCCTGTTCCCCACATTCACGAATCCGCTCATCAACTTCGCGTCGGGATCGTTCGACCATTTCTTCAATTCGAGCCGGATGAATCCGTCCGTCCGCAACTAACTTTTCGAGCGCTGCTTTCGCAATTTCCCTACGAATCGGATCAAAACCTGACAAAATTACCGCTTCTGGCGTATCATCGATAATCAGATCGATTCCTGTCAATGTTTCAATCGCTCGAATATTTCGTCCTTCCCTTCCGATAATCCGACCTTTCATTTCATCGTTGGGAAGATCGACAACCGATACGGTTGTCTCGGCCACATGATCCGCAGCGCATCGTTGAATGGCTGTTGAAATGATTTCTCTTGCCTTCTTCTCGCCGTCTTCCTTAGCCCGTTGTTCGATCTCTTTAATTAGCATCGCGCTTTCGTGTCTGATTTCATTTTCCACTTGGGCAAGAATGATTGATTTGGCATCCTCTTTCGTTAAACCGGAAATTCTCTCCAGCTCTGCCTTTTGCTTATTATATAAATCTTCCACTTGGCTCTGCTGATCCGCGATCCGCTTCTCTTTGCGTTCCAGCTCGGCTACTTTTCTTTCGTGATTTTCTAATTTGCGGTCAAGGCTTTCTTCCTTTTGCAGGACTCGTTTTTCTAACCGTTGCGCTTCGTTGCGCCGTTCACGATTTTCCTTTTCCGCATCCATTCTCAGCTTATGCGCTTCATCTTTCGCTTCTAAGACTTTCTCCTTTTTCAGCGCTTCCGCTTCTCGGTCGGCTTTCTCGATAATTTGCTTTGCGGCTTCTTCAGCGCTTGAAATCTTCGCTTCCGCAATAGACTTACGAACGAGATAACCGATACCAAAAAAAGCGACTCCGACCGCTACGGATACAAGTAGGACCGTTCCTATTCCTACCAACATTGTCGTCACCTCCTTGCATCTGCAGGTCGTGAAGTCCTCGTATTTAGATGGTTTTTGTTCTTTCCTTGCATTTGTTTGTCAAATGATGATTATTCCTTGGACATCATAATCATTTTCCACTGTTTCCTCATAAATTGTTGCTTAAACGTTTTTTTGATTGAACAGTTAAGATGAATATACCTTCTTATTTTACTGATAGAAAGGGATTATTGTCAAGATTTAGCCCGATAAAAGACAATTAAGAATACAAAAGTTGTTATTCCCCCTCATTTTGCTCAATAAATGCGGGTCCTCGACGTTCAACCGCCGCTGAAATGGGTCCCATTGAAAACCCTTTTCGCTGAAGATAAGGGATTATTTTCTTCTTTGCTTCATACAAGTTCGGAAACGTTTTGTTTCGCCATTTTTTATCGATCAATTCAACGATCATTTCTTGCTCATCCTCATCTGAGACGTGGCTAACAACGACCGTATCAATCAAGTCTTTCGCAATCCCGCGTTGCGACAACTCTTGCTTTAACAAGTAGCGTCCTCTCGGCCTCATTCTCTTCCGCTCTTCCACCCAGCGCCTCGCATAATCTTCATCGTCAATATAATTCTTCTCTTGAAACGATTCGATCACCGCTTCGCAGTCTTCCGATTCGAACCCTTTCTTTGCTAGATAATCACGCAGCTGGGACGCGGTGCGGGCTCGATAACCTAAGTAACGCAGCGCATATTGCTCCGCTCGATGTCTCTCTTCCGCCTTTAACAAATCGAGCATTGCCCCATCATCTAGCTCCATCCCTTTCGCCAAAGAAAACTTCACAAGAATATCTTCGTGAATTGCGAAGGCATACTCTTCATTCATGTAAATATTATATCTCGGACGATTTTTCTGCCTTTGAATCGACGAGATGATCTTATGTTCCACTTCCATCTCCTTCTCCTTCTCCACAATACTTTATATAGAAAAAAGAGTAGTCTCCGAGCCGTTCCTAGCAAACATGAACTAGCGGTGAAGACTACCCATTCTATTCATTTACTCGAATTCCATTTCCAATTCTTCTAGATCAAGCTCTTCATCGTCATTTTCCGGTTCCGCCACACTTCCATCCAAGTTGTAATGCTCCCGCACTTGCGCTTCAATGACCTCCGCAAGCTCCGGGTGATCCCGCAAAAATTGTTTTGCATTCTCTCGACCTTGTCCTAGCCGATCGTCATGATAGGAATACCATGCTCCGCTCTTTGTCACGACGTCAATTTCTGAAGCAATATCGAGGAGACTGCCTTCATGCGAGATTCCTTCACCGTACATGATATCGACCTCGCACTGTTTGAATGGAGGGGCTACTTTATTTTTGACAACACGAATTCGCGTGCGGTTACCAACCATTTCATTTCCTTGTTTAATCGTTTCGATTCGACGCACATCTAAACGAACACTGGAATAGAACTTAAGAGCGCGTCCGCCAGGGGTTGTTTCCGGACTTCCAAACATCACTCCAACTTTTTCCCTCAACTGATTAATAAATACAGCGATCGTTTTCGACCGATTAATCGCTCCGGCTAATTTCCTTAAAGCTTGCGACATCAAACGAGCCTGTAATCCGACGTGCGAATCACCCATGTCCCCTTCAATTTCAGCCTTCGGCACGAGGGCGGCTACGGAGTCAATCACGACAATATCAACGGCCCCGCTGCGCACAAGCGCTTCCGCAATCTCCAACGCTTGTTCTCCCGTGTCTGGTTGGGATAACAATAATTCATCAATATTTACTCCTAAGTTACGAGCGTATGCAGGGTCAAGCGCATGTTCGGCGTCAATAAAAGCGGCTGTTCCGCCTGTTTTTTGAACAGACGCAATCGCATGCAAGGCAACCGTTGTCTTACCGGATGACTCAGGTCCATAAATTTCAATGACTCGACCTCGCGGATACCCGCCAATTCCTAAACTAATATCTAAAGCGATCGATCCGCTCGGCACAGTAGAAATGGTCGTTGAGGCGCCCATCTCCCCCAGCTTCATAATCGATCCTTTACCAAATTGTTTCTCTATTTGACGTAATGCCATGTCTAAAGCGGCTTTTCTATCAGACAAAAAAATCTCCCCTTCCATGCCATATCAGTATAAGGCGTCTTACATCCTCTACCTTCCTTCATGATACATAATTTTAATGGTCTTGCCAACAACTTTTTTGCAAACAAACGTTCGATTTACAACAACTGTTGCTTTCAGGCTGAAAGGGGCAAAAAATAAGAGAAACAGGGTACTACGCAATGCGCAGCGCCCTGTTTCCAGTTTATGATCTAGCCCCTCTTGGTTTGGCTGGCTCAACATTCACACGCGCTCCTTTAATGCGCGATTGTCGCAAAGCCTCATAAACAAATGGAGCAACATCTTCCGTTACTTCAAAAAATGTAAATCGTTCAAAAATGTCAATTCGCCCGACCGTTTTCGGTGGAATCCCAACCATTTCGGAAATTTCTTTCACAAAATCTTGCGGTTTAATGTCAACATTCCGCCCTACATTCATGAAGAAGCGAACCATCCCTTTGCTCGCCCCTGTTTCTCCAAAATTATAAACTTCTTCGTCTCCCGCCCCTTGGAAGGACGAAGAGAAAGCAACATGCAGGGCAGCCGCTGTAATTTTATCCAATGGGAATCTCTCTTTCAATTCTTCAACAACCGATAAAAATAAAGAGAGATCGACATCTTCTTCAAGCAGGGAAACAATTTGATCTTTCCACAACAATTGTTGACGTTCAGCAACTTCTTCCAATGTCGGAATCGGTCGTGGCATAAGTGACGTTTTCGTAACCTTTTCAATCGTCATTAGCTGCTTCATTTCACGCGGCGTAACGAGTGTCAAGGCGATCCCTTTGCGTCCCGCCCGACCTGTGCGACCAATTCGGTGCACGTAGCTTTCCGGGTCCTGCGGGATATCGTAGTTGATCACATGCGTCACATTCCCAACGTCAATTCCTCTCGCGGCAACGTCCGTCGCAACAAGCAACTCAATAGTAGAGTCGCGAAACCCCTTCATTACACGGTCTCTTTGGGCCTGACTTAGATCTCCATGCAATCCATCTGCTAGATAGCCGCGTTCCTGTAAGGCGTCGGTCAGTTCGTCTACACCTCGTTTTGTGCGACAAAAAACAATCCCCAAGCCGATCTCTTCACTGTCTAAAATTCGGCACAAGCTTTCTAATTTATTTCGTTCCAACACTTTATAATACACTTGATCAATCAGCGGAGCGGTCACTTCTTTGCGATTGACCTGAACCGTCTGTGGATTCTGCATATAACGACGCGTCAATTCTTTAATTTCATAAGGCATCGTCGCCGAGAATAACATCGTCTGTCGCGTATTCGGCGTATGAGATAAAATTTCTCTAATATCTTCAATAAAACCCATATCCAACATTTCATCCGCTTCATCCAGCACAACCATACTCACGTCTTGTAAGCGTAATGTCCGTCTGCGCAAATGATCCAAAATCCGACCTGGCGTTCCAATCACAACTTGGACCCCTTGACGAAGCGTTCGAATCTGGTGTCCGATCGATTGGCCGCCATAGATTGGCAACGTCCGTGTTCGTTTGTGTTTCGCGATTTTTCTTAATTCGCCCGAAACTTGAATCGCCAGTTCCCTCGTCGGCGTTAGAACGAGCGCTTGCACGCGTGGCTCACTCGTGACTCGTTCAATAATCGGAATCCCAAACGCGGCTGTCTTTCCTGTACCTGTTTGAGCCTGACCTAACACATCGTTACCTTCTAAAATTAAAGGAATCGCTTCCGCTTGAATAGGGGACGGCTCTTCAAATCCCATATCGTTAATTGAAAGCAGCACATTCCTATTTAAATTAAAATCTTCAAACTTTATCATTCCATAACCACCTTACATTTCCATTAAAGTCTATTTAACCATTCATAAACGTAAAACAAAGCATATTTTGCCGCTCTTAGTTGTATATTTTGTCTGCTCCCTGATAATCGGGGCGCAAAGACCTCTACCCCCTGCTTCGTAGACACACCAATAAAAACAACGCCAACCGCTTTATTCTCGGTCGGTTCTGGGCCAGCAACACCTGTCACAGATACACCAATATCCGCAGAGAATAGCTTTCGAGCCTGAATAGCCATTGTTCTCGCAGTCTGTTCGCTAACTGTTCCATATTGCTCGATAAGATCAGCATCAACGCCCAGCGCATTCATTTTAGCATCAGCCGAATAACTAACGATCCCACCCGCAAATACTTCGGAAGCGCCGGGCAACTCTGTGAACGACTGACTAATCGCCCCGCCCGAACAACTTTCCGCTGCAGCTAACGACCATGACTTTTGCTTTAGCAAATGTGAAACAACGCTCGCTAAACTATCATCGTCATACCCGTAGATCGAATCCCCAACCCTTGCTTGTAATTCAGCTTCCAGCGTAGCGATCCGTTCGTTTGCTTCGTCTAAATCCTTAGCCTTTGCCGTCAAACGGACAGAAACTTCCGCCTCACTTGCCAACAATGCGATCGTCGGATTCGTTTGTTGATCAATTAAATCGATCAACTTTTCTTCGAGCATGGATTCGCCTATTCCAAAAAAACGAAGCGTTTTTGAATGAACAGTGTATTTCTCTTGAAAAAGAGATTGTAAGTAAGGAATCGTATAGCGATCATACATCGGATGGAGTTCTCTCGGGGGACCAGGAAGCAATAAATAATGAATGTCGTTCACTTCAATCGCCATGCCGGGAGCCATACCATGATCATTCGGAAAGACAACGCTACCTTCAATTATCTCAGATTGCTTACGATTATTCGCCGTCATTTCAATCCCGCGTTGCTTAAAATAATTATGTATCCGATCCATGGCTTGTTTATGTTCGACTCTAGTTTTACCAAGATGGGCGGCAAGCGTTTCTTTTGTTAAATCATCTTTTGTAGGACCCAATCCACCGGTAAAAATAATGATATTAGAGCGTTGCTCGGCGCTTCGAACGACGTTAAGCAATCGGGTTGGGTTATCACCAACCGCGGTATGATAAAAAACGTTGATCCCTATTTCGGCAAGTCTCTTAGATAGAAACTGAGCATTCGTATTGCAAATCTGACCAAGCAGCAATTCAGTGCCTACTGAAATGATCTCTGCTTCCACATTCCCCACATCCCTTTTCAACCAAAGTCAATCACATGCTTATTCTTCAAGAAATAATCTAGACCTGAAAATAGTGTAATAAGGACAGCTAACCACACAGCTATGCTTGAAAAAGGAATGCCAATATAAGAAAATGGGAAATTGTTGATCATTAGTGAACAGACGGCAACAATTTGAATAACTGTTTTAAGTTTCCCTAAGTTACTCGCTGCAATGACTTGTCCTTCGGCAACTGCGACTAACCGCAGACCAGTTACGGCAAATTCGCGACTAATGATCAGAATCGCGACCCAAGCATCTAAACGGTGCATTTCTACTAGTGAAATGAGCGCCGCCGAAATAAGCAGCTTATCTGCAAGCGGATCAAGAAATTTCCCTAAATTTGTAATCATCTTTTTCTTGCGGGCTATATACCCATCAAGTCCATCTGTGCTCGCCGCGATAATAAATATTAATGTTGCAATGATTTCGCTGTAGGTAATCTTAAATTCGCCAACACTTACAACACCAAAATCAAAGCGTACCAGTAGGAATAACATCACTACTGGTACAAGAAAAATGCGCGCCAAGGTAATTCTGTTGGGCAGATTCACCTAGACTACCTCCCCCGATAAATCGTAATCATAGGAATGAGTAATCTTCACTTGAACCTTCTCGCCAAGCGGTCCGTCATAACCGGTCACAAACACCTCGCCATCAATTTCTCTAGCGTCAAACGGTGTTCTTCCGATATAAATATCATTCTTTCCATCATATTTTTCAATGAGAACGTCTAACGTTTGTCCAACAAATCGACCGTTTTGTTCGGCGGCGATTTCTCTTTGAATCTCCATGAGTATGTTTGCTCGTCTCTCTTTTGTCTCTTGATCCAATTGGTCTGGGAGGCGATTAGCTGCCGTTCCCTCTTCTTGAGAATAGGTAAAGACGCCGAGACGATCGAATTTTACCTCTTTAATGAAATCACACAACCGTTCAAATTCCTCTTCCGTTTCTCCAGGGAATCCGACAATAATTGAAGTCCGAATCGCGACTTGTCCAATACGGTCTCTAATTTTTGCGATCAATTCACGCGTATCTCGCTGTCTGCCTGGTCTTCTCATCCTCTTTAGGATAGCATCTTCACTATGCTGTAAAGGCATATCGATGTATTTGCAAACTTTGGGGTTGGAGGCAATCGTTTCTATTAGTTCATCAGAAAAATAACCTGGGTAAGCGTAATGAATTCGAATCCATTCAATCCCCGGAACTTTCGAAATTTCATCAAGTAAGTTAGCTAAACGGCGCTCTCCATAAAGATCAAACCCATAATTTGTAAGATCCTGGGCAATCAAGCTAATCTCTTTAATTCCTTGATCCGCCAGTTGTTGCGCCTCACGAACAACCGATTCGATACTGCGCGAACGAAACTTCCCGCGTAAATCGGGAATAATGCAAAAGGTGCATGTGTTATCGCATCCTTCCGCAATCTTCAAATAAGCGGTATAAGTGCCTTCCTCGACTTTTCTGCGCGAAACATCCTCATAAGAGAAAACAGGATTTCCGACGTAAACAGGTCTTTCTCCGATTAAAGACTTTTCGATAATATCCGTAATCTTATCAAAGTCCCCTGTTCCTACAATACCGTCAATTTCAGGCATTTCATTCATCAATTCTTCTTTGTAGCGTTGTGTCAAACAGCCCGCGACGATCAGCGACTTCACTTTCCCCGTGTCTTTTAAATCAGCCATGTCTAATATCGTATTGACCGACTCTTCTTTTGCGGCATCAATAAATCCGCACGTATTGACGACGATTACCGTCGCTTCATCCGGGTTGCTAACTAATTCATATCCTTTTTTATCAATGAGATCAGACATGATGTCTGAATCGACTAAATTTTTTTCGCATCCAAGTGTGACGATGGCCACCTTTTCCTTGGCTTCTGTTTTCGTAGTCATTTCCTTGTCCTCACTTTTCCTCTAAACTGCTACAATGGACTTTTTTGGCCTATTACAGTATAATACATTGGTTTACCACTGTCAAAAACAAGACCCTGCTAAAAGAAGCAGGGTGCTTTATTGTTTTAAGATGATGGAAATGTTTTGCGCTGAACTTCCCATAATACTCGTATCAAGCGCCTGCCCGTTCACTTCAATCTTCACATTTTGCGGCGCCCCAATCCGTAGCCATGCCGCCGAAGTTCCAGACATTGTCCACTGTTTTACGCTGCCCGCAGCCATTTCAACAGACTCTACTTTCTCTCCATTCTGTCCATCCTTGCTTAAGCTAAACCAGCACCTTTCTGAAGCCGTCATCGATAGTTCGATCTGTTCCACGCCCGTCAATTCATACTTGTAAGCATTCCCCTCACGAGCAAGATAGGACAAAACGGGTTTGTTTGACGCTTCCGGCTCAGGCGTTTCCTCGGGTTCCTGCGATGGTTGCTCTGGATTATTCGGCTCCGTTTGATCATCGTCAACTACTCCTTGTGGTTGCTGAGCGCTTTCTCCATCACTTTGGGACTTACTTAACTGACCAACGCCAATTACAATAACACAAATAATAAGCGCCGCAAATAAACCGAGCAATACCCGAGATAGCCATTTGCTTGGCTGAAACAAGGTTTTCTCTTGCTTCATCCTGCGTAAGGGAACCTTAGGTTCCTCCATCTGAGGCTGGGCAAACGGTGTATCTTTTATCTGTTCTAAAACAACATCTGGATCAAGACCAACCGCTTCCGCGTAACTTTTCACAAAAGCTCTCGCGTAAAAATGTCCAGGCAAAATTTCAAGGTTGCCTTCCTCAATCGCTTCTAAGTATCGTTTTTGAATCTTAGTTATGTTCTGAATATCTTCGAGCTGTAAACCTTTTTTAAGTCTAGCATCTTTTAATGTATTACCTAATTCGCTCATCCCTTCACCCCCCATGATCGTCCAACCTCTCTTGCTTATGTGATGTCAAAATTGGAAATACTCGCATTGACAACCTCATAAGTAATTTCTTCATCTGGATGATTCCTCAATTCGATAATATAGTCAAAGTCGGCCAGGCTTCCGCCCGTTTCGCGCGCAAAGATGTCGGGG
The DNA here is from genome assembly GCF_003609605.1 of Ammoniphilus oxalaticus. Classification (NCBI taxonomy): domain Bacteria; kingdom Bacillati; phylum Bacillota; class Bacilli; order Caryophanales; family Paenibacillaceae; genus Ammoniphilus; species Ammoniphilus oxalaticus. The sequence continues at coordinate 578,980 of NZ_MCHY01000008.1, read as the reverse complement.
TGTTCAATTACTTTCGTCGCTTCCAAAGCCAACACTTTTTCCATAAGTTTACGATGTTTGTTCGTTCCCCGTAATGTAGAAACAACGCCATCAATGATATAAACGCTCTCCCCCGCCCATTCATTCATCGCCAATTGGTTGCGCGCGGTTTGGCGAAGTAACGTGGAGGAAACCAACGTCCAGCGTTTATTTGCGGATACACTCGCGGCGATCATCGCCTCTGTCTTTCCGACTCGCGGCATTCCCCTCACACCGATTAGTTGGTGTCCATTCTTTTTAAATATTTCTCCCATAAATTCAACGAGCAAGCCAATCTCATCTCGCGCAAATCGAAATATTTTCTCTTCTCTTGTGTCTTGAACACTATATTTTCCATGTCGAACAGCTAACGTATCCATGACCGTGGATTTACGTAACGCTGTAACCGTAATATCTTCAAGCGCGTCTAGTACACTTTTTAACAAGTTTATTTTCTCATCATCATCCGTCTGAATTAACATGCCTCGTTTACAAGGCTCAACCCCGTTGATTGTTTGAATATTAATCGTTAACATACCGAGGACAGCAGCAATATCACCAAGTAATCCAGGGTTGTTTCGGTGAATTTCCCACTCTAAATACCAATTAGACGCTACCAACTGTCTCATCCCCTACTTATATCGGTATAAGTATATCATAATTCTCTTTTTCACTCTTCATTTTAGTTGTTTATAGTAACTGATTTCAACTATTCAAGACAATTCGCGCCCGATAAAACAAAAATGCCCTGAAAAGGGCATTTTTGTTTTATCGACACATACTCTCCCTACATCATACAGCAAGAGGCAAAAATGCCCGCTTACTACTTGTTATTATGGATTTTTTCAGATCTTCTTATCCCTGTTTTTCTTAATTTGCTACCTGTATTCGCTTATGTATGCCAACCACCGTTCGGACTTAATTCCTGGCCTGTAATATAGGCTGCTTCATCGCTAATCAAAAAGCAGACAAGTGAGGCAATCTCACTCGGTTGTCCTAACCGCCCCATTGGGATTTCGGCCGCAATTTCCTCTAATTCGTTCGCGCTGAATTGGCGATTTAAAAGAGGACCCGCAACCGCCCCAGGCGCAACCGCATTAACCGTAATTCCACTTGGCGCCACTTCTTTGGCCAGCGCCTTTGTAAAAGATAACAGGGCGCCTTTCGTCATGGAATACAACACTTCGCATGACGCGCCTGTCGTTCCCCAAATTGAAGAAATATTGACGATTCTTCCAAAGCCCCGTTTGATCATCGACGGGACGAATAACTGCGCGAGTAAAAAAGCCGCTCGCGCGTTCACCGCGTATAACAAATCAATTTCTTCCATGCTCGTATCTGTAAATATACCGTAGTGGGTTAGCCCTGCATTATTAATTAAGACATCTGGCGAACGCGGCATGCGCTCACGCAAACACTCAATCTCTTCCACCCTCGCCAAATTTGCCTGAATCGGGATCGCGCAACTCCCTTTTTGTTCACATTCAATCACTAACTTATCAATCTGCGCTTCTCCGCTATAATAATGAAGATACAAGTCATACCCCTTGTTGGCTAAAGCGACGGCAATCGCCGCGCCAATTCCTCCGCTTGCTCCCGTTACGAGCGCCCATTTTTCCACTGTTCCTCACCATACACTTCCTATTCTCAATATGAAAAGAGGAGGATCATAACCATCCACCTCTTTGTAAATTTATATGTTAACCCTAACTGATTGGCTTAATCATTGATACGCTTAATTGTTCTGGCTGAATATGTTCCGCTAATCTATGATTCACATCTTCGAGCGTCAACTGTTCCAGCGTTGGAGCGATTTCAAACAGGTCCGTTTCATTGAACTCGTACTTCGTAAATGAATTCGCAATAAACTCGATTGAATTTAATGAACGGAGAAAAGAACCGATTTTCTTCTTTTTGTTTAATTCAAACTGCTCCTTCGTAATCCCGTTCACTTTTGCCGCTTCCAAACCGGCTGTTACCCGCTCAACCAACTGCTCAGCGTCAGGTGTATCTCCGCCGATCGCTGAAAATCCATAATGTGGCTCTCCGCTATAGTCAGTTCCAAATGTATCATTAATTAAGCCCGCTTCATACAATTGCTGATACAAATCTGAACTTTGCCCTAGCAGTATATCTAACACAAGTTGGGTAGCTAGTTCCCTTTTTAGCAGCTCATTTCCGCTTAGCCCCACGGTTTTATCCTTATAACCAAACATCACTTTTGGCATAGCGACAGTCATTTCTCTTATTGATTGCTCCTTTGCCACATGAGTAGGTTCATCTTCAAAGTAACGAATGATTTCCGCTTGCCGCTCATATGACTTAGCTGCTTGATTTTCTCGAACTGTTTGAATAATCTCCTGCGGATTAACTGCGCCCACGATAAATAGAAGCATATTGCTTGGGTGATAAAACGTCTCATAACACGTGTACAACATTTCTTTCGTAATCTCTGTTATAGAGGGGATCGTTCCTGCAATATCAATTTTTACAGGATGATGGTGATACATATTTTCAATAAGGCCAAAATAAACCCGCCAATCAGCGTTATCATCGTACATTTTAATTTCTTGCCCAATAATCCCCTTTTCCTTCTCCACATTTTCATCTGTAAAGTAAGGTTTCTGTACAAAATTCAATAAAGTAGTCAAGTTTTCTTTGACATTTCCTGTGCTAGAAAATAAATAGGCGGTGCGATCAAAGCTTGTAAAAGCGTTCGCGGATGCGCCGTAATTAGCAAATTGATTGAACACATCGCCATCCTCTTCCTCGAACATTTTATGTTCCAGAAAATGAGCAATTCCATCTGGCACCTTCACTTTTTCCTTACCTGGAACTTGGAAGTGATTGTCGATCGAACCGTATTTAGTTGTAAAAGTGGCGTACGTTTTACTAAACCCATGTTTTGGTAAGATATAGACGTCGAGTCCATTTTCTAATTTTTCATAATACAACGTTTCATTTAACTGTTCATACCTTATTTCTTTCATTCTTCCCCCTCCTTATCCCGCAAAAAGTAGATTGTATCGATTTCAATTTTTTTGGCGATCGCAACGACAGCGTCTACGGTAACTTGATTAATTTTATCTATAAACTGTTTCAGCGTCTTTTTCGTATCGCTTAACTGACCATTGTAGGCAAAATCAATCATCGTTCGCGCATTATCTTTCGTTTCTAATAACTGATTGATCAGACTGGCTTTCGTCTGTTGCATTTCTGTGTCGCTAATCTCACCGTCCTGCATCATCTTCAATTGTTCCTTCATAATCTCAACAGCTTGCTCATAGCGATCAATTTCAATACCGGACATCATAATGAGCATCCCTTTATGGCTCTCTAACCGAGAAACCGCATAGTAAGCCAAACTCGCCTTTTCCCGCACATTCACGAACAATTTTGAATGCGGAAAACCGCCAAGGATGCCGTTATAAATCAACAGCGTTTCATAATCCTCATCTTGTAGTGTTGTATGCGTACGGCAGCCGATATTCAATTTTCCTTGACCAATCTCAAGTTCTTCGATCACAACTTGCTCCTCAACACGTTCTTTTTGAACGGGATTAAACGATAGCTGACGCGTGTTCGTACGCTCGATCTGAAACGAACGCTCGACCCCTTGTTGAACATCCGTCGGTTGGACATCCCCCACAACATAAATGTCGATCGGGTTCTCCGCTAGCAGCTTAAGGTAATACTGATAAAGAGCAGTTGGATCAACTTGTTCCAATTCTTCCGTTTTCCCATAGGACAATAGGCGATACGGTTCTTCTTTGCACATTTCCTCCACAACGCGCTGATTTGCGTAACGAATTTTATCGTCGATTAAACTTAAAATCCGCTTCTTTAGAAGCCCGCTTTCAGTTTCAACGATTTTCTTATTAAATCCACCATTTTCAACAAGCGGACGTGAAATCACTTCTCCTAAAAACTCAATTCCTTTTTGTAACAATGGACTTGTATCAGACAAGTACTTTTCGTTAGCAATTTCCAGTTGGATTTGGATGATCTGCTTCTCGCCCTTCTTTACAATATCCGCATGAAAAACCGCCCCAAATAATTCATCCATGTATTGACGAAGTTGCTGCGCCGTTGGATACTTAACGCAACCCCGCTTTAACACGAACGGCAGCAGCGCTGTCTGAGTTACTGTTTCTTCCTTTAAATCCTGTTCAATATGTACGACCATTGTCGTTGTTTTAAATTTATCAGTCGGTAAAATATGGACGTTCATTTGATTTACCGTCACGGTTTGAAACACGGGTTCACTCAATGAGTTTCCACTCCTTCTTAAAGTAAAGGTATATTATTTCCATTATACGCTGATCCTTGCATAGTTTAACCTATTTTATAGCGATTACGCCAAAAAAAGTCTTGTCTTCATTTAGACAAGACTTTGTTCATATAAATCCGACCGCATCAACAGTTCGATCCTACCCTCTGTCATTTCATCGAACCTGCCGCAATTCGGGTGCATGCATAACATTCCTTTCAGGTTAGGATCAACAAATCCGACCCCGCCGCTATTTCCACAATAAGGACATGTCCACATCCTAAATCATCCTTTCCATGTTTGTACACAGTTAGTTTCTGACATAGGATTCTTTTCTATCCGTTAAGAAATATTTGTTTCTGTGTTTTGTATTAAAACTTCCCGCGGTTTACTGCCTTCAAATGGACCGACGATCTGATTTTCCTCCATCATATCGATCAAACGCGCGGCTCGCGTATAACCAATTCGAAAGCGTCTTTGCAAAAATGAGGCCGATGCTGTTTGAGCATCAATCACAAGTTTCACTGCATCTTCATATAAGTCGTCTTGAGGAATCGTCTCTTTTTGCATTGATGGTTCCGTCGGGATCATCTCTTCGTGGTAGCGGGCCGTTTGCTGTTCTTTCACAAAATCAACAACCGCCTCCACTTCTTGGTCAGACACAAAGGCGCCTTGAACCCGCACTGGCTTTGACGCGCCAACAGGAAGATAAAGCATGTCTCCTCTGCCTAGCAGTTTCTCCGCTCCACCCATATCGAGAATCGTTCTTGAATCTGTTACTGAAGAAACCCCGAAAGCGATTCTTGACGGAATGTTTGCTTTGATTACCCCAGTGATCACGTCAACGGATGGTCGCTGGGTGGCAATGATTAAATGAATTCCCGCAGCTCTAGCCATCTGGGCCAGGCGACAAATCGCATCTTCCACATCACTTGGGGCAACCATCATCAAGTCAGCCAACTCGTCAATAATGACGACAATGTGAGGTAGTGGATGGCCAGCTCCAGCTTGAACAACCATCTGATTATACAAATCAATGTTTCTCGTTCCGCTTTTTGCGAATAATTCATATCGCTTCTCCATCTCCACGACGACTTTCTTCAAAGCCATCGAGGCCCGACGCGGGTCGGTTACGACAGGGGAGAGTAAATGTGGAATTCCATTATACATATTCAATTCGACCATCTTCGGGTCGATCATCATTAACTTCACCTGATGCGGCTCTGCTTTAAAAATAATACTTGTAATAATCCCATTGATACAGACGCTTTTTCCACTGCCTGTCGCCCCTGCAACGAGTAAATGAGGCATTTTAGTTAAATCAGCGACAATCGGCTCCCCCGATATATCCCGTCCTAAAGCAACATGCAGTTTACCATCCGATTCTTGATAATTTGAACTTTCCAATACTTCGCGGAGTGTAACAATTGAAACTTCCCCATTTGGCACCTCGATCCCAATCGCTGATTTCCCTGGAATTGGCGCCTCCATCCGGATATCCTTCGCCGCTAAAGCAAGGGCGATATCATCTGACAGATTTACAATTCTGCTCACTTTCACGCCAACCGCAGGCTGCACTTCATAGCGTGTCACGGTGGGTCCCCGATGGATTTGCATGACGCGGGCCTGCACGCCGAAACTATTTAATGTCTGTTCCAATTTGCGGGCGTTTGATTGCATGTCCCGATATTCTTTCCCTTGTTGTTTCGTTTGACGCGGTTTCGTTAATAGCTGCAGCGTTGGCAATTCATAATTTTCAACAGGTTCCTCGGCTATAACTCCATTTTCATTGTTGCTGATTAACTCGACATCTTGAAGGCCTAAATCCTCATTCTTGTCCACAGGCGCTAATCGCTTTGACGGAGCAGGCGTTTTATCATTTATCTCCACCTGAAAATCCATTTCCTCTTGTTGATATGCTGTTTCCGCAAAATCATGAATAACAGGCCCGCTCTCTTCAACAGGAGGCGTGACAGTCTGTACTTCTTCTTTTTCGAAAACCTGAAGATCAACAGCCTGATAATCCGCGGTATCTGAGGCAGGCAGCGGAGCAGTCGTCTGTTCCCTTGCTTGATTCTTTTCGATGATTAACTGCCAAATTTCTTGCATTTTTTCGACGAATGCATTCTTTAGCGCCACTAAAGCTTGTTTTACCTTCGAAAATAGATTAACGTATGAAATCTGCAACAAAAGCATCAGACCGATTAAAAATGTAAAAATAGCAATGATAAATGTGCCTGTTCTTGCAAATAAGTAATAGCTTACGGCGAGACCAATGGCTCCGATCATGCCTCCGCCAATATCTGTTGTAGACGCTTGTCCTCTCTCAAGTTGCAACTTCTCTTGTAAAATTGCATCCCAAGAAATTCGAACGATATGTTGATCTGTAAATTTTCCTTGCGCTGTTAATTGATCAAATAAAAACAGATGATCTAATAACAATATGGAAAAAAACATAATGAACAGCCCAATCCATCTAGGCGCAAATAAGGCCGGCCATTGTCTTTTTATCATCATATAGAGGGCGTAAAACATTCCGATTAATGGAATTGTAAAATCCCATGTACCTGTAAAAAAACGGAATATCCACGAAAAAGTCTCTCCAAACCATCCATATCGAGATAGTGTAATTAGAAAGACAGCTAATAGGACAAGTCCATACAATTCAAAGACGATTGAACTCTTTAATTTATGCCCTGACGACTGTTTTCTTCTTCTCTTCTTTTTCGATGCCACTGACTTCTTCACCTCTCTATATAACACCGAAGGCAGCCTAATAGGCTGCCTCTTATTTACTATATTATACCACATGTCCCGTTGCCTTCATAGGAAGATTTAGGGATGCCCCTAGTTCGGTCGAAAATAGATCGTTTGTCCAGGTGAAAACTTCGGATTTAGGTAGTCCTGTGGATTTGGACTTAACAGACGAACGATCTTCGCTTCCGCTGATTGCGGATAATGTTCGACCACCATTTGCACACCGTCCACTTCTGTTTCGGTATATTGATAATCCACATTATCCATGTTCTTCATGATTGCTTCCATCGGCATCACAGAATAAATAATCATGCAAACGCTCCTTTAAAACGGAATCCCGCTTATTGCAGCATTCCATTTTCTTTATTTTCTTGAATCATTTCATTTAGTTTCTTCATCGCTTGAGCGATGCCTCCGACTTCATCAATCAATCCGGCTTCGACTGCCTTGCTTCCAACAATGTTTGTGCCCACATCCCGAGTCAATTCGCCTACTTTAAGCATCATTTGCCTAAATTCTTCTTCTTGAATTTTAGAATGTTCCACGACGAATTTAACGACCCGATCTTGCATCTTTTCCAAATATTCAAATGATTCAACGACGTTAATAACTAATCCAGTTAAGCGAACAGGATGAACGATCATCGTCGCTGAGGGAGCGATAAACGAATAGTCCGTAGAAACCGCGATCGGAACACCGATACTGTGTCCACCGCCAAGCACGAGTGATACTTTTGGCTTCGATAACGAAGAAATCATCTCTGCAATCGCTAATCCCGCTTCTACATCACCGCCAACTGTATTGAGCACGATTAACAACCCTTCAATTTTCGGGTTTTGTTCAATTGCCACTAATTGTGGAATTAAATGCTCATATTTAGTCGTTTTGTTTTGCGGCGGAAGCTGCAAATGACCTTCTATTTGTCCGATAATCGTCAAACATTGAATATTACTATCCGGACTTTGGGCCACACTCGTTTGCCCTAGTTGCTGGATCGTGTCCAAAACGCCTGGCTTTTTCCCTTCCTCGGCAGCGGGTAGTTCCGGTTGCGGTTCCTCTGATGCTTTAGGGGAATGATTTAACAATGGATTTCTCTGATCTGTATATTGCTTATTAAATTGACTCCAATCAAAAGTCATCTGATTCCCTCCAACTTAACGAATACTTTCCTTTGATTAGTATGTTCGTATTTTTGTTTATCATGTATGATAGGAATCCACGCAGCAAAAAGAGGTGTCCATTTGGACACCTCTCATTTTTTAAGCCTCCATAATTATAGGAAGGATCATCGGTCTGCGTCTTGTTTGATCATAGAGGAATCTACTAAGCGCATCTCGTACATTTGATTTCAAAGAAGACCATTCCTTCACTTGATCAGCATGACACTGAGCTAAAGTCTGGGAAACAAGTTGGTTCGCTTCATCCAACAATTCCTCGGATTCACGAACATAAACAAAACCTCGCGAGATGATGTTAGGTCCAGATAGGATCTTCCCTGTTCTTCTGCATAAAGTCACAACAATCACTAAAATGCCATCTTCGGAGAGCAACTTCCGATCACGCAACACAATATTGCCGACATCACCGACCCCCAAACCGTCGATCAACACTTGTCCGGCATGCACAGCGCCGCCCTGTCTCGCGTCTTGATCAACGATCTCAACCGTATCCCCATTATTAAGCAAGAAGATATTTCCTGGTAACACTCCGACTTGTTCAGCAATGCGGGCGTGGGCGCGCATCATCCTAAATTCGCCATGGACGGGAATAAAATATTTTGGTTTCATTAAATTTAACATTAACTTTAACTCTTCTTGTGAACCATGCCCCGAAACATGGATGTCTGGTCCATAGATAACGTCGGCGCCGATACGGAACAATTGATCAATCACCCGTCCGACATGCCGCTCGTTGCCTGGGATCGGCGTCGATGCAATCACGACCGTATCCCCTGGCATAACATCCGCTTTCCGATGCGCCGATCTTGCCATCCGATTAAGGGCGGACATCGGTTCCCCTTGACTTCCTGTCGCTAAAATAACGATCTGATCAACCGGGAGCCTTTGGATTTCCTCCGGTTCAAGTAGAATATCATTTTCGAATTGCAGGTAGCCAAGCTCATGAGCGATTTTCGTTACGTTTTTCATACTTTTACCAACGATCGCTACCTTTCTGCCAAAACGAGCCGCCGCATCGAACACTTGCTGAATCCGATGAATATTAGAAGCGAACGTTGCAAAAATAATTCTGCCCGTGGCATGACTAAACACCCGCCCAATCGCTTGTCCAACCTCCCACTCCGAACCGGTAAAGCCTGGTTTATCCGCGTTTGTGCTGTCGGATAGTAGCGCAAGCACACCTTCATCTCCCAACCGACTCATCGCCGCAAAATCCGAACTATTTCGATCAACAGGCGTTTGGTCAAACTTAAAGTCTCCTGTATAAACAACTTTCCCCTCAGGTGTATCGATGCACACCCCCAAGGAATCAGGAATACTGTGCGTTGTTCGGAAGAAACTGGCCTTCAAATATTGAAAGCTCACTTTTGAATGAGAGTCCACCACATGTAGTGTCGTGTTTCTTAAAATACCCGCTTCCCGTAACTTTCCTTTTATCAAACCGACCGTGAGTTTACTGGCATACACAGGAACATTTATATTTTTAAGAAAGTAGGATAGCCCGCCAATATGGTCTTCGTGACCATGGGTGATTAGCACCCCTTTCACCTTCTCCTTATGCTCCATTAAATAACTAATATCGGGGATCACTAAATCAATGCCGAGCATTCCCGCATCAGGAAATTTAAGTCCCGCGTCAATCACGAGAATTTCATTGTCATATTGAACCACGTACATGTTCTTGCCTATTTCGCCAACGCCGCCCAATGCGAATATAGACAAAACTTTGTTGTCATGTTTTAACAACTTGATACCTCCTTTCCTTCTTGACTCCTTATTTAGTTGTCAGTAGTTCCAACTTAACCGAACGAGTCACTTAGAATTAATTATACATGAATGGACTTTTAATGAAAAGCAGATTTGTTAGTGGTGACGAATCCAACACAGATCAGCCTGCTCGTCATGTTTAAGACACAAAAAACAGCAGCGTCATCGATGCGCGCTGCTGTTTTTCCTTAGGTAAATAATGAATCGATAAATTTGGCTTCTTCTTCTGTCACGGACACGAGTGGAAGTCGCACAGATCCAACGGAAACACCCTGTTTTTCTAATGCATATTTTACTGGAACTGGATTCGCTGTAATAAATAGTCCTTCAAAGACTGGCATATATTTACGATGCAATGTCGCCGCTTTTTCAACTTGACCGGCAACATACGCTTCGATCATTTCTTTTAATTGATTACCAACAACGTGGCTTGAAACACTCACAACACCGTAACCGCCGACGCTAAGTGTAGGCAACGCCAATTTATCGTCTCCCGAATACACTTTAAATCCTGCGGGTGACTTCTCAACCAGTTCAGAAACTGCGGATAAATCACCGCTCGCTTCTTTCACAGAGGTAATATTATCAACTTCCGCTAAACGCAAAATCGTCTCAACCTCAATATTAATAGCCGACCTGCCAGGAATATTGTAAATCATCACAGGCAGCGCGGTCGATTTCGCAATCGTTTTAAAGTGCTGATAAAGTCCCTCTTGCGAAGGTTTATTATAGTAAGGCGCGACAAGCATCAACCCGTCTACTCCCGCCGCCTCGGCTTGTTGAGATAATTCGATGGAAGCCTTCGTATTGTTGCTGCCAGTGCCCGCGATGACTTTTGCCCTGCCAGCGGCGCGCTCTGCGACTCGCTTAAAAAGCGCTACCTTTTCCGCTCCGCTTAGCGTCGGAGACTCTCCCGTTGTCCCCGCGACAACAATCGTATCCGTACCTGTTTCTATTAGATGGTCCACAAGTTTATCTACTTGATCATAATCAATTTCTAATTCATCGTTAAATGGTGTAACCATAGCTGTTAATAATCGTCCAAAATCAACCAACTATTAGCCCCTCCTTCATCTCTAGTTTGATACCTTGTGCAGATTGAATTTATGATGCAAAGCTCGAAGAGCTCGATTCGTGTCATCATTTTTCACAAGTACCCATATCGTTGTGTGAGAATCAGCGCACTGCAAAATTTGAATATCTTTCTCATTCAGCGCTTCCGTAATCTGAGCCATCACACCAGGCACTCCCGCCATACCTGCCCCAATTAACGAAACTTTGGCGCAGCGCGGGATCACTTTCGGCTCATAACCCATCTCTCTTAAAATATGGACGGCCTTTTCAGTGTACGCGTCTCTAACCGTGTAAGCAACGCCAATCGGATTTACATTGATGAAATCTACACTAATTTCATGTTCAGCCATCGCTTTAAACACGCTCAACTGTAAGTCGTACTGTCCCTCTTTGGCATACACTTTGATTTGCGTAATGTTTGAGATATGGGCAATGCCCGTAATCAAACGCTCGGCTACTCCTTTGCCCCGTTCTAATTCAGATCGATGGGTGACAAGGGTGCCCAACCCATTCGTAAACGTCGAACGAATCCGAATCGGAATATTCCCCTGCATCGCCAGCTCTACAGCCCGAGGATGAATCACCTTGGCGCCTTGATAAGCCATATTCGCTATTTCAGTATATGTTACCATCTCAAGCTGTTGGGCTTCTTCAACAATCTGCGGATCGGCTGTCATGACTCCGCTAACATCTGTAAAAATATCTACTCTTTCTGCTTGCAAAGCGACACCCAGCGCCGTTGCGGTCGTGTCGCTTCCGCCTCGCCCGAGTGTCGTGATTTCCCACTCCAGCGTTCTACCTTGGAAGCCAGTTACAACGACGACCTTATAATCTTGCAATGCTTGCCGCAAACGGTCTGGCTCTACTTTTTGAATTTGGGCATTGCCAAACTCGCGATTGGTTATAATCCCAGCTTGCCCTCCCGTAAACACCGTTGTTGGTATCTGCTTCTGGTTGAGCATACTTGCCAAAGTCGTCGCTGAGATCACCTCGCCGCAGTGAAGCAATAAATCTAGATCCTTCGCTTCTAAAGCTGATCCGTGCTCATTCATCCATGTCAGCAACGTATCTGTTGCGTAAGGCTGTCCTTGTCTGCCCATGGCTGATACGACCACACAAACAGCATACCCTTCTTCAATAGCCGAACGGATTTGACCAATGGCTTCCTCTCTTCCTTCCAATGAAGAAAGAGAGGAACCGCCAAATTTTTGCACAAGAGTTTTCATTATTCTTCATACTCCCTTGCCAGATTCATTGTAGGGAACATGCTTAGATTCGATCGTTTATTTTATTTTTCGGCGACTAAATTTTCAGCGATTTGCACAGCGTTCCAAGCAGCGCCTTTAATTAGGTTATCACATACAACCCACATGTGCAGGCCATTCGAATAAGATAGATCCTTTCTAATTCGACCGACAAATACCTCTTTCTTACCTGCCGCGTCCGTCGCTAATGGGTAGGCTTGCTCCGCTGGCTGATCCACTACAGTAATCCCTTCAAAATTCGTTAACAACTCTTTCACATCTTCTACTTCAAATGGCTTTTTCGTTTCGATGTATACAGATTCAGAGTGTCCAAAAAGAACCGGTACTCTGACGCAGGTCGCCGCGACTTTGATCTGATCATCACCGAATATTTTCTTTGTTTCATTGATCATTTTCATTTCTTCCGCTGTGAAGCCGTTGTCTTCAAACACGTCAATTTGCGGAATCGCATTGAATGCCATTGGATGTTTTTTAGGCAATGAACCGACCGGTAAGATCTCGCCCTTCACTTCTTTTCCAGCTAATGCCGCCTCGGTTTGATTTTTCAAATCATCGATTGCTCGGCTGCCTGCCCCAGATACAGCTTGATAGGTAGAAACAACGATTCGGTCCAGTCCATATTCATCCAGCAACGGCTTTAAAGCCACAACCATTTGAATTGTGGAACAATTCGGATTAGCGATGATCCCTTTGTGTTCTTTCGCGTGATCCATGTTCACTTCTGGCACAACCAGCGGCACCTCTGGATCCATCCGATAAGCGCTTGTATTGTCGATCACAACAGCCCCGCGTTTTACGGCTTCATTCGCTAACGCTTTACTGACGCTGCCGCCCGCGCTGAAGAGGGCGATATCAACTCCTTCAAAACTTTCTGGAGTCGCCTCTTCAATCGTGACGGTTTCCCCTTTAAACGTGAGCGTGGCCCCTGCGGATCTTGCTGAGGAGAGACATTTTAATTTTCCAATCGGAAAATTACGTTCTTCAAGTAAACCCAAAATTTGAGTTCCTACTGCGCCTGTTGCTCCCACTAATGCTACATTATAAGTCTTTGAATTCGACATGATCTTCTCTCCTTTATAGACTCTTTTCTAATTCATATATTTGAATTTTTCTACGACGACAGGTTGCAGCTGTTTCCCTTCTAGCGCCATCTCACAAGTTTCCTTGATCAATTCCATACGCGCAACTAATGATTTCGGCTTTTTCTCGGGCGAATCCTGCCCAAATGGAACAAAGTAAATATCTTTTGAAGCCATTAGCTTTGCAATATTTGCAAGGTTCAGCCCCAATCCATCATTTGTGGAAATCGCAACAACGACTGGACGGTGTGTCCGCATCGTTGCTTTCGCCGCCATTAAGACAGGGCTATCAGTCAACGCATTAGCAAGTTTGCTCGTTGAACCTCCCGTCATCGGCGCAATCACCATAATATCTAACGGATTTTTTGGCCCTAGGGGCTCTGCGTCCACAATCGTAGAAATTATTTGATGACCTGTAATATCTCGAAGTTGTTGTAACCAGTCTTTCGCATTTCCGAAATACGTATCGGTCGTAGCGACTGTATGGCTAATAATCGGAATCACTTCCGCCCCCGCATCAACCAATGTTTGAACCTGCGGCATGATTTCTTCTAATGTGCAATGTGATCCCGTGACACCAAATCCAATTCTTTTTCCTGTTAATTTCATGATGTTCCCTCCCGATTTGCCAAATGCTTAGTGACCAGCCTACACAATGTGTTTGCTATGATCTGGCCTGCTGTTTTAGGCGCAACTATTCCAGGCAAACCAGGCGCTAGCAAGGCTTTAATCCCTCTTTTTTCGGCATATCGAAAGTCTGTTCCTCCAGGTTTGGAAGCAAGATCAATAATTAGCGTATCATGCGGCATGCGGGCGATAACTTGCTCGGTAAGCATCATTTTCGGAATCGTATTGTAAACAATATCAGCGTCAACGACTTGGTCCGCTAGACCCCCCAGCTCAAAAGGAGTTAATCCCATTTCGAAAATTCTAGCTAAATCTTTAGGGTTTCTAGCGCCTACCTTCACTCGAGCTCCTAATGCATGGAGAGCTCGAGCCATAGACATTCCGACGCGGCCAAGGCCGAGCACGATGCTAGTAGATCCATGAATCGTAATGTCCGTATTCTGAATGGCCATCATCAAGGCCCCTTCAACGGTAGGTATCGAATTATAAATGGCGACGTCATCTCGATCAAGGATTTCAGTTAATCTTAATTGATTGGCCGCGCATTGCTCTTTTAAAAAGGGTTTCGCGATTCCGGTATAAATTGAAACGTTCGGATTCATCGCCTCAAAATGATCGGCAGTTAAAGTGATGGAATTTGAACAGAAAATACTTTCCACATTTCCTTTTTCGTCTGTTCCGACGATCGGTAAAATGAGCGTATCTGTATCCCTAAGCACGTCGAGAGATAACTCTTTTTTAACTGCGCCAGTGAAATTGCTTTCCAGATTATCAAACCCTATCAACGTGACCGATGCATCCAATTCAATAAACTTTTTAATCACTTCGAGTTGGCGAGCATCTCCTCCGATGAAGGTAGCCTGAATTCCTGTAAACATGTAGCAGTTAACCCCTTTCAACAGTTTACTACAGGGAAGCGCTCTTTGAAAGTAGCAAACTCATGGTTTATATTGAAATTGGTTTGCTGGAATTCGTTGCGTTCTACCCCCATCCTATGTAGAGGCCTATGAATCCGTTACAGCGTTTCAAACACTAAGAACCCGCCCGACCTCTTTCCTTTAATTCTACAATGATCATATCTGGTCCAACTTTTTTTATCGAGCGCCAAGGAATCACAACATCATTTCTTCGACGACGGAAACCCAAAATTGATCCGCCTGGTAAAATGATGGACTCAATTTGCCCTGTTTCGGGGTCGATCACAAGATCTGAATGCCCCAGAGCTCCCATTCGTTCCCCATTATCTAAATCGATGACTTCTTTCCCGCTAAACTTGCTAAATCGCATTCCGATCCGTCCTTTCTAGCATTGTGAGCGCAAACCCTCGCACTGGAAGATATGCTTGTAAGATGAAAAAAAGTACCTTCTATACAGAAAGTACCTTTAGACAGAGGGCTGACGCCGCAACAAAACCGTGTAGACTTCAAGGAGCTTACAGCTTCGGCTTAGATCCTCCCAATTGATGATAAATTAAACCCCAGTGTGTCCAAACCCGCCGGCGCCGCGCTCAGTAGGCGGCAGCGCATCGCTCTCATTTAAGGTAACGATGGGCAACCACTGGATTACCATTTGAGCGATCCGATCACCGCGTTCAATGACAAACGGATTCTCTCCATGATTGATTAAGATTACGCCAACTTCCCCGCGGTAATCAGCGTCAATCGTGCCTGGAGCATTGAGGCAAGTTACCCCTTGCTTCAATGCCAATCCGCTGCGTGGTCGGATTTGGGCTTCCATACTCGACGGCAGCGCAAGGGCAAAGCCGGTTGGGATTAACACCCGTTCACCCGGCATTAACTGAACCGCTTTCCGAACAGCCGCATACAGATCAAAACCCGCAGCGGTCTCCGACATTTTTTTTGGAAGTGAGATGTCCTCGTTTCCAGGCAACTTCATAATCTGAATATTCACTTGCTGTTGCAAAACATGTCACCTATCTTTCTAACTAACTTAACAGATCCTTTTGATTAAAGGTTGCTGGCAGTTGCTCAAACGGACTTACCAAGGCGATTGACATCTTATTGTCCAACACTTTAAAGATTGTGCTTCGGACATGTTCTAAGCTGACCTGATCAACCCGCTCCAAAATTTCATCGAGCGTAAGATGTTTGCCAAGCAACAATTCGTTTTTACCCAATCGGCTCATTCGACTATTGGTACTCTCCAAACTTAACATTAAACTTCCTTTTAATTGTTCTTTGCCTTTTTTCAATTCGTCCGCGCTCATCCCATCCCGCTTCAATTGCTGTAACGTGGAGGTAATTACCTTGTACATTTCCTCCAACTGGTGAGGCGCCGTACCCGCATAGACGGTAAACATCCCATTGTCTTTAAACGATGAATGATAGGAAAATACAGAATAGGCGAGTCCTCGTTGTTCGCGCACTTCTTGAAACAGGCGTGAACTCATGCTTCCTCCTAAAATGTTGTTCGTCAAAATAAGCGAATAAATATCTTCATTCCCAATTTCTAACCCAGGGAAAGCAAGGCATAGATGCGCTTGTTCCGTTTCCTTCTGTCTAATGCGGACCGTCGAATCAAAATCGCGCGCATCTAGCGCTCCACTCGACGGCTTTAGTTCCCTTGAAAAGGTTGAAAAGTAACTTTGGATCGAATCTAACAATTGATCGCTTACATTTCCAGCGGCGGTAATGACCAAGTTTGAGGGTGTATAACGTTGCTCTACATAGTCAATAAGCGTATCCCGCGTAAACGTGTTCAACACATCTTCCGTCCCAAGAATGCTATACCCAAGCGGATTATTTTGAAAACTCGCCTTTGCAATCAAATCATGAACAAGATCATCTGGCGTATCATCATACATCTTTATTTCTTCAATCACGACTTTTCGTTCTTTCGTAATTTCTTCCTCATCAAAAGTTGAATGGAAAAACATATCCGCTAATATATCGAGCGCCAGCGGAGCGTGTTCGTCCAAGATACGAGCATAATAACATGTATATTCTTTAGAGGTGAACGCATTCACATGTCCCCCGATATGATCGAACGATTCGGCTATCTCTTTCGCAGATCGCGATTTCGTTCCCTTGAAAAGCATGTGTTCAGTAAAATGTGATATTCCATTGTTTCCTGCTTCTTCATGGCGGGAACCTGTACCTACCCATATCCCTAAAGCAACAGATCGAACTGTTGGGATCTTCTCAACAATGACGCGAACCCCATTATCAAGGGTGTATTTTTCGATCACGAGTGAAAGCCTCCTTAAAAAACCTATACGATTAAAAAGCATCTAATTTTTGACAATATATCTACTATATCAGAATGTTGAACCCTACTCAATAGTGTAAATTCGTTTTGAAGAGAGCAGTTCACTCACCGTTCCGACTTTTAATTTTTTTGCTTTGGCCGCCTCAATCATCTTCGGTAAAGCAATCGCGGATTCCTTCGTGGGATGCATCAGGATTAAGCTGCCGTTAGCCAACTGCGGGTTAATTCGATCAAGAATGACACTTGGGGCGGGTTTGCGCCAGTCGATTGTATCGAGCGTCCACAAGATCGTGTACATTCCCTCTTGCGCGGCCATCTGCACCGTTCGATCATCAAACGATCCTGAGGGGGGCGCGAACAATGTCGGTTTCACACCAAGTTCTTTTTGCAATACTTCATTTGTTTTCGTAATTTCCAGGCGAATTCTGTTTAATGAAATATCGGCCATTTTCGGATGCGAATAGGCATGGCTGCCGATTTCATGGCCCGCCTCTTTGATTTTCCTCGCCTCGTCCGGATATTTGTTTACCCATGACCCATCCAAGAAAAAGGTTGACTTCACTTTATAGCGGTCCAACGTTTCCAAAATGGAAGGCAGATGCTCATTACCCCATGCGACATTAATCATAAAACTGATAATCGGTTTCTCCGCATTTCCGCGATAAATGGGCGATGGTTTTAAATCAGATAAGACGACAGTTGGTTTTACTTCTTCAAAAACAACGGCCTCATCATCCCATTTACCCCGTTTACCTAGATTCTCGATCGATGCCTCTATATCTAATTTTAGTCCGTCATACCCAGGAATGGCCTTCCAAACGGGATCAATGCGGGCGTCAATTGGCTTAAGATCATGTTTGCTTTTCAACTCCTCCAACTTTTCAATCCACTCCGCTTGCTGGATCGGAGCGACAACGGGTTGTCCTTTCACACTCGCGATATATTGATCAATCGTAGGGGAATTAAATAAATATAAAAATAGCAAAAGAAATAGGCCGCCCATTAAAACTTGGGACTGCGCTCTTCTCTTGTTCATCCCAACCGCCTCCAATGCCCATTTTTTCCATTGGTACAAGGTATGACAGTCTTGTTTCAAGTATGTATAAGAATGCGGCTCAACTAAAAAAACCTCCATGAACATTTTTCATCGAGGTTTTTACAAGCAAAAAAAGCTTCTAATCTCGAAGCTTTTTCAATTCCTATGTTGTTTTTAGAGAGGTTTCGGACAAGTCCGAAAGGAAAACTTTACTTCGAAACTTTCGTTTCCGTTCGTTTTCCTTCCGCGTCCTCTTTGCTTTCACGCTCTTCTTTTAATAATGCCTTACGCGATAAATTCACGCGACCTTGGTTATCTATTTCAACAACCTTAACCATGATCTGATCGCCAACCTCAACGATGTCTTCTACTTTATTAACACGCTCTTCCGCTAGTTGAGAAATGTGAACGAGCCCTTCCTTGCCGCTAAACACTTCGACAAAGGCGCCAAACTTTTCGACTCTCTTGACGGTGCCTAAGTAGACTTGTCCAACAGCTACTTCGCGCACAAGATCCTCAATGATTTGTGTTGCTTTATTGTTCATTGTTTCATCTACTGATGCGATAAAAATTCTGCCATCCTGTTCAATATCAATTTTAACGCCCGTTTCTTCAATGATCTTGTTGATGATCTTTCCGCCTGGGCCAATTACATCGCGAATTTTATCGGGATCGATTTTCATCGTTGTAATTTTAGGCGCGAACGGGGATAACTGTTCCCTTGGGGCTGTGATCGCTTCTTGCATCTTGTCTAAAATGTGCATACGGCCTTCTTTTGCTTGTTGCAACGCTTGTTCCAAAATAGCGCGATCGATTCCTTCAATTTTGATATCCATCTGTAAGGCTGTAATCCCTTGACGCGTACCCGCAACTTTAAAGTCCATATCGCCAAGGTGATCTTCCAGACCAAGGATATCAGATAAGATCGCAACGTTCCCGCCTTCTTTAACAAGTCCCATTGCTATCCCAGCGACAGGCGCTTTAATCGGAACACCAGCATCCATCATCGCCAAGACGCTAGCGCAGATACTTGCTTGCGAACTTGAACCATTTGACTCTAGGACTTCAGAGACAAGGCGAATCGTATATGGGAATTCTTCTTCCGAAGGGATAACGGGTTCTAACGCTCTTTCACCTAGCGCCCCATGTCCAATCTCACGTCTTCCAGGCGCCCGCAAAGGTCTTGCTTCACCGACACTAAATGGCGGGAAGTTATAATGGTGCATAAAACGCTTCGTCTCTTCGATACCAAGACCATCTAGGATCTGCACATCGCCTAACGCTCCAAGCGTACAAATGCTCATCGCTTGTGTTTGACCCCGTGTAAACAATCCAGATCCATGCGTTCTCGGCAACAAGTTAACCTCAGAGCAAATCGAACGAATCTCTTCTATTGAACGACCATCTGGGCGAACCTTCTCCTCCGTAATCAGACGACGAACCTCTTCCTTCACAATCGTCTGGATCACTTCTGAAATGGCCTTTTCTTGTTCTGGGAACTGTTCCGCAAAATGCTCCTTTGCTTCCTCATCAATCGCATCGATCGCCTCTTGACGGGCATGCTTCTCTTCAATCTTAATGGCTTCAATTAGACGATCTTTTGCAAACGTATGAACGGCCTGATCAATCTCCTCATCCACACCGTGTAAAACAACATTCATTTTCGGTTTACCAATCTTCGCCTGGATGTCTTCAACAAAGCTAACAATCGAACGAATGTGATCATGACCGAACATAATTGCCTCCAACATGACCTCCTCAGAGACTTCTTCAGCCCCCGCTTCCACCATGTTGATTGCTTCTTTCGTTCCAGCTACGACAAGATGAATATCACTTTGCGTAAGCTGTTCAATCGTCGGATTCAGCACGAATTCGCCGTCAATCCGTCCAACAATCACTCCACCGATCGGCCCGCTAAACGGAACATCAGAAATAGATAACGCCGCGGACGTTCCAATCATTGCCGCAATCTCGGAGGAACAATCTTGATCAACTGACATTACAACATTCACAACTTGCACTTCATTACGGAAACCTTCTGGGAAAAGCGGGCGAATCGGGCGATCGATCAAACGACTTGCTAAAATTGCTTTTTCGCTGGGTCTGCCCTCTCTCTTAATGAACCCCCCTGGAATTTTCCCGACAGCATACAGACGTTCTTCATAGTTAACCGTTAATGGGAAAAAGTCTAAATGGGATGGATCGTTTGATGCGGTCACAGTCGACAACACAACCGTATCACCATAACGCACTAATACCGACGCATTCGCTTGTTTGGCCACTTTTCCATATTCGATGGTCAATTTACGACCACCTAACTCGTATTCAAAAATCTCCATGATAGTGCCTCCCTTCATTTCTATTATCATATAAGCACTTCTTCATTAAGCTAGTATTTCCTGCTAACCCAAAAATTAAAGAGGAAATCGTTCATTTCACTTTATTAGCTAAAAAACTGGCTGATTAGCCATTTTCCTCCAGTCACTGCAACAACAGAAAAAGCGGGGATTTCCCCGCTTTTGTTCTATCGACGCAAACCAAGCTTATTGATTAAATCACGGTAACGAGTCACATCGGAATTTCTTAAGTAGTTCAACAAATTACGGCGTTGTCCTACCATTTTAAGAAGCCCGCGGCGAGAATGGTGATCCTTCTTATGCTCGCGCAAGTGCTCATTCAGATAGTTAATCTTTTCCGTGAGGATAGCAACTTGTACTTCAGGAGAACCTGTATCGGACTCGTGAGTACGAAATTCTTCAATCAACTGTAACTTTCGTTCTTGTGTCAATGCCATCCTTCTTCACCTCCTTTAAATAATCCCCATAGCCTAGATCCATCGTCGGTGCGCTCGATCATCCAAGCTAAGGTTACTTGCCAATCACGGTAATGACCAGACGTCCTTTCGCAATGTCCTTAACCACCATATCATATGTCCTGCCAGCGTGAGACGAAAACCCGCGAAATCGGGTAGCGACTGGAATCGTTCCTGGAATGGATTTAGCTTGGCGGATGATGTCTTGTACCGAAATACGTTGTTGTCGCTGTTCGCGCAGTCTTTGTTTCACATGCGATGTTATGATCACATGCATGGACTACGGAGATAATAACTCTTCCCCAGCTTCAGGTTGAACCTGTTCTAAGTATATCGAAAACAAACTATCCTGAAATGCAATGCGGGTTGCATCTCTTAATCCATTCCTCCGATAGATTCTAGACATTTCTTTATGGAGTTTCTTAAATTCATTGCTACAACAAATCGTAGCTACGTGTTGGCATAACAGACTAAGACGCCGATCATAATCATCGGCCTTCGGTAATTCCAAACCGATCGCTCCCTTTCAGGTTGATGTTCAAATGAACTCTCATTCAACAAGGTTGCTAACTATGAAATTACCACGAATAGTGTAACATAATAACATGAGCAAGTAAATGTTTGCTACTGAGATTTTCAATAACATTCCTATGAGGTTCACAGGAATGTTATGACACCCTGTAAAAAGTTGTTTCCCTCTCAACATTCCGTTCGTTTTTGCTTTGCATAGGCTACATCGAGCTGAATCTGGGCGACCAATTGGTCCACACCCGCAAATTTTTGCTCCTCCCGAATAAAAAAGAGAAAATCAACTTTAATCTCCCGTTCATAGAGATCTCCGTTGAAGTCGAACAGATGAGCTTCAAGACTTTTTTCTATTTTTTCATGCTCGAAAGTCGGTTTAATTCCAATATTCATGACGCCAAAATAGTTCTGATCGTCAACAGAAACATTGACGCCATAAACGCCCGTTTTTGGAATGAGATAAGGATCATCAAGCTGCAGATTGGCGGTTGGAAAACCAATTTGCCTGCCTCTCTTTTCCCCGTGGATGACTCGGCCTTGAACACGATAAGGACGCCCTAAAAAATCATTTGCTTCCTCCACGCGTCCACCATACAGATATTCTCGGATCATCGTGCTGCTTACTTTTTCCCCTAACAGCGCGATCGGAGAAATGACATCTACTTCATACCGTCCTTCGCTCAATTCTTTCAACGTGTACGCCGTCCCTTTGCCCTTATAACCAAACGTATAATCGAATCCGACAACAAGCTGACGGGCTTGAAGCGGAATTAAAAATTCATTCACGAATTCTTCAGGATAAATAGAGGAGAAAGGGATATCAAAATGAACAACATAGGCTCGCTGTACGCCAAGCTGTTTAAACAAAGCTAGCTTCGCTTCCAGCGGTGTTAAATAGCGCGTGTATCCGCTCTGTCCTAATATTTCTCGCGGATGGGGATGAAACGTCATAACCGCGGACATGACTTCCTTTTGCTTGGCTTTGTCAATTGCCATTTGAATGACACGACGGTGCCCTTGGTGCACACCATCAAAATAGCCAATCGCCATCACATTCGGTTCGAATTGTCCCTCTTTCAGCGGATATTGTAAATGTTCAATGATCATATCAATCCCCCCTGACTGCTCTTCTTTGTTTCTAATTTTTAGTCATGAAATACTTTTTCCGCTTTCCCCCACACTTGATCCCTCTCATAAAAACTACGATATAAGCCGAGGAACTGTTGATTCGGTCCATATATGCGAACCAGTTGCCCCGCCTCAACAGCTAAATCTAATTTTATCTGTTGCCCATTTAACACACGCTCAGCTTGCTCCTTCTCAACGGACCAGGCCGGAAAGCGCATTAAAGCAAGATCGAGCGGCTTCAATAGTTCATGAAAACGTTTTTGCGCAATAGCTTCCTCTACCTGTTCAAACGTATAACAGTCTTGCAACTTAAATGGCTCGCTCGCCGTTCTCTGCAATACATTCATATGAGCAGGGTACCCTAACTTTTTTCCGATATCAACAAATAACGTTCTTATGTAGGTTCCTTTTGAACACTTCACCCGCATCGTCACCTCAGGATAAGGCGGCTGCAAGGACATCGATAATGATTCTAGTTCGTAAATTTCCACTTCCCGCGGCGGTCGTTCCACCTCTTTGCCCTCACGAGCCAGCTTATGCAAACGAACACCGTCAATTTTTACGGCGGAATACATTGGGGGCACTTGTTGAATTACCCCAACAAAAGACGCTAACGCTTCATGGATCTGTTCTCCCGTAATAGCGGTATCGAGCGGCTGATCAACGATAATTTCGCCGTCAGCGTCTTCCGTGTCCGTTGCTTGTCCAAACACGACTGTCCCCACGTACTCTTTTGGCAGCTCCTGCAAATACTCGACAATCCTTGTCGCTTGACCGATACAGAGCGGCAACACCCCTGTTACAGAGGGATCGAGTGTGCCCGTATGTCCAATTCGTTTTATCTTCAACAACCTTCTTAATTTCCCCACACAGTCATGGGAGGTAAATCCAGGCGGCTTGAGTAACGGGATAATGCCTCTAATTTGACTCATTTTTCCCCCCACAGATTTTCAATCTTCTGTAAAGCGAGACGTTGGACCTCCTCTAGACTTCCCTGCGCGGTACAACCAGCTGCTCTGGCATGTCCTCCTCCGCCTAGTTGTTTGGCGATTAACGACACATCGACATCTTGTCTGGAACGGAAGCTAATTTTTACCGTTTGTTGATCCATTTGCTTGAATAGAACGCCGACCTCTACTCCTTCAATATTTCGGGCATAATTAACGATTTGTTCCATGTCCTCATCAACCGCCTGACTCTGTTCTCGCGCCTGCAGTGAGATGGACAAAAAAGCAATTTGGTCCTGTCGGTGCAATGACAAAGTTGGCAAGACGAGTTGTAGTAAGTCCAAATGGGAACGACGAATTGTTTCTAAACAACGATCGGCAATCGCTCCTGGGTCTACCCCAATCCGCAACAATTCAGCGACCTTCTCCATCACGTCTGCCGTCGTATTCGCATATCGAAACCCGCCTGTATCCGTTAAAATCCCCATGTAAAGAAACGAAGCTAATTCAACGCTCATTGGAAATTGATTATGCGCGGATAAATCAAGCAAAATTTCAGCTGTTGCGCAAGCAAGCGGACGTACAACATTAACCGCGCCAAAATGATCATTTGTCGCATGGTGATCAATGTTCAAAATTTGAACATCATCCGCAAAATATTGCTCCACAGCGCCAACGCGAGCTAAATCCCCGCAATCTAACGTAATGACATATTTATATTTCTGTTGCAACGGAGATTCACTTACGTTTTGAACCGTCAAGCTACTTGGCGTCGCCGCAAAAAATTTAGCGGGAGTTGCTCCTTCATTCGCTAGCGTAAATTGCTTACCTAATAATCGAAGCAAATACCCCATTGCCAAAATGGATCCCGTCGCGTCACCATCCGGATTAACATGATTGACAACAAGAAAATGGTCGTTTTCATTTAGAAAACGACTCGCTGCCGCTAATTGATCGCTATATTCCATCATCCGAGTCCTTTTTGATATCTTTTAACAACGTTTCAATTTTATTTCCATACTCAATCGACTCGTCCATTCGAAACAGCAAGTCAGGTGTATGGCGCAACTGAATACGTTTGCCTAGCTCAGATCGAATAAATCCTTTTGCTTTTTGTAAGGCCTGAACAGATTCTTCTTTTTGTTCGTCGCTGCCCATCACACTAATATACACTTTCGCTTCTTGCAAATCACCCGTTACGTCAACGGCGGTCACCGTCACAAAACCAACGCGCGGGTCCTTTAGTTCAAGCTGAATGATTTGGCTTAACTCTTTTTTCATCTGTTCGCCGATTCGACTATTGCGTACTCTACTCAATTTTCTCACCTCTAAACAGTCTTGATCTGCCGCAAACGCGACAGATCAATTTATTGACTTAGTATCTATTAAAATGGTCAGCATTACTCAAAAAACACGCTAGACTTTAATTTCTTCCATAACAAAGGCTTCAATGACATCGCCTTCCCTGATATCGTTGTACCTTTCAATCGTAATCCCGCACTCATACCCTTGCGCAACTTCTCGCGCATCATCCTTAAAGCGCTTCAGCGTATCCAACTTACCTTCAAAAATAACGATGCTATCACGGATCACACGCACACCCGCATCTCGCGAAATTTTCCCTTCGGTTACATAGCAACCTGCAATATTACCAATTCTGGACACTTTAAATACTTGTCTAATCTCTGCTTGACCAATAATTTTCTCTTCATATTCGGGATCGAGCATTCCTTTCATCGCCGCTTCGATTTCTTCCATCGCTTTATAAATAACACGATGCAGTCGAATATCAACCTTCTCTTGTTCCGCAACAAGTCTCGCATTTGCCTCAGGGCGCACGTTAAAACCAATGATGATTGCGTTCGATGCATTAGCCAAGATGACATCCGATTCTGTAATTGCGCCAACGCCAGCGTGAATCGTTTGTACGCGAACACCCTGCACTTCAATCTTTTCGAGTGAATCACGCAACGCTTCAACGGAACCTTGCACGTCAGCTTTTACAATGACGCCGACCTCTTTCACTTCGCCTTCTTGGATTTGACTGAATAGATCATCCAACGTAACGCGAGCGGACGCTCTTAATTCGCTTTCCCGCTTAACAGACGCTCGTTTTTCACCGATTGATCTTGCTTTCTTCTCGTCTTCAAACACCATGAATTGATCTCCGGCTTGCGGAACATCGTTCAGTCCTGTAATTTCAATTGGAGTTGAAGGCGGCGCTTCTTTAATTCGACGACCTTGGTCATTAACCATCGCCCGCACGCGTCCATAAGCGCTGCCGACAACGATTGGATCGCCAACTTTCAATGTGCCGTGTTGAACTAAGATTGTCGCCACAGAACCGCGACCACGGTCTAGCTCCGCTTCAATTACGGTACCGCGCGCTCGTTTGTTTGGATTCGCCTTATACTCTTGAACTTCCGACACAAGCAGAATCATTTCTAACAGGTCATCTAATCCTTCTTTTTGTAAAGCCGAAAGTTTAACAAAGATCGTGTCTCCGCCCCATTCCTCGGAAACAAGACCGTGCTCTGTTAATTCTTGCATCACACGTTCTGGATTCGCTGTCGGTTTATCCATCTTGTTCACAGCAACGATAATCGGCACACCCGCTGCTTTAGCGTGACTAATCGCCTCCACAGTCTGAGGCATGACTCCATCATCAGCCGCTACAACAAGCACTGTAATATCTGTTACTTCGGCTCCGCGCGCCCGCATTGTCGTAAAGGCGGCGTGACCTGGTGTGTCCAAAAACGTAATTCTTTTACCGTTTACTTCAACTTGATACGCTCCAATGTGTTGCGTAATCCCGCCGGCTTCCGATGTAACAACATTCGCTTCTCGGATTGTATCCAATAATGTTGTTTTTCCATGGTCAACGTGTCCCATAATCGTCACAACAGGCGGACGTTCTTGTAGATCCGCGGGATCATCGACTTCCTCGATCGTTTCAAATTCCAGCTCATTTATTAAAATGATTTCTTCTGTTTCAACACCGTAATCTGTCGCAAGCAACATGATTGTTTCGCTGTCTAATTCTTGATTAATCGTGGACGGCACCCCTAACAGAAGTAACTTCTTAATGATTTCTGATGCGTCACGACCTAATTTTTTGCCTAGTTCGCCAACCGTCATTCCTTCACTAAACGTAATCTTTTCCGGTAATGGCTTTAGCATTCTCGGTTGTTGTTGTGTTTGAGGCCTTCTGCCTTTTTGTCTATTCGCATTGCGGTTGTCTGAACGTCTTTGATTGCCGCCTCTGCCTCTCGTGTTCGATTTCCCGCGTCCTTGATTGCTTCCGCCGCCGCTTGGCGATTGACTTTTTTGCTGATTCGTTCCCTTTTTCTCCACCAAATTACCACTCTTTTCTGTCTCGCCTTGTCTAGGCTTGTTGTTACTGCCTTGCTGCTTGTTCTGTTGACCTTGAGGACTTTGCTTTTGCTGCGTTGCCTCCGATTTTTGATCCAACTGACCATCCACCTTCTGGGTTCGACCCTGCTTTAGATGCTGCTCAACCTGATTGATTTGATCGCGGTCTAAAGCGCTCATATGATTCGAAACCTGAATATTAAGCTGCTTTAAAATGGTGATCAGTTCTTTACTCGCTAAATTTGTTTGTTTCGCTAATTCGTACACTCTCATTTTACTCATATGTTTCCCCCTTCTTCGTTATCCATATGCTTCATCAGTTCACGGGCAAATCCATCATTTTTAACACCGACAACTACTCTTTGTTCTTTTCCAATACAATGCCCTAAGCGATACCTGTCTGCATAGAAACGTAAAGGGATGCTGTAGCTTCTACACTTGTCTTGAAATTTCTTCCTTGTATTCTCAGATGCATCCGCCGCCAAGATTACCAGGTATACTTGCTTACTCGTGATAGCTTTAACGACTATTTGTTCGCCAGTGATGAGCCCACCAGCTTTTGTGGCTAGACCTAAAAATTGTTCAACTTTATTCAGGGTCCTTCAACTCGATCCATTCCAATTCTAAGCGTTCATAGACTTCTTCAGGAATCGCAGTATTCAACGCTCGATCTAATGCCTTACGACTTTTTGCTAGGGAAAAGCAGTCCTTGTTCCCGCAAAGATAAGCGCCCCTGCCAGCCGCTTTCCCAGTTGGATCCATCGACACTTCCCCTTGCGGACTGCGAGCGACACGAATCAATTGTTGCTTAGGGATCATTTCCTGGCAGGCTACGCATTTACGCAGCGGTATTTTTCTTCGTTTCAAATGATTCCCCCCTTACTCAGTGACCTGTTCATCCTCAGCGCGCGTGTCTTTTGACTCTAGTATATCATAGGCTGACTCAGGGATTTCATATCCTTCTTTAACTGCCTGAGACTCGCTTTTAATATCGATTTTCCAACTCGTAAGTTTCGCCGCCAATCGGGCGTTTTGACCGCGTTTTCCAATTGCTAAAGACAGCTGATAATCAGGCACAACCACGCTTGTTACCTTCTGATCCTCCTCGACTTCAACCGCGAGCACTTTGGATGGGCTCAATGCGTTGGCAACAAACTCTTTCGGGTCTTCCGACCAGCGCACGATGTCTATCTTTTCCCCATTCAATTCGCCCACAATCGTCTGTACGCGGACACCTTTAGGGCCTACACAGGCTCCTACGGGGTCTACATTTGGATCAATCGAATGAACAGCAATTTTAGAACGATCACCCGCTTCGCGAGCGACCGATTTAAGCTCAACAACGCCATCAAAAATTTCAGGCACTTCCAGTTCAAACAATCGCTTTAACAACCCCGGATGCGTGCGCGACACAAAAATTTGAGGGCCTTTTGTCGTCTTTTCGACTTTTGTAATATACGCTTTAATCCGATCACCCTGTTTAAAATCATCGTCTGGCATCTTTTCATTGATCGGCATAATCGCTTCAACTTTCCCTAGATCGATGTAGTAATTCCGGGCATCTTGACGTTGTACAATTCCTGTAATAATATCATCTTCGCGATCGATGAATTCACTAAAAATAATGCCTCGCTCCGCTTCGCGGATCCGTTGCGTCACGACCTGTTTCGCTGTCTGGGCGGCAATCCTACCGAAATCGCGCGGTGTTACCTCTATTTCAACAATATCTTCCAACTGATAATTCGGATCAATTTCTTGGGCTGCCTCCAACGAGATTTCAAGTCGAGCATCTTCGACTTCTTCGACAACCGTTTTTCTTGCGTAAACACGAACTGCGCCTGTCATGCGATTAACATCGACCCGCACATTTTGCGCTGAATTAAAATTTCGTTTATACCCCGAAATTAAAGCCGCTTCAATCGCCTCAATTAGGATTTCCTTATCAATCCCTTTTTCTTTCTGTATGTCATTTAAGGCTTCTATAAAATCTGGATTCACCTATATACCTCCGTCCTATATTTCTGGTGAACTACGTCGAGTTAACTTTCTTTCACCAGAGATCCGTTGTCCTCGAAGGGGACGTCCTATATTTCCGACGCGCTACATCAAGTAAGCTTACTTTCGTCGGAGTTCCGTTGTCCTTGAAGACGAGCCCCTGCGGACATTTTAAAAAACAACCGCGATCCTCGCTTTGGCCACTTTGTCGTAAGGGATTTGATAGGTCTTCTTCCCTTCCAAAACCGATAACGCCGTCCCGTCAAATTCCGTTAATGTGCCTTCAAAGATCTTCATATTTTCAATCGGCTCATATGTGCTCAGATTCACGCGTTTACCGACAGCCCAATGGATATCCTTTTCATTTTTTAACGGACGCTCAATGCCAGGCGACGACACTTCGAGGAAATAAGCTTGTTGAATCGGATCAACCTCGTCTAACCGTTTGCTTAATTTCTCACTGACAATCCCGCAATCATCGATATCCACTCCGCCCTCTTTATCGATAAAAACGCGCAAGAACCAGTTGCTTCCTTCTTTTTGAAACTCAATATCAATTAAATCTAAATTCATCTCTTCTAAAATCGGTTCGGCTAACTCCCCGACTCTGGATGTAACCCTTTTACTCAAATCAATAAGCCCTCCTTTAATCATTGAGCTTGGTCCTAGCTAATGATTTCATCTATATGTAGCCCGACATCCAAATGTTGGCCTGATTAATTGGCATTTAAGGCGAAAGGAAAGTCAGTTCTCCTCCTTGCGCTTGAGAACGTCAACTTTCCTTTACAGTAGAAATTTTCATAGCTGTGTAATCATTTCAGTAACAACGAAAGAGTGGGTTGCCCCACTCTTGATCACTCGTGTATCTATCAGTATTTCCAAAAAAATTATACCATAATCCAACCTTACTAGCAATAACAGGCTTAACAGCCCATTTAGAACGAATTACAACACATAAAATGAAACTTGCGTCTAAAACAAGGATAGCTGGTTCGTCGCGGGTAATCCTTCTAAGCAACCTTGTTCCTCAAGAAACTCCAAAACTGTTTTGGAGACTTTTGAACGCTGCTGTAAATCCTCTATCGAAAGGAATTCTCCCGCTTCCCGCGATTTCGCAATATTGATCGCCGCATTCGTTCCAACCCCTGGCAAAGAATTAAACGGCGGCAGTAATCCGTCGCCATCGACGAGAAATTGGGTCGCGTCTGAACGATAAAGATCAATGTTCTTGAAATGAAAGCCGCGTTCGCACATTTCTAAAGCCAATTCTAACACCGTTTGCGTGTTTCGTTCCTTCGGAGAAGCATCGTGTCCTTTCCTTTCAACCTCTTCAATTTTACTGCGTATCGCCGCGCTGCCTCGAATCATGGTCGGAATATCAAAATCAGCCGCCCGAACCGTAAAATAAGCGGCATAATATTCGATCGGATGATGCACTTTAAAGTAAGCAATGCGAACCGCCATCAGTACATAGGCTGTCGCGTGCGCCTTCGGGAACATATATTTAATTTGTTTACATGACCAAATATACCAATCCGGCACATTATTTTGTTTCATCGCTTCTTCCATTTCAGGCGTCAACCCTCGTCCACGACGCACACTCTCCATAATTCTAAAGGCCATACTTGGCTCCACTTCACGGTACATTAAATAAACCATAATATCGTCACGACAACCGATTACATCTTTAAGCGTACATGTCCCGTTTTGAATTAATTCTTGGGCGTTGTTCAGCCAAACGTCTGTTCCATGGGATAGTCCCGAAATCTGAACCAATTCCGCAAATGTCGACGGACCCGTTGCCTCTAACATTTGCCGCACAAACCGAGTTCCAAATTCAGGGATTCCCAATGAACCGATTTTAGATTTGATTTGTTCCGGAGTAACCCCTAGCGGTTCGGTTCCGCTAAAGATTCCCATCACTTTCGAATCATCGATCGGAATATCGAGCGGATCAATGCCTGTCAAATCTTGCAACATCCGAATCATCGTCGGATCATCGTGACCGAGAATATCCAATTTCAATAAATTTTCGTCAATCGAATGGAAATCAAAATGAGTTGTTTTCCATTCCGACTCGCGGTCATCCGCCGGGTATTGAATCGGCGAGAAATCATATATGTCCATATCGTTCGGAACAACGATGATTCCGCCTGGATGCTGACCTGTTGTCCGTTTGACGCCTGTGCAACCAGACGCTAATCGTAGAATTTCCGTATTTTTTAGTTGAAGTTCTTTTTCCTCTTCAAATTTTTTCACAAAGCCATATGCTGTTTTATCAGCAACCGTACCAATTGTGCCCGCGCGATACACATATTTCTCGCCAAATAACTCACGGGTATAATTATGAGCAATCGATTGATAATCACCGGAAAAATTGAGATCAATATCCGGCACCTTATCTCCATCAAAACCGAGGAACGTTTCAAACGGGATATCATGTCCATCCTTCATATAGGGTGTTGCGCATGCGACACAATCTTTGTCCGCTAAATCGTATCCCGAAGCGACGGATCCGTCAGAAATAAATTCAGAATATTGACAGTTTGGACAAACGTAATGCGGCGGCAGCGGATTCACCTCGGTAATTTCCATCATTGTCGCCACAAATGAGGAACCAACCGAACCCCTGGAACCAACAAGATATCCGTCATCAAGCGATTTCTTCACAAGTTTATGAGAAATCAGGTAAATAACCGCAAAACCATGCCCAATAATACTGCCTAATTCTCGCTTCAATCGTTTTTCAACAAGATCCGGCAAATCTTCGCCATAAATTTTACGGGCCTGCTCATAACTCATTCTCTCTACATCTTCATTGGCCCCTTCAATCACAGGCGTATATAACTTATCAGGAACCGGATGCACTTCTTCGATCCACTCGTTGACCTGATGCGGTCCTTGCACAACGACTTGATGGGCTAACTCCTCCCCTAAATAAGAGAACTCATCTAAAAACTCATTGGTCGTTGGGAAATAAGCGTCCGGCAACTTATCGGCGTTTAACATGCTGGCTCCGCCCATCCCTTTGACCAATATTTGGCGATAGATCTTTTCATGTGGCTCTAAGTAATGGACGTTACCCGTAGCGACAACAGGCTTGTTCAGCTTTTGACCGAGTTGCGTAATCTTCCTATTTATTTCTTGCAACGCTTGTTCGTCTTTGACAAACTCTCTTTCTATTAAATGACGATTATAGTAAGTAGGTTGAATCTCTAAATAATCGTAAAATTTAGCGACTTCCTCCGCTTCATCCAACGGTTTTTGCATCACGGTTTCAAACAACTCGCCTCGCTCGCACGCGGAACCGATCACCAATCCCTCGCGGTGTTTGACCAATTCGCTGCGCGGAATACGAGGCACCCGGTGGAAGTATTCAGTATGCGCCTTTGAGATTAAAATATAAAGATTACGTAATCCTACTTGATTTTTGACAAGCAAGATCGCATGCAATGGACGCTGACGCTTCCATTCTTCACTTGGTCTGCAATCATTCAATTCGATTAAATTATGAACGTTACGCTCCTCTAACCCTTGGATCAGTTTCCAGAGCACATTTGCTGTCGCTTCCGCATCATAAACCGCGCGGTGATGACTAACCAATTCGACATCGAGATGCCTACATAACGTATTCAAACGGTGATTACGTAATTCTGGGAGAATGAAGCGCGACAATTCCAACGTGTCAACAACCGGATTTGTTAGTTCCGCTTCATTCATTTTTCGCAACCCCGCATTTAAAAAGCCCATATCGAAACGAGCATTGTGAGCAACGAGCACAGAATCCCCAATAAACTCCTTGAATTCACGCAAGACTTGATCGACTTCCGGGGCGTCAACGAGCATATCATCCGTAATCCCTGTTAATTCAATGATCGTATTCGTTAACGGTTCATGGGGATTTGCAAATCGTTCAAAGCGGTCGATCACTTCCCCGTCTTTGACCTTAACAGCCGCTAATTCGATGATCGTATTATAGACGGCGGAAAGCCCAGTTGTTTCCACGTCAAACACTACATAGGTAGCATCTTTGAGCGGCAGGTCGATTGGAGAATAAGCAAGTGGCACCCCGTCGTTCACGAGATTTATTTCTACTCCAAAAATAATTTTAATTCCCGCCTGCTTTCCCGCGCGATAAGCCTCTGGATAACTTTGCGCGACGGCGTGATCTGTGATCGCAACCGCTTTGTGTCCCCAATCAGCCGCTTGCTGCACTAATTTTTTGACAGGAGTGATTGCGTCCATACTACTCATTGGCGTATGTAAATGCAACTCAATCCGTTTTTGTTCCGCTGTATCTTCCCGTTGTTTTGGTCTAATCAAGTTTACGTCGTTTGCTTCAAGCGCCAACTCACGGATATACTGATCATATTGGATCCGCCCGCGGACCTTGACCCACATCCCCTCTTTGACTGCTTGCATCATCGACAAGTCTTCTTTATCTCTTGAGAATATTTTAACGGTGATCGAATCCGTATAATCTGTCATTTTAAATGTGAGCAAAGATCGTCCACTTCTTAACTCTCGGATTTCGGAAATGAAAACTTGGCCTTGCACTGTCATTCTTCGTTCTTCCTCGGTGATCTGCTGAATCGGAACAGGTTCATCTTGAATTCTTTGTCCGATTAAAAATTCCTGATTTGACTCTGACAATACAGGCGACTGGGCTTTTTGTTTCTCTTGTTCTAACATCGCATCCAGCATATCCATCGCCCGCGTCCGATCTTCTTCCATTGTTTCTTCAAAGAAAGACTGGTATTGTTCTTCCGATTCTTCTACCTTGATTTCAATCGCCAAGCTAATGCCTATTAATTTTTCTACTATATGCGAAATCTCACGATCAATTTCTTTCTTTTTCATCATTTTTCCCGCAATTTCATTGTTAACGGTAATGATGATACGATCCCCTTCAATAATCGGTACAGCGGCCCTCAGCGTACTAGCCAATGAGTTTAGGCTTTCAGCCAATTCGTCAACGATAAACTCCCAATACTCTTCGAAAAAATGGGTTAAATCAGGTTGTTCTATATAAGAGACACAACAATCGACAACTGCGATGTGGGAAAAAGTCATTTGTAGCTTTTGCAGAAAAGCCCGATAAACCGGACAAGGAAGCAAACTTTCTAGACAAAAATGAAAAGTCCATTGCTTGTTTTGCCTGCTTAACTCTAAGCGGTCGATAATCCCATCAGCAAAATAGCGCGTTTGATATTCTTCCGGTATTTCTGCTTGCTTTAAAAGAAGTTGAAACCTCTCCCTTTGTTCCAACCGTTGCTGCATCCTCCTACCACCCCTGCTTTATCTTTTAACGTAAAATGAGTCCCGATATAGAAACGGAACTCATCAACGATGGTTCAATATTATTATAGCGAAGGTAACGTTTCTTTGATATAAGAAACAACTTCATCTTGCGCAATTTCGACAACTTCACCGGACTTGCGAAGTTTACATTCAACGATTCCGTCTTTCGCCTTTCCACCAACGGTAATCCGCAACGGAATGCCTATCAGATCGGCATCGTTAAATTTCACGCCCGCTCGTTCCGAACGATCATCCAGCAACGTCTCGAATCCAGCGGCTAAACATTGCTCATAAAGTGATTCCGCAACTTGTTCTTGATCCGCATTTTTCACATTCACAGCGATAATATGAACGTGGAACGGCGCAATCGCAACAGGCCAAATAATGCCATGCTCGTCATGATTTTGTTCTACAGCGGCAGCTACCGTCCGAGAAATTCCAATGCCATAACAGCCCATGATCATTGGCTTAGCTTTCCCTTGCTCATCTAAAAAGGTCGCTTTCATCTGCTCACTGTACGTGGTCCCTAGCTTGAACACATGTCCGACTTCAATGCCGCGCGCGAAATGAATCGTCCCGCCGCATTGCGGACACGGATCTCCTTCTTCTATATCACGCAAATCGGCATATTGTTCCACTTCAAAATCTTTACCTGGTGTTACATTTTTAAAGTGATAGTCGATCTCGTTTGCCCCGACAATTCCATTCACAATATGTTGGACCGCTACGTCAGCGACAACCTTTACATTCCGCCCTTGCGAGACTTGCGGTCCAACAAAACCAGTCGGAACGCCAAGCGTCTCTTCAACATCTTGTTCTGAAGCGAGTTCAACTACGTTGGCATCTAACATGTTTTTCAGCTTAATATCATTCAATTCATGATCACCGCGAACAAGGGTGAGCACAAATTGATCATCCGCTTTAAATAATAACGATTTAATCGTTTGCGTCGCGGGAACGTCTAAAAACTCTGCCAACTGATCGATCGTTCGAATCGCTGGGGTATGAATTTTCTCAGCCTTGGCTACTTCTTCTGTTGCGGGAGCTTGTCCACGATACACAACTTCCGCTTTCTCTATGTTGGCTGCGTAGTTACAACTTTCGCAATAAGCAATCGTATCTTCTCCGATTTCCGATAAAGCCATAAACTCATGCGATCCTTTTCCGCCGATTGCGCCAGCATCCGCTTCTACCGCTCGAAAATCCAAACCGCATCGCGTAAAAATACGTTGATACGCATTATACATAGCTTCATAACTGCGGTCCAATCCCTCTTGATCTAAGTCAAACGAATAAGCGTCCTTCATAATGAATTCACGGGCGCGAATGACACCGAATCGCGGACGTACTTCATCCCGATACTTCGTTTGAATCTGATACAAATTCATTGGCAACCTTTTATATGAACGGATACCGTCTCTGGCAAGGCTGGTTACGACTTCTTCATGTGTTGGACCTAGCACAAATTCCCGATCATGCCGATCTCTCAATCTCATTAACTCTGGTCCGTACGCTTCCCATCTGCCTGTCTCCCTCCACAGTTCGGAGGGTTGAATCGCAGGCATGGAGATTTCCTGTCCCCCTGCCGCATCCATTTCCTCACGCGTAATTTGTTTCACCTTACGCAATACGCGATGACCTAACGGGAGATAGGAATAAACGCCAGAAACCAACTGTCGAATAAACCCAGCCCTGGCCATTAATTGATGACTTGCAATTTCCGCTTCCGATGGCACTTCTCTTAACGTCGGAAGAAACAAGCTTGATTGACGCACAAAAAATCCTCCTTCAATCCATTCACTTAACATGGTTGTTATTTTTTAAGTATACAATGTTTATGTAACCGCATAAAGTCCCTGGTAAAAGCAACGAGGCGCCAGGGACTTTATGCAAATCAAAGACGCGCATTGAATCGCGTCAATTATTTTGTTTAAAAGAAAAATCTTTGAATGTCGTTCCAGGTGATGACTAAAATTAATAACATTAAAAAGGCAAAGCCAAGGAAGTGAACCATTCCTTCTTTTTGCGGATCGATCGGACGACCGCGCAATCCTTCTAACAATAGAAAAACCAATCTGCCTCCATCTAGCGCAGGTAGTGGCAGCAGGTTCACAATTCCTAAGTTAATACTGAGCAAGGCAGCCCATTGCAACAAGAATCCAACCCCTTGTTCCGCGGCTTCATACGTAAACTTGGAGATTCCGACCGGTCCAGAAAGCTCATCTAACGACACTTTACCCGTGAACAGCATACCAAGCCCTTTAAATAACATTGTAGAAAACTCCCACGTCGTGTCTCCAGCAAATTTCACAGATTTTGTTGGATCCTTACTAATCGGTTGGTAAACTCCTATCTTCCCGACATTCTCCATGTTATCTGTCGTTAAGGTAAGCGTTGCTTGTTCATGTTCACGTTCAATGATTAGCTCAAGCTCTTGATCTGGCGCTTGACTGACAATCGCCACGATCTCTTCCCACGAATGCATTTCTTTCCCATCAATGCTCAAAATACGATCACCTTGGGCAAGTCCAGCCGCCTGAGCAGGCCCATCTTCACTTAACTTTCCTAAGATCGGTTCGTTCGTTGGTGTCCCATAGGAAAGGCCCATAATTAACAGCAACACAAACGCTAAAATAAAGTTGGCCGCTGGACCGGCGAAAATCGCCGCTGCTCGTTGGCCAAGCGTTTTACTGCCAAATTGTCGATTCCAAGGGGCAATTTGAAATTCTTGTCCTTGATTAATTAAGTAAGCGGCTGGGTCAATCTTCCAGGTCTTATATTCGCCAGCCAAGTTTCCTTCTAAAATGAGTTCTTGCTCCAAATCAATCTTTTCAACCGTTACCACTTCAGCCTGTGGGTAAGACTGTAATTGATCAACGATGATTTTGCTGACTTTATCGCCTTCCACTATAATCCCGACTTCTTGTCCAGGGTTGATTTTTACAACTTCCGGATCTTCACCCGCCATTCTGACGAACCCGCCGATCGGTAACAAGCGAAGGGTGTAGGTGGTTTCACCCTTTTTTATCGAAAATAATTTAGGGCCCATCCCGATTGCGAATTCGCGGCATAAAATTCCTGCGCGTTTCGCTAATAATAAGTGTCCAAGCTCATGGAAGAAAACAAGGACGCCAAAAACAATAATAATCGCGATAACTTTGAACATAATAAACCACCTTTCCAATTGGAGATCAAAACATTAGACGCCGCTTGCTTCGTTTCGAGCCCATTGATCCACAGTTAAAATTTCTTCTAAAGACGGTTGCGCGCTTTTCACGTGTTTGGCTAGCACCGCTTCAATTCGACTTTCTATATCCAGAAAGGGAATTTCTCCATTTAAAAATCGCTCGACCATAATTTCATTCGCGGCATTCAAAACAGTCGGCATCGTTCCTCCTGCTCGCCCGCATTCGTAAGCAAGTTTCAACGCGGGATAGCGTTCGAAATCAACGGGTTCAAACTGCAACGAAAGTAGCTTGGAAAAATCTAATGGCGGCGTTTGTAACGTAACCCGCTTTGGAAAAGTTAATGCATATTGAATCGGAACGCGCATATCAGGCGTGCCTAATTGAGCGATCAGCGCGGAATCATGATATTCCACTAAAGAATGAATAATGCTTTCACGATGCAGCGCGCAATCAATTTGTTCGAACGTAAGCCCAAATAACCAATGCGCCTCGATCACTTCGAGTCCTTTGTTCATCATTGTAGCGGAATCAATCGTAATTTTCTCGCCCATTTTCCAATTGGGATGATTTAACGCTTGCTCAACCGTCACCTGCTTTAGATCATCTCTGGATAGGTCTCGGAAAGAACCGCCGGACGCAGTTAGGATGACACGCTTGACAGATGTTACATCTTCACCTTGTAAACATTGAAAAATAGCTGAATGTTCACTATCTACAGGAATAATCGTTACATTGTGCTCCTTGGCCTTGTCCATGACAATATGACCCGCTGTCACCAGCGTTTCTTTGTTCGCTAAACCAATTGTTTTACCCGCTTCAATGGCTTGTAGTGTCGGAAATAGACCTGCGCTGCCAACAATTGCTGAGAGTACAAAGTTACATTCAGGGTGTATAGCCACTTCACAAGCCCCTTCTTGGCCGTATAGCACTGTCACGTCCGATGGGCAGTTGAGCTTTATCCGATCCGCTAACTCCTTCGTTGCTACGGAAACAATCAGCGGCTTGTGCTCCCGAATCTGCTCTAATAACTCTTCCCAATTATTACTCGCCGCTAAACCTACAACACGAAATAAATCTGGATGTTCCCGAACAACGTCAAGCGTCTGTTTCCCGATAGATCCAGTTGATCCGAGGATCGAAATATGCTTCAACTTTTGTAAACTCCCTTCTATCTATAGCATCCCAGCGTTTGCAATCGACAAAACAATACCTAACAATTACATCGTAGGCTTTGATTTATTAGATTAACGTGAAAAGATAGAGCACCGGGAAAACAAAGATTAGACTATCGAAACGGTCCAAGATCCCCCCATGCCCCGGTAAGATTCTTCCAGAATCTTTTACATCCAATGCCCGTTTCACAGCCGATTCAACCAAATCTCCCAACTGTCCGCTTATCGCCACAGTTAACGCAATTAAGATGGCATGGAAAAAAGTTGCTCCGCCAACGAACAAATTGACCACCGCCACAAAAACAATCGCAAAAACAATACCGCCTAACGAACCTTCAATCGTTTTATTCGGACTAATCGCTGGCCAAAGCTTATGTTTTCCAATTGCTTTACCAACAAAATATGCGGCAGAATCGGTTGTCCAAACGGCAATTAAGATCGTTAATGTAATAGCGAATCCTTCCGTTAGCAACCTGGTCTCCATCATTAAATGAAAAGATGTTCCTAAATAAAGGGAGCCCAACAAGATGTAAGCCACTTCATGAATGGAGCTCTTGTTTTTTGTCATGACGGGAACGAGTAGAAGGAGCAGCACCTCCAACAGGACCGCTTCGATTGTCGGTCCACCGTAGAAACGGGTTGGTAAAAAATAATAGATCGTAAATATAAAACCTATGATAGAAGATATGTCCCAAATATGTATGCTATTCATACGTAACCATTCATAAAAGCCTAAAAAAACGATGAAAAAAAGGAGGACTCCGTAAGCCGTTCCTCCAAGATAAAGGAGGGAAAGGAATCCAATTCCCCCTATCGCCCCCGTTATAATTCTTTTTGTCAATGCGCTTCACTCACCCTTAGAGAGCACCGTAACGGCGGTTTCGGTGTTGATATTCGGATATTGCTTTATAAAATTCCTCTTTGGAGAAATCAGGCCATAACACCTCACAGAAAAACATTTCGGCATAGGCTAACTGCCATAACATGAAGTTGCTTAACCGCAACTCGCCGCTTGTTCGGATCAACAAATCAGGATCAGGCATACCAGCTGTATACAGAAAACGGTTTAGAGCTTGTGCTGTGATGTCCTCAGGATTCAAATTCCCTGATTGCGCTTCACTGGCAATTTGTTGAATTGCATGCAATAATTCATCGCGACTACCGTAATTTAGCGCAAAATTTAAAATAAGCCCTGTATTTTCCTTTGTTCTTTCTTGCGCCTGATAAACAGCGTCTAATGTGTCATTCGGCAATTGCTCTTGTTTTCCCAACATTCGCACCTGCACGTTTTGTTCAATCAATTCTTCCAATTCAGTTAACAGGTATTCTTGCGGAAGACGCATTAAAAATTCCACTTCATCCTTGGGTCTTTTCCAATTTTCCGTTGAGAAAGCGTACAACGTTAAATATTTGACTCCGAGATCACTCGCGGCTCTTGTGATTTCCCGCACGGTTCGCATGCCCGCCCGATGTCCAGCGACCCGCGGCAGGCCTCGTTTTCTTGCCCAACGTCCATTCCCATCCATAATAATCGCAATATGGCTCGGAATCTTATCAAGATCAAGCGGAAACGACTCGCTTTCTTGACCTTGGATCCATTTGCTAAACCTGTTTAACATAAGTTTTCCCCCAAAAAAAGGCAATATACATATGCCCCCAAACGGGGGCATATTGCGCTTCTAAGCTATACTTCCATAATCTCTTTTTCTTTATCTTGGACAATTTGATCCACCTGGGAAATAAACGAATCGGTCGTCTTTTGTACTTGTTCTTGCGTGCGTTTCAGATCATCTTCAGAGAGTTCTCCGTCTCTTTCCAGCTTTTTAAAGGAATCGTTAACGTCGCGACGCACATTTCGCACCGCAACCTTCGCTTCTTCGCCTTCTTTTTTCACCAATCTTACTAAATCCGTTCTTCTCTCCTCTGTTAACGCTGGGATGCTCAAACGAATGATATTTCCATCGTTGGAAGGCGTCAAACCAAGATCGGATTTTTGAATCGCCCTTTCGATCTCGCTCAACTGGGTTTTATCCCATGGTTGGATCGTAATCATACGTGGCTCAGGAACGGACACATTCGCCATTTGCGTCACAGGTGTAGGTGTCCCATAATAGTCGACTTGCACTTTATCCAATAGAGCTGGAGTTGCTCTGCCGGCGCGTAAGGAAGCTAAGTCTCTTCTTAACGTATCGATTGATTTACTCATACGATCTTCTGCGTCTTTTATTATATTTTGCGGCATATCCATTACCCCTTTACTATCGTACCTATTTTTTCACCCATAATTGCCCTCTTAATATTGCCTTCTTCCATTATCGAGAATACAACGAGTGGAATATGATTGTCCATACATAAAGACGATGCGGTTGAATCCATTACGCCTAATCCTTGGTTCAGAACATCCAAAAAGGACAGATTATCGTATTTTATAGCATCTGGGTTTATAGAAGGATCTGAATTATAGACGCCATCAACTTTGTTTTTTGCCATCAAAATGACTTCCGCCTCGATTTCAGCGGCTCGTAACGCGGCAGTTGTATCCGTGGAGAAATATGGATTGCCCGTGCCCGCGGCAAAGATGACGACGCGGTCTTTCTCCAAGTGGCGAATCGCTTTCCTGCGGATATACGGTTCAGCTACTTGTCGCATTTCAATGGAGGTTTGAACACGAGTCGGCACACCCGTTTTTTCCAACCCATCTTGTAAAGCCATACTATTCATTACAGTTGCTAGCATCCCCATGTAGTCAGCTGTTGCTCGATCAATCCCTTTGGCGCTGCCGGCAATGCCCCGCCATATATTTCCGCCGCCTACAACGATTGCAACCTGTACCCCTAATTTTACAATTTCCTTGATCTGTTCCGCAATAGAAGAAATAACGGATGCTTCAATTCCATACCCCATATCTCCTGCTAAAGCTTCGCCGCTTAATTTTAAAACAACCCTTTTATAGGCCGGTTGAGGCATTCTTCACCCTCCGTTTCTAATGTTCTATATGTATGCAAGCTTAGGTCTCAATACATCTATTTTAACTGATTCATCCATTAGCCAAAGCGTAATTGATAAAAAGGGGAACACTTTGTGTTCCCCTCTTCTCCTTTAGTCTTTCTTCGTTTGGGCCAATACTTCTTCAGCGAAGTTTTCTTCACGTTTTTCTAGCCCTTCTCCTACTTCATAACGGACAAAGGAAACGATTGACGCGCCTTGCTCGCTTAATAATTTCCCAACCTTTTTATCAGGGTCCTTAATAAAGGCTTGATCGTTTACACAAATATCTTCAAAGAACTTTCCGAGTCGTCCTTCTACCATCTTTTCAACGATGTTAGCTGATTTCCCTTCGTTTAACGCCTGTGTTTTCAGGAATTCTCTTTCCTTCTCAACCTCTTCCGCGCTTACTTGATCGCGAGAAACGTAACGAGGTTTTGCAGCGGCAATATGCATAGCCATATCTCTAGCTAGCCCTTCGTCTGTCGAACCATCTACAGCGACAATAACTGCGATACTTCCGCCCATATGTACGTAGCTTCCACAAACACCAGATTCAGGCTTTTCTAAGATTGCAAAACGTCGTAGGTCAATTCTTTCACCGATTTGCGCTACTTTTGCATTTAAGTATTCTTGTAACGTTGCGCTATCCCCAATTGGAGCGGCTAATGCAGCCTCAACATCAGCAGGACGCGTTTCAACTAAATGAGTCGCAATTTCCTTTGTTAAAGCTTGGAAACCTTCATTTTTCGCAACGAAATCGGTTTCGGAGTTAATTTCAACTGCAATGGCGTAGTCCCCGCTCACTTCAACAACAGCAAGTCCTTCCGCAGCAATTCGATCCGATTTCTTTGCAGCTTGAGCCATTCCTTTTTCACGAAGAATCTCTGCTGCGCGATCCATATCCCCCTCAGCATCTTGTAATGCCCTCTTACAATCCATCATTCCAGCGCCTGTTTTTTCACGTAACTCTTTTACCATACTGGCAGTTATAGACATAAAGATCCTCCTTCATCATATGTATTATTTTAAAGTGTAAAATCGATTGTACGCCTCGCTAAAGGCATGTGCTGAAATTCAGTTAAAAAAGGGTGGCAAGGGTTTTATCACCCTTAGGCCACCCTTAGAGATTACGCGGTTGTTTGTTCACCTTGATTTCCTTCGATAATGGCATCCGCAACTTTCGCCGTCAATAGTTTGACCGCTCGAATCGCGTCATCATTACCTGGAATTACATAATCAATTTCGTCTGGATCACAGTTTGTATCTACAATCGCGATGATCGGAATACCTAATTTCCGAGCTTCTGCAACAGCGATCCGCTCTTTGCGAGGGTCGATGATAAATACAGCGTCAGGAAGCGCGCGCATATGCTTGATTCCGCCTAAGAATTTTTCAAGGCGATCTTGCTCTTTGTTAAGTAGAACAACTTCTTTCTTAGGAAGAACATCGAATGTTCCGTCTGTACCCCAAGATTCCAATTCATGTAAACGATTGATACGCTTTTGAATCGTCGAGAAGTTCGTTAACGTTCCGCCCAACCAACGTTGGTTAATGTAAAACATATCGCAGCGTTCCGCTTCGTCCTTTACTGATTCTTGCGCTTGTTTCTTCGTTCCAACAAACAGAATCTTACCGCCGTTTGCCGCTGTTTCGCGAATGAAGTTATAAGCCTCTTCCACTTTCTTAACTGTCTTCTGTAAATCAATAATGTAAATACCGTTTCGCTCAGTGAAGATATATTTAGCCATCTTTGGATTCCAACGTCGAGTTTGGTGTCCAAAATGAACCCCAGCCTCAAGCAATTGTTTCATCGAGATTACTGCCATCTTCACAACACCTCCTTCATGGTTTTATGTTCCTCCGCTAAACATCCACTTCAACTAAGACTATTTCAGTTCAAAA
The DNA here is from genome assembly GCF_003609605.1 of Ammoniphilus oxalaticus. Classification (NCBI taxonomy): domain Bacteria; kingdom Bacillati; phylum Bacillota; class Bacilli; order Caryophanales; family Paenibacillaceae; genus Ammoniphilus; species Ammoniphilus oxalaticus. The sequence goes on along the minus strand of NZ_MCHY01000008.1, from coordinate 535,351 downwards.
TAGCACCCTTACTTGAATCTGTTTAGCGTGTGTATTTTCACACTGTTGTTAAATATACCATATGTATTTTAGGATTGCAACTAAGCGGTTAAATCAGCTTTACGCCACGATTAAAGGATTTAACCTCTAATTTCCCTGTCATACAATCCATTTCCAAGGTGCGCCCCCAATTGCCCCCAGTATCTTCCGCATGCAATGGAATTCCAGCATTTTTTAACGCTTGTTTACAGGCCTCGACATTACGCGGACCAATTCGCATAATATCACTCGCTCCAGCAAATGGAAACATCTGGGCTCCGCCCGCAATTTTAGCAATTAAGCGTCGCCGATCTACACCCATCCTAACCAAACGGTCAATCAAAACGGGAATAGCCGTATCCGCAAACTTGGCGGGGTTCAATCCTTCTTTGACTAAACTGGCGGATGGCAACATAATGTGGGCCATCCCGCCGATTTTTGCAACATGATCATATAACGTGATCCCAACACACGATCCGAGACCGATCGTTCTAATTTTATCCGGCGAGCGAGCGACGTTCAAATCAGCCATGCCGACTTTAACTACATTCATCAAAAGGTACTCCTAGAGAGGTAAAAACTTTTTCGATTGAATGAGGGTCAGGCATAAAAAAGAAATGTCCCTCCAAAGCTTTTTGACCATCAAGAAATGACGTATCGATCGCAATCGCAAAGTCACTCGTTTGACTTAATTCAATCAAACCAATACTTAAGATTGCCCCAGCCATATCAACGGCTAAAGACGGAACTGACGGTTGCGCGTTCAATTGGGTCAAATCAACCAAGGCGCTCAAATAGGAACCGATTAAAATATTACCGATTTCATTCAGCGCTGAAATTTCCATTTCAGAAAACTTATTTTCGACTGGAGATGAAGCTAATAACGTTTCTAACAACTGTTTTGCTAGGTCATCGCTTAAGGTGAAAAACATACTCCCTTTCAAATCGCCAATCACCCGCAAATATACGGTTACAACGACGGCCTCAGGACCCCCAGCCAAATTTGCCACTTCATTAAAATCCAAGATTCGCGCCGTCGGCGCCATCATTTCAATCGGCTTGCCCGTCAACTGGGCAAGGGCCGTCGTCGCGTGCCCCGAACCAATGTTTCCAATTTCCCTTAACACATCTAACTGCAATTCCCCAAATATATTTTTTGTCCTTTTCATGTGCCCAGACCTTCTCCTTCGAAAATCTGTTCGATCTCTTCCGTATTCAATACCCGATCCAAATCAAGCAAAACCAATAATTGATCTGACAATTTGGCGATACCGCGAAGAAACTTCATATCGACTCCCGCGGCCATCATTTGGGGCGGGGGCTCAATTGCTTCCAACGGAATATCAACGACATCGCTTGCAGCATCAACGATCGCCCCAACTTCATACCCATTTACAATTAGTAAGATGATACGCGAATCATCTGTCAATGGTTGCTCGTCAAGCATCAAACGCTCCTTAAGATCAATGACTGGAATGACGGCTCCCCGCAAATGAATGACTCCTTTTACAAAACTTGGAACGCGCGGCACTTTTGTAATCTCTACGACACGTTCAATTGACCTGACCTGACTTACATCCACTCCAAATTGATTTTCAAACAATTGAAAAACGATGACTTTCATTTGTTGCGTTGCCTGTTCCTCCTGTCCTATCACGTTTTTTCCCCCTTCACTAAATCAATCGATTATCGAATCAATTGATTACAATCAATGATCAGAGCCACTTGTCCGTTGCCAAGTATCGTTGCTCCAGAAATAGCAAACACATTTGGCAAGTATTTTCCGAGCGATTTTAAAACAATATCCTGCTGACCAATGAACGAATCAATGATCAAACCCGCCATTTTTTCCCCTTTACGAATAATGAGCACAGACACCTCTTCTTGAAGAGAGACGTCTTGATTCGGGAGTTGGAAAATCTCTTTCAAATTAATGAGTGGAACGATTTTCCCGCGGAAATCAATAACTTCGCGTTGTTGAACACTCATAATTTGATCCCGACTAAACACGGCTGTTTCCATAATTGAACTCAACGGCACAGCATATACTTCATGCTCAACTTGGACCAGCATCGATGAAATGATCGACAACGTTAATGGGAGTTGAATGAGGAAACGTGTCCCTACACCAGGTGTTGAATCAACGGAAATAGTCCCGCCTAACGCTTCAATTCCCGTTTTAACAACATCAAGGCCAACGCCGCGTCCCGACACGCCAGAAATTTGTTCTGCTGTGCTAAAACCAGAATTAAACAACAGTTCATGTACTTGCTTGTCAGTTAATGATCCAACTTGCTGCTCGGTAATCAAATTTTGCTCGAGCGCCTTTTTAAGAACGCCTTCTCGTCCGATTCCTTTCCCATTGTCCTCTACTTCAATCATCACGTGATTGCCGCTGTAATAGGCGCGCAGAAAAATAGTTCCCGTTTCTGATTTGCCCGCTTCAAGTCGCTGCTTAGGATTCTCAATGCCATGATCGGCCGAATTTCTCAACAGGTGAACAAGCGGATCGCCAATTTCATCAATCAACGTGCGGTCTAATTCCGTATCGGCACCTTCGATCACAAGTTCAATCTTTTTGTCTAGTTCCCGCGTTAAATCACGGATCATGCGCGGAAACCGATTAAAGACAGAATCCAACGGAATCATGCGAATCGTTAAGATCGTGTTTTGTAAGTCGCCTGAAATACGATTCATATGCTCGACTGTTTCGAGTAAACCGTTGTGACGTAATTCTCGGGCGATTTGCTCCAGGCGGCCACGATCAATGACAAGTTCACTAAATAAGTTCATCAAAATATCCAGTTTTTCAATATCAACTCGAATCGTCTGATGAAAACTTGATGTTTTAGTTCTCGTTTCTTTTTTAGGGACCTGCGCCGTTTCCTTCGTCGCTTGTACAGCTTCTTCCAATGGATTTACATCAGGCGTCGCAACATCTATTTCATTAGAAGTGGAATACAAAAATTGGTGAGGGTCGAGCTGCTTGATTGTTACTGAGTCGACTTCAGCAACTTCAAGCACAACTTTTTCTAAATCTTCGTTTTGTTTATCCGTAATGAGCACAATGTCGAATAGCCGATCCATCTTCTCTTGTTCAAGTTCTTCCACAGGGGGAACACATTTGATGATTTCTCCGTGCGCTTCTAAGCCACTATAAACAATGTAAGCACGCGCTGCCTTCATGACACAATCAATTGAAATGGCGGTGCGAACCCAAAATACAGTAAAGCCACTTTCCATTGATTGTCTAATAACCGTTAATTCAAATTCATCAAAGGTCCAATCAAGCTCTTCATCTTGCAATAGATTTACTTCGGAGACATCAGTAGAACCTACAGGAGGAAGTGCGGATGAGGCAGCAACCTCCTTCCCAGACAAAATTCTTTTTAACCCGCTTACAACGGAACTGACGTCTAAACGACCATCACCCTGATTTGAAATCGAGTGGACCATTTCTTCCAAGTAATCGACACATTGAAAAAGAATGTCCATCATTTCTGGACTAACCGACATTTTCCCATTGCGCACTTCGTCCAAAACATTTTCCATCTCATGGGTCAAGCTTGCCATATCCTCATAACCCATCGTTGCGGACATTCCTTTTAATGTATGCGCCGAACGAAAGATCTCCCGAACCATGCCTTCATTTTTAGGTTCTGTTTCAAGAGAAAGCAAGTGTTCATTTAGCGCCTGTAAATGCTCCCTCGATTCTTCAATAAACAGATTCAGGTACTGATTCATTTCCATACCCCGTTTCCTCCCCATTGATACGCAGTCATCATTCAGTTCTGTTTATCAATTTTTTCGTTAAATACGGTCCTATCTCATGAATCGGCAAAATGCGGTCAATATTGCCTGAATGGATCGCGGCCCGCGGCATTCCAAAAATAACACAAGAACTTTCAGCCTCGGCAATCGCTTCCCGACATCCGCTTTGTTTCATCAATTCCAGGCCTTTCGTGCCATCACTACCCATACCGGTTAAAATGATCGCGATTTTACTTGGATGATTCAGTTTTGAAACCGATTCAAAGAGCTTATCGACGGATGGTCGATGACTACCAACTGGATCATCTTGATTCAACTCAATTTGCCATCCCCCTCGATGGCGAGCGCGTATCTCCATATGGTAATCCCCCGGCGCAATATAAGCATAGCCAGCCTGCGCAACGACTCCTTGCTCAGCTTCCCGCACTTGGAGTTCACAAACGTCATTAAGACGACGAGCCAGTGACTTTGTAAATCTAGCCGGCATGTGCTGAACGATAAAAAGAGCTGCTGGAAAATCTTCCGGCAGCTCCTCAAGTAAACATTTCAACGCATTCGGTCCGCCGGTGGAAACTCCAATCACGATCAAGTGCGGCGCGCTCGTTGTAGCCGTTTGCAACAAACCGCGCGGTTCCCGCTGGTTCAAAACGTTGATCTTCGTTTGATCCCTTTTTAAAACAGCCATTATCCGTTTGGGGTTTGCTTGCGCAGCCGATTTAACTTTTTCAATGATCTGTTCTTTTACCTTATGTATATCTAGCGAGATAGCTCCGCTTGGTTTAGAAATAAAGTCAATCGCGCCTAACTCCAACGCTTGAACTGTCGCATCGGCGCCTTGTTGCGTTAAACTACTAATCATGACAATTGGCAATGGATTGTTTTCCATCAAAAAGCGCAACGCTTCGATTCCGTCCATTTTTGGCATTTCTATATCCATTGTCACAACATCAGGCTTTATTTCCGCTACCTTCGCGATCGCATCCTGACCGTTTCTTGCTGTCCCAACAACTTCGATCCCTGCATCTGTTGATAGAATCTCGGATAACACTTTTCTCATAAAGGCGGAATCATCGACGACCAATACTTTTGTCTTCCTCATTCTATCAACATCTCCAATCTAGATTTAAGTTAGTATTTTACGAATGGCCTCCAGCACGCGGTCCGCTTGAAATGGTTTTACAATGAAATCTTTGGCCCCCGCCTGAATCGCGTCAATGACCATCGCTTGCTGTCCCATTGCGGAACACATAATAATTTTTGCATCTGGATTGATCTTGCGTATTTCTTTCACAGCCGTAATTCCATCCATCTCCGGCATCGTAATGTCCATTGTTACTAGATCGGGAGTGTATTCCTTATATTTCTCAATGGCTTGAATGCCGTCTCCCGCCTCGGCAACAACAGTAAAACCATTTTTAGTTAAAATTTCCTTGATCATCATTCTCATAAAAGCAGCATCGTCGACGACTAAAACCTTGTGTGACATACCTTCCCTCCATCATGCTATTAATATATTTTGAATCATCTATAAATGAATCTAGATCAATTAGGAGAGCCAATTCATTTTATGTGTGTATAAAGTCTCTAATTATATAAATAATAGAGCAATATGTACGAAAAGACAATGAACTTCTATTAATTCCTATTTCTTTTTAAAAGCGAAAAGGCCAGCACAACGGTGTTGGCCTTAAATGGTCAACTATTTCCAGTAACTTGATGAAGGTTCAAGATTTTATGGTTGCTTGGCTAATTTAATTGCTTGCGCCCAAGTTTCTCTCAATTCCGCAGCCATTCCCTCTACTTCAGCTAGTTTATCCAGATCTTTCTTTAGATTCACTTCGATGAGTGACTGCTTCATATAATCATAGAGAGGCATCAGTTGCTTCGAGATATCATACTCCATGTTTAACGTAATCATCAGTTCCGTAATAATGTCCTGAGCGCGTATTATAAAAGAATGAGAGGCCTCAATTTGCTTCGCCTCGATTGACTGCTTAGCCTGTTTTATATTCCTGACAAGTCCATTATAAAGCATGAGGGTTAATTCACCGGGCGACGCTGTCTGAACCTGGTTTCTCTGGTATGTTTCGCGCGCCTTTGTTGATGATGATAACATCTGCCTAACACCTCTCCTTATCCCCGTTTATCATAAAAAGCTCCATCTGTCATTGTATACATTTGTTCGTATTGACTTCGTAACTTTTTCGCGCCATTCAGCGAGCTAATTTGTTCCTGGGCATCTTGCTTTAACTTCTCCATCTTGCTGATCAAATCCGCTTCCAGCACGAGTATATTGTGAATAATTTGCTTTGTTTTCTCATTAAATTCCGTCGTCCCTGTGGCATTGATCTCCTGTATTTTCTCAATCAACTCTTCTCGTTTATTGACGAACGTGACAATTTCCTCAGGGTCAGATGAAGAAACGGCTAAAAAGGTTGTCTTATAATATTGTTGAAAAAGCTCTTCTTTCTCTTGTAACATAGTTATTCACCAACCCTTTACATTCCACCGAATTGCTGCATTAACCAACCACTTTGTGAATTGGCCTGTTGAATGGCCTTCTCCATCGCGGTAAACTGTTTCCAGTATCGACTCTCAACTAAAGATAATCGCCGTTCAAAATCACTAATTTGATCATTGATCCGTCCAATGCTTTTGCCCAAGACGCTATTATCTACCTTCGAGGTTGAACCTGCCTTTGCGGTCAACTCTTTCATTGACTCGTTCAGTTGATTATAAATTCTGTAGCCGATTCCACTTTCCTCATGTTTTTTTCGATTGTTTAGCGTTGTGCCGTCCTCTTTAGAAGATTGAGCGAAGAATGCTTTCACATCGTCTAAATTATTGGTGATCGCTTCCTTCAACTTATTTTCATCCAGCACCAGCTTGCCATTTTCGAAATAATCATCGCTCGTCGTGATTCCAAATTGACTTAACGACAACTTTTTCTCAACTTCTCCATCCTCTCCCATCACAGAAACGGATGTATATAGGCTTGTTCGCATACTTGTAAGCACATTAGAAATAAGGGGATCGCTGCGGAGTAAGCCGCTTTTTGCTTTTTCTTCCCACAATTCGATTTCTTTTTCTTTCATATCTTCTTTTTGCTCTGCTAACAAGGGCGGGAAATCTCTATATTTTTTTTCGCTTAATTTGCCATTTAAGCTCTCAATCACTTCATTATATTTATCGACAAAACCTTTGATGTCATTGAAAATAGCGTCGGTATCGGTTTGTTTGTTGATCGTGATCGGACCGTCACTCGCGCTTTTTAAATTAATTCGCATTCCATCGTAGGTAAAGGTGTTAGTTTTTGTTTCAATCGTCATCCCGTTGATAGTGATGATCCCAGCAGATCCAGCGTTTCCACTGTTTACGGAACCACCTAAACCTTCCTCCAGGTTAAAATTATGCGAAGGTTCACCCTCAAAAGGTATCGTCATCTTTCCGTCCACTATTCCTAGCGGATTCTCCCCTTGTTCACCAGTATAATCAATGTCACTTACAATAATGTTAGAATCCTTTCCGGATTCAGTTGAAGTCAAAACAATTCTTTTTCCTTCGTCCCCTTCAGAAAGAAAAGCGGTAACACCCGTCTTATTGGATTGGGCGTTAATTTTAGAGATGACTGTATTAATCGTATCCGTTTTCAATACTTTAATTGTATCTTCCTTGATCGAACCATCTTTATTTTTTTCGCCATTGCTCAACTTGAAGCTAAATTCCTCTTTTAATTCCATATTTGAATTTTCTATATTAATTTTATTAAACTTCACCGATGCGGGTTGGGCGGGTTCTGCAAGCTTATTAACCGTTATCGTATAATTTTCCAAACTTGGATTTCCCACTCTACTAACATCAACTGCAGATGTATTCGATGAACTTACTTTCGATTGATTAAACGAGCCGCTTAATCGCAATTTCTCCATTGAGCTGCGCAAATCTAGCAACTTATTATTCGCTTCCCGATACGCTTCTTGCTGCCATTCCTGCCATTGTTTTTGTTGTAACATTTTATTTAACGGCATGCGTTCAGCGGACATTAAATTTTTAATAATATTCTCTGTGTCTAATCCGGAGGCGAGTCCACTAAAACGGACTTGACTGATCACTGTTTAGCACCGCCCTTTCTATACTTTTCTATCGAAAATGAGGCCCAACGCTTTACCCATTTCCGTAACCATATCGAGTATTTTTTTGGAGGGGATCTCTTTGATGACTTCATCATTTTCATCAATAATTTGTACATAATACTTGCCAAGTTCTTCGTGATAAGTAAATTGAATATGCGTATGCGCCGATTCAAACATTTTATTTAATCCTTCAACTGCCCTAGCCATGTCTTTCTCTGTCGCAGGCTGTTTTGCAACCATATCTTGCTCGCGATCAGCTTGCTTTTCTTCTTTCGATCGCTCTTTTGAATCAGGTTGATCCAACGGTAATTGTCTATTCGTCACAGGGGAAACACGATTGATTTCCATCAGCGAAACCTCCTATTCGTTACCAACTATTCTACTGTGTTTTATCGGCAACTTATCGGATTTTGTTTAACTGAATGAGCGCGCAGCAGCAAGATAATTTATTTTAGCAGAGATTAAAAAACGCCCTTCTAAAAATAAAGGGCAAATGATTATTAATCTTTTAGACGATCGGCGGAATTTAAGATTTCGGTTAGGCGCACAGCAAAATTTTCACCTAGTACAACCACTTCACCTTTTGCAATCAATTTATTATTAACGAGAACGTCGACAGGCTCTCCAGCCAATCGCTCTAATTCAACTATGGATCCATTATGCAGTCCTAAAATATCGTTGATCTTCTTTTTCGATCTGCCTAATTCTACTGATACTTGTAATTTAATATCCATCAGCAGATTTAAGTTTCCCTCATGAACGGCGGATAGATCAAGTTCCGTAAACGAGGGAAAAGAAACAGGGGTCACCTGCTTTTGAGCTGCTTCACTCGCTGGAGCGCTAGGTTCGTCTGTTTCGATAGGAAATTCAACAGGTTCAGATGCTTCCGTTTCAACTTCCGCGACGGAAGACGCCGTGTCAACAACAGGTTCCTCAGTCATTTGCGTTTGTGGCTCACCTAGTAAACTTCCGACCATTTCTTTTGCAAAAGAAAGAGGGATTAATTGAATCATATTTGAGTCAACAAGCTCGCCTATTTTTAAGCGAAACGAAACCCCGATAATGATATCCTCCGAAAAATACGGCAGCTCCCCTTCTGCTGCATCCAAAACACGGATCGCGGGCGGCGTAATATTGACAAGCCGATCAAATAGCGTTGACATGGATGTTGCTGCAGATCCCATCATTTGGTTCATCGCTTCTTGCACAGCGCTAAGATGCAACTCGGATAATTCCTCTTCCTGCGGTCGACCCGTCCCGCCCATCATCAAATCCGCAATAATTTTAGCATCCTGATCCTGCAACACAAACAGATTCATCCCTAAAAAACCATCTGTATAATCGACATGAATACCGACGTGTGGAGTCGGAAACAAATCCTTAAATTCACTTTGGTGAACTGTATGTACTTTTGGGGTAGTTATATCAACATCTTGTCCAAGCAAAATCGACAGACTTGTCGCCGCGTTACCTAGTGAGATATTCCCGATCTCACCTAGAGCGTCCTGCTCCATTAGAGTTAGCCACTGATCAATCTCGTCCGTCTGACTTTCTTGTTCCGTCTCCTCGTTGTCAAGTCCCCCACTCAACAACGCATTTATTTCATCTTGCGACAAAATATGATTGTCACTCATCCTTATCCACCCCTTCACTGAATGCCCGCTCAATCCGAATGGCCAATCGACCTTTTCTCTCGCCAGGGTACCCTTGAAATTTCACCTCGGGGCCCACCTTGAGATTTAACATACTGTCAACTGGCTGATCCAATTGAATCACATCACCTGCCTCCAGATTTAAAAAGTCCTGAATGCTAATCCGAGTGGCGCCTAACTCAGCAACAAGCGGTAATTCAACCCGTTGCATTGAGTCTTTTAGACCTTCGCCTTCCTGCTCCGTTTTTTCTCGTCGATTCATCGAAAATAACTGTTGAGTTGTCAACTTCGGTATAATCGGTTCCAGCACGACATATGGTAAACAGAAGTTTAATAATCCTGAAGTCTCACCGATTTCCACACTGAATGAGATGACGATGACCGTCTCATTTGGCGGAACAATTTGCACAAATTGCGGGTTCGTTTCTAATTCTAGTAATTGAGGATCAACTTCCATCAAGTCCTGCCAAGATTCGTGAAACAGGTCCAAAATTCGGCTATTCATTCGTTCTAATACAGACACTTCGATTTCAGTCAATCCATTGCTCAATTCCATATCGGTAGGTGATCCCGATCCGCCGAATAGTCGATCTAAGATCGCATAAGTAATGTAGGGACTCATCTCCATTAACATCAGACCCTGGATCCCTTTGCCTTCAAACGTTGACAGAACCGTCTTCTCAGGAATAGACCGCATAAATTCTTCATATGAAAGTTGATCAACGGATGCGACGCTCACCCTAGCAAATGTCCGCAATTGCGCAGAAAAAAAACTCGTTAATAAGCGCGCGTAACCTTCATGAAGTCGGACCAAATTTCGAATTTGGTCCTTCGAAAAGCGAACGGCCCGCTTGAAGTCATATATTTTTATCTTTTTTGGCTCCTCGAGCTCGGGTTCCTTTAAATCGCCCGTCGATATGGCTGTCAACAAAGCATCTATTTCATGTTGCGACAAAACATCAGCCATCTATCCTCACCTACCCATACATCATTAATCGCGCGCTATGATCTTTGTCGTATAAACTTTTATCACCTGACCCGTATTGACTAATTCGTTTAGCTCTGCCCGAAGGGTTTCCTCTAAATTTTCAATCCCCTGCTCCCCCTTCAACTCAACCAATGTTTTGACAGAAGCAATCCGAATAATATGATGTCGAATTTGAGGCATACGAAGTTCCAGTTCTCGTTTCGTTTTAACGGAGTCAGCCTGCAATTGAAATTTCAAAAGAATATAGCCGTGTTCCGCCAAGTTCACTGTTAATTCATCTGTTTCCATTGAATTTTCTTCCAACTTATCTGCGTTCAAATTTGCGGACATAGCTGGGTCGTTCGGTTGCTTAAACACTTGCCAGATCGTCACACCAGACACGGTGAGCAGTAGGATTAAGCTGATGATCATTAACAAAAATCTTCGCATCGTTTACCGTACCATCCTCATCTGCTACTAAAGTCTAACCCACATCAACTTATCGTTTCAAGTTCACAACTTCTTCTAAAATCGAGTCGGAAGTCGTAATCGTTCTCGCGTTCGCTTGGAATCCGCGTTGCGCTACGATCATTTCCGCAAACTCCTCTGTTAATTCTACATTAGACATCTCAAGTTGGCCGGAGATAATTTGAACGGAACTGGTTTCAGGAGTGCCAATTACAGGTACACCACCTGGGTGAGCATTTGTCGTAACCTCGTAAAGCGAACCGCCTAACTTCTGCAATCCACCAGGATTATTTACGGTCGCTATTCCAATTGTATCCCCTGCGCCTCCATCAACACTTACTAATTCTGTCGTACCATCATCTCCACGTGTCCCCCACACCTGTCCATTCATATCAATTGAAAAGGACGTGTAACCGATTGAAGCTGACTCATCATACCGAGGAATATTGATTACGTTACCATCTTCATCAAGTACGTGGTAACCTTGAGCAGTTACAAGATCCCCATTTGCATCGCGGGTAAAATTCCCAGCTCTTGTTAAATATTGGGCATTTCCCCCATCAGGTGATACAATGAAAAAACCATCCCCATCGATACTCAAATCTGTCGACAAGTTCGTAGTCATCGGGCTGCCAGGTGAATGCACCACATCAATTGCCGCAGCATTAACCCCTAACCCAATCTGTTTTGGATTGACTCCTCCCGCGACACCAGGCGCAGTCGCTCCAGCGACCGTTTGACTTAAAATATCTTGAAACATAACTCTACTTTTCTTATAACCCACAGTATTAACGTTGGCAACATTATTCCCGATCACATCTAATTTTGTTTGGAATCCTTGCATCCCAGAAATTCCTGAATATAATGAACGAAGCATTGAATATCCCCCTTTATATTATGGTTGTCGAATCGAACTCACTTGCTCAATGGGTACTTTCCATCCGTCTCCTATGTAAAAAACACTGCCCTCTTTGGTCGTTACGCCTGTTACCAAGCCGCTCTTCAGATCATTGATTTCAGGATCAAACCAACTGATTTCTTTGCCGATCGTTGATGCATGAGCATTCAACCCGTTCTGTGAATCAGCAAACTTCAAAAATGCTTCGTTTAAATTCATCATTTGTTCAAGGGAGCTAAATTGAGTCATTTGCCCGATAAATTCCTTGTCCTCCATCGGTTGTAGCGGATCCTGATGCCTTAATTGAGCAATCAGAATTTTAAGGAAATCTTCCTTGCCCATGATTTCTTTTTGTTCATGTGTTCTTACATTTTGATAATATGAACCTTGGACATTGTTTACAGTTGGCACTTGCTTACCTCCTACCTTAGGCAGTTAGATCAATGCTCGTATCCGAATGCTGAGCCCTATTGCCTGAATTCGTCAACGTTTGATCATAAACACCGCTTACTTCTCCCTGATTTAGTTGTCCAACCCTCGAAACTGATGATTGACGCTGTTTCGCTTGGTGCTGTTGTTGATACGTTCCAGAGCGAGTCTGAGATTGTTGCTGTTGGTTTTGCAAACCAGTTTCTGCAGCCGTTTGCACATCAATTTTTGTTACTTGTATCCCGTTTTGTTGCAATGATTGTCGTAAACCAGCAAGTTGAGCTTCCAAGAGATCTTTACCAAGCGTTGTTTCCGCGATAAACTGCGCAACCATTTGACCCTCTTGCAGAACAACCCTGACATCCAAATGACCAAGATGTTCTGGATATAGGGAAACCCTTGCTTCGGTCCCGTTAAGCAAATTTGAAATCTGCAACTTGGAAACGAGGAATTCGGTCATTTCTGGCACCAAACGTTCCTGATGAATTTTAGCGCTATCCACATTTTGCTCTTGTGATTGAATACTATGGTTGAATGATAAGTTAAAAGCAGGGAAGGTCGTTCCCATGTTTGAACGTTGAGTATTCACGTTAACGTCAAGAAACTCTTCACCGATTATCACCATTTCTTCGGGTGATTGTTGAACGATTTCTTCTATTGATGCCTCTTGATGTTCGACTTGAATGGTCAATTCATCTGACGCAGTTATATTCAGCGGCACTTCATTAAATGTTCGTCCCTGTACTCCGACTTGTGCAGAGAAAGGCATCCACCTCTGAGACTCTATTGAAGTTTCTTTATTTATTGATCTCATTATTTGATCGATGAGATTTTCCGGATTGTTGCTATTTTCTTCACCAGAAGCCGATTGGTTCATTCCTAGATATTCGAAAACACTTGACGAGATGCTTTCTAGTATTGCATTCTGGTTCGAAGAACCTTCAATTCTATCCGCTATTCCCTTGAACTGTTGAATAAGATCATCAGGCGTATCTACTTGTTGTCCTAATGCTTGTAGGAGCGATTGAATCCCTTCTTTAGACAAAGGCGTCTCCCTTGCGGACCGTATACTTTCCTTAATCTGTTCATCGGCTATATGATCAAAATTAGATAGCCACACGGCTAGCAACGCTACGATTTCATCTTTCATCTCTTCTAGTTGTTCTTGTTCTATCGTCTTAGGCGAATCTAGTTCTCTTAACTCTGTTAGACTCTGAAACTCTCCGAAGAGTACTGAAAAAGCATTCGTTGCCGTTGAATCTGGCGCGCCCGCTTTACCTACCTGTAGCGACGTGTTTTGAACGGGAGTTTGTAACGATTCCGAAATGAGCATATTTATTCACCACCCTTCTGTAATTGAGGATAATAAACTAGTTAATTAACGTAAGAAATCAACCAGGCTCGGTTGAATAATTCTAGCGCCCGCGGATAGTGCGGCTCGATGCACATTTTCTTGCGTGATTAATTCCGTAATCGTCTCAGCGATATCAGCATCTTCTGTCTTTGACAACAACTTCTTCGTTGTAATTTCAACTTGATCAAGCCTGGACAACACCAATTCCATCCGATTCATATTCGCGCCGACGCTTGCCCGTTCAGTTAGAACTGTATCTAGTTGCTCATCTATTTCTCCTAACCAGTTCCCAGGGTTGCCATTTTCTAAATCATTGAGAATTTCATCAAACATACCTTCTCCGGATCCACCCAAGAGGCCCGAAAAGATGTTTGAGCCATTTACACTCACTTTAATCATGCTCTGCTGTCCTACTTCCCATTCTATCTCACCAGCATCGTCGTCAATTGAGAATCCATTCTCGCCGTATGGCCTTTCTTTCGTATCAGTGCCTGAAAAAATATACTTGTCACCAATGGTCGTATTCGCGATCTCACCAACATGATCCCTCAGCTGTTCTATCTCTGCTTTGATCGCACCCATAGAAGTATCTTCATTGGTTCCATTGCTTGCCAATACGACTAACTCCCTAACTCGATGCAACACATTTGTCACCTGATCAAGCGCCTCATCTGTAACTTCAATCCAGCTTAAACCATCTTTCGCATTTCGTTTGTACTGTTCGATCTCCACCACGTTTGAGCGGTGAGCCATCGCTTGATAAACGCTAACCGGATCATCTGATGGTTTGTTTAACTTCTTTCCAGTTGACAGCTGGTTTTGATATTTATCAAGGACTTGATAGCTTCGGTTTAAATTACTTAACATGTTTCGATTCAACATTGTTTGCGTTACGCGCACAGACATTCTTCATCCACCTCCTCATCCATCACTTTATAATCCGACGCGACCCATTCCGTTAACAACTCGATCCAAAACCTCATCGATCGTTGTTACAAATCGAGCAGCCGCATTGTATGCCTGTTGGTAGCGAATCATGTTTACCATCTCTTCATCTAAAGAAACACCTGAAACAGATTGCCTTTGAAGGTCGATTTGATTCAGCAAAACATCACTGTTGTTCGCCATTCGCGAAGCTTGTTGTGAGCGAATGCCAAGTCCCGAGATGATTTGGCGATAATCATCATCAAAGGTGGTCCCGAGTTCATCTATATCCTCAAACTTCAAATCTGCTATGCGTTGGGCAAGATTTGGATTTCCTTCATCAAAATTAATACCATCTAGTGAGTCACGCTTGACTTCAATACTTATGGCATCTCCCCCACTAAAAAAATCTGGACCATTACCGATTTTAGTATTAACAGCATTAGCAATACCAGTGGCTAAACTGTTTATATCTTTGAGCGTGGAGTTAACCGCGTCTTTGCCTTCGACGATCCCCATTAATTCACCAGAAATTAACGCAGGAATCCCCCCATCAAGGGTAAAGCCACTTGTCTCCGAATATACCAACTCATTAAATTTAGGATTATCGCTCGGATCCACTAGTGTTTGTCCACCAAGCGATACCGTAATCATTCCGTGCTTATCCGGAGGGATACCTGGTATACTAGCCGGTTTCACTTCCACATCCACTAACTTCGACAACTGATCAATAAGCAGATCGCGTTTATCATATAAATCGTTTGGAATATGCCCATGTGGAACCAAGCGACCGATTTGATCATTTAACTCACTGATTTGTTCAGCCAGTGAATTTACCTCTTTCACTTTCGTCTTCATCACATTTTCCAAATCTGTTTCCAGACGTGTTAATGATTTGGCAATGTGATTAAACGTGTCGGCAACGGTGACTCCTCTTTCCTCAACGACTTTTCTAGCAGCCGAACTATTGGGATCCTTAGCTAACTCTTGCCAACCTTGCCAAAATTGGTCCATCACCGCTTGCAGACCTGTGTTCGACGGTTCAGCCAAAATTCCTTCCATTTTCATATACACATCACTCATTGTTTCCCAATATCCTGACGCTGTGTTTTCATTACGAAATTGGAGATCAAGGTAATCTTCGCGAATCCGAACAATTTGAGCGGGGCTTACACCTGTCCCCATTTGTTGCGGGGAACGATCAGAGTTCATACCCGGATAGTGAATCGAGCGAGCCGCCTCCAATTCAACGCGCTGTCTTGTATATCCGAGCGTATTCGAGTTAGCGATGTTGTGTCCCGTCGTACTGAGAGCTGCTTGTTGGGCGAATAGCGATCTTTTTCCTATTTCTAATCCATGAAATGTGCTCATGTTCATCCTCCTCTCTATGTTTAAAAACTCTAAGCCTTTGAATCGAAAAAGCCACGTTGAGCGGAACCGGTTCTTTCCGGCTGTTTAGAACGTCCATATGTTAAATGATCGTTTGGATCATTCATGGCTAACCGTAGTGTAAAATTAATATACGACAATGATTGTTCGATCAGTTGTTGATTAGATTGATTCAGGTTGCGTAGCTCATCCATTCGCGTTTGCAATTGCTCGCCCAAGCGGCTCAATTCTTGTTTAGCTTCATGATGTGGAATCATCTTAATTAGATCGACCAGCGACAGGTGTTGATAGACTAGGTTGTTTGCCGCTAACCATTTCTCCACAAACTGTTGTCGTTTCTGTTCCAATGTATCTACGTTGCGGGCTAATTTGGTCTGCTGATGAATATATTCTACGAGCTCACTTGTGTTGTTTTGAATCAATGCTTCTGTTTTCAACTGCTCCATATCTATAAGTTTCTGATGAACGTAATTCAATTCTTCCATGACACCAACTACATCTTGGATCAGTTCCATCTCACTTACCCCTGTCCCCATCATCGATTCTCCTTATTCCAGAGGGAGAGAAGCTTGCTCGCGATTAGGTCACTATTTGGTTTATACGCTCCCGTTTCAATCTGCGCTTTTAACACACTGACTCTTTCAGCCGCATCAGGCGCTTGATCGTTACGTTTTTGTTCTAGTTTTTGTTGGGCTTGTGGTGAAATTTCCAATTGATCGGTTTCCTGTTTTTTTACTAATCTTTTATCCTTCGGGTTGGCTGAGGTTTGTTGGTATTTGTTCATTGCCGAAATCCGACTCAAATCATTAATTTTCATGATGGTCCCTCCCTTCCCATGAATCCCGCGCGCCATCATCTATATCTTATCAGTAGTATCGGCATGGACCGAAATACTGTTTAGCCTTTTAGCTTTAGCTATGCCGATCCCATCTATAATCCTTAATGTGGTAAGTTGATCTTCTTTCTTTCTCTTCTGTTTCGCTTCGCTTGTTCGCCAATGCATCCACTTCTTCTTGCCAATCTCGCTTACAGTCACTACAAAAACGGCTCTTTTGAACCAATTTCCCACAACCCTCGCATGGGTACTCTATATTCGTATAAGAGTCGACAATCAGCCTTTGTTGTCGGATAAATTCTGTAATTTGATAGACTGAAACCCCGGTCTGCTCACTCATTTCCTGTAACGTGCTCATTCGATTTTCCTTTTTTCGCAAAAAGGCGGCGCAAACTTGAAATTCTTCTTCAATTTGTTTTAAGCAACTCGAACAAATTCGACTCCCCACCACCACAAACAACGCATCGCAGCGAACACAATGATCCAAATGATTTAAAGACATATTTGAGCCCTCCCTCTTTTTTATACCTTTACATCCAGCCCTTGGTCCATCACTTCGATTGTCAGGCTTTCTTGTTGTTTTAAATATATGTTTACATGACCTGGCTTATATTCGTGGAGTGGTTGATGCGACTTAGCATCGATCTTAACCCCGCCTTGAGTCCAATTCATGTCTAGTTTCGTTGGGGTAAAGCGGAACTGTACGGAGCCATAACTGGGTATAAACGTAATATTGAAAAGCGCAGGAGGGGGGTGGCTCTTTGTTTGAGCTACATCTGCAAGCGCATTTCCACCTCGTTCGATCGCAGCTAGTTGTCCACCTTCCTCGGCTCGACGAGCGATTCCTTCAAGACCTTGCTGCCGACTCGCGCTAGCCCAATCCCGCGCCAACGTAGCAGGGCCTTTTAAATTCGCTTCCTCCCATGCTCGCGTTTGATCAATCTCTAATATAGACGGGGAGCGTTCAATTTTTAATTCGGTCGGTTGCTGTTGTATCGCCATTTCCGCTTTTGGTTGTTGAATCGTTTGCTGCGGCTTTTCAGTTTCAATGCCAAGTTGAGCAAACGTTTGTGACATGCGTATCTGGGGTATTCTCATAAGCATATCCCTCACTAACTTCTCTGCTAAATTAAGGAATGGGTTTCCACAATTTCCAATTCCGGATATTGATTCAAATCTATCTCGCGCCACTGGATTAATGTTTCACCATTAGGCTCTTTAATAATTCGAACGACGGGACGATCAGGCGCATCAGGGTGGGGTTCGCTTACGATCGCTGTCTCACCCGTGTTTAAACGAACAGTCAGTCCGATTGGAAAAGGGGCAATCGTCTGTCGGAACGCATCGACCATTTTTTCCTCAAATAAAATCGATGATTGTGATTGGATCCAATTCATCGATTCATTCGGTAAAAGCGCCTTGCGATAGACGCGTTGTGTCGTCATGGCGTCATAAACATCACACACAGCCATTAAGCGGGCATAGGGATGGATCTCCTTCCCCTTTAATCCCCTTGGATAACCTGTACCATCCCACCGCTCGTGGTGCTGAAAAGCGCAATGGGCCGATAAATACGAAATTTCATATTGTTTTTTCAGGAGATCAAATCCAAACGCGGGGTGTTTCTGTATTTCGAAAAATTCATCGTTCGTTAATCTTCCAGGTTTATGTAAAATGGTGCTTGGTATTTGCATTTTTCCAATATCGTGCAATAGGGCGCCGATGCCGATCTCTTTGATCTGTCCATCATTAAAACCGAGACGTATACCAAGCGCGATTGAATAAATTGTAACATTAATTGAATGAGAGAAAACATGACTCTCTTTATCGTGAATCTCTGATAAAAGACTCATTGTTTGGTTACTGTCTTTGATGACTGTTATCAGGTTTTCAAAAACACGCGTCAGATCATTCACCTTTACTTGCGATGAAAATCGCTTGCTGCCTTGTCGGCTACTCTCCTGAATCGATGAAAAAACAGAACGAATCACTTGCATCGCTTCAATCCGTGTTTTTAGCGGTACCGCATCCACCACCTCGATCCCCTCTGATAACTCATCTCGCGCGTAAATAATAGAAATACCTAAAAGCTTTAAACGTTCTATCATCGCCTTTGTTAATTCCGTTCCTGCTCCGATGAGTTTAATGCCGTCTGAGTTATAAATCGGTTTGGCCAGGATCGTTCCTGGCAAGCATTGATCCGTTGCGACAATTCTCATGAACTTCCTCCCTCACCTCCTACTTTTGAAAAGAGAGCCTGTGGAAAACAGGCTCTCCAGCTGTAACCTACTGGCGGCGCGAGTAACACTAAGCGCGCAAATCGACATGTTGTCCACTATACGGATGTGGAGACGGGTTAATCGTCCGCTGGCCAACTTCCCTTTGCAGCTGCTGAAAATCTTCAAGCATGGTGATTGCCTGGGCGCTTGCCGTGGCATGCGCTGATTTCAACAAGTTCATCGACAACGTCTGTTTCATGTCCGTTAATTGAACTGCCGCTAGGTCTGACACTTTCATTTCATTTATCCCCCCTTTCGAACTTGCCGTATTACGCGTACCCTTTTTGAGCATCCTTTAAAATTTTATTGACATAGTTTTGCGTCTCTTTAAACGGTGGAATTCCGCCATATTTTTGAACGTTGCCTGGTCCCGCATTGTAAGCGGCTAAAGCTAATGGAACTTCCTTGAACCGTGTTAACATTTGTTTCAGGTATCGTACCCCGCCATCGATATTTTGCTGCGCGTCAAATGGGTCTTGAACCCCTAACGATCGCGCCGTGGCTGGCATTAATTGCATCAAACCAGCCGCTCCCGCGGGGGAAACCGCCTGTGGATTATAATTACTCTCCGCCTTTACAACCGCTTTAATTAATGCAACCGAGACTCCGTGTTTTTTTGCGGCCTCGGCGATCGCATGTTCAATTGTCATACGAGAAGCGTGTTGGTCAGTTGGCGCCAGAGTCACCGTTGGGGTTTGCAAAATTGCGCGCGGAACCATTTGATCCTCGATGATGCCCCGATCAACTTCTTGATCAACTGATTCTAGAAGGGATTGTAATAACTCAGGAAATGTATCTTTTCCTTCTAGTAATGCTTGACCTACTGTATCTCTCAATTTTGGATTTTTTTCTAACGCATCTATTAGTAAATGATTGTTCATCCAACGTGTCGACAGTTCCATATGATGGATCAACCTCTTTCTATTACCTATTATCTTATAATATCGGGTGATTCGCTGAATTTCTTTAGAGTAACTTTGCATATTCTAGCAAGAAAATAAAAAGAGGACCCCTTACCGATTGGGTCCCAGATGACTACTATTTTAATCTTTTATGTAATTCCATTTGACGCTGTAAGCAAATGCGAATGATATGATCCCGATCGCGTTCATCAATTTCGATAAATTGAATGGCGTATAACGGATAAGGCCGTTCTGAATTGGCTTCCAACTTTCGAAGAACGACGCCTGAAAAGTGGATATCTCTTAGAGCGTCTTTCCCGTTAGGCGCGTTAAGCACGCCTGCTACCATTTGTCCAGTTGCAAGTGAAATCGTTTCGGTCACCCTAAATGCTAATCCACCCCCGCTTAGATCGATCGTCTTTAGATCCAACATTTTTACAGGGTTTTGGATAATAATTGAAATGTCTAATTCAAACGGGACACGTAAATAATTTCGACGTTGGATCCGAGAAATAATTCTATCCGTCGGCTTTTCGATCCGTAGTAATGGAATATTATCAGATGCTTTTCCTTTTACCTTACTTGGAAAGCTATACATAACCCCATCTTCGCCTATGAAAACAACATAGATTTCATCGCCCTGCAACAAGTGCCGCATACGACCGGAACCTTCTTCAATCGGTATTTCAATCGCGAATTCCTGTCCGAAATCCTCAGCAACCCTTGATTTAAGTGTCACATCTTTTTCTTCCATGGAATCCTGAGCGTACGTGGTAATCTGCAGAGGAAGACCGACCACTAACATTTCTTTTGGACTTTTATTCCTTCTTTTAGGCACAACGCTTCAAACTCCTTACATATATAGTGTATATCAGCGCGTTTCATTTTTGGATTTTTATTCCTCCAATTATAGCGCAAAGTGAATCTTTATGACTATAAATCTACCTCTACCCTAACAACTTAACGATTCCCCAGACAAAATCAAGGTTCTTTTAGTCTACTTAAGTTGAATTTCCCTAAAGTGGTTGTTACTAAACACCTACTCTTGTTGGTTGTCATTCAACCTTGACAACGTTTGCTATGACTTCTACTGTATAAGGAATACGATATAAATATGATATAAAGTCTACTTACAATTAAATTAACTTTTAAATTATGGAGGGAGTTAACGATGAGTCAATTGAATCGTTTATTTAGAAAAAGGTTAGCGCTTTCGGAAAACGAGGCGATTACTTTTGAAACATTGGATCTAATCCTTGAAAGATTTGCAACGACGATTCCCTTTGAAAATTTAAGAATTCTAAACGATCAAGTAGAACCCGTCAGCAGAGACAGTTTGCTAACCAAAATTTTGATCAATCAAGAAGGCGGACTCTGTTACGAGCTAAATCCTCTATTTTATTTCTTTCTATTAGAAAATGGATTTGACGTGACGCTGATCCGAGCCAACGTGCTCAATGCCGAGACAAACCGTTTTTCGCCACTCGGGAAGACGCATGTGACGATCCTATTACGTTATGAGGGACAAAAGTATTTACTAGAGACAGGCTTTGGCGGGAACCTGCCGTTAAAACCCGTCCCATTTAGCGGTGAAACGGTCACTTCTGCAAATGGTTCTTTTCGCATCATACCAATGCAAGACGAAGCAGAATATGACTACGCTCTCGAACTTAAATTGAAACATAAAGATTCCGCTTGGAGGGTGGGACACGCCTTTCATAGTGAACGCCCTGTAACTAATTTGGCTGAGCTGAGCGAAATTCAAACGATTGTCGCTGAGCATGAAATCTCTCACTTTAATAAAGCCCCGCTTGTAACACAGCTCACGGAGAGTGGAAATGTAACGCTAACAGACACAACGTTCACCGAATGGAAAAACGGGGAAATGAAAAAACAAACAATCGATGATGCCCAATTTCAACAACTAGCCAAACAAATTTTCGGCCTATCCTAAAAGATCAATCAAGCCCACTGCTTAACGAGTGGGCTTTTTTTCTTGAAAACCAACCATACCAGCAAGTTTTTTTGAAAATTTATTAGAAATAGTTGGAATGTTATTTAAATTGTCTATAATGAAGGTGTAAGTCTAACAACCCAGGTCTTTGGTTACACTCTACGTTTTGTAGAACTTGATAGGAAGGGAGAGTCGATCCGTTGAATTTGTTTGCAAGGTTTCTCATACCGATTTTAGGCGCTTGTTTTATTACTTTTGGCTCTGTTTTCTTGTATAACTTGAGCAAGACAAACGACCTTGTCGTAGATAGCGCAAACGAAATCGCTGCGGCAGAAGGAGAAAAATACGCGCTCCAAATTCAAGCCGAGTTAAATGACGCAATGGACGTTTCTAGAACGTTGGCTGCTATGTTTGCTTCCATGCTAGAGGAAGATCAGGCAGACCGCGGCTTGGCCAATGCATTTTTAAAAAAATCACTGCTGGAAAATGAACAATTTTTATCCGTTTGGACCGCTTGGGAACCAAATACTTTTGATCAACAAGACGCTGCATTTGTTTTTCAGGAAGGGCACGATGAAACGGGCCGATTTGTTCCAAATTGGAGCCGAGTCAATGACAACATCCAACTGAGCGCCCTTGAAAAATATGATCAACCCGGATTAGGCGACTATTATTTGTTATCAAAAGAAAACGGCCAAGAATTCATCTTAGAACCGTATACATATCCTTTACAGGGCCAAGACGTATGGCTGACATCAATTACAGCGCCAATTACTATGAACGGGAACACCATCGGGGTCGTCGGAGTTAATCTTGGTCTCGACTTTTTACAAGAGATTGCTAATACGATTCAACTGTACGACAGCGGATTTGGAGCGATTGTGACCCATCAGGGCACTTTTGCCGCCCATAAAGGGACGAACTTGATTGGCGCGAGCAACTATGCGGTCGAAGGACTAACAGACGCGGCGGCTATTCAAAACGCGATTGAGTCTGGGCAAGGGCTGACGATGATCGATTATTCTCCCGTGACGGACAGTAAGGTGTTTAAAACATACACCCCGATTCATGTTGGAGAAGCAAGTACCCCGTGGTCGCTGATGGTTTCAATCCCTGTCAACGAAGTAAAACAAGAATCTACGAAAATGCTCGTTTTCTCCATTTGCTTAGGCGCGGTTGGAACAATTATTCTTACGTTGATCATCTTTGTCGTCGTCAAAAGGTTAATTCAACCGATTAAATCCGTTGTTGTTCAGATGACAGAGATCGCTGGCGGGAACCTGATAGTCGAACCGCTTGAACTGAAGACAAAGGATGAGATTGGGCAATTAGCCCAGGCAATGAATGAAATGACTTCTAACATTCGATCGTTAATCCGTGATGCCGCTGATATTTCACATCAAGTTGCCGCAGCCGGGCAAGAACTTCTCGCCTCCACGAATGAAATGAAAGATGGAATTGAGCAAGTTTCCGCTACGTCGGAAGAACTAGCTGCTGGATCGACAGATCAAGCGATGCGCGCCTCCGATACACTGGGCAAAATTCAACTGATCGACCAAGAAGTGAAACAGATCAACGAATACGCAGTTGAAATGAATGACCGATCACAAATCACGGAAGATTCTTCACAAAGCGGCGTAGATAACGCGGAGCAATCGATTAATCAAATGGAAATGATTGCTGAAAAAGTCACTTCGACCGCGCGGATTGTAGATGAATTAGGCGTCAAATCAAAGGAGATTGATCAAATTCTCCATGTCATTAATGATATTGCCGCGGAGACAAATCTACTGGCCCTCAATGCCGCAATTGAAGCCGCGCGGGCGGGAGAACAGGGCAAAGGCTTTGCCGTTGTTGCCGAGGAAGTTAGAAAGCTGGCCGAGCAATCGACCCAAGCAACCAATCAAATTGCGGGTATCATCAACAATGTGCTTCACGAAGTGCAGGAAGCTGAAACGGCGATGAATGAAGTGGTTGTTGAGGTGCAGTCTGGAGCTAATGTGATTGGACAAAACCGCCAAGCTTTCAATGAAATCGCCCAACATATTACGGAGATGATCGAACAAATCAGAAAAGTGACCGACGCATCAAAACGAATTGAACAAGATACGAACGAATCGGTGCAAGATGTAGAAAACATTGCGGCGATTAGTCAACAATCCTCTGCCGGCGCGGAAGAATTATCCGCTACGATGGAGCAACAAGCGCAGGCGATGCAAGAAGTGGACGGAATGGCAAGAACACTGGCTGAAATGGCTGAATCTTTAAACCAGTCATTAGCGAAATTCAGTTATTAATCCAAAAGGTAGGTTGATGTACATGCAGAACAATCAAGGAATCTTGCTCGAAAGCGGAACCAATGAACTCGAAATTATTGAATTTGGGATTGGTCATAATCGATTTGGTATTAATGTGATGAAAGTAAGGGAAATCATTCAACCCGTTCCGATTACGAAAGTGCCTCAATCACACCAACAGATAAGTGGGATTATTGAATTGCGCGGTGAAGTGTTGCCTGTCATTGATTTAGCTGATTCGTTGGGATTTCCTCCATCCTCGAATCCTGAACAGGATAAATTTATGGTAACTGAATTCAATCAACAGAAAATTGTCTTCCATGTTCACTCTGTTGCTCAAATTCATCGTATTTCATGGGAACAAATCGAGAAACCTTCTGAAATGTATCAAGGCGCAAACGGACAAGTCATCGGTGTCATCAAATTGAACAACGAAATGGTCCTGTTGTTAGATTTCGAAAAAATCGCGGTCGACATTAATCCCAAAACGGGGATACACCTTCAACAGATTCAGAAACTTGGCATGGTGAGCGACCGCGCCAATAAACGTCTGGTGATCGCCGAGGACTCGCCGTTGTTACGTAGCCTACTTCATGAAACATTAACAGAAGCCGGTTTTCAAGAGCTTGAGTTTTTTGAAAATGGAAAGGATGCCATCCAGTATTTAGAGAGCATTGTTAGTCAAGGTAAGGCAATTGAAGATGAAGTCCAACTCATGATCACCGATATTGAAATGCCGCAAATGGATGGTCATCATTTAACAAAAAGGGTGAAAGACGACCCAACGTTAGCGAAACTTCCCGTTGTCATCTTCTCATCGCTCATCACCGATAGTTTACTGCATAAAGGTGAACTCGTTGGGGCTGACGCGCAAGTCAGTAAACCGCAAATTAATGAACTCATTTTACTGATCGATCAACTCGCTTTATAAATAAAGACCTCAAAGAAATCGGCTCTCCGCGTTTGCAGGAGAGCCGATTTTTTATTCACATAAGGTTCTTTTCTAAATTTTAAATCGGCGAGCCAATTCGTTCAATTCTTCAGATAAACGAGCTAACTGACTGGAACTAGACGTTACCTCTTCCATGGAACTGCTTGTCTGTTGCGATGATGCGGATGTTTGTTCGATCCCTGCCGCTGATTCTTCTGAAATTGCCGCAATCTCTTGAATCGAACGATTCATCTCCTGACTGTCTTTTGTAATGTCTGATAAATTTGTGGTTACAACGTCTATGTTTTGAACAACATGCTCAACCGCCTCCGTTATTTCACCAAACGTTTTTCCAGTCGACATCATATGCCTTGCGCCTTGTTCAACTTGTTCATAGCCCGTTTGCAGTGATTCTGTCACACTATGCGTTTCTTGTTGAATACTCTGCACAATCTCCGTAATATCCGTGACTGAGACTGATACGCCTTCGGCAAGTTTACGCACTTCATCAGCAACAACGGCAAACCCCCGACCCTGCTCTCCCGCCCGCGCCGCCTCAATTGCCGCGTTTAACGCTAACAAGTTCGTCTGATTGGCAATTTGATGAATAACGGAAACAAGTTCTGATATTCTTTCAGATTGCTTATCTAAGCTCCGTACTTTCTCCACCGCGTCACGCACAATTTCATCGACCAGGTTCATTTGTTTCGTCGATGCTTCCATCAATTGATAACCTTCATGCGTCATCTTTAACACATCATTGGATGATTGTTGCACATCAAGACCATTTGCATTCGCCTCTTCCACCTTTGCGGTGAAAACATCCGTTAGCTCAGAAAGCTCGCTTGAGTGATCCGCCTGTGTCTCAGAGCCAGAAGCCAACTCCTGCATCGTTACCGCAATTTGTTCTGAGGCCGCCATCACTTCGCTTGCCGCCTGCGTCAACTCGACACTTTGATTACTGACTGTTTCGGATACGCGATTGATCTCGCTTAATAAGTCCCTCATGCGGTAATTCATATCATTTGTCGTCTGATAGAGTTGGCCTATTTCATCAATTGCTTTTGTCTCTAGCGGTTCCTTGCTTAAGTCGCCCTCAGCGATGACTTGCATCCGTTCAATAAGGGTTTGAATCGGATTAGATATCGAATGAGAGGTCACAAACGCAGCCCCGATTCCAATGATCACTACTAAGATCGAGACGACAACGCCTAAAACTAATGTTTCTTCCCCGTTGTCAACAATCAGATCCGCTCGCTCTATTAATCGCGCGCCCTGTTCGATTGATATATCTTTGAAGCCGTTTTTGATCTCTCTCGAGAAAACTGTCATTTCCGCTAAATTTTCAATCGCCATTTCCGTGTTACCTTTTTGGTATTCATCAATGACACGTTCAACCAAAGACGATTCCCATTCACTTTTTCGATCTACAAGTTGTAAAATTTCTACCGAATCTGTTAACGTTTGCATTGTTTCCCGATACTGCTTACTTTCCTCTATATACCCATTAAATAAATTAGTGTAACTACTGTCGCCGCCACTCAGCACATAACCTCTGACATTAGCAAGCATTTCTGCCGTATTAAAAGCCAAATCATCCGCTGTCGACAGGATCGGCATATCCACTTGCACGATTGTTTTCGTTTGCTTATTCCCGTTGCTCGTCGCTAAAAAATTGAAAACACCTAAGAAAGTAGTTAGCAACAACACCAACGAAAAACCAAACAACATTTTGGTTCTTATCGATTTAAACTGAAAAATCCTTCCCATCTACTCCCCACCCTTTAAATGTATAAAATAAATCCCCATACTGTAAGTATCGGCAGAGAAGTAGAAGAGATTAGCATATTATCGGAATATTTTTTAGATTAAAAACCTTACAAAAAAAACAAACCATTCCCGTGAAAGGAGTGGTTTGTTTTAGCTCTCTGAACCATTTAATTCAACATTTTCTTTTGCATCAGGTTATAAATAAGAGATGACGCCTCGGCAAACGTCAAATTGCTTCTTGGATTAAAATGGGTGCCGTTCCCTTTCATTAGTCCTTGCGTAGTTACGGCTAACACCGAAGGCTTCGCCCACTCATCAATCCGATTAGCGTCCCTATAATGCTTTCTCAATTCACTGTTCGGATCGGCTGCTACATTCTGCTGATTTCTGTTGCGTGTATTACGTGTTCTTGCTTGTCTGCTCTGGTTTTGATCAGTTTCGACTTGAACCGCGCGCGCTAAGAAGGCGGCTGCTTCTTGACGGGTTAACGGTTGCTCGGGGGCCATAATGTTATATCCCGCGAGATCGGCTTCTTTTCCAAATACAACCCCATTCATAACAGCTGCCATCAGATAACCTGTATCGTCTTTCCCGTACTTCAATTCGGATACATCAGCAAAATAACCTTGGTAATCTAACGGCTGAAACCCTAACGCTTTAGACAGTAAAACGATATAAGATAGACGGTCAATCGGACGGTCCAATTGGGAAATAAGAAATTGATCCTTTGCATTTATCTCCGGTTGTAAGATCCCTTTGTAGGCAAGCCCGAGGACATCTTTGCGGGCCCAATGCGGCTTGATTCCATAATCTTTATAGACTAAACCAATCGCATAAGTGCCAAACTCATCAAATTCGGCCGTCACCGTTTGTTTGGCGCTGTCAACAACACCGCCGATCGGAACCCACTTTTCATGATGCGCTTTTAACATCGTTAAATTGTAGCCTTCCATTTGTTTCGGCACAACGCCTTCATATGTAATCGTAATATCCCCCGATGCGCTCGGCTCCGCAAATAAACGTCTCATCCCATCGCGGATCGAATACTGTCGGCTCAAAAAAACATACTCATCCGATTGCGGTGGGGCTTCAAATACATTCACTGACAATCTTTGCTCCGGTACTAATGACTGAACGAGAGTTGGGTCAGCAATATAGCTGTCTTTAGGAAAACGAAGTCTCAATTTATTGCCAAACGTCGTGATGTCCTTGTTATCCTGAAAATCAAGCAGCACATTTGCATGCGGATGATCGACATTATAATAATTCAGTTCAATATCAATTTTTCCGCTTTCCCCTAAAAAGTTTTGCAACGATTTATCCTTTGGATCCAAGTTCTTGATTTGAATCGGAACTTTGTACCCTGTTGTTGTTTTCTCTAACTTCGTATCTAGATCATGCAGTGTATACTGATGATGGGTCGTTCCCGTAATTCGAGAATAAGAGGCCCTTCCATTGTAATCGACATCGACTACACCTAACGCAATCCCATTGTAGCCATAATTCGGCTTACTATTTTGACGGTTATACCACAACAGTGTAAATTTCAGCTCTTTCAAATAGTTTGTACTAATGTTGGTATCCTTCGGGTTATCGAGACGAATATAAAAGCCGCTGCTCTTATCAAAAAAATAATGCCGACCATCGCTCGGATTATAGGTCGCTTGAGCAGCGCCGCCCCAGATTGGGGTAAGTAATACGCAAAAACAAATACATAGTAAGATTCTCTTCCACATCGTTGTCTCTCCTTTTTCTACAAAACTAGCTATATAGTACCTTCTATACTATGCATAAAATCTCCTGCGTCTGATCCAAAAGTTATAGAGATGTTTCTAGTTTTTAGATACAATAGGTAGAACGAGAAAAAATAGGAAAGGAATCATACGATGCGAATAGTAACGAAGTCCTTGCTCTGTCTCAGTCTTTTACTAACCCCTTATCTATCTGACTCAACCGATGCCGCGGGGGCAACACTGCCCGTTATTACGCTAAATGGAGATGTAAAAGCCTTTCAGCATCCCCCGCGAATCATCAATGGGCGAACTTTTTTACCGATGCGTGAAACATTAGAATCACTGGGTGCAACCGTTAGTTGGGATCCCAAAACAAGGACCGTAACCGCGATTAAACAGGGACAAACGGCTCAATTAAAATTAGGATCAAACGAAGCTTATGTGAACAATCGACTCGCTTACCTAGAGGAACCTGCTCGGCTGATTAACGATATAACCTTTGTTCCGCTCCGCTTTATTGGACAAGCGTTAGGGGCCAGCGTAACGTGGGATGAACAAACTCGGACCGTTTCAATTGTGACAGAATCAGAAGAAAAAGAACTTGAGTCGGATCAGGCCGTCACCATCTGGAATGACGAACACCGCTATCAAATGAAATGGCTCCATGAGCAATTACTCGATTTAAAAGATCAGATGGACCGTTTCTTTGATCCGACAAGCGACCTATATAAAATAGATCGCCATACACTGGGGTTGGAAATCCGTGAACAAGTCCGCAGCTACAAAACGATTTTTAACCGCGCCGAATCCAACAGCCAAGCGGACGCCCGATTGCAATCGTATTTGCGGGAATACGCGACCACTGTCGATTTGATCGAAGATGCAGTTAGATGGAGCAGCTCATACAGAACCAAAGCCAATCAACACATAGAAAACGCTCAGGCGCTCTACAATCATATGGTTGAGCAGTGGAGTTCTGATAAAGAAGCAACCACCATAATGGAAGCGATCAAAACATCGAAGGAGTTTGATCCCTTTTTATCCGATCAACACAAGGTTTCTTATCAATTGATAAAAAGAGAGGAAAGCAAAGCAACCGTTCACTTTATTATTCCTCCATCCGCAGACAGCGAGGGTTATTCGGTTACCTATCAACTGGTGTCAAATGAAAAGGAGTGGATCGTTGATCGAAAAACAAATCATCGCGAACGAGTAAAAGAAGATGAATTGATTACAGCAATTGAAAGAAGATACCGAACTCAGAATTTTAAAGACGTCAGCGTGAAGCGCTTATTTTATGATTCAAAAACCGGCGTCTATCATGCCACCGTATTTTCCTCAAGCAGAAAAGGCGGTTGGACCGTCTTTGCAGATCCGTTTAGTAAGGAGTTATGGGAGAAGTAGTTCATTATGGGGATAGAGAGGGTATTGTACCCTCTCCATTTTTCTTGCATATACGCAAAAAAAGACCCTATAAATAGGGTCCTTTTTATCAATTTAAATTAAACTTTTTGAACGTTAGTAGCTTGAGGACCACGTTGTCCTTGTTCTACTTCAAAAGTTACACTTTGACCTTCGTCTAAAGATTTGAAACCGTCGCCTTGAATTGCTGAGAAGTGTACGAATACGTCTTCCCCTTCTTCACGCTCGATGAATCCAAACCCTTTTTCTGCATTAAACCACTTAACTGTACCTTGTTCCATAATTGTTTCCTCCTAGTGTGATGATCCACACGATATGTTACTATCCTTGCTCAAATACCTTAGACGAACACCAATTGATATTCACAATCTAAACAGAACAAAAATAATTCTTCTTTATAATAACATAGGCGTAAAGAAATAGCAAATATTAGATTGATCTTTTTTAAAAGTGAAGGGGACTGTATAGAAATCCATGGAGATTTCCGCCTGCCCCCCATATCGGGCATTAAACGGACGAGGTACACATACAAAGATACAATAGTAAAAGACAATTAGGGCAAAAACTGATGTCAGATACACTTGAATTGTTGTTGAATGAAATTCAAACGATTACAATGAACATCGCGACAAAAGAAGACGTTGAAGATTAAAAAAACGATGTGAGGACTGTTAGCGCGCGATTAGAAAGGATCGATCGGCAAAGTGATACGAGTGAGTTTAAGTTCGAGACCATAAACAAGCGTTTTTTAAAGTTGAGTCGGAGATTGAGTGTTTAGCTAAATCCTAGTAAGAATTAGCATTATTTCTGACCACTGAAAGGTTGAAGTGGAACCCCATTCATTTTGCAGGCGCTCTTTCAATGAAGGTCAGAGCGCAACTGCCGTTCCAAAAATTGAACTTCTCTTCGTAAAGTGTTCAGTTGAGTATTTAACTGGCTAACCTCCAATGGTGTTAATTCCTGATCGAGAGCGGACTCTGCTATTACTCTCATTTTATAAAGCTTTTCCTCTATCTTTTTTAAAACAGCATCTTGCTTCTTACACCATTCAACCTGCTCCTTCAAAAATCTTTTTTGTTCTAGCTGATCCTTATCCATTCATTCATCCCCAATAACTATTTTAAATCTATTCCTGGATTCGGCAAATTCTGACAGGGGCCCATTCTCTATGATAAGGCGATTCACTGTGGGCGAGTACATGTGCTCGAAAACTCGTTACTGGTGAAGTGGCTAACACCTTACCAGATGGGGTGTCTACCCATTAAATCACGAACCCTTCCCCAGACGCACCACGGACTGACCCTTTTGATATGGGCAACTATTTATTCCCTCTCTTGTTCCCGTTGCTGCCTTCTTATTGCGTTTAGTGATTCAACCCTGTCCCTTCTTCTCTTACGATTACTTTGAAAAATTCTAAACCTTTCATTTAACGAAAAATAAGCATAGTCATAAGGAAGATTTAGTTGCTTCCTTAACAAATTGTAATTATAAACTACGTGATCGAGTACTCTCCTATCCTTGTCCACAAAACACAACATTCTTTCATCGCTGTAATACAATTCTTCTTTAAGATCCCAGCACAGCTCTTCTAGAATAGGATCAGTCAATTCAATATTTTGCTCAACAATGTTAACAAGAGAATATGCATTCCATTTGTCTAAACCATCATAACCACCGCCCGGAAAGACAGATGTGAATATAACCCTATAGATAGGAGTATATAATTTTTGTAAAATCTCTAATCTATGTTTGTTTACCTGTTGACTTCTTTCCCTCTTAACAGTTGTAAAGTATGTTAATAAAATAGATAAAATCGCCACTGATATTGTTGGAGTAGCACTCTTTAATATCTCTTTCAATAAGTTCGCCCCCTTTTAAGCGAATCTCAAATTTAACTAATTGCGCTCCCTATTGCGAAGACAGTCTCAACAAGACGGGCAAGAACTTATCCATCACAAACTTTTCTATTTTCCCGATTTTAACTATATGGTCATTAGCCTGCTGTTCATATTTGTTTTACATCCATTATATTTTTCACTTGTTAAACCGTCTCTGACTTGTCTTACATGAACTAATTCATGAAGCAATAAACTATTATGTCGGATATAGCTTTGTATTCCTTTTGACTGTAATTTTCATAACTAAACGAATCATCAATTTTTTCTGCATTAATCCTTTAATATCTTTAAATATTCCCGAATCCAAGTGCCTTTCACATAATTCATGAAAATAAACTTCCCATTATCCCGCCTCTTCTAACCTAAATACGGTGAAAAGATCATTATAAACTATGACACACATACAAATTACCTACCTCAACAACCTATGCTGTGATACAATAGAGTGAGAACAGGTGTTCTTTGGAGGGTTGTATGAAAAATAAAATAGAGTATATTATAAATCATTATCCAACTAATTCAACTGACTACGTTGCAAGAAAACTTAATTTAACACCCAGCAAGGTTCGTAGTATCGCTAAAGGACTTGATCTAAAGAAATGTGAAGATTATAAGAAGAGTTTAATGAACCGTCTAGTCGAAGATCGGAGAAAGTGGTATGAAGCAAACATACCGCCCTTTTCACCTACTCACTTACAGGAACAAATTATTTTAGGTAGCCTACTTGGTGATGGCTATATAAGTAAGGGGCGCAAAGAAGTCTTAACTATTATTATCAAGAACATTTTGGGGAAAGTCAAAGAAATTACAGACAGTGGAAACAATCTAAATTAGGAAACCTTAATTTCTCCATAAACGGCAACCACCTTCGATCTAAAAGCCATCCTTTTTTCACAAAATTGCATAAAGTTCTATACCCGAATGGAATAAAAACAATAACTGCTTGCTATCTTGCCAAATGCACTCATCCTATCTTCTTAGCGACTCTGTACTTAGATGACGGTAGTTTAACTATCACTTACCATTACAATAAGAGCAAACAAACGGTTTATTGTCATCCGAGCATTATTTTATATACTTTGAATTTTACTGAATCTGAAAACCACTCTCTTGCAACTCATCTTAATCTAACATTTGGCACAGATTTTGTCGTTTCAAGACATCCTGATGGTCACAAAACTTTATTAAAAATAAACAAAGAGCAAGAAGTTTTACACTTTCTAAAGATTATTTATCCTTTTGTGAAAGAAATACCATCTATGGAATACAAGACCTGCCTACGTAAGAATATACAGCTAAAAACCCACGATATCAAGGGGAAATTCGGAGATAATATTTGCATAAAGTTAAGCTCTTCTGGACGTAGAAAAGTCAACTCAAATACAGAAATAAAAACTCTAATAAAATTGAAAAAGTCAGGGTCAACAGATAAAGCCATTGCCCAGCAATTAAATCAGACATACTGGTCAGTAGTCTATAAATTAAGGGAACTAAGAAAAACAGAATTCCTATAGCATAACTCCGAAAAAAAGCAGAAACTTCAGCATATTAGGCGTTTTAAGACATCTTACTTTGGTTCCCGATGTGGAAAGTAGCTTCCTTCTTATTACTAATGAACATTAGAATGCCTTAGATTCTCTAAATGTTAAAACTTCAAACGTTAATCTATTCAATTTGGCCCAGACCCTTTTGGCGAGCAACGATAAAGGGTGCCACACCTCTATCGAATCTCTATTTGAAATGGATGGAAATTCGGCAGAGGAATGGCACCCCGGAAGAGTTGTGTGTTCGACAAAATTCGCTAGGGATGCGATCCCTACCCGAGGGGTATCCCCCGAGGCGAGCACATTTCTATTGTGATTCATAAAATCTCAGCAATATTTAACTATTCACTCAACCATAATTTAGATTCAAGGTTACATCAACTTTCCAGATTTAAAATATACTTTGAGTAATTTCTCAACAAAATCCTTAGCTTCCATCCTGTCATTATCGTTAAAATCGTCTGGTGCATTATCTAGGCAAGATTTGAATTTTTCTAACTCCATAATAAACTCCTCTTTTATATCGTCAGATCGGAAGTTATATCCACACATTTCTTCTATAACAACTTTTATACTTCCATCAACAACAAAAGAAAAGATTTCATAATCCCCCGATTCTTTTACTGCTTTGACGATTGGTTGAAAATTTCTCAAAAGATACCCCTCCTTAAAATACAAGAAGTCAGTTTATAAACTGACTTCTTGATTGGGCTAAAATATTAACGTAGTAACTGTAGTACCCCTTGTGGTGTTTGGTTGGCTTGCTTTGCCGCTATGTCTTTCGATCATAGAATAGACTATATCTTCATCTCTGTGAGATGCTGGGCGCTTCGAATGTCTATTGACACCCTATGGATTTCATCGTCATAGCGATTGCCTTAGACGGTATATCCTAGTCGTTGAACGTTCTCCAAGATTTCTCTAAAGGAGCTTCGCTGCTGATTGTCCAATCTTCATGTTTTCAAACCATCACACTCACCGTTTCCAGTCATGTTGTGGTCATGAAGCTCTAAGGATGTTCCAGCAATTCACCCAGTGATAATCCGACAAATCGCTTCATCGGACGCCCTAGGAACAGATTATGCAACCTGTTCAAATTGAGCTAACATTGCTTGTGCCGCTTGTGTTAAGATGTTGTTCTTAGTGAAGTCCATCATCTCTTTCGCCATCGCGCGAACACTTGTTTTCACAAATGACTAGACTATATCTTCACCCTCTAGCATGCTAGTAGGGGTCGGGCGCTTCGGATTCCAAGGATAAGCGGAAAAGAAGGTACCTTGGTCACCTACGGATTTCATCATCATGAGCTAATAGCTTTTAGATGGTTTATCCTAGTCGTTGAACCTTCGCCAGGCTTTTGCCACAGGCGCTTGGCTGCTGATTGCCCAATCTCGTCTTTTTTCAAACCTTTACGTTTGCCGTTTCCGACTGCGTTGTGGTAAGACAAGCTCTAAGGATTTTCCAGCAATTCACCCGATTATACTCACTAACCGTTACCAGTTAGGACGACTATACCTTATGCTGCATTAAGCAGCTTCGGTATGATCAACGTCTCTAATACGTGATTCTGCAGCTGTTAAGTTCTCAGCTGAAGCACCTAAGTTATTGATTGTGTGCTCTAAACGGTTTTGCCATGCTCCAAGTTGTGAGCGCTGTGCTGAAACCTCTTTTATAGCTTGATCAATTACTTTAATATTTTCATCAAATCCTGCACCTGCATTTGTTAGATTAACAGCAGATAAATCGGTTACACCTCCACTTATCCCTTTTCCAAGAGCATCAGCACGCATATCACTTATTGATATGTCAAGGGTTGTACCCTCATTTGCTCCAATTTGGAATGATATTTCATCTCCAGTAGTTGTAATGGTTCCATCAATTGAACTCCCATCGATCCCACTGGATAGGTCCACATCCGCTGTGAAGCTCATTTTTAATCCAATCTTATCAAAGTTCAACGTTTGACCAGCTTTAATCGCTTCTGGATCAATGTTAATTTGCTGAGTAGTAGTGCCATCTGATACAGAAATTGAATCATTACCATCCAATTCAAAAGTTAAAGTTGCACCCTTAGCTACTCCAGATACATCTAAGGAAATTCCAGCTGCTGTTAAATCGGCAATGTCAACCGATCCATCAGCCGCCTGAACACCCAAGGATCCGTTCAGAAGGGTTTTAGTATTAAATTCTGTTTTGTTTCCGATACGTGTTATTTCATCAGAAAGTTCTTCAAATTCTTTTTGTAATTCCCCTAGATCATCGTTAGTGTTAGTACCGTTGTTAGCTTGTACTGCTAGTTCACGCATACGTTGTAAAATCGCGTGTGTTTCATTTAATGCACCTTCAGCAGTCTGAATAAGTGAGACTCCATCTTGAGCATTCTTAGATGCCATCTCTAGCCCACGAATCTGCCCTCTCATTTTCTCAGAGATTGCTAGCCCAGCAGCATCATCTCCTGCACGGTTAATCTTTAGTCCTGAAGAAAGTTTCTCCAAAGATGCAGATACCGCATTGTTGTTTGCGCCTAACTGACGATGTGTGTTCAATGCTGAGATGTTGTGATTAATAATCATAATGTGTTACCTCCATGTTTTTGGTTTTTTCGAGTTCACATCCATTTGAACTCATTATTGTTATCGGCTGATGGTTGGAATTGTTTAGCGCTTTTTGCGCTTTTTTCTATGGAATAAAAAATAGAGCCAATTTCAGACTCTATTCTTTCTCTCGTTTACCGCTAAGTTGCCCTAAAAGGCTGGCCAGGTCCACTTGATTGACCGCTGTGGCTGCTTCTTGGTTGGCTTGTTGGATGGCGAGGTGGATTTCTTTTCTATGTATATCTACGTGTTTGGGTGCATTGATACCAAGTTTGACTTGGTCCCCTTCAATGGCTATGACGGTAATTTCGATATCATCGCCGATCATGATCGACTCGTTTGTTTTACGGCTGAGCACTAACATGGTGTCCGGGGCCCCCTATCCGAGTAACGCCAGCGGCGGCATGGTGAAGATCGGCTGGCGCATTTGGTAGTGCTCCAAGACAAGCTGCTTGCCGATTCGCGTCTGGCTGTTGACGATGATCGGGGCTTGCATGTTCGCGGTTGAATTGGCAAGTTCATCTTTTAATGTTAGGATCACCCATGTCGCAACGGATTCAGGTTCGCTCAATTGTAATAATTCGATCGAAGAACCCGGTATTTTGAATTCGTAATCTTTGAATAGCTCGAACGGGTTCATTACGAAAAATTGCAGCTCGCTTGTGACCGATTGCATGCTGAAAAACGGCGAATCGGGAATTGGTAGGAACACAAAGCGTTGTTCGTCAGCGAAGCCGGGCAACCCTAACGGAAACTCAACGATTTGCTTCTGCTCGATTTCTAGTTCGCCGAATAAGGTGGTTGCTAATTTCATGCCTTCTCAGCTCCTTCTTCCCATTTTACGATTAGCGATTGATGATTCCATTGGCGACACCAAGCATTTGATCAGCAAAGGAAACAGCTCTGGCATTCATCTGGAAGCCGCGTTGCGAGATGAGCAGCTCGCTCATTTCCTTGGCAATATTGACGTTCGACGTTTCTAAAAAGCCTTGTCGCAATTTCGGGGCATCAGCGTCATCTAAGTCTAATGGTTCAACTGCGCCCGCAGAAATCGCTTCCTCATCTAAAGCATATTGGTTATCACCAACCGAACGTAACAATTGCGGATTGTTGACCTGGACCAAGCCAATTCGTTGCCAATGAATCCAAGCATCGGTTGGATCGGCTTGGTTCGTCAGTTGAATGTCTCCGTTTTCCAACAGCTTTACATCGTAACCCGTGTCAATTTCAAGCGGTTCTCCGAAATCATCAAGCAGATAGTCGCCCTGAGCGGTGACCAAATAATAAAAGTCTTCTTCCTCTGCTGGGCTTTGTTTAAAGGCTCCGTCGCGTGTGTAACGTAAGGCGCCGGTTTCGTCGCTGACGACAAACAAACCATCACCCTCGACCATGATGTCAAACGGTTGCCCTGTTTCTTTGGCCCCGCCTTGTTTCATATTGATCGAGGTTTGTCCAAGTCTTGCTCCATAACCGACACGGATTTCATGCGGTGACCGCCGACCGATTTCTTCGTCGCGGTTCGGCTGATTGTCCACTTCGGTCGCTAAATTTTCCGCAAAGCTCGCTTCGCGTTGTTTATACCCGACTGTATTCACATTAGCGATATTATACGAAACGGTATCCAAGCGCTGTTGATACGCTTGTAACGCCCCATTTGATATATATAACGATGTATTCATCTTTTTCCTCCTAGCCTAAACGTCCGATCGAATTTAACAATTCCATCGTTCGATCATACGACTGGATTACTTTTTGATTCGATTCATAAGCCCGCATCGTGACCATCATATCCGTGATCGTTTGACCTGGGTCGACATTCGCCCGCTCAATGAACCCATTCCGAACCGAAAAGCCGTCCGCGACGCCAGGCGGTAATAAACCAGGTGGATTGTCACCTTCATATCGATACCGATCGCTGCCGCTGCGGATTAAGTCGTGAGGATTTTCAATGCGTACCAGCCCGAGTTCAGTCGCTTGGACACGCCCGTCCTCGCCAATAAACAACGGGTTTCCTTGTGTGTCTAACACGCGGGAACCGTCTGATGTAACCAATTGTCCGAGGGCATCAACGGTAAAGTTTCCATTACGCGTATATTCAAGCTCCCCTGCCCTCGTTTGCACGGCGAAAAAGATGGCGGGTTTCACCGCGCGACCGTCAATTTGGTTCGGCGCTAACGCATAGTCTGCAATTGCAAAATCGTGTGGTTTTTCCGTTTCAATGATGTCTCCCGTGTCAAATAGCGGGATATGTTCTTGCGCATAAACACCTGTCGCCAAGCTACCGATTTGTGAAGCTTGCCTTGGCGCTCCGGGTAACCCTTGTTGCCCGTTTTCAATCCGATGTGTAAGCATCTCTGGAAAAGAACGCAGCATTGCTTGGTCCTTTTTAAATCCTGGCGTGTTCATATTCGCTAAATTATGCGATAGCGCATCTTGGCGTCGTTGTTGGGCGATCATCCCTGATGTGGCTGTATTTAAACCTTTAAACATGCTACATTCCTCCTTCCTTCTCTATTGCTTTGTAATTTGCTGAATAATCGATTGTTCGGTTTGTGGTCCTTCAAATGTAAAAAAACCGGTCCGCACTTTTTTCGTTAAGCCTTGTTCGGCGATTAAACTACGAAACTGGTTTTGTTCAGGCAGTACCTCCATCGTGACCAACATGTGTTCAATTCCCGACACACTTAATCCGGGGTTAATATAGATCGTCGTCCGTATCGGAGCAGGAGCGCCATTTTCCAGTTCTGCTACGCGTTTCGTTTGCGCTTCCCAGTCACTTTGCTTAACAAAGGCATACCCGTTTTCTTGCAACCATTGTTCCACTTGCGGTTGTTCAAGCAGGGCTGGTTCATCCGCAACGACTGGCGATGCTGCCGCAGGCTGGGACTGAGCGGGTGATGAGGTGCCTAGTTTCATCATTGAAGCGCCGATGATGATCCCGATTCCGATTCCAAGTAACACGGCTCGTCTGTTCATCCTCTCCGCCTCCGTTCCCCACGAACCACTTTCTCAGTTGACTGCGCAGAATCGGTCAATTGATTCAATTGCATGATTAATTCGACTTCACCTGTACCCATTTCTAACTGTTTGGCGATCTCTTCTTTTGGCAAACCCTGCTTCGCTAGCTGAAATACGTCCGCATAGCGTCGCTCTAACCCCAATTGTTGACCGTTCGTTGTCTCGTCTTCATTGTCGGTGTTTACCGCTTGTGAACGAAGTTGCTCCAGTTCCACTTGCAACTCCACGATCTGAGCGGACAACGCGCGAAACTGCTGCTCCATTTTTAAATTCGTCTCGGAAACCAGCCGCAATGTGTTGGCGTTATCCTGCTCTTCCTCTACCGCTTTTTGTTTTGGCTTGTAGATCATCGCCAACCCGACAAAGATTAAGCCAAGCATCATCACATAAAAGTACACTTCACCACCTTGCATCTCCGTACCACCTACTTTACTTATGTAGAAATAACGAAAAGCGCTCTATTGAATCAAGCGATCCGTCGTATAGACCCGCAGGACCCGTTGCCCGCCTAACGTTTCATTTAATTTATCTCGGACTGCCTCTTCAACGAGCTGTAATCCCGCTTGACCACCCAATTGTTCTCTCTTCAACTGAGCAACGATTTTTAAGATGATGCTTTGGGTTTGAAAGGAAGTGTTCTCTAATGTTTGTTTTATTTTCGGTGAATCCGTTTCAATCGCAAATTGGACTTTAATCCAACCCCCTTCTAACAGGTTGGTTGTAATCGGTTCCGTCTCAACTGTTCGCTCCACCCAATTTTCTGCGGTTTGCGCTTTGACTTCGTTTCGACTTCCGGTGTTTTTTAAATAGTTCCAAGCGCTCAATGAAATAACGGCAATCGCCGCGATCGCAACCATAATCAGGATGGATCTTCTAAAAAGATTCATGCTTTTTGTAGCCCCCTTTACGCAGGTTCCTCTGACTAGCTAGGTGATCAAATTTAGTAACAATCCTTTAATTTCTCCGATTCGATCCAACAGATCGATCGTTGTTTCTTGCTCTTCTAATAATTGATCCGTCAAAGCAAGTAACTTTTCATCCAATTGTTGCACTATTTTCAAACGACGTTCATCGCCGCGAAAGGAAAAACCGCGCGTTTCTTTCAAACCAACCCCATGGTCCACCGCTTCTTTCACAAATTTACGAACAGACGCTTGATAGGCGCGCAGTTGTTCGATCGTCTGTCGCTGCCTCAATTGTTCGCCGCGTTGTTCCACCTCTTGGAGCAATTGTTGCAATCTTTCGCTGCTCAATTGATGCTGCTGTTCGACCATCAGTTTCCGAAATGAAGCCGATTGAGTTGCCGCTCGTTCGTTCGGTTGAAGACGCGCTTCACTATTTAATCTTAAACCTTCGCTGACTTTCATCGCCATTTTCACCTCTTTTAATAGAATCGACACATTGCGCTGTTTTGTTTAACCGAATTCAGCAATAGTCCTCAACTTTTATATATAAAGGATACATGTATAGTCGTCCTGATAGCTTTATTCTAAATCCATTCGACACAATTTGCCAGCGCTCTTCTTGATTAGTCTAAACACATGGCGCTTGTTGCCGATATATATTATAAAGCAAGTATAAACTTAAATAGAACGAGTCGATCCAAGCGAGTCTATCACTACGAAATAGCGCCAACAATCCATTTATACATATTAGTCCATATCCAATTGATTGAGAGAATCACAGATAGGATGACCGCTTAGCGCAAGAAGCTTTATACATCATAAATAGAAATAGAGGAGGAACCCAGAGCATGTCGACAATCATCGGTATCTTGTTGGGAGTCATTGCAGTAGGCTTGGGAATGGTCATGAAAGGTGCGAGTTTAGGGGCGTTATTCAATCCAGCCGCAATCTTAATTATCTTTGTAGGAACAGGCGCATCCTTGGCCGTCGCTTTTCCCGGAAACGAGTTAAAAAGATTCCCCATTTTATTGAAAATGGTGCTTACACCGAAAAAGAGAATCTCTAAAGAGGAAATCGTCCGATTTTTTGCGGATGTGTCTGTGTTAGTTAGAAGAGAAGGGCTGTTGGCCCTCGAACCTGAAATAGAGAAAGCGGATCATCCTTTTCTAAAACTTGGACTTGGCTTGATCTTAGATGGAAGCGACCAGGAACTGACAAGGGATATCCTGGCCCAAGAAATAGAGGCGATGCAGCTAAGACATCGGGCCAACGCGGCGCTCTTCTCACAAGCGGGCACTTATGCCCCTACGCTCGGTGTGCTGGGCGCGGTCGTCGGGTTGATCTCCGCAATGGGCAATATGACGGATATGGACGTGCTTGGCGCTTCGATCTCTGCCGCTTTTATGGCTACGTTATTCGGAATTTTCTCTGGTTACGTACTCTGGCACCCGATTGCCAACAAACTTAAAAGGCTTTCACAACAAGAAGCGGAACTAAAAGTAATGATGACTGAGGGAATACTTGGCTTAGCGGAAGTTCAAAATCCGAGGATCTTAGAAGCGAAACTTCTTATATTTCTTTCAATGGAAGAGAGAGAGAAGTATAACAATAGTTCGACTCAGGAAAGGAGTGTCATGAATGAGAAGGAGATCAATGCTTAACGAGCTCGACGAAGAAAAAGTTGACGATAGTTGGCTGTTACCATACGCTGACCTTTTGACCTTACTTCTCGCCACGTTTATTGCTATGCTCTCCATTTCAACGATCGATGCTGTGAAATTTGATTTAATGAAAAATGCATTTCTTACGCAATTTCAAGGTTCTGATGGAATTCTAGATGGAAGTATCGAGCCTGTGCCTGCGGAAGTTCAAACCGAGCCTTTAGCTGATGATTTTCCAGTCGACTTTGAAACCGTGAAAAGGAACGATCTACATAGTTTAAAAACTTCAATTGATAGATATATTGAACAGAACGGTTTACAGGCCAAAGTTTACACGGGGTTGGATGAAGAAGAACTAAAAATTACGATTCGTGACCATGCCTTATTTGATTCAGGAAGCGCCGCCGTAAAGGAAAGTTCAATCGGCTTGGCCCGCGAAATCTCTCTCATGTTAGCCGAGTATCCGCAGTATCGGGTAGAAGTATCGGGGCATACGGATAACGTTCCGATTTATAATCACGAATTCGCTGATAATTGGGAATTAAGCGCGCAGCGAGCTGTTAATTTTATGAAACTTGTCTTAGATGAAGAGGGTTTGAATCCGAGTCACTTTCGAGCCGTTGGTTATGGGGAATATAATTCGATTGGCGATAACACTACCATCGAGGGAAGAAGTAAAAACAGAAGAGTCGAGATGTCTATCTACTAGGCTAGTTAATAACAAAGAGGAGGTTCTCTTCGCTAGAGACCTCCTCCTGCTTTAATAACATCTATCTTGTTATTCAAATCTCTTAAATTGTTCGCGTAGGCGAGCGATCACTTTCGAATGAATTTGCGAGATCCGTCCCGTCGTCACGCCAAGCACTTCCGCTGTATGTGAAAAGGTAAGCTCTTCTACATAGATCAAAGAAAGCACAAGCTGTTCGCGTTCTGGCAATTTCTCAATTAATTGCCCCAATAGTTGCCGCGTTTCCTGTTGCTCGACTTGATCGACCTGAGTCGGCTCCCACTCATCAACAAGCTGTTGCATCAAAGTCGTATCCTCATCTCCATGTTGGCGCGGTTCGTCCAAGGAGACGACATGGCTATTGGAAACTTGCCTGGAAACCTTTTGCAGTTCCGTCTTGCTCATTTCTAAATGTTCACACAGCTCCGCTTCGGTTGGGGCTCGAAAATAGGCCTGTTCCAACGATCGTTGCGCCTCCTCTAGCTTTCTAGCTTTGCTGCGAATCGAACGAGGCACCCAATCTGTTCCGCGTAGTCCATCGATAATCGCCCCACGAATGCGCGGCACCGCGTACGTTTCAAACGTCCAGCCCAGCTGATAATCAAACTTTTGCAAAGCGTCGAGCAGACCAAGATACCCCCAACTGATTAAATCATCTTTATCGACCATTTGCGGCAGTGTCAGCTTGATTCGCGTCGCGATGCGATGCACGACAGGCATGTACCGATGCGTCAAATGTTCTCTTGCTGTTAGATCGCGCTTTTCCGTCCAAGCCTCCCACCACCGCTCATCTGCCGCGAGCTCCTTTTGTCTGTTTAGATTCATCGCCATCCCAACCTCCCCCCTTTCAAGCTACCGTCTTCCAAATTGAGTCAATCTGTGAATAAATGCTTTCATGCCCCCCGCTGCTTGCAATTGAGGACTATGTCCGCTCATAAAGCCTTTTGCCATCTCTCGCAAGCCTTTGCTCACTTTGCTATTCGGATATTCCAAACAAAATGGACGTTGTTTTTTCACTGCCTGCAACACATGACGATCTTCTTCTATATAACCTAAAGTTTCTAACTGATAATTTAAAAATTGATTGGCGACCATTTCAATTTTTTTCGCTACTTGTTCGCCTTCACGGTACGATTGAACACGATTCACGATCAGCTTCGTCACAACTGCGGCATGATGCCCATGGGCAATTTTTAATAGGGAGTAAGCATCTGTAATCGCAGTTGGCTCAGGTGTGCTAATTAAGATAACTTCATCGGCGGCGAGAATAAAGCGCAGCGATTCGCCCGAAATGCCCGCTCCTAAATCGAGCAAAATGACGTCCGCATAGCCGTGTAGCTTCTCCATTTCCGCTAAAAGCGTATTCAACTTCTGCTCGTCCAAGCGCAATACATCATGAAATCCTGAACCGCCTGAAATGAATTCAATCCCCCGTGGACCCTGCTCCATGATTTCCCAAATGGTTAAGTCTCGATCTATTAGATCCATCATCGAGTAACGCGGCGTTAACCCGAGTAAAATATTAATGTTTGCCATGCCAAGATCTAAATCGATGATCACTACTTTTTGTCCAAGCTCGACCAACGAGAGACCAAAGTTAATTGTAAAATTAGATTTTCCAACGCCACCCTTGCCGCTCGTTACAGCCAACACGCGCGTCGGTTTCCGTTGTTGATCGTTTTGTCTTCGTTTCATAAACTCTCTAAGATGCTGGGCTTGGTCCGAGATCATGCTGTTCAACTCCTAGCATCAATTTCGCGATTTTCGCAGGCGCTATTCGGCTGATGTCTTCAGGCACGCTCTGTCCCGTTGTTACGTAGGCAACTGGATAAGGATAGTGATACATCAAGTTGACAAGGGCCCCATATGTTGTTGTCTCATCAAATTTAGTTAAGATCAGCTTATCGATGGGCACGGTTTGAAAATTATCGACAATCTGCTTCAGATCACCATATTTTGCGGTCAAACTTAACACCAAATAGTTTTCTTGCGTGATCGCGCCTTGCAAATAATTGCTAATTTCATCAATATACTGTTGATCTTGATAGTTTCTCCCCGCGGTATCCATCAAGATCAAGTCACAGTCTTGCAAATTTTTGATTGCCTTCTTTAAACCTTCTGGAGAGAACACGGTTTCGATTGGAATGTTTAAAATATTGGCGTACGTTTTCAACTGTTCAACTGCCGCAATTCGGTATGTATCCGTCGTAACGAGCCCGACACGCCGGTTATGGTTTAGCACTTGTTCCGATGCGACTTTAGCAATCGTCGTCGTTTTACCGACGCCAGTTGGCCCCACAAAGCTAACCAAATTAACGGAAGGATCAAGCCTCGGTTGCTCCAAACTGCCTTCCGCGATGAGTTTCTGCAGTTGAGTGAACAGCGTTTGCTTTACTTCCGCCTCAACAAGTGAGGGGCTTTGGCGCGTAATTTGCTCTACGAAAAATTGGATGACTTGCCCGTCGACTTCTTGTTCTTTAAGTCTCTGGATCCACGGTTGCAGCGGTAGCGGCGCCTTCGTT
The DNA here is from genome assembly GCF_003609605.1 of Ammoniphilus oxalaticus. Classification (NCBI taxonomy): domain Bacteria; kingdom Bacillati; phylum Bacillota; class Bacilli; order Caryophanales; family Paenibacillaceae; genus Ammoniphilus; species Ammoniphilus oxalaticus. Next base: position 490,356 of record NZ_MCHY01000008.1, on the reverse strand, counting down.
CCAGTCTGATTAGCGGAAAGAACTCCAGCCAACATTTCTTTCATCCCTTTTAACTCACGCATCACTTGAGAGTCTGCCTGTTGCGACGCGGGCTTGCCGACGGTGTTGGAGAGAGGCGCCCCCTCCCCCCGTTGCTTTGCTGGTGGTGGCATCGTTGCGACGGTAGCGGATGGTTTTTCGGTTGATTTGCGGACGGCAGCGACCACTTCTAACTGACGCTTCGCAAACAAACCGAAAAGGCCCCCCGTACGTATTTCTTTCGTGTTTAAAATAACAGCTTGATCGCCTAATTCCACTCGAATCTTTTGCAGGGCAGCAGGCATCGAATCAACGACATATTTTTTTACCTTCATAGATTGACCACCCCAATATTTTGTACTTCGATATCCGGCAACAACTCGTTATAAGAAAGCACAGGCACGTCAGGCATAATTCGTTCGACCAGTTGACGGATATACATCCGCGTTGTCGGTCCAGTCACTAAAATCGGCTGATTGCCCATGTTCAACGAACGCTGAATCTGTTCTTCCAACACTTCGTAGCAGCGCTGGGTCGTTTCCGGATCCATCGCCAAGTACTGTCCTTGCTCCGTCTGTTGGATACTATCCGCAATCTTTTTCTCTAAATCGGCTCCCGCCGTCAACACTTGCAACGGCTCTCCCGCCCGAGAAAACTGCTGCGTAATTTGTCTTGCTAATGCCTGGCGGGCATATTCAGTGAGCACTTGCGGGTTTTTCGTATACTGGGCATAATCGGCCAGTGTTTCGACAATCGTTGTCAGGTCACGAATCGATACTTTTTCACGCAGCAAGTTTTGCAACACTTTCTGCACTTCCCCTACTGACATTTGATTCGGCACCAACTCTTCCACGAGTGAGGCATGCGTTTCTTGTAAATGGTCGAGTAACTGCTTCGTCGCTTGACGAGTCAAAATCTCATGAGCGTGCTTTTTGATCACTTCCGTTAGATGTGTGGCAACAACCGACGGCGGGTCAACAATCGTATACCCGAGCATTTCCGCCCGCTCCTTCATTTCTTCATTGACCCACAAGGCAGGCATCCCAAAAGCAGGTTCAACGGTATCGATCCCGACTATTTCATCGTCTTCGAGTCCGTGACTCATCGCTAAATAGTGATCGAGCATAATTTCTCCTGCAGCAATTTCATTTCCTTTTAACTTAATCACATATTGATTCGGCTGCAGTTGAATGTTATCCCGAATCCGAATCACGGGAACAACGAACCCGAGGTCTAACGCAAATTGCCGTCTGATCATGACGATTCGATCAAGTAAGTCTCCCCCTTGATTCGCGTCCGCGAGCGGAATCAATCCGTAGCCAAACTCAAATTCAAGCGGATCGACCTGCAGCAAGTTGACGACGTTTTCGGGTCGACGCACATCGTCGATTTCCCCTTCCTCCTGTTCAACAACCGCTTCTTCATCCATTTTTTGTTTCGTTCGCGTCATTTGGAAAGCAAGAAAAGCGATCAGGCCTGCAATTGACCACGTCGTCACTTTTCCAATTGGCGTGAAAATGCCGAGTAAGCACAACGCCGCGGCAACAACATAAAGCAATTTTGGAAAAGCAAAAATTTGCTCCGTAATGTCTTCCCCTAAATTTCCTTCTGAAGCGGCCCGTGTTACGACGATCCCTGTCGCGGTTGAAATCAAGAGCGCCGGAATCTGACTGACTAATCCATCCCCGATTGAAAGCAAAGTAAATGTGCTTGCGGCTTCTGCAAAGCCCATGTCATGGATGGTCATGCCAATCACAAATCCGCCAAGGACGTTAATAATGAAAATGATAATACCAGCAATCGCGTCCCCTTTGACGAATTTGCTCGCTCCATCCATCGCGCCATAAAAATCGGCTTCACGTTCAACCGTCCGTCTTCTATTGCGCGCTTCGTGTTCATTGATGATCCCAGTATTCAGGTCCGCATCGATACTCATTTGTTTACCTGGCATTGCGTCAAGCGTAAACCGAGCCGCTACTTCCGCTACCCGTTCCGATCCTTTTGTAATAACGATAAATTGAATAATGATCAGGATCAAAAAGATAACGAAACCAACAACGTAATTCCCTCCGACAACAAAGGAGCCGAACGTTTCAATTACCCGTCCGCCATCCGCGTTTTTTAGGATCGAACGCGTTGTCGAAACGTTTAACGCTAAACGGAACAAAGTGGTCAACAACAACATCGAAGGAAAGACGGAGAACTCCAAAGGCTCTCTCGTATTCATCCCGACGAGTAAAATCGTTAACGAGACGGAAATGTTAATAATTAACAAAAAGTCCAAGAGAAAGGTTGGCAGCGGGATGACCATCATCACGACGATCATTATAACGACGGCCAATATCGATAAATCTTTTGCTTTCATACACTCCTCACCTTCTCCCCTGTTTCACTACACTTTACCTTGTAGACGGTAAACATAAGCGAGCACTTCCGCCACTGCCTTATATAAATCTTCTGGCACTTGATCCCCAATTTCCGCGTGGGCATACAACGCTCGGGCTAGCGGTTTGTTTTCCATCGTTATAATCCCATTTTCACGGGCTGTTTCCTTTAATTTCAAGGCGACGAATCCTTTTCCTTTGGCGACAATCGTCGGGGCGCTCATTTCATCCGCCTTGTACGCAATCGCCACCGCATAATGGGTTGGATTCGTAATCACAACATCCGCCTTTAACACTTCATTCATCATCCGACTCATCGACATCTGGCGCTGTTTTTCTTTAATCTTTGACTTGATCAGCGGATCGCCTTCCGCCTTTTTATACTCATCCTTAATTTCTTGCTTCGACATCCGCAATCGTTTCGCATGGTCATAACGCTGATACATGAAATCTAAAATCGCTAACACAAACAGCAACAGCGCAATCGTGACGCCCAACTTAATAATCGTCATACCGAGGAATTGAGCTGAGTGACCGACTCCTTTTTGCGGTAAGGCGAGAAATTGATCGCGGGCCCCCCACAAAATATAGATTGCCACCGAAGATGTTATTAAGATCTTAAAAATGGACTTAAAAAGTTCCACGATGGAACGCAAAGATAAAATACGCTTAGCCCCTTCGATCGGGTTTAATTTCTCGATTTTTAATTGCAATGGTTCCGTTGTAAATAAAAAACCGATCTGAGCTAAGTTCGAGGCAAGTCCCGCAATGACTGTGATTAGGAAAATCGGCAGCAGCAGCTTAAACGCTTCCCAGACCAATTGTTTAAACAGCATATCGGTCGTTTGAATTGTGAGTTGCCATAGCGCATATTCCGAAAAGCTGCGCTGAATCATCTCAGACAAGTGGCGCGTAAAAAAACCGCCAAACAGCCACAAAGCAAGCACAACAAACAACAAAATGATCGAGGATGGCAGCTCTTGACTCCTCGCTACCTGTCCCTTTTCACGCGCATCCTGTAACTTACGCGGTGTTGCCTGTTCTGTTTTCTCTTGGGCAAAAAATTGGAGATTCAGCGGATACCGTATGGCTTTCATCTAACCGCTACCCCCCCATGATCCTGATCATTGCAAGCATCGACTCGAATAGATCGGCGAACAATTTTCGAAACGCAAAAAACAATGCGGGCAATGCGAATAACAGCAGCATAAAGTTAACTAACATTTTCAAAGGTAAGCCGACTACAAACACGTTCATTTGCGGCACCGTTTTAGCGACAATTCCAAGAGCAACGTCGACGAGAAACAAGGTTCCCGCAATCGGAATTGAGATTAAAAAGGCAGCTTGAAACATGTGACTAAGCGCTTCCGCCAACAAGGCAGATACGTGTCCGTTGCCTAACGCTGGAATCCAAGCATCAACTGCAATCCATTCGAAACTCGTGAAAATGCCTCTGATCAACAAATGATGACCGTTTAAGGAGAGTAACAACAAAATCGCGAACACGTATTTCAGACGTCCAGTGATTGGAGTCTGCACCCCTGTTTGCGGATCCATCACATTGGCGATCGTGAAGCCGATTTGCATATCGATGAAAATTCCTGCCACTTGGACTGCATACAAAATTAAAGATGCTGTAAAGCCGAGACAGAGCCCGACGATCACTTCCTTTAAAAGCAACAACCAAAAAAGCGGTTCCAACGGTAACACCTCTTGCCCACTATGAATCGACAACGTGATCAAGGCAAGAAAAAAGGCAAGACCGACTTTAAATGGAACGGGTATATCGCGCATCATTAAAATCGGAGCCGCTACAAAAAAAGCGGTGATGCGGACGAACACGAGCAAGAAAAACGGAAGTAGATTTAACCAATCCATCGTAATCACCCGATATACCGGTACAATTCACTCAACAGCCCGGCTGAAAAATCAACGAGCTGTCTTAACATCCAGGAGCCGAAAAATAAGATGGCTAAAAATACAGCGATAATTTTTGGCACGAATGCTAACGTTTGCTCTTGAATTTGCGTTGTCGCTTGAAAAATGCTGACCAACAAGCCGACCGCTAACGCGATTCCACAGATCGGCAACACAAGCATTAAAATAAGCTGAACCGTATTTTCCGCAATACGAAGCACGACATCCGAACCCATCCCGGGGCCCCCCCTCCTAGAAACTGATCAACAATGAACGCACGACTAAGTACCAGCCATCGACTAGCACAAACAGTAATACTTTAAACGGTAGCGAGATCATGACCGGCGGCAACATCATCATCCCCATCGCCATCAAAATACTGGCGACGACCATATCGATCACTAAAAAAGGGACGAAGATGATAAAACCCATTTGAAAAGCGGTTTTCAGCTCACTAATCGCAAAAGCTGGCACGAGTGTTGTCAACGGAATTTCTTCGATACTCGCGTACGGCCCTGTCTGATTGTACTCGGAGAATAAAGCAAGATCTTTCGTCCGCGTATGTTTCGCCATAAATTCTTTCAAAGGAGCTGAAGCCTGATCAAAAGCTTCTTCTTGAGTTAACGTTCCACTTATATAAGGTTGCAGAGCTGTTTCATTGATCTGTGTAAAAGTCGGCGCCATAATAAAAAAGGTAAGGAAAAAAGCGAGCCCGACCATCACCTGATTTGGCGGCATTTGCTGAACCCCAAGCGCATTCCGTGTAAATGAAAGCACGATCACGATCCGCGTAAAACTCGTCATCAGCACCATGATCGCGGGCGCGATCGACAACACTGTGAGTAACAACAAGATCCGCAATGTTAAGGCGACACCCTGCGGGTCGTCGGTTGCTCCCATATTCACATTCAATCCGGGCAATGGCTGAGCATGGGCGACATTGGTCCCAATCACCACCAACAACGGGAATAACAACCACTGTTTTTTCACGATTGGCGACGCTCCCCTTTTTGCAACTGAGCCATCCACGCGTTGGCCTCCGCTGACTGATCTTCTTCCATCGCGTTTAATTGGGCTTGTAATTGATCTTCCCAATGATTGTTGTTTTCCGACGGGTTCGTTCTTTTTTTGAGCCAATTGTTTGCATCCCACAAACTCCCGCTCTGCATCTGACTGCTCTCAAAGCTACTCATAATCAGCTCATATTCGTCCCCCTCGGATATTTGCCGAATAAGTTGCACATTTTCCCCGACACCTAACAAATAAATCGTTTTCCCGATCATCACGGCTTGCAGTGAACGATTCGCTCCAAGAGCGCAACCGCCTAACACGAGAAACGGTCCCTTCGCTTGCATCCCGCGCATCCGATCCGCCCAAAATTTAAGGACAAGATAGATCAATAAAACAATGAAAATAAGCGAAACGATTAATTTGACCAAGAATGGATAAAAAGAGACATTTGCTTCCGCGGAAACGAGCGGTTGTTCCTCGTTCATTTGTGGATTGGCCTCTCCATTTTGATTTTCAATGGCATCGTATACGGAATTCGGTTGTCCAGCGCTCGCTGCTGTTGATCCGAATTGGATTAATAAAAAAATGGCTAGCAGTGCGATCCATTTGTTTTGTTTCATTTCGGTGTCCTGTCTTTCATTTTAATCGGTTCAGTCTTTCCCGTTCACTAACAACTTCCGTAATCCGAACCCCGAAGTTATCATCGAGCACGAGGACTTCCCCTTTCGCGATTTGCTGGTTATTTACCTTTAAGTCAACCGCTTCGCCAGCCAATTTATTCAACGCAAAAATAGAGCCTGGTTCCCATTCCAAAATTTCTTTGACCGGTAGACTCGCGCGTCCCAACTCCACCGCAACCTCCAGCGGAATATCTAGCAGCATACTTAATGGACGCGTTCCCGCGGCTAACTCCTCATCTTCTGAAAACGGTGAAAATTGAACTAGTCTCACATTCTTCTCTACGTTACTCATTCGCTACTCCCGCTCCTTTCTATCTTGGACGGCTTTGGATCTCTTTGAAAAACTGATTCGCCCGAGCCGTGACCTCTTCCGCCGATTCTTTCACAATCAACCTTTTCCCATTGATGAGCACGATTAGCGTATCAGGTGATTCCTCGATTTGCTCAATGTGCCACACATTTAACATAAACTTAGCCCCGCTCCATTTTGTCAGTTCGATCATACGTATCCGTTACTCGCCTTCCAAAAGTTTTGTCGTTAAATTTGCGGCCAGTTCAGGGTTCAACCGAGCCAAAATCGAGCTTCGTTCTTCCTTTTTCAACAAACTTAATATTTTTACCGTTTGCTCGATTGGTAACTTTTCCATAATCGGCGCGGCTTTACTCGCTGACATCGACGCATACAGTTGAGCGACCTCTTGCTGCTTAAGGTGTATTGCTTGCGCGGCTTGTAACTGCTCTCTTAATTGCTCATTCTCTGCTAGTAATGACTCTAGTTGCTCTGTCTTTTCCGTCAGATCCGCTTCGTAAGTTCGCAGTTCGACAGCTTGGTCCGCTCGTAATCTTTCAAGTTGTTCCGTGAGCAGTCGCTCTGTTTGCTCGTTCAAATCTTTTGCCGTTTGGTTGGAACTAGACAACTTTTCCGTAAACGGAACAGCCTGTCCCCATTTCATTAACTGACCAGCGACGTTGTAGCCCAATACTTGCAATAGAATGACCGTTAAAATAACCGTAAACAAGAGCGGTAAAAAGATCATATAGAGAAACCATTCCCGCCTTCTTCTACTCCGTTCCGCCCTATGTTCCATCCTTTTTCACCTTCCTCAATCACCAGACCCGCTGCTCTCTAAAAAAGCGGATCGTCGCAATTTCATCGAGTTCATCCTGCTCTTGTTTGCGAACAGCTTGTTGATGACGTTCGCGCAACTCCTGTTTCCAATTTTGCCAAACCTTCTCGTCCACGGATTTTTCGCTTAATACCGTTTGTTTTATCTCTACTTCTTTCACGGTTTGCCGCAAATTGTTTTGCAACCGATCCATTTTTTCGTCTAAAAAAGTGAGATAACGTTGCTGGTCTAGTAATTCGCAAGCTCGGAAGCCCTGATTCACTTGCAACATACGAGATTCAAGGGAAGCGCGTCGTTGCGCCAGCGCGTTCATGTTCTCCTCGATATCCAATTGTTTCTTTAAAGAAAAACCGAGTTCTTGCTGCGCTTGTTGCTTTTCCTTTTCCTTTACATCCAACACTTTTTGCAATGGAAAAATAAACGTCATGCTAGATTCACCCCAAATTGTTCAATTAAAGAATGGATCGTTTGTTCATATGCCGCGGGTTCGCTAATCCCCTGTTTTCTAAACTGATCGATTAACGGTTTAAATTGAATCGAGCGGTCAATCTCACGATTGGCCCCTCTTTTATATGCGCCGATATGAATCAAGTCTTCCGCTTCTTCATAGACAGCAAGTAGTCTTTTAAGATTTTCAGCGGCAAGCTGGTGCGATTCCGGTGTAATATCCTTCATCAACCTACTGACACTGCTCAAAATATTGATCGCGGGAAACATGCCCTGTGTGGCAATTTTTCGGTCCAACACAATGTGCCCGTCCAATATTCCGCGCGCGGCGTCCGCAATCGGTTCATTCATGTCATCCCCATCGACAAGCACTGTATAAAAAGCGGTAATCGAGCCGCGTGGACCCATCCCTGATCTTTCAAGCAGTCGCGGTAACATCGCAAAGACAGAAGGTGTGTAACCGCGTGTTGTTGGCGGTTCGCCAATCGCCAGTCCGACTTCTCGCTGGGCCATCGCAAAACGAGTGACAGAATCCATCATTAAATTGACATGTAGTCCTTGGTCGCGAAAATATTCAGCAATTGCCGTCGCTACCATCGCTCCTTTAATTCGAATCAAAGCAGGTTGATCAGAGGTCGCCGCGATGACCACCGATTTCGCTAATCCTTCATCTCCCAAGTCGCGTTCAATAAAATCAACGACTTCTCGTCCCCGCTCCCCAATCAGCGCAATCACATTTACATCCGCCTCCGCGTTGCGAGCGATCATGCCAAGTAATGTACTCTTACCGACACCGCTTCCCGCAAAGATGCCGACGCGCTGTCCCTTGCCAATTGTTAACAAAGAATCGATTGCTCGCACGCCAACTCCCATTGGATCTTTAATTCTCGGCCGCGTTAACGGATTTGGAGGGGAATTATTAGCTGGCGTATCGCTTAAACCGGGCGGTAACTCCGAGCCATCAAGCGGATTTCCAAGACCATCCAACACTTTCCCTAACAATCCCATCCCCGCTTTTACGGTCAACGGTCGCCCTGTTGAAATAACATCGCAGCCAGGTCCGATCGCTCCCACTTCACCCAATGGCATCAGCAACACATTATTACCGCGAAACCCGACCACTTCCGCATGGATTGTATGCTCTGAGCCACCCGGCGCTAGTTTACAAAGATCACCGATCTTCACTTCCGGACCGCGCGATTCAATCGTCAGTCCTATCACCTGTGTGACTTTGCCGTTATATTTGAGTGGATCAAGCATTGCCAAATGACGTAAATATCGATCAAGCGACTCGCTATTCATCTTGCTGTTCCTTGACGAGACTCATCAGGCAGTTTTTAATTTCATTTAATTGGGTATCGATCGTTGCGTCAACACTGCCTTCCGATGTACGGATGATACAACCGCCGCGTCCGACGCTTTTGTCTGGACACACTTTGACCTCAACCTGCTCATCGACCCAAGACAAGATTTGTTTGCGTTCCGCTTGCAACAACGAATAATCGCTAGGATGGACATGAATCGAAACAGATTCTCGTTCCTTTACTCGCCGCAGCGTTTCTTTAACAAGTCCTAACACTAAATCAGGTTGAATCTCGATCGTTTCCATCACGATTTTATGAGCGATTTCCGTACTGAGACGAACAAGAAAAGTTTCCGCTTCGCCTAACGTTCGTTGCTTCTCCTGACCCGCTTCCATTAACACTTCTTGAGCTTCTTGGAGCAACGTTTCATACTCCCGCATAGCCGTCTGTTCCCCTTCCAGCTGCCCACTCTCAAACCCTGCTTGATAACCTTCGGTTCGGGCTTGCTCAAGCGCTTGCTCGGAGTCCGATTCAAGTTGCTGCCAGCGCTCAAATTGTTGTTGTTCCGCCTGTTCTTGCAGCGTGGCTATTTCTTGTTTCGTTTGCTCAATTAACTGCTCAGCCATTTCTTCCGCATCCGAAATTATCTTTTGCGCCGCCTCTTCCGCTTTCTGAAGCTGATAACTTTCACTAGTGGCTAGCCGATCGTTGTCCAAACATGGAGAAGTATCAAGATAGGTTGGGATTTGCAACACCTTTACTTCAAGTCGACTACGTTCTAACAAGACCTGCTTGTATACACTAGACAACGAGCTCATCTCCTCCAGCGCGGGAAATAATGATCTCTCCCATTTCTTCTAATCTACGGATAATCCCAACAATCCGCCCCTGGGCCTCCTCAACATCGCGTAACCGAACAGGACCCATGTACTCAATTTCTTCGCGGAATGTTTCCGCCATGCGAGAGGACATATTCCGATAAATAACTTCTTTGACCGAATCGCTAGATGCCTTCAAAGCCAATTGCAAATCATTGTTTTCAACATCGCGAATCACACGTTGAATCGTGCGATTATCGAGATTAACAATGTCTTCAAAAATAAACATTTTTTGCTTAATTTCTTCGGCCAGCTTTCCATCCGCAATGGCGAGTGAATCGAGGATTGTTTTTTCCGTGCCGCGGTCAACCCCATTTAAAATGGCGACAATACTATCTACACCGCCGGTCGCGCTATAGTCATGGTTTGCCGTCGTTGTTAACTTTTGTTCTAACACTTGTTCCACTTGACTGATTACTTCTGGCGAAGTGCGATCCATCTGGGCAATTCTTTTCGCCACATCAATCTGCTTCGCTTCGGGTAATGCGGACAAGATAAAAGCGGCTTTTTCAGATTCTAGGTAAGAAAGAACGAGCGCAATCATCTGCGGGTTTTCATTCTGAATGAAACTCAAAATTTGACTTGGGTCCGCTTTACGAGCAAAATCAAATGGTCGCAAATGTAAAGTAGAGGTTAAGCGATTGATTACATCCACTGCCTTTTGCGGACCTAACGCTTTCTCTAAAATTTCGCGCGCGTAATGAATCCCGCCTTGCGAAATATATTCATTGGCCATCATCATCTGATAAAACTCTTCTAACACAACATCTTTTGATTCTGGATCTACTTGACGCAGCCGAGCGATTTCCAACGTTAATTGTTCAACTTCGTCCTCACGCAATTTTTTAAAAATTTGCGCAGAAACTTCAGGACCGAGCGCAATCAATAAAATTGCCGCTTTTTGTCTTCCGCTCAATCTCATTTCCTCATCCCTTTCGTTCCTCCGAAATCCACGTTCTTAACATTTGCACAAACTCATCTGGATGTCGATTCGCCATCTCATCCAATTGTTTTTGGATCGTTTCCTCGTCCGTAGCCATTTGCTCTGGCGCGATGCCTTGTTCAAATATGAACTCGTCGAGTAAAGGCTCTTCGTCGGCTTGCTTCTCCCTGCGGCGACGCAACCAAACCATCCCGCCAAGTAGCGCGATAATCACACCTGCTGCGATAGCGACATAAGTCAACCATGGCATTTCGTTTTGCGTCGGTTCGCCCACAGTCTGTTCTTTTCCGGCAAACACTCTCGGGAAAACAGAAATGCTATTTCTAATGTCTTCATCCGTGATTCCTTGACGGTCCCCCAGCGCTGTGCGCACGACATTTTCTAAAATATTCGTAATGTTTTGTTGTGTCTCGAAAGTCAACGAAGCAGGATTATCTGGATCTGGAGGTTCTACACCGACGTTTACCGTAATTTTTTCAATTTTATAAGGACTCTGGGTAATTTCCGTAGAAATTCGGTTCACTTCGTAATTGACTCGATCTTGTAATTCTTCGTATTCGCTCTCGCCGTTGGCCTGGATGTTTGTGTAGCCAGGCACATCTGTTTCACCTACGCCAATCGGATTTGGAACCGCTCCTTCGCCTCTGAATGTTCGCGACAACCTTTCCGCGCTAACCGCAATCCCCTCGTTGTCTTCTTCGTCCGCTGCCTCGACTCTATTTTCCTGTGTTTTCACTTGGTCGAAATTTAAAGTGACTAATGTATGTACAAGCACTTTGTCATGACCCATTATCGTTCCGAGCATTTGTTGTAGATCTGTTTGAATATCTTGTTCGATTTCCCGTTTAATTTTCCTTTGCCGTTCATAGACTTCAAGTTGAAACTCATCCTCCTGTTGCTCTCGCAAGACGAGCATTTCACTGTATTGATCTATAATGACAATGTTTTCAAGCGGTAAATTAGGCACACTGCGCGAGATCAAATAATAGAGAGCTTTGATCTGTGATTGACTCAGGCGTTGTCCCGGTTCGACCTCGACCATCACGGATGCTGTTGCCTGTTCAGCTTCGTCTGCACGGATAAAGACACTATCTTTTGGTAAACTAATTGTCACTTCGGCGTGCTTGATACCAGAAATACGTTTAATCATTTCTGCCAATTCCGTCTGCATTGCGGCCTGTTCAACCACATCCAATTGACGATCAGTCGCTCCAAACGTCATGTTTTGACTGAACAGTTCATAACTAATTCGACCGTTATTCGGCAACCCTTCAGAAGCTAATTGCACAATCAAATCAGGCGCGTCTTTTTTCGGCACGAGAATCGACGTCCCCGTTTCCGATAATTGATACTGACTAAACCCTCTACTATCGAGCGCCGCTTTAATGTCCCCAATTTCTCTTTGACTTAACTCATTTGCATAGAGCGGCACATATTCCGTCCGAGTCGAAACATAAGTGACGACCGATAAGGCGACATTGAGCAATAAGATCGCGCTAACAATGAAGATTTTCTTTTGCGCACTTAAACTTTTCCAATACTCTACAAACCGATCTTTTGAATTTTTAATATTAATTAACCATGCTTGATTCATACTCCACCACGCTGCTTCCGCCCTTTACTCATCAATCTCCAACCTCCCCATCGCAATCCCTTAAAAACTATCCCGATCGCCGCGGTTGAAGTCCTCTCTATCTCTAGGGTAATTTTATATTCCACCCTCTACTCTGGTAGAAAAGTTTAATCTGTACTATGTACTTTTACTATAATTGCATTCTCATCATTTCCTGATAAGCTTCGACCGCTTTATCCCTCACTTGCGTTGTTAACTGCAGCGCAATCATCGCTTTTTCCGAAGCAATCGTCACTTCATGTAAATGGTTGACTTGCCCTGTGACGAGCTGCGCATTTAATTTTTCAGATTCGAGCACCTGATGATTGACATCATTTAAATAGGTAGAAAAGACTTGCGAAAAGGAACGTTGTCCTTGTTGCTCATTGCCAACCCCGTTTTGTTTTTGCCATTTTGGCCCAACAGACTCACTTGTGACCTTACTGATATCCATTTTTACCGCCCCTTTTATCTACCAATTTCTAGCGCTTTCATCTCCATATTTTTACCTGCGTTAAACGCCGTCACATTTGCCTCGTACGCCCTTGTGGCGCTCAACATGTCAACCATCTCTTTAGCCAAATCAACGTTTGGCAACTGCACATATCCTTCGGTATTGGCATCGGGATGAGCAGGGTCATACACCAATTTGAATGGCGTTTGATCTTCGATGATCTCCGTGACGCGCACCCCCTGTGTGACCGTCGATTGCTTACCTTGTGTCGCAGCATTTAAAAAAGTGTCAAATGATGGACCGCCTCGCGGGGCGACAACCGCCATTTTTCTTTGATATGGCGTCCATTGTCCATCTACTAATCGTCCTCTTGTTGTTGTCGCATTCGCTATATTTGCGGAAATAATATCCATTCGCAATCGTTGCGCGGTCAAAGCTGAACCGCTAATTCCAAACTGCCCAAATAAAGCCACCTATTAACCCCTCCCTTTGATCACTGTTTTTAATTGATTAAATTCATGATTCATTTGCTGCGCTATCGCATTGTACCAGACCGAATTGCGCGCTAATGAGGTCATCTCGTAATCTAAATCTACGCCATTTTCATTGTTGTTTTGGATCGTTTTTACCTCTCGTATCGTTGGCGTCGGTAACTGGGTAGTCATACCTATTTCGATATGCCGCGGATCGGTCCGTTTACCTTGAAATGAACCCACACCGCTACTGTTCAACGCAGCTTGCAGTGTCTCTTCAAAGACAACACGCTGCGATTGGTAATGGGGGGTTTCCGCATTGGCAATGTTGTTTGAAATCGTCTGTTGCCGAAGCGCCGAAGCATCAAGCCCCCGCCCAAGTAAGTTTAATACAGTTAAACTCATAACTCTCCGCACCTCCATTTTACTAAATCAACTTATCTGAATAATTAAAAAATAAATATAAAAAAATCCCTAGAAAGGTGGGATTCGCATGATCAATACACCTCCCCGTAGCCCAGCCATCCTATTAACAACGTAGATCTGTGACTTTGCGCCCTCGCCTTTCGTTCGAGTTTGCCCTAGAAGGTTTATTATCGTATTAAGTTATATAAGGATTATAGCATGAATTAATTTTTTTTCGACATGAAACCGCAAATTCTTTTGAAATTATTGATCTTTTATGTCATATTTATTAAACACTTTACAACCACTGTGAAAAAAGACCTACTAGATTTATTTTTAAAGATTCATATTGAAATCGGGATGATTATACTATAAAATAAATAGGAAAAGCCCCATCTCATTGCGATAGGGCTTTTTACATATAATCATATTGTTTAAGATGTTTTTAATTTTTCAAGTTCCGGAAGCAATTTATCATTTAATACTTTAATAAAGGTCCCTTTCATGCCAAGTGAACGTGATTCGATTACACCCGCGCTCTCTAATTTCCGTAATGCGTTGACAATGACGGAACGGGTAATGCCGACACGATCGGCGATCTTGCTGGCGACAAGCAAACCTTCTTTAGCATCCAACTCTTGGAAAATATGATCAACCGCTTCCAGTTCGCTATAGGACAAGGAACCAACCGCCATTTGCACGACAGCTTTGCTTCTTGCCTCTTGTTCAATCTCTTCCGCCCGTTCTCGTAAGATCTCCATTCCGACCACGGTCGCTCCCACTTCCGCCAAGATCAGATCGTCATCAATGAACTCCTCGGTTACTCTAGCAAGAATAAGGGTCCCTAGACGATCCCCACCTCCAATGATAGGAACGATCGTCGTCAATGAATCTTCGAAAATCTCTTCCATCTCTACGGGAAAAGCGGTGTAAGGACTTTTAATATCAATGTTCGCTGTCGTTTGTTCAACATTTAACAATTGATTGCTGTAATCACCTGGAAACCTTTTCTCTTGAAGCATCGTGTCGATTCGATCACTATTCACTCGTTGCGCCATCGCATGACCGAGGATCTTGCCTCTACGACTTAAAATAAACGTGTTTGCTCCGATTACCGCGCTTAATACTTGAGCCATCTCTAAGAAGTTTACAGGATGGCCTGCCGTTTTTTGCAGCAGGCGATTAATTCTTCTAATCTTTGATAGTAGATCCAATTTCTCTTCCTCCTACGATTGTATATGTTTTTTATCTATTACAAAATGTATTGCGAGAGATCTTTGTCCTTTACGATTCCCGTTAAGCGCTCCTCTACGTATTCGGGCGTGATTACGATTTTTTCCATTGTGATATCAGGCGCATTAAAAGAGAGATCTTCGAGAAGCTTCTCTAAGATGGTATGCAGGCGTCTTGCCCCGATGTTGTCTGTTGTATCATTAACATCTCTTGCCATCGTAGCGATCTCTTTAATAGCTTCGTCAGAAAATTCAATTTTAATACCTTCTGTTTCCAATAGCGCCGTATATTGCTTTAAGAGCGCGTTTTTCGGTTCGGTTAAAATACGGATAAAGTCTTCCGCGCTCAAACTTGTTAATTCTACACGGATCGGAAATCTCCCTTGCAACTCAGGGATAAGATCAGACGGTTTGGATATATGAAACGCGCCCGCCGCAATAAATAAAATATAATCGGTCTTGACGATGCCGTATTTAGTCGTGACCGTCGAGCCTTCCACGATCGGCAAAATGTCGCGTTGCACACCCTCGCGCGAAACATCAGGTGATCCTTCGCTGCCGCGACCCGCAATCTTATCAATCTCATCGATGAAGATGATCCCGCTCTGTTCAGCCCGCTCAATCGATTCTTGGTATACTTCATCCATATCGATCAGCTTCTGGGCTTCCTCTTGGGTCAATATTTTGCGCGCTTCTTTCACTGTAAGGCGACGCTTACGCATCTTTTTAGGCAAAATATTACCGATCATCTCCTGCATGTTCATCCCCATCTGGTCCATTCCACTTCCAGCGAACATATCAAACATGCCAGGCGTCGTATCTTCCACCTCGATCTCAACCATCCGATCTTCCAATTCACCCATTGCCAGTTGATGAGCTATTTGTCTTCTTTTTTGAGCAAGCTCAGCGTCTTCCTGTTCGGTCGATGTTTGATTTTGCTGCTGTCCCTGTCCAGAAAATAGCATTTCCAACGGGTTTTTAAATGAGCGATTGTCTTTCGGAGAAGGAACTAACAGATGGGCCAATCTATCTTCCGCCTGTTTCTCAGCGCGATCTTTGACAGCTTCCATCTTAGCCGCCTTCACGATCCGAATCGATGTTTCAACGAGGTCGCGAACCATCGATTCCACATCGCGACCAACGTAGCCGACCTCTGTAAACTTGGTAGCCTCTACTTTAATAAAAGGGGCGCCGACGAGTTTAGCCAATCTTCTTGCAATTTCAGTCTTACCAACCCCTGTCGGACCAATCATCAAGATGTTTTTCGGGGCGATTTCATCCCTTATTTCTTCTGTTAAAAGACTGCGACGATATCGATTTCGAAGGGCAATCGCCACTGATCTCTTTGCTTCTGTCTGACCGACAATATATTTATCCAATAACTCTACAACTTGCTTGGGAGTATGGCTTTCTGTTTTATACATTTCTCTGCACCCCACTATTCAAGTTCTTCAAGAACGAGGTTATGATTCGTATACACACAAATATCAGCGGCGACGTTAAGAGCCGCTTCCGCAATTTGCTTGGCAGTCATTTGATCTCCAACATGTTGTTTTAAGGCTCGACCTGCCGCTAAAGCAAAATTCCCTCCTGAACCGATCGCCAAAATCCCGTCGTCAGGTTCAATAATTTCACCGTTTCCTGAAATTAAAAGGAGGTCCTGTTTATTCATTACGATCATTAACGCTTCCAACCTGCGCAAAACGCGATCAGATCGCCATTCCTTCGCCAATTCAACGGCCGCGCGCGGAAGGTTGCCATGAAACTCTTCTAACTTTGCTTCAAACTTCTCAAACAACGTCACGGCATCTGCAACAGATCCGGCAAAGCCCGCAACTACTTCCCCTCGATATAATCTTCTTACCTTTTTAGCTTTTTGCTTCATAACGACACTCTCGCCAAACGTAACTTGACCGTCCCCAGCCATTGCCGCTCGACCGTTGTGCTGAATCGCAAAAATGGTAGTTGCGCGAAAAGTCATTTCCAAAATAGAATGCTCCTCTCTTTGCATTTCGGGTATTTGACGTTTGTTGTGTCTTTCATTTCCAAATGACTGCAGTGACCTAAATCAATAAAAAAACCTCGAGATATCGATCTACAGCTAGAAAAAAGACGGACAACCCAACAAATGGGAGCTGTGTGTTACAGCTCCCTCTCTTAACGTAATAAATTTTATCATATTTCGGGCTACATTGGCAACTTAGTTGTCTTCCTTTACGACAAAATTCTGAATTGTTTCAAGCGCTCTGTTCGCGATTTGTTCATATCTCGCTTGCTTATTTCGGATTCGTTTTTCTAACGGGGGGAATAAACCAAAGTTTACATTCATCGGTTGAAAGTTATCTGGATTAGCTGTTGTAATATAGTTAGCAAGACTTCCTAAAGCTGTTTCATTCGGAAAGATAAGCGGTTCCTGACCTTGCGCCAGACGCGCGGCGTTCAATCCAGCGACAAGCCCTGAGGCCGCTGACTCCACGTAACCTTCGACGCCCGTCATTTGCCCCGCAAAAAGGAGCGTCTGTTTGCGACGGTATTGGTAAGTAGGCTCTAACAAGCGCGGACTATTGATAAAAGTGTTCCGATGCATGACTCCGTAGCGAATAATTTCCGCTTGTTCTAAACCTGGAATCATTTGAATCACCCTTTTCTGGTCGCCCCACTTTAGGTGTGTTTGAAAACCAACGATATTAAACAGTGTTCCCGCGCTATTATCTTGTCGCAATTGTACGACAGCATAAGGTTGTTTACCAGTTCGCGGGTCCGTTAGTCCAACAGGTTTCATCGGTCCAAATGTTAACGTTTGCGGGCCGCGGCGGGCGATTTCTTCAACTGGCATACACCCCTCGAAGTACAGTTCCTTCTCAAACTCTTTCAAAGGGACAACCTCTGCCGTAATCAACGCGTCATAAAAAGCGTCGAATTCTTCCTTTGTCATTGGACAGTTTAAATAAGCGGCTTCACCTTTATCATAGCGTGACGCCCTAAACACCTTGTCCATATCAATCGTTTCTTTCTCAATGATGGGGGCCGCAGCGTCATAAAAATAAAAGTACTCTTCCCCTGTCATCTCCTTTAATTTCTGGGAGAGAGTCGGCGAGGTGAGCGGTCCCGTCGCGATAATACAAATCCCATCGGGAATTTCGTCTATTTCCTCGTTGATCACCGTGATTAGCGGGTGATTGCGAACAGCCGTTGTAACCGCGGCCGCAAATTCGTGACGGTCCACAGCTAGCGCCCCGCCCGCTGGCACAGAACAAGAGTCTGCTGAACGAATAATAACTGAATCCAAATGGCGCATCTCTTCCTTCAAAATACCTACCGCATTCGCCAATGAATCGGCCCGCAACGAATTACTGCAAACTAATTCGGCAAATTGATCGGTATGGTGCGCGGGTGTCTGCTTAATCGGTCTCATTTCATATAATGTAACTTCCACTCCGCTATTAGCAATCTGCCATGCGGCCTCACTACCGGCCAAGCCAGCGCCGACAACTGTAACCTTTTCCATTGCATTACTCCTTCATTCACTACGTGTCAATTATACTGCCCGAAACTTGATGCGACAGTTGTCCTTTAGGCCTTCATCAAACAACGGTTGTCCCCATTTATTCGGGTTCAACCGCTGTTAATCAATTTTTTATAATTTAATTCGCTTCTTCCTCATAGTCACAAGCCGAACACTTTACGTTGACCGACTTTTTCTTACCTTTCTTCTCAACGAGCATTGACGCGCATTTCGGGCATTTTCGCTCGATTGGTTTATCCCAAGAGACAAATTCACATCCCGGATATTGATTGCATCCGTAGAAAGTGCGTCGTTTCTTCGTCTTTCGCTCAACGATCATGCCTTCGCACTTTGGACAAGCAACCCCTGTTTCTTTTAAAATCGCCTTTGTATTTCTACAATCCGGAAATCCTGAGCAAGCGAGAAACTTCCCAAAGCGACCCAGTTTATAAACCATATGCTTGCCGCACTTTTCACAGTTTTCATCGGCAATTTCGTCCTCAATCTCGACTTCTTTCATATGCTTTTCGGCGACTTCAAGACGTGTTTCAAAGCCTTTGTAAAAGTCATCAAGCACGTTCACCCAATCTGCTTTTCCTTCTTCAATAAAATCCAACTCATCTTCCATTTTCGCGGTAAATGTCGGATCCAATATTTCAGGGAAAAACTCGGACATGAGTTCGATCACGATTTCACCCAGTTCCGTCGGGATAAAACGACGTTCATCCAAAGCCACATACCCTCTACGCTGGATCGTTTCCAGTGTCGGAGCGAATGTGCTCGGTCGACCAATGCCCAGTTCCTCAAGCGTCCGAACCAATCTGGCTTCAGAATAGCGCGGCGGCGGTTGCGTGAAGTGCTGTTTCGGATCCAGATTGTCCACAGCCACTGTTTCACCCTCATTGAGCGTCGGCAAAATGTTGTCCCTCTCTTCAGAGGCGCCGTCATCGCTGCCTTCAACGTACACTTTCATAAATCCTAAAAATTTCACTTTTGAGCCATTTGCTCTAAATGTCGCCTCCCCGGCTTGAATCGTCACACGCATCGTATCCATGATCGCCGAGGCCATTTGACTAGCGACAAACCGCTCCCAAATTAATCGATACAGACGCAACTGATCACGGCTTAATACACTTTTCAACGAATCCGGCGAATGCAAGATAGATGTCGGACGCACAGCCTCGTGGGCATCTTGCGTGTTCCCCCGTTTGGCATGTGTTCTACCTTGGGCCAAGGCAAATTCCTGGCCATACGTTTCGGTAATATACGCTTTCGCTTCATCCACCGCGGTTTGACTAACGCGCGTGGAGTCCGTTCTCATGTATGTGATTAAGCCAACCGTGCCCTGTCTGCCGCCAAGATCAATCCCTTCATACAACTGTTGGGCGACCATCATCGTCTTCGATGCGCGGAAATTCAGTTTTCGAGCCGCTTCCTGTTGCAACGAGCTCGTTGTAAATGGAGGAGCTGGATTTCTTCTTCGCTCTCTCTTTTTGATGTCTTTGATCACAAATGGCGCGTCGCCAATCTGTTCGAGTATCGCCTTGACTTCATCTTCAGAGTGAATGTCTGTCTTCGTTCCCTCAATGCCGTAAAACCTCGATTCAAAAACCTCACCAGTGCTCGCTTTTAAAAAGGCGGTTAACGACCAGTATTCTTCAGGGATGAAACTTTTGATCTCATTCTCCCGATCGATAATCATTTTGACTGCAACAGATTGCACACGTCCCGCGCTTAACCCTTTTTTAACCTTTTTCCATAATAACGGGCTAATATTGTAACCAACAAGCCGATCGAGTATTCTACGAGCTTGCTGAGCATTCACTAAATCCATATTGATTTTGCGCGGATTTTTAAAGGCGTCTTTAACGGCCTGCTTCGTAATTTCATTAAACACAACTCGACAGGCTTCATCTTGATCCATTTTTAAGCTGTGTGATAAATGCCAGGCAATTGCTTCCCCTTCGCGATCGGGGTCAGCCGCGAGATAGATCTTTTTCACTTTTTTTGCGGCGCTGCGCAGTTCCTTCAGCACATCCCCTTTACCTCGAATCGTAATGTATTTAGGCTCAAAACCTTCTTCCACCTGAACACCCATTTGACTCTTTGGCAAATCGCGCACGTGTCCCATCGACGCTTTCACAATATATTTTTTTCCTAAATATTTCCCAATTGTCTTTGCTTTTGCGGGAGACTCTACAATTACTAGGGCTTCTGCCATCATGTCCTCCCCCTTTCCCAACTTTTAACCACACCTTGTGTATGTTGTGGCTAATTCTTCCCTATTATTGAATATGCGGACTCCATTTGTCAATTCTATCACTTGGACGTTACCGAGATGCTGCCAGAACTTACGAGAATCGAAGCTCCGCAAACAGCTATCGGACCTTCCCATACATACAACCTGGCAGTTGACGGATCTTTCCTTGCAACTGCAGATTCAACAAGCTTTGCGTAACTTCTTGAACGCCTAATGAGGTGCAGCGGACGATTTGATCAACGGTTGCCTGTGTATTCTCTATCATCTCCAAAATCTTCTTTTCATTGCGAGTCAGTTGTTCGTCAACGGAGATTTCTTGCGCGCCTAGCGGCAAAGCAAGGTGTTCGTATTGCAGTAACACATCGTCTACTTTTGTTAATGGAATGGCCCCATCTCTTATCAGGTTATTGGCTCCTTGGCTAACTGGTGATGAAATCGGTCCTGGCACCGCAAACACATCTCTGTTTTGTTCAGAGGCGTGTTTAGCCGTGTTTAATGAACCGCTGCTTAGCGCCGCTTCGACAACGGTGATTCCGAGCGAAAGCCCGCTGATCATTCGATTGCGCAATGGAAATAATCTAGGATGAGGTTGACGATCTGGAAGATACTCGGAGAGGATTAAACCATTCTTAGTTATAGCATGATACAATGCTTTATTTTGTGAAGGATAGATGACATCAACTCCGCAACCGAGCACCGCGATTGTTTTCCCGCCGCGATGCAACGCGCCTTTATGAGCTTCCGCATCGATTCCTCTGGCCAAGCCAGAGACGATCGTAAACCCGATGTTCGCCAAATCAGAGCCGAGGTGAAAAGCGACTTGTCTTCCGTAATTACTCGGTCTGCGGGCTCCAACAATAGCTAGCGTCGGTCCGCTAAGTGCTTGGCGCGAGCCTTTCGCGTACAAAATGAGCGGAGGATCATCGATCTCGCGCAACAATGGCGGATAATCTTCGTCAAAAATCGTGATCGTGTCGATTTGTCGTTCGGAGAGCGATTGTTTCACTTGATAGACTTGAGGCGCTTCTAGTGTGAGGATTGTCCGCATTCTATGGGGAGAGATCGTTGGAATCGCGGGTAAAACAGAGCGAAGAGAGACAACATCTGGGGGCAACTCAAGGATGTGAGGCAATAAATAGAGTAGTGTTTGATAGCCGATGCCTGGCATTTGTCGAAGGGCGACAAACCAATCTTTCGGACGCAGAGGTTGCAAGAAGGATCACTTCCTTATAGTTTATTTGAGGAAAGAAGGGGAAATGAAACAAGTCCCCTTCCCCATTAGACTACTCAATTGTTCGACAAATATCAAGCAATCCTTTTTCCCGCAACATATCAATTAACGTTTGCCCAATGACAGCCGGATTTTTTGCGACTGGAATCCCGTTCGCTTCCAGCGCCCGCATTTTTTCCCCTGCTGTTCCTTTTCCGCCTGAAATAATCGCTCCCGCGTGACCCATCCGTTTGCCAGGCGGCGCCGTCTGGCCGCCGATAAAGCCAACAACGGGCTTGGTCATATTTTCCTTGACCCATTCTGCCGCTTCTTCCTCTGCCATACCGCCAATTTCCCCAATCATGATCACCGCTTTTGTATCCGGATCATCATTAAAAAGACGCAACACATCGATAAAATTCATGCCATGCACAGGGTCGCCGCCGATCCCAACCGCTGTAGATTGACCGATCCCGCGTGTCGTCAGCTGGTGCACCGCTTCATAGGTCAATGTTCCACTGCGTGAAACGATGCCAACTTTGCCTGGGGCGTGAATGTACCCGGGCATGATTCCAATTTTCGATTGCCCAGGCGTAATCACGCCTGGGCAATTCGGCCCAATCAACCGCGTACGCTTCCCTTCCATATATTTCTTTACTTTGACCATATCGTGGGCAGGAATCCCTTCGGTGATGCAGACAACCAGCTCCAGTTCCGCGTCCACTGCTTCCATGATCGCATCTGCGGCAAACGGAGGAGCGACATATACAACGGAAGCAGTGGCCCCTGTCGCAACGACCGCTTCCCCAACCGTATTCCAAACAGGAAAACCATCGATGATTGTACCGCCTTTGCGCGGACTCGTGCCTCCGACCATTTTCGCCCCATATTCTAAACAACCTTTTGCATGAAACAGCCCTGTCGCGCCCGTAATCCCTTGCGTTATAATTTTTGTATCTCGATCAATTAAAATCGCCATATATCCCATCCATCCCTTCAGTTTACTAACGATACGATTTGCTTCGCTCCGTCCGCCATCGAATCCGCCGCGACAATGTTTAAACCTGATTCTCCTAAAATCCGCTTACCGAGTTCGACATTTGTTCCTTCTAAACGAACGACCAGCGGTCGGTTGAGTTTGGTTTGTTCGACAGCATTAACGATTCCTGTCGCGATCACATCGCACTGCATAATTCCTCCAAAAATATTGACAAAAATCCCCTTGACCTTTGGGTCCGACAGTATCAATTTAAACGCCTCTGTCACCCGCTCCGCGCTCGCCCCGCCGCCAACATCAAGAAAGTTAGCCGGTTGTCCGCCATAAAATTGAATGATATCCATTGTTGCCATCGCCAAGCCCGCTCCGTTGACCATACAGCCGATATTTCCGTCCAAAGCAATATAATTCAAATCAAATTGCGACGCTTCAATCTCTTTCGGATCTTCTTCATCTAAATCACGCAATGCGACGATCTCCCGTTGTCGAAAAAGGGCGTTATCGTCTATATTCAGTTTGACATCCAAGGCAATGATGTCTCCCTGCCGCGTAAGAACGAGCGGATTAATTTCCGCGATTAAACAATCTTTATCGATAAAGAGCTCATATAAACGAGTCATCGCAGCGGCCGCTTGTTGAATCGACGGCAACGGAATGTTTAACTTGTAGGCAAGTCTACGCGCTTGAAATGGCAGTAACCCGACGGTTGGGTCAATTATTTCTTTTAAAATTTTTTCTGGCGCCCGAGCCGCTACTTCTTCTATGTCCATCCCGCCTTCCTCAGAGGCCATCATCGTCACTCGGCCTGAGCCGCGGTCAATCACTAATCCGAGGTAGTATTCCTTTTGAATCTGACAGCCCTCTTCAATAAGCAGCCGATTCACTTGCTTCCCTTGCGGATCCGTTTGGGGGGTTATCAACTTTTTTCCTAACAATTGCGCGGCGTATTCCCGAACCTGATCTAGATTGTCAGCGATTTTGATGCCGCCTCCCTTCCCACGCCCCCCCGCATGTATTTGAGCTTTTACGACATATTTTTCAACGTCCAACATTCGGGCCACTTCCACTGCCTCTTCAACCGTAAAAGCCGCTTTTCCCCGCGGCGTCGCCACACCATATTCATGAAGCAGCGCTTTTGCTTGATATTCATGGATATTCATAGTCCATCCTCCCCCTTCACTTATAAAAAAGATAAATTCTTAATTTAGTTAAAAGTCTATGCAGGAAATAGCTTGTTTTTGCCGAAATCTTCTATATATAAGCGCGTTTAATCTATTTGGAGGTGGTTCTTCCGTGTTCTTTCAAACGTATAGCGCTGGTGTTTCTGGAATTGAAGGATTTATGGTCGAAGTTCAGGCCGATTTGTCGAAAGGTTTACCCCAATATTCGCTTGTTGGCCTGCCTGATTCCGCCGTGCGAGAATCTAAAGAGCGTGTCCGAGCAGCGATTAAAAATAGTGGTTTTTCGTTTCCTTTAGGCCGCATCACAATTAACCTCGCCCCCGCTAATCTTCGCAAACAAGGTCCCTCATTCGATCTCGCCGTCGCTGTCAGTATTTTGATCGTATCTGGCCAATGGCCCAATACGTTATTGAAAAAAACAATGCTAATTGGAGAGCTGTCGCTGGATGGTCAGCTCAAACCGACCCAAGGGGTTCTACCGATGGCCCTTTCAGCTAAAGAACAAGGCTTTAAACGAGTCGTCGTTCCTCCCGAAAATGCATTTGAAGCCTCGTTGAGCGGTCTCGCCGTTTACCCTCTTTCCCATCTGAAAAAATTCCCGCTCGTTTTCCGCCACAAATCTTTTCAAACTTCTCATTCCTTTCAACCCATTGATTATCCCTATCTTTTTGAACATATTACTGGTCATTATCAGGCTAAAAGAAGTCTTGAAGTCGCCGCGGCCGGAGCCCACAACGCCCTATTGATTGGGCCACCTGGCACGGGTAAAACAATGCTGGCCACCGCTTTGCCCTCCATATTGCCGCCGTTAAGCGACGATGAATGGATCAATGTCATCAAAATTTACAGTGCAGCGGGAAAAGAAATCAATTACGATACGCCAGCTCGTCCTTTCCGCGCGCCCCATCACTTTATTACACCCGCTGGAATGATTGGCGGAGGGCAATATATTCGTCCAGGCGAATTGACGTTAGCGCATCATGGTGTCTTATTTTTAGATGAATTTTGTGAGTTTTCAAGACGTACCCTTGATCTGCTGCGCCAACCTCTCGAAGAACGACGTATCGAACTGCATCGCCATCGTTCTAACATCACACTACCCGCCTCGTTCATCTTAATTGCGAGCATGAACCCCTGTCCTTGCGGCTACTTTGGATTTGAAGACGAACTGCACCCGTGCCATTGTACACCTGCGATGGTCGCCCGTTATCAACGCAAAATTTCAGGACCGTTACTCGATCGATTCGATATTCAACTTGAAGTCGCCCGCTTAGAACCAAAAGAGTTCCTCGACACCACGCCTCAAATAACAGAAAGCTCACAAACGATTCAGCAACGCGTAGTGGAGGCTGCGCAACGGCAAGAAGCGCGCTTCAAAGATTTACCGATTCGAAGAAACGCCGATATGTCTCCGCTTGAACTGAAACAATTTTGCCCGCTTACTCCCGATGCCCAAAAATTACTCCATGCGGTCTATCAACAATTTCACCTAAGTCATCGTTCCCATCACCGTATTTTAAAACTAGCGCGCACAATCGCAGATTTAGCGGCCCGTGAACAGATTTCAGCCGCGGATATCGCCGAAGCAGTCCAATTTAAAACATTAGAAAAAAAATTTTCTTGACGTTTTTAACGCCTGTGGATAACGTTAACCACACGGTCCCCTTAATGAAATCGACACGTTTCCACATGTTCCCACAGACTATCCCCAGTTTATGCACAGCTATTTGTGGATAATCGAACGGTTGTTCTGTTTTTTATTCGATGCTATAATATGGGAAACTATCAAAACGAGGGGTAATACTATGAAACTATTAAGTGATGATGCCTTAATCGATGCTTATCGTAAGTCAGTCAACCTCGGTTTAGATAAAGATTTTATCGACCTCCTGTTAAGTGAAATCAAGCATCGCGAACTCGATTTGCAATTAGCCCATCCGTAAGGGTGGGTTTTATTTTTACATCGAATATATATTCATAAAAAAAAGCCCTCATCGTAATGATGAGGGCCAGATGGAGGAGTCTTTCGCGTCGAGTACACTATTAATATACGCGGCAAGATTGCCGAATGAAGTAAGGCAAATCCCCATTTTTCCGCCTAATTTAACGTCATATCATTGAAATCTAAACTTTCTTCTCATTTAACAAGTAAAAGCGTTTCGAATATGGCGAATCTGACGAGCCTGTTTACTCGCAGGATCCATCAAAATGGAAATTACATCAAAGCGAATTGTATCTCCTTGCCCAAGATAAGCTTTAGCCGCTTGGATCAATCGATTTTGTTTACGTCGATCAACCGCTTCTAAACCACTACCGTAACGTAGGCTTGCGCGCGTCTTCACTTCCACAAATACGATCGTCCCCGATTGTTTCGCAATAATATCGACCTCGCGACGCAGTAAGCGGGCATTCCGTTGTATAATTTCATAACCTCTTTGTTCTAAAAATCGGGTAGCGACTTCTTCACCCCACTGCCCTAATTCATAGCTCGACAAACTTTCCATTACGCATACTCCTTCACAACGCCGAACGTTTTACGGTGCAACGGACATGGGCCGTACTTTTCTAAGGCATTCAGATGCTCTGCAGTACCATAACCCATGTTTTGAGCAAATCCATATACGGGATATGTTTCGTGCGCTTGGATCATCCAGCGGTCTCTCGTCACCTTGGCAATGATTGAAGCGGCGGAAATGGAAATACTTTTGCTATCTCCACCAACAATCGGTCGCTGTTCAACGCCAAGCTGGCTGACAGGACGACCATCAACAAGACAGATCTCTGGACGAGGTTCTAATTGCGCGATACAGTCTCTCATCGTTTGTTGCGTGGCTTGATGAATATTCATTTGATCGATCGTCTGGGCATCAGCGAAGCAAACCGTATAGGCAATCGCCTGTTCCACAATCACATCATAAAAATTTTCTCTTACTTGCGGAGCAAGCTGCTTCGAGTCATTCAATCCTATCAAATAAAAATTATCGGGTAGGATCACCGCCGCGGCGACAACGGGGCCCGCCAATGGCCCACGACCGACCTCATCCATCCCCGCGATATATGCGTATCCTCGTTGCTTAAGCTCCAATTCATGAATGCGCATTTGCTCCCATTGTTCCTGGAGTTGCCGCTCCCGCCGCCTGCGTCTCTGATATTGTTCTAATAAACGTCGAACACCAACGCGCGAATCGGTAGCCAATGCTTGTTCTGTTTGCTGCTCGAGCTGCTGATTATCGATAAATTCTTTTATTTCCTTGATCGTCATCGTATGTATCGAGTTCATTCGTTCTCGTTCCTTCCTATAGGGCGCTCAATCTATGTATTTGACAGAGGTGTGGCGCCGAACATAGAGATGATCCCGGCAAAAACAAAAAACGCGCAGGGGATTGGCTCCTGTACGTTTTATTGTATCATTCCATATGCTGAATTTGCATCATCTCTATCGAAAATTGATCGTCTGGTCGTTCTAACGAAACGGTTCCTAATTTTCCGGAGCGCAGTTCTCGCAGCAAAATATCAGCGGTCTTATCATAATCGATTAAGCCTCTTCCTGCGATGCAGCCGCGTTTTCGTCCAATTTCCTCCATCAATTCAATCCAATCCTGCGGAAGTTGATCGAGCTTGAACCGTTCTTGCAACCGTTCCGGGTAATACAAGGATAAGTAAGCTAACACGAATAGCGCAATTTCTCCAAGATCCAACACTTCGTCACGAATCGCGCCGCTCGCTGCCAAACGAAAGCCGACGAGTTGATCCTCGAATTTCGGCCACAAAATGCCGGGTGTATCTAATAAATCTAGCCCCTCGCTCATTTTCACCCATTGTTGGGCTTTTGTAACGGCTGGACGATCCCCTGTTGAAGCAACTCTTCTACCAGCTAGGCGGTTGATCAATGAAGATTTGCCGACATTCGGAATGCCGAGGATCATTACGCGAACGGATCGATCGTTCATCCCTTTCGCTCGTCTTTTTTCCATAACTGGTTCGACCAATTCGCGACACAGCTCAGGAACCCGACGAACTCCTTTGCCAGATTGGGCATCAATCGGTAGCGCCAGTAAATCGTGTTGACGGAAATAATCTATCCATTGGTCAGTTATCGCTTGATCAGCTAGATCTGTCTTGTTTAATAAGATCAATCTCGGTTTATCCTGGATAATCTCATCGATCATCGGATTTCGACTGGACAGCGGCAGACGCGCATCAAGCAATTCAATTACGACGTCAATTAATTTTAATCGCTCACTGACTTGTCGGCGCGCCTTTGCCATATGCCCTGGAAACCACTGAATGGTCGTCATCTAAGTCACCTTTCCTTACTTAAATCTATTATTTTGGAAAACGAAATTGATTAAGCGGCCAGAAAATTACATCAGCCCGTCCGACGACACTTTTTAACGAGACGGTTCCGATCATCCGACTGTCTTTGCTATTCAATCGGTTATCGCCCATCACGAACAGTTCACCTTCTGGAATTTCAATCGGTCCGAAATCCCCAGTCAGGAAGTAGCCTTCTTGTTCCGCCTGCTGCTTATATTCATGGAGGTAAGGTTCATCGACTGGCTCCTGATTGATATAGAGCTGATCGCCTCTCACTTCTACTATGTCCCCTCCGACACCAATTACGCGCTTAATGTAATCCCGGTCAGCCGTCGCATGGAAAACAATGATATCCCCAGGAGAAGGTTCCTTTACAAAGTAGATCAATTTTGTGACGATGACTCGTTCGCGATCATGCAAAGTCGGCATCATCGAAGCGCCGTCGACGACGAACGGGGCGAATAGCAAAGAGCGGATTACAAACGCAAGTAAGATTGCAATCGCCAACGCCTTGATCCATTCCCACCATTCATTCTTCGCTTTGGTTGCTCCCTCTATTTCCTTCATACCATGGCTGGATTCATGGTTTTCCATTTCTTTAGCTCCTTCCTAGAAAAACAAGTTGCTTATGAATGTATCCTTTTTTTTCCTCGTTATAAGTAGAAAAAAAGGAGCTTGACTAGCAAGCTCCTTTTCCCCTTTAGCGGCGAATTTCTCTGATTCGAGCTGCTCTACCCACGCGATCACGCAGATAGTATAGCTTCGCGCGTCGAACTCTTCCGCGACGAACCACTTCGATTCGGTCGATTTTAGGAGAGTGTACAGGGAGGGTACGTTCCACCCCTACACCGTAAGACATTTTACGGGCAGTGAATGTTTCACTTACACCAGAACCGCGACGTCTAATCACAACGCCTTCAAACACCTGAATACGTTCGCGTTGTCCCTCAACGACTTTAAGGTGAATACGAACCGTATCCCCTGCGCGGAACTCAGGCATGTCCTTTTTTAAATGATCTTCGGTAATTTCACGAATAATTTGTTTCATGTATAAATCCTCCTTTCCAACGAGTGTTCATATCGTCCGGATCGAGTTAGAGATTAGGAGGTTAATTCTAACATCTAGACTTCTTCCAGCACGAAAGCGGACCACCGTAATCGAGGCATTTCGCCCAACAGGAAATAGTTTACCATACTGCATAATGAAGATCAAGATTGATCTTTACGGTTTTTCACTCGCATCACGTTCAACCGCTTCCACAATCTTTTTCCAGGCGGGATCGCGCTCAATTCCCTTCAACAATTCGGGCCTTCGTTCCATCGTCCGCTTCACGGATTGTTTCTTTCGCCACGCTTCAATATTCGCATGATGACCAGACAGCAACACATCAGGCACGCCCCATCCTCTGAACTCAGCCGGCCGCGTATAATGAGGGTGTTCTAGCAAGCCTGTGCTAAATGAATCGCTCACAGCGGAGTTCTCGTTGCCTAGCGCTCCCGGCAACAAACGAATCACACTATCAATAACAGTCATCGCCGGAAGCTCTCCACCCGTTAGCACAAAGTCGCCAATCGAAATTTCATCTGTGATTAAATGTTCGCGGATTCTTTCATCATAGCCCTCATAATGACCGCAAATAATGACCAGATGTTCTTCCGCCGCTAATTCCTCCGCTTTTTGTTGCGTGTAACGCTCGCCTTGCGGGCACATTAACAACACTCGCGGCGGTTTTTCACTATCTACTGCCAAGTTTTCTACTGCGGCAAATATAGGCTCAGGCCGTAACACCATCCCGGCCCCGCCGCCGTACGGATAATCATCCACTTGGCCGTGTTTGTTAACGGCATATTCCCGAAAGTTTCGAACGCGGAACTGGACAAGACCTTTGTCCGATGCTTTACCGACGATACTGCTCGATAACACACCCGTAAACATTTCCGGGAATAGCGTTAAGATGTCGATTCTCATTCCATTAATCCTTCCATCACGTGGACTTTTACTCTCTTTTCCGCAACGTCCACTTCGAGTATGCAGTCATCAATATAAGGAAGTAACAGATCTTTCTGACCCTCCCGTTTCACAACCCATACATCGTTTGCCCCCGTTTCCAAAATGTCTGAAATGACGCCAAGATTCACGCCTTCATCTGACCAAGCTTCACAGCCGACAATATCGTCGTAATAAAATTCGCCTTCCTCTAAATCAATCCGATCCTCTTCGCTAACTCTAAAGACGCCGCCCTTATATTTTTCCACCTGATTAATGTTATCGAACTCTTTCAATTTTACAATGTATAGATTTTTTTGCTTTCGAACGGATTGGATCGTGATCGGTAACGGTTCTTGCAAGGAGTCATGGGCAAGAAAAAGTTCACTTCCCTTCTGAAAACGCTCCTCCGGGAAATCGGTTACGGAGAAGATTCTTAGTTCACCGCGGATCCCATGCGTGTTTACAATTTTACCGACATCATACATTTGTCTTTCCATATTCTCACTCCTCTAACGGCGGATCTCAACCACAATACCATCTTTTATAATGATCTCCGTCTGATTGATTAGTTTATCCCAGTCATCGCCAATTTTCACTTCAACTTCAGACTCCACTTGCGAATGAACGATTTCACGACCGTCCGGAAGCAAATCAAGTTGGTTTTGCAGGTCATAGGCGCGCTTCAGCTTATCGCGTCTTCCCTGTTCTTCCTTTTGCAATCTTTCTTGTACAATTCGATAAGCCTCTGGCCCTTGCTTCGCTGAATCTTGCAACAGCTTTTTACTTCTAAATTGAAGTTGTTCTAGTTCAATCTGGACTTGTTTGATCGTTTGTTCATATTCTCCTTTTAAACGAGTTCTGAGTTGATCTGTTAGAATCATCTTGACAACGACAGGTCGCTTAATTTTCATATTTCCCCCACCTTGAGCAAACGTACGCAACTTCTCACCGAAAGCCGCCCGTTCATTTGGATAAAGATAGAGAAAAAGCCGGGAATCCCCTTGAGGTTCTCCCAGCTTCTTCTACACAATATCGATGGCGATGCGCTTATTTTCTTTTACAGCAGCTGCGGTAACAACTGTGCGTAACGCTCGCGCAATACGTCCTTGCTTACCGATTACTTTCCCCATATCTTCTGGGTGAACAGAAAGTTCATAAACTGTAAGCCGTTCTTTTTGCACTTCTTGAACTGCTACCTGTTCCGGATGATCGACAAGCGCTTTAGCAATAATTTCAATCATTGGTTTCACTTTGCTGACCCGCCTTCCGTTATCCTCTCATGTTCAGGTCCAAGGTGACGCGTCTTATTTCTTTTCGTTCTTTGTTTCGTGTAACTGTTTCATTAGACCCGCTTTGCTAAATAGGTTGCGAACTGTATCTGTCGGCTTAGCGCCTTTTAACATCCAGTCTAATGCTTTTTCTTCATCGATGTTGACAACAGCAGGTTGCGCAACAGGATTGTACGTTCCAATTTCTTCGATAAAACGTCCATCACGAGGTGAACGCGAATCAGCTACTACTAAACGATAGAATGGATTTTTCTTTGCGCCGATGCGCTTTAAACGAATTTTTACTGCCATTTTAAACTTCCTCCTAATATATCCATAGATTCATTTTATATTTTTCAACGTCAGCCCAGATTAGGGGAAGACGTGATCGAAAAACCGCTAGTTGGTTGTTGCTTGTTACATGAATGGAAACTTATTGAATAAGCCGCCTTTTCCTTTTTTCTTCTTGGATTGATCGGCCATTCGCGTAAATTGTTTCATCATTTTCCGCATATCTTCAAATTGCTTAATGAAACGGTTGACCTCTTGCAACGTCACGCCGCTTCCTTTCGCAATGCGTCGCTTACGACTTGTGTTTTTGAGCATTTCAGGATTTTGCTTTTCATCGACGGTCATCGATTTTACAATCGCTTCCACACGGTCGATTTGCTTTTCATCCACCTTGAGATCTTGCATCCCTTTCATTTTACCCATTCCAGGGATCATTCCTAACAGATCTTCCAACGGACCCATCTTCTTAACTTGAGCCATCTGATCGAGGAAATCTTCAAAGGTGAATTCCGCTTTCCTAAATTTACGCTCCATTTCCTTCGCTTTGTCTTCATCGACGGCAGCTTGCGCTTTTTCAATGAGGGACAAGACATCCCCCATACCAAGAATTCGCGAAGCCATCCGATCCGGGTGAAACGGCTCAAGAGCATCCATTTTTTCACCCATCCCCGCAAACTTGATCGGCTTGCCGGTGACCGCTTTAACGGACAACGCGGCTCCGCCGCGCGTATCTCCATCCAGTTTAGTCAGGACCACGCCGCTTAGCTCAAGTTGCTCATTAAAACTTTCCGCGACATTGACTGCATCCTGCCCTGTCATCGCGTCAACGACCAATAAGATTTCATGCGGCTGCGTCGTATCGCGAATGCCTTTCAGCTCGCCCATCAACGTCTCATCGATATGCAAACGTCCCGCTGTATCAATCAAGACGTAGTCCAACCGATTTTCTTTCGCATGGGCAATCGCTTGTTCAGCAATTTCAATCGGACTCACTTGGTCGCCAAGCGTGAACACAGGAACATTCAATTGCTCGCCTAACACTTGCAGCTGTTTAATCGCCGCTGGTCGGTAAATATCTCCCGCGACCATAAGTGGTCGTCGATTCTGCTTTTGCAAGTACTTCGCCAACTTTCCAGTTGTCGTCGTCTTACCCGCTCCTTGCAATCCGACCATCATAATGACAGTGGGGGCTTGTTTCGCGTGTTCGATCTTGCTCTGTGTTCCGCCCATTAAAGCTGTCAATTCTTCGTTGACAACTTTAATGACTTGTTGACCGGGACTTAAAGATTTCATCACTTCTTGGCCAATCGCTCTTTCCTTAACCTTTGCGACAAATTCCCTGACCACTTTAAAGTTAACATCCGCTTCCAGCAACGCGAGGCGCACTTCACGCATCATTTCATTTACATCGGCTTCCGTCACTTTCCCTTTACCGCGCCAACGACTCAATGTGTCCTGTAAACGGTTAGCTAAACCTTCAAAGGCCATAGTATGCCTCCTTATTATTCCATATCAAACTGAGCTAGCGCCTTTACTTGTGAACGAATCTTGTCCCGCTCCCAATCTTCTCGCTCCATCATTTGCATGAGTTGAGTGAGTCGCTGTTGCCGTTCCTCGTAATGGGCTACTAGGCGCAACTTTTCTTCATACGTTTTGAGCACTTGCTCCATTCTTTTCAATTGATCAAAAACAGCCTGTCTGCTGACTTTCACCAGCGCGGCTATTTCGCTTAGCGATAGATCCTCTTCATAGTACATCTCAAAAAATTGCTGCTGACGATCATTAAATAACGGACCATAGAAATCAAATAATAAATTAACCCGATTTGTTTTCTCTAGCATCATTTCCACCTAAAAGATGAATTAATCGTACCGAACAACCACATTACCTTTACTGGAAATTATAATACGCATTTCAAAAAGGAATGTCAAGTAAAATTCTTTACAGTCATATTTGGTCCGTTTGCGGAGATTCATCCGCTGGTTCTTCCATAAAGCCTGTAAACAAGGCATGTACGAATTGCTCAGCGTCAAATGGCTGTAAATCGTCCATCTGCTCGCCTAGTCCAACATATTTGACCGGTGTTTTCAGTTCATTGCTAATCGCGACCACAATCCCGCCTTTCGCCGTTCCATCGAGTTTCGTCAGCACAATCCCTGAGACATCTGTCGCTTCTCCAAACGCCTTCGCCTGATTCATCGCATTTTGGCCTGTTGTCGCGTCCAAGACGAGCATGGTTTCATGCGGCGCATCAGGGATCTCACGTTGGATGACACGGTACACTTTGTTTAATTCATCCATCAAATTAACCTTGTTCTGTAAGCGACCCGCGGTGTCGCAAAGTAAAATATCAGCCTTACGGCTTTTGGCGGCGTGAATTGCGTCAAAAATAACAGCGGCGGGATCGGACCCTTCTTGATGTTTGATCACGTCGGCTCCAACACGCTCGCCCCACACTTCTAATTGTTCAATTGCCCCCGCCCGAAACGTATCACCCGCCGCAAGCACTACTTTTTTTCCTTGTTGCTTATACATGTGGGCAATTTTACCAATCGTCGTCGTTTTTCCTACCCCATTCACGCCAACGAACATAATTACATTCAGGCGTCCATCTTCTACATTGAGGGAATAATCGTGTTCCGTCGGTTGCAACAAACCAACTAACTTTTCAGAAATCAACGGTTTTAAATCAGCCGCGTCCGTGATTCGCTGGGCTTTCGCTTCCTCCCTCAGCTCATCGACCAGCTCGAGCACAGTTGTTACCCCGACATCAGCCGAAATTAAAATTTCTTCAAGTTCTTCAAAGAAATCATCATCGAGTTTTTTATAGCGTTTTACGAGGTCTTCTACTTTGCCAACGAACGCATCCCTCGTTTTGCTTAGCCCATCTTTAAACTTACCAGTAACCGCTTCTGTTTTTTGTGAGATCTTCTCTTTTAACTTTTGAAAAAAACTCATCGTATAGACTCCTTCCATCGATATCTCTTTTATAGATTATGCTGTGACAGTTGATTGGTCTTCGAGTTTAACGGAAACGAGTTTAGAAACGCCTCGCTCTTCCATGGTGACTCCGTACAACACATCGGCGCCTTCCATCGTCCCTTTGCGATGGGTGATACAAATAAATTGTGTCTGTCCCGCAAACTCGCGCAAATATTCCGAGAAACGCGCCACATTCGCTTCATCCAACGCAGCTTCCACTTCATCCAGCA
The DNA here is from genome assembly GCF_003609605.1 of Ammoniphilus oxalaticus. Classification (NCBI taxonomy): domain Bacteria; kingdom Bacillati; phylum Bacillota; class Bacilli; order Caryophanales; family Paenibacillaceae; genus Ammoniphilus; species Ammoniphilus oxalaticus. Next base: position 455,240 of record NZ_MCHY01000008.1, on the reverse strand, counting down.
CACAGAAAGGAACAGGTTGAATCCGTAAAATTGAAAACAACAGAGCGATGGCGGTCAGCGCCTTTTCTCCGCCGGATAGTAACGCCATATACTGCAACTTCTTACCTGGCGGTTGAGCGACAATTTCGATTCCCGAAGTTAAAAGGCGCTCTGGTTCCGATAATTGAAGATCGGCCTGTCCCCCGCCAAACAAGTGTCGAAACACACTCTGGAATTCACCGCGAATTTGCTCAAACGTTTCTGTGAACCTGCGCGTCATCTCTCGCTCAATCTCCGCAATGACTTCGTACAATGTTTGCTTCGCCTGCTCTAAATCATCAAACTGAACATTGAGGAATTCAAAGCGCTCAAATTGACGGGCATATTCGTCGACCGCTCCCAGATTAACGATCCCTAAATCATCCAATCTTCGCTTGATTTCCCGCGCTTGCTGTTTCATCTCGGCAGGGTCTTGCGGTGGAGGGTAGGATTCTTTCGCTAGATCATAAGACAACCCGTATTCTTCAAATAAGTGATCTAATTGATTGTCCAGTTCTACATCCAATCGCTCGACTTTTAACTCCGCTTGATGCAGCTTCTCCTCTAGTTCCCTGCTCTGCTTTCGAATCAATCGAACGTCGCTGTCCAATTGGTCAATTTGATCTTCACTGTCTTTTCGCGCCCGCTCTCTCAGTTGAATTTGTTCGTCTAGATTTCTTCTCTTTTCTTGCAAATGAATCACGCGCTGTTCGAGCTGCAGTCTGCGGGCTTCGTCTTCAAGTTTCGTCTGGACTTGTTTTTCCTGTGAATCCTCAGCAGCCGCTAATGCCGTTTTCGTTTCCGCTTCCAAAGCGTCTAATCTACTAAGCTCCGTCTGAAACACAGCCTGCTGCTGTTGAAGTTGCGCAGCTTGAATTTTAAGTTGCGTTATTTGATCGTTGTATTCATCCTTGGCCTGTAACAACACGCTCCTGCGCTTGTCTAGCTGATCCATCGTTTGTTTCAACTGACGCCCTTGGTTAGTCCGCTCTCCTAACTCGGCTTGTAGCGTCAAGCCTCGCTGCTGATTGGCTCGTTCCTCTTCTTGCAACGCCGATAACTCTGTCTGCCACCTACGGCTCAATTGCTGCGTATTGTTTCTTTCAACTTGCAGACGGCCTAACTTGTTTTTCGTTTCATGTTCATTTGCTTGATGTTGTTCAATCAGTTGCCGTGTATCTTCTTGGGCAGCTGTTAGTTGTTGCAACTTCATGTCCATCAACACTAATTCATCAGCCTGTTCTTGTTGTTCTTGTTCTCTTTGTTTTAACGATAGCTTAAGTTCCTCGAGTTGCCTCGTCCTGCCTAACAAATGAGCGTTCTTTTGCTGAATCGCGCCGCCTGTCATCGCCCCGCCTGGGCTAATCACCTCGCCATCGATGGTGACCCAGCGATAGCGGTAACCAAATTGACGGGCAGCAGCATTAGCCGTAGCTAAATCTTTCATGATCATCGTTGAACCTAATAGATTCTCATAAATCGCCTTATAGCGGGAATCACATGCAATCAAATCACAAGCAACCCCAATAAAACCCGCGATGCCTTGCAACATTGCTTCATCTTTTGACGAAATGCGGCGCGGGCGGATCACATTCATCGGCAGAAAGGTGGCGCGTCCTAGGCGATGGTCCTTCAACCACTGAATCGCTTTTCTCGCGACCGTCTCATCTTCCGTGACAACTTGTTGCAGCGAACCGCCGAGCGCAATCTCTAACGCTGTTTCGTACGCTGCGGACGTTGTCATTAATTCTGCGACAGCGCCATGTATGCCCAGTAAGACTGTCCCTTTAGCCTTCAAGACCTCTTTTACGCCCTGTCTAAACCCGCTTAAGGAAGCCTCCATTTCTTTAAGTAGGTCGCGTCGCGAGCTTAGCGCCTGCATTTTTTGTTCCATATCTCTCAATCGTTTAAAACACGATTCACGTTTTCGGCGCGCCTGCTCATACTCCGTTGCCAATTGGCGTAGTAAAAGCTGCGCCTGTTCTCGCTTTGTCACTCTCTGTTCTAATTCAAGACGGAGATTTTCATCTGCTAGATTGACCTGCTTCGCTTGCGCTTTCGTCGCAAGCGCCTGCTCTGTTAATTGTGTCCGCTTTTGATGGAGCGATTGTCCCGTTTGCTCGCAATGCCGCAGGTCATTTTTTAGCGCGGCGATCTCATTTAGCGCTGCAATATAATCAGCTTTAAGCTGATCAACGTCCACCGCCAACCCTACCCCTGTTTCACCTAATCGCGTTTGTTGCTCGATTAATTGCTGTTCGATCCGCTCTGCTTCTATAAACGAATCAGCTAACCGTTGTTCCTGTTCAGCCCGTTGCCCGGCAATCTGGGTTAATTTTTGCTCGAGACTAGATTTGGTTTGAGCTATTTGCCGCTCATTTTCTGCGATGTGCTTTGCCCGTTCGAGCAGTACCTGACGTTGGCCTTCTGTTTGTTCGGTCTCTTCTATGACACCTAACAACTCCCGTTGTTGCTGTTGCTGGAGCTGAGCTTGCTCCGCATTTGCCCACTTCCGCTCAGCAAGTTGCGCTTCAATCGCATTAAGCTCCGCGGAACGGGCAACAAGTTGGTCACGATAACCAACGACCGATTCTTTTGCGGTTTGCCAGGTTTCGCTCAACGATTCAATTCGATGCGCTGTAAGGCTTATATCCCGCTGCTTTAGTTCACGCTGCAAATCCAAATAAATTTCTGCCTGCTCAGCCTGCTGCTGAAGGGGAGGAAGTTGCGTCGATAACTCTGATAAGATGTCCTCAATTCTCGTTAAATTTGCAGCTGTTTCGTTTAGTTTTTTCTCGGCTTCTCTTTTTCTCGTTTTATATTTTACAATGCCAGCCGCTTCTTCAAATATTCCACGGCGGTCTTCCGATCTTGCGCTTATAATTTCTTCGATCTTTCCTTGGCCGATAATCGAATAAGCCTCTCTGCCAACACCCGTATCCATAAATAATTCAACGATATCTCTAAGCCGACACGGTTGCTTATTAATAAAGTATTCACTTTCGCCTGAGCGGTAAACACGGCGGCTAATCGTCACTTCACTGTAATCGATCTTCAACGTTTGCTTGCTGTTATCCAAGGTCAATGAGACTTCACCATAATTCACGGCTTGTCTTGCCGCGCTGCCGGCAAAGATAATATCTTCCATCTTGGCTCCGCGCAGCGAGCGAGCGCTCTGTTCTCCAAGTACCCAACGAATCGCATCCGCAATATTACTTTTGCCGCTGCCGTTTGGACCTACTACAGCCGTTACCCCTGAGCCAAACGCCAATTCAGTCCGCTTTGCAAATGATTTGAATCCAACTAATTCAAGTCGTTTTAAAAACATGATCTCCCCCTAAAAAGCAACCGCAGACCCTTTTCTAACAATCTTTATTTTACCATATTTGATCCCCGCAAACAGAAAAAATCCAGCCCTGATTAAGAACTGGATTCCAGATCACGTAAACGATATGAAATAATTTTTCCGCTTTTCATAGCGAGTTGACATTGGTGCCGTTCCACATTTGAATTCAAAGCAAGATCCACAGAGGATTGAGCGAAAGAAGCCCAATTCGCGCCCCTCGGACCGCGGACAGCCGTTTCATCTGCCGGATGAATCATAAATGTATCGATTTCCTCGCTTGAATAGTCCTTAACAATTGTATCTAACAACCGTCTGTATAATTTTGCTTCCACTAACTGACGAAACGAAGGATGAAAAGGACCAGCGATTAGTGACCCTTCGGCGCGCAAATCTTCAGATGCATGTAAACCAAGCCGAATAACTTGAATCTGATGTTTCATAAATAGCAGCCATATCTGCGCGCACCAATCTACCGCTTCTTCTAAAGACAACGGTTTGTACTGCTTTGTCGCATACATCCACTCTAGTTCAGTCCCCGCAATGACCAACGCGGGGTAGATCCGAACAAAATCCGGTCGCATGTTAACAACTTGTTGGGCCGTATTCATCGCGATTTCCTTTGTATCGCCGGGTAAGCCAGGTAAAAGCTGTAAGCCAAGCTGAATACTCGGATAGTTTCGAATGATTTCAACCGCTGTTGCGACCTGTTCAGCTGTATGGCCGCGTTGTGATAAGGCAAGCACATGATCATCGAGTGACTGAACGCCTAATTCAATCGCTGTTACCCCATACGGCAATAAAAACTCCATGATCGCTTCATTGATATAATCGGGACGAGTTGAGAATCGAATACCCTGAACTTGTCCGTTATCAATGTACTCTTTCGCCACGCCCAACATCATTTTTTGATAGCCGCGAGGCAGGCCTGTGAAACTCCCGCCAAAAAAAGCAATCTCAACGTGGACCTTTTCATCCATCGTCCTTAGATGCTGATCAACAATAGCCCGTATTTGTTCCTCGGTTAATTGCTCTTCGCGCTTTTGCCCCGTAATCCGCGCTTGGTTACAGAACACACAGTCTTTTGGACAACCTTGGTGGGGAACAAAAATGGCAATTCTACGTTGCTTGATCATGATCTCAGGTATCCTTTCTATCTGTTAACAAAATGATTTAACGAACTTTAAGTTTTGAAAGGGCAGCAGATGCCGCGTGTTGTTCCGCTTCCTTCTTTGAGCGTCCCATTCCGCTTCCCATCGAATTGCCATTTAACAACACTTCTGAAACGAACTCGCGATTGTGGGCGGGACCCTTTTCTTCAACAATTTGATAGATGATCTCACCTAAGTTTACGCGCTGCACAAATTCTTGCAGTTGACTTTTGTAGTCGGTTACTTTGGTAAATTCGCCGCGATCAATCGATGGAAACACAAATTTATCAAGAAACGTGTTGACTGTTTTTAAACCCTGATCTAAATATAGAGCCCCAATAAACGCTTCGAAAACGTCCGCTAATAGAGCGGGCCGACGTCTGCCGCCTGTCATTTCCTCTCCTTTACCAAGTAGAACAAGCGAGCCAAATTGCAAAGATTCCGCGAATCGAACGAGCGACGGCTCACAAACGATCGCCGCCCGCAACTTCGTCATTTCTCCTTCAGACATCTTAGGGAAGTGAGTAAATAAAAACTGAGAAACAGTCAACTCTAGTACCGCATCCCCTAAAAATTCGAGACGCTCATTGTCTTGGAATGGTCTACCCCGATGTTCATTGACATAAGAAGAGTGTGTAAAAGCTTGTTTTAATAGTCGTTCATTTCTAAACTGGACACCGATTGTGTTCTGTAACTGTTTAAAATCCACTGCGCTCATCTCCAAGATATCGCTTTAGTTTAATCTTGAAACTTACGGATAATAATCGTTGCGTTGTGTCCGCCGAATCCTAACGAATTGGATAAGGTCACATTGACCTCCGCTTTGCGCGCTTCGTTAGGCACATAATCTAAATCGCAGTCTGGATCTGGCGTTTCGTAATTAATCGTAGGCGGAACCGTTTGATCTTGAATCGCCATTACACAGGCAATCGCTTCTACCGCTCCTGCCGCTCCCAGTAGATGCCCGGTCATCGACTTCGTGGAACTGATCAATGTCTTATAGGCATGTTCCCCTAGCGCCGCTTTGATCGCCATCGTTTCAAATTTGTCATTATATTCGGTTGACGTGCCGTGAGCATTAATATAATCAATCGCTTCAGGCGCTACACCGGCATCTTGGATCGCCAGCGCCATACAGCGCGCCGCTCCTTCACCTTCTGGGGCTGGCATCGTTAAATGGTGCGCGTCACCGCTCATCCCATAACCGACCAATTCAGCGTAAATCGTCGCCCCTCTTTTTTGGGCGTGTTCCAACGATTCAAGCACCAATACACCCGATCCTTCCCCCATTACAAATCCATCTCGATCGAGATCGAACGGACGACTTGCTTTTGTAGGATCATCATTTCTCGTTGACATCGCTCTCGCAGAACAAAACCCAGCTAACCCCATCGGATAAATTGTTGCTTCCGCGCCGCCCGCAAACATGACATCCGCTTCGCCGCGTTGAATAATTTTAAACGCGTCCCCGATTGAATTCGTTCCCGTCGCGCACGCAGTAATCGCGGAGCTGTTTGGACCTTTCGCTCCAAGAGCAATGGATACTTGTCCAGATCCCATATTTGCAATCATCATCGGGATAAAGAACGGACTCACCCGACTCGGCCCTCTGTTTAACAGGGTTGAATGCTGTTCTTCAAATGTGCCCAAACCGCCGATCCCTGAACCGATATAAACGCCGATACGGTCCCGATTGCATTCATCCATATTCAACTTCGCGTGTTCTTTCGCCATCTTCGCGGCCGCGATCGCAAATTGAACAAATCGATCAGTCCTTCTCACTTCTTTTCGATCCATCCAATCTTCCGGGACAAAATTCTTTACTTCCGCGGCTATTTTAGTCGGATATTCGGAAACATCAAAAGCAGTAATATGGTCAATTCCAGACTTTCCCGCTAGTAGGTTGCTCCATAATTCGTCAACCGAATTTCCACTAGGAGAGACAACACCCATTCCAGTAATGACAACTCGATTCTTCATCGTTTCACCTCAACGCTATCCCATTATATTTATCCAGTTCACTCATTTGTCCTTTGCAAATAGCCCGTCTATACTTCTAGAAAAAGCGGGGTTCTGCTAAAAAAGTTAAATTGACAGGAAAGTCCCGTCAAAAACGGGACCTTCTTGTCAATTTTATTTGTGGGATCCTATGTACTCTACTACATCACCCACTGTAGCAATTTTCTCCGCGTCTTCATCAGAGATTTCCATATCAAACTCATCTTCAAGTTCCATTACAAGTTCAACTACATCTAAGGAATCTGCTCCTAAATCTTCTTTAAAAGAAGCTGTCGTTACGATAGCTGATTCATCCACACCAAGTCGATCAATCACGATCTTTTTCACTCTTTCCAGAATATCGTCTGCCATAACCTTCACCTCCTCTTAGGGTATTATACGAAAACTTGCTTTGGAAAACTAGTCCATCCTATAAATTTCCTAACTCATGTACATCCCGCCATCCACATGGATCGTTTGCCCAGTGATGTAGGATGCTTGATCTGTCGCTAAAAAACAGACCATCGCAGCGATATCTTCTGGCTTTCCTAATCGTTGCAACGGAATCTGCGTTTTCAGCCCCGTTTGAATTTCTTCGCTAAGTTGCGCGGTCATATCGGTTTCAATAAAACCAGGGGCAACTGCATTGACCGTGATTCCTCTTGTGGCCACTTCACGGGCAACCGCTTTCGTTAAGCCGATTACGCCCGCCTTAGCCGCAACGTAATTCGCTTGTCCAGCATTACCGAGCGAGGCGACGACCGAGGCGATATTAATAATCCTGCCCGCCCGCTTGCGCATCATCGGCCGCGTCACAGCTTTTGTACAATGATAGACTCCTTTTAGGTTCGTCGAGATCACTTCATCCCACTCTTCGTCTTTCATTCTCATTAACAGATTGTCTCTCGTTACGCCCGCGTTATTAACGAGAATATCGATCTTTTCAAATGCGTCCAACGTCTGCTGGACCATCTGATCGACTTGCTGCGCATCCGCTACATCCGCCTGAATGACGAGAGCTCGACGACCTAACTTTTCCACTTCAGCGGCAACCTCGCGCGCCGCTTGCTCGCTTCCCGCGTAATTAACAACAATGTCTGCTCCGGCTTTTGCTAACGATAAGGCAATCGCTCGCCCGATGCCGCGTGATGCTCCTGTAACAACCGCTACTTTATCTTTTAACATAGATCCTCCCTTTTACACTAACACCGCTTTAAAGTTATTTAATGTTTCCATATCTTCAATTGCATACGTCTTGACTGATCGGTCTATTTTTCGAATCAACCCGCTAATCACCGTGCCTGGACCAATTTCAATGAATGTGTCCACGCCATGATCAATCATATATCGAATCGAATCGGACCAGAGCACAGGTGAAGCGACTTGATCGACTAACGCCTTAAAAATGTCTGCTGGTTCCGTGATCGGCTTCGCTGTCGTATTCGCAATGATCGGAATCGAAGCGCTTGAAATTTGTATGTCTGATTCCAACTTCCTCTTTAGCTTTTCAGCCGCTGGCCTCATAAAACTAGAATGAAACGGCCCGCTAACATTTAGTGGGATCACTCGTTTCGCGCCCGCCGCATCCGCTTTTTCCCCGGCAATCCGAACCCCTTCATGCGAACCTGAAATGACAATTTGACCCGGGCTATTTTGGTTAGCTAAGTCAACAACGTACCCACTCTTTGTAACTTCCTCACAAATTGCGCCCAGTGGCTCAAGATCCATCCCAATCACTGCGGCCATTGTACCTTCCGCGTCACACATATACGTGCCTCGGGCGTGCGTGATTTTCACCGCGTCTTCAAAACTAAGCGCCCCTGCGTGAACAAGAGCGGCATACTCTCCTAAACTATGACCCGCTAAAAACAAAGGTTCCAGGTCAGTCTCCGCCTTGACCCATTCTAGCGTAGCGCAAGTTACGGTTAAAATGGCGGGTTGTGTGTTACTCGTCAAGCGTAATTTTTCTTCGGGACCTTCAAAACAAATCTTGGAAATAGAAAAACCTAATGCTTCATCTGCTCGTTCAAAAATTTGCTTCGCGCTTTGATTTTGTTCGTAAGCTTCTTTTCCCATGCCGATATACTGCGCCGCTTGACCAGGAAATACAAAAGCAATGTTTTTCATTTTCAATTTCTCCCCCTATTAGTAATTGGCTAGCGCTTTTCCGTTGTGTCCCATTTTAAGACGGATGCTCCCCAGGTTAATCCGCCGCCAAACCCTACTAACACCAAGTGGTCCCCTTGTTTAATCTTTCCATTTTTTGCGGCTTCATCCAGCGCCACGGGAATCGACGCGGCTGACATATTTCCATAGCGATCAAGATTTACGACGACCTTCTCTATCGGCAGTCCCAATCGTTTTACAGCGGCATCAATAATTCGCATATTCGCTTGGTGTGGAACAAGAAGACTGATGTCCTCTTTTGTAAGTCCGGCTTTCTCAATCGCCGCCTCAGCAGAACTGCCCATCACACGCACAGCAAACTTAAATACGTCTGACCCGGCCATTTGCAAAAAGTGTTGTTTATTGGCGATCGTTTCTTCGCTTGCTGGCATTCTAGAACCACCAGCAGGTAGTTTTAGTAACTCTCCGCCCGCCCCATCTGAACCTAAATCGAACGACAAGAAACCGCTTCCATCTTCAACAGGGCCAAGCACAGCAGCCCCCGCCCCGTCTCCAAAGAGGACACATGTGTTCCGATCGGTCCAATCGACGATGCGCGACAAGCATTCAACCCCAATCACAAGCGCATAGCGGTACAATCCATTTTGAATAAATTGACTTGCGGTCGCTACCCCATATAAGAAGCCGGAACAGGCAGCCGCCAAATCAAACGCAGCCGCTTTTTTCGCCCCTAGTCGTTCTTGAATTAGGTTCGCTGTAGATGGAAATGTCGTATCCGGGGTGATCGTTGCCACGATAATCAGGTCAATCTGCTCCGCGTCCAGCCCCGCCGTTTCCAGCGCTTGTTGAGCCGCTTTATAAGCTAAATCTGAAGCGGCCTCGCCTTCTGCGCTAATGCGTCTTTCACGGATCCCTGTTCTAGATACGATCCAATCATCGCTCGTATCTACCATTTCTTCCAGGTCTTGATTCGTTAAGATTTTCTCAGGCAAATAGGCTCCCGTCCCCAGGATTCCCGCTGCTCTCATTTTCTGCATCCAATTCCCTTCTTTCTTGCTGAACTTCCTTTTGGATAAGACCGATAATATCCTTTTCCACAAATTGAGCGGCTTGAAAAATGGCATGTTTAATGGCGTTTGCATTAGATGAACCGTGGGCTTTAATGCATGTGCCTTGCAATCCCATTAACGGCGCTCCGCCATACTCGGTATAGTCCATTTTCTTCTTAATTCTTCTTAAGCTCGGCTTTAAAAGGGCCGCGCCCGCTTTACTTATGATAGATGAAGTAAGCTCGTCTTTTAAAACTTGAAAAACAGCTCCAGCCATTCCTTCAAGAGATTTCAATAAAATGTTTCCCGAAAAACCGTCGCAAATTAAAACATCACACGCGCCAAAAGGCACGTCCCTAGCCTCAATATTTCCGATGAAGTGTAGATTACTATTGTTCAGAAGGCCAAAAGTTTCCCTCATTAATTCGTTCCCTTTCAGCTCTTCGGCGCCTATGTTTAGTAGGCCAACTCTTGGAGTAGGCACGCCCATCACACCCTGCGCATAAATATTCCCCATCATAGCATATTGCAGCAGGTGCTCAGGCTTGGCGTCAATATTTGCCCCTACATCCAAAACAAGCGTTCCCTTACCCTGTTCAAGAGAAGGTAAAATGGGCGCCAACGCGGGACGCTCAATCCCATCGATCCGTTTCGTAATAAACACGCCTCCAGACATGAACGCGCCCGTATTTCCAGCGGAAATAACGGCGTCTGCTTTCCCTTCACGGACCATCTCCAACGCGATAACCATCGATGCGTTTTTCTTACGGCGAACAGCCTTAACCGGCTCTTTTTCGTCTGATTCAATCACTTCGGTCGTATGGACAATTTCAATATTGGGAGGACAGGAATCGTCCATGTAGGATCTAATCTTACTTTCGTCGCCAACTAAGACAATATGTATATCGGTTAAGTCTCGCGCAGCTATCATTGCTCCTTCAACGATAGCTTGGGGAGCGTGATCGCCACCCATTGCATCTACAGCGATCCTCAAGCGGTTCCCTCCTATGCTTTATGCGTATCCATTACTTTATACACGTGAAAACTACCGCTAAAAACGAGCTCATCTTGGACCCGGGTTTCAATACGGACAATCGTTTTATCTTTCTGTTGACTACGCGCGATCGCGCGCGCAATCAGTCTCTCCTTTAACTTAACCGGGCGGATGAATCGTATGCGAGCAGCCCCCGTCTGCGCCACTTGCGCATTGACAACGGCCACAGCTAATGAATTTGCCTGGGCAAAAACATAGTGATCTTTCGCGAATAAAGTGTGTGAGACGAGATGCTCTTCACTAATTTCTAAAATGGATACAGCACTTTGATCCAACTTTAAATCTACTAACTCACCGGTAATATCATACCGTTGAAGCGGTTTCACCTGTTCCAACTTTTGTTCAGCTACGTTTTTTATTCTTTCCCGCAGCTCTGGAATACCCAACTCAAGTCTGTCTAGGCGTATAGTTTGAACACTTACAGAATATCGCTCCGCTAACTCTTCATCTGTAAGGAAGGGGTTCTCATGCAAACGTTCAGATAATTTGATTTGCCTTTCCCTTTTTTTCAAACGATATATTTTCCTCACCACCAGACGGGTCTCAATTACGCCCCCGACGTATGCGCATGCTGACAGAGTTCCCCGAGCTTGCCCGAATTTTTCTGTGGCATACATCGCAGGGCCTATAACTGGATTTAAGTTAAATTTATTACCAGGTACTAAAAGTATATGGGATAAACCAAAAAATCGCAACAGGTTGATTATGTCGAATAATAGCCCTTTCTAAAGAAGAAAAGGGCAAGGTACCGAAGTACCTTGCCCTAGCAAAGCTTAGAATTTATTTACAACTTCTTGACCTTTATATGTTCCGCAAGATTTGCAAACACGGTGAGACAATTTATAATCTCCGCAAGTTAAGCATTTCACCATGCCAGGCACTTCTAATTTAAAGTGTGTGCGGCGAAGTCTTTTGCGAGTTTTGGAAGTTCTTCTTTTTGGTACTGCCATTTCTTCCACCCCCTTCAACGGAAGTTCATAACGCCCTACAAAGCGTTATTACCATCTTAAAAATAATGCGTATTTATAGCGCGCTGTCATCTGACAGAGTTATATTATAACCGATGCTTCCAAGCGGAATCAACATCAGCGATAATCAGTTTTATTCCTTATCTTTTTTAAAGAATAAGGCTAAATCCGCTAACCTCGGATCAATCCGTTCATTGTTGCACGAACAGGTTTGCTCATTCCAGTTTGTCCCGCATGTCGGACATAATCCTTTGCACGTGTCGGAGCAAAGATATATCTGCGGCATGTCTAATAAGATCGTTTGCCGAAAATAAGGCGTTAAGTCAATCTCTACCCCTTGATAAGGAATGATCTCACTCTCAGCTTCGTCTTCATCATCATCAACTTGCTCTATCTGATCCGAAAATTGTTCCGAAAAAGAAGTTGAAAAATCATATGTAGTTGGAGTCGCGCATCTTGAACACCCGGTCTTGATCGCGCCCGATAAATCCCCCGCTACATCAACTAATTCAGCGATTTTCTGAGCTTGTCCCATGAATGTAAAATTCTCAAACTGAAGATGCGGATACTTGATTCCCTTTGTAATAACGGGACCTTCCAATTGCTGCCTCTGCCCTTGAACTTTTTCAAGCTCATTCACCAATATTTTCATCAACATCACTCCTAAGACAACAGAAATCATTATAAAGCTGTTGCGTAATGTTTGTCAACAAAATTAAAGATACATTATAATAATAACAAAGCAAATGTAGAAAGGAAGACGCGCAATGAAAGTTGTCGGACTCATCGTGGAGTATAATCCACTGCACAACGGGCATCTCTATCACTACCAAGAAGCGATCAAAGCAACACAAGCTGACGCGTGCGTCGCAGTTATGAGCGGAAATTTTCTGCAAAGAGGGGAACCCGCGATCGTCTCCAAATGGGCGCGGACGAAAATGGCGTTAGCGATTGGCGTTGATCTCGTGATTGAGCTTCCTACCGCTTATTGTACCCAAAATGCGGAAGTATTTGCCTTCGGCGCTGTTTCCGCTCTGCATTCCCTCGGCGTGGTCGACTCCATTTGTTTTGGAAGCGAAAGCGGGTCAACCGATTGGCTTGAAGAGTTAGCCCAAAAACTTGCCAACGAACCCGCTAGTTTTAAGCAAGAGTTAAAGCAAGGTCTTAGCGAGGGCTTGCCCTATCCGAGCGCATACGCCAATGCTGCGGCAAACCTAGCGAATGTGTCGATAGATGACTTAAATAAGCCGAACAACATTCTCGGATTAAATTATATCCTTGCCTTAAAGAGATTGAACAGTTCAATTAAGCCTTACACGATTACGCGCGTAAAAGCTGGTTACAATGAAACAGCAATTACGGATCAGACAATTGCCAGCGCGACAGCATTACGCAAATTAATTGCCGAAAGCAATCTGGACACGATTCAAAATTTTACACCTTTGTCGACGTATCAGATTTTACGAGAAGAACAACAAGCGGCGCGATTCCCGATCGATTGGGATTTGTTCTTTTCATTTGTCCGCCAGCAACTACTCGCCCAGGGAACCGAACAATTGGCGCTTATTCATGAAATGGATGAGGGAATCGAACACCGCCTGAAGCGATTAAGCCTTCAAACAACTGATTTTCAAAGTTTCATGGAAGCAATCAAGACGAAACGCTATACGTGGAACCGCCTGCAGCGCTTATTACTCTATCTTTTGTTAAATGTAACAAAACGAGAAATAAACAATCTCCAGCTACAACGGGGCGTTCCGTACATTCGAGCGCTCGGATTCAATCAGCGTGGACAAGCCTTGCTTCGTCGGGCGGGCGAGCAAAGCCTAGTACCCGTTATCGGGCGGATCCAAAAAGAAAAACACCCGATGCTCGACCTAGATGTGAGGGCCTCCAACCTTTACCAGCTCGCTTATCAGCCCGCTTCTTTTCGACCTGAGCACACCTTCACACCGATAAAATGGAAATAGGGAGGCGTTGCCTCCTTATTCTAACGCGGCGGGAGTTTCTTCAGATAGTCCAATACATCGTCAATTTCCCGCACAGCGATGATTTTCATCTTTAAATTTTGAGACTTCGCCTTTTTAATTGCTTGATCATAATTAGAAACGCCTTTCTCATCCTTTTCCGCAGGGGCGAAAAAGATCTCTGTTTGTTCACGAGCGGCGGCGACAACCTTATATTCTATTCCCCCAATTCGGCCGATTGAACCGTCTTCATTGATCGTTCCCGTGCCCGCTATATCATACCCTTTCGTCAAATCGCCTGGGAGCAATTGATTCATCATTTCTAGCGTAAACATCAACCCGGCTGACGGCCCACCGATTTCCGCTGATTTAATTTCAACGTTTTTTGGCAATTCAAACACCCGCTTTGTAATCGGGGAAGCGATCCCGATCCCTGGTTTGCTCTCTTCGCCAGGTAGGGCCGGTAATGATGTCAGCGTTAGTTTAGCTGCCTGTGGTTTCCCGTCTCGGGCAAAATGTATCAGCGTTTCTTCGTTCACCTGACGTCCTTTCAAGGCGTCCATCAAATCCTCCGCCGTTTCGATTTGAACATCATCGACACGGAAGATGACATCTCCGACCTGTAACACCTTCTCCGCGGGATAACCCGGAATAATCTGCATGATAATCGCCCCGCTATTTTTCAATTTAATATCGAATCCAGCTTTTTGAAAAGCAACGATTTTAGCAGTATCCTGCGAGGCTTTCATAACAGCAAGCTGTCTTTGTAAATATTGCTCGTTACTCTCATGCGGACTATGAACGTGTTCCGCCTTCACCAACTCAGCGTTAGCGTCAAGCGACGCCCAAAGCGCGCCCGCGACATTGGTTGGTCCGGTGCGAATCGTTGTCAAACGAAATGTTCCTTGTTCTTCCGCATAGCCGTCTTCCACTTGAATAATCGGCGCCAACGGAAGAGCCGAACCTGGTTGATATATATAGTAAGGGACTTTCGTATTCATCCCAATAAAGATAAATAAGAAGAAGGCAAACAGCCCCCATATTCTTCTATTCCTCATGGATTCCTCTACTTTCTATAACTTTCCGAATCTGATCTAATGACTTAAACGCTGCTTCTTTTCCAGCTTCAATCAGCTCTTCTACCTGCGTAAAATTAGTGGCGCTAAACCCACCAACAATAGGACGAATTAAAACGTCGGCGTCTACGATTCGATAACGGAAAATCTCTTTTTCCATGATTTGAATCGTCTGGGCGATCACGTCAAAAATAGAACTGAGGTGAACTTCCTCTGAAACAATCCCGACGTCAACCCCAATGACACACTCCGCTCCAATCGCCTGCGCAGCTGTAATCGGCACGCGATCGATCACCCCGCCATCGATCAATAACTTTCCATCAACCTCTTCCGGTATGAAGATACCAGGGATTGAAATACTCGCGCGAACAGCTGGGGCAATCGGGCCTTTCGTAAAAACAACACGCTCCCCATTTCTTAAATCTGTCGCTACGACCGCAAGCGGTTTATGTAGCTGCTCGATATCCTTCCCTTGTGTCAGCAGCCGAACCATTTCCTTAACCTTCTCGCCAGCGATAAACCCCATTTTAGGCACAGTAAAATCAAGCCAGTATTTTCGTTTCAAATTAATCGCCAATTTTTCCATCATATCTGGTGTAATGCCTGCAGCGTAACAAGCGCCGATCAGACTGCCCATACTGCTGCCAGATATATAATCAATTGGGATTCCCGCTTCTTCTAACACTTGAATCACACCGATATGAGCGATGCCGCGAGCTCCGCCTGACCCTAACGCTAATCCAACCTTCGGTCTCATCATGTATGATTTCCTCCCCCAACCTCTCACATCATAAATAGATTCCATTTTCTCTCTATTATATGAGCCAACATGAAGATTGATCAACATTGAGCTGGTCTAAATGGTCTTGTCCTCGCGTAAAGTGTAGTGGTATGTCCATTATGCAACGACAACATGGAGGCAGCTTTTACATGCGTTATAAACCTTATATTCAGACTCTTTTGTTTGCGGCGCTATCGGTCTTACTCGTTTTCTGTATGATACGATTCCCACAAGATTCCTTCCACGCCGCGTTGCGCGGGTTAAAAATTTGGTGGGACGTTGTGTTCCCAGCATTACTTCCTTTTATGATTTTATCAGAGATCATGATGGGCTTCGGGGTCGTTCATTTTATTGGCGTTTTATTAGAACCTCTGATGCGGCCGTTATTTAAAGTGCCAGGCACAGGCGGATTCGTAATGGCGATGGGTTTTTCTTCTGGTTATCCTGTAGGCCCTAAGTTAGCCACCCAATTGAGGCAACAAAAGTTAGTGACACGGGCAGAAGGTGAGCGACTTGTTTGTTTTACAAGCACAACGGATCCCTTGTTTATTTTCGGCGCGGTTGCTGTCGGCTTCTTCCATGATGCGACGCTTGGGATTACGATTGCAATCGCTAACTACGTCGGAGCCTTATTGGTCGGAATCATGCTTCGGTTTCACGATCGCAGGGGACAGATCACTTCTTATACGACAGATCAAAACCAACCCTTACTGTTACGCGCGTTGCAGGCAATGCATCGAGCTCGACTGAAAGAACGGCGACCGTTCGGACAACTGATGGGCGACGCGGTAATGAGCAGTTTTCAAACATTGTTCGTCATCGGCGGATTTATCATTATTTTTTCCGTGATCATTGAATTTATCTCGATGGGGGCTATCTCCATTGTATTAGCCAGTATTTTGACCACGGTATTATCGCTGTTTCAACTGCCGGAAGACTTATCTCAAGTGTTTGTAATCGGTTTTTTTGAAGTGACGCAAAGCATGCAATACATGAGTGAATTAAACACTCCGATTGGGATGGAAATTAAGTTAGCGGTAGCTTCCGCGCTCGTTGCTTGGGGCGGAATTTCTGTGCACGCTCAGGTCGCGAGTATTATTAGCTCAACGGACATGCGCTACAAACCGTATTTTATTTGGAAAGGAATTCATGCTTTCATTGCAGGCGCGCTCGCCTTTCTTTTCTGGAAACCTTTTCAAAGCTTGGCCTTATTCCAATTTACACTTCCCGCTTTTGCCGAACAGACCCCGACAGGGGGGCTTATCCTTACGTGGAACAACTTTCAACACATCGGGTTATTCGCGTCCCTTTTCTTACTAGGATTAGCGCTCATTTCTTATATGATTCATTTGATTTCAAAGCGGCGCCTCAACAATTAGAAAACGACAACGCTTTATAGCCAAAGGAAGCCTTTTGCGCGCCACTCAGTTAAAAGGAAATAATCCCGGTTAGATCCCGGGATTATTTCCATACTGGATAAATTTATCCATCAACGCCTGCTCCACCGGAGGTGGCACGATCGCGCTTACATCTGCTTTATACTTGGCAATTTCCTTCACAATACTGGAGCTTAGGTACGAATATTTCGTGTTCGTCATCATAAAGAACGTTTCGATTTCTTCCTCCATCAAGCGATTGATTGACGCCATTTGCAATTCGTACTCAAAATCGGATACGGCTCGCAATCCTTTAATAATCACTTTCGCTTGTTTTGACTTCATATAATCGATCAACAATCCTTGGAAAGACTCCACATGAACATTCGGCAAATCTTTCGTTACCTCTTTTAATAAAGCGACTCGTTCTTCAATTGAAAACAAGGGTTGCTTATTCTCGTTCACTAATACTGAAACGATGACCTTGTCAAAAATCTTCGAACCCCTCACAATAATATCTAGATGTCCATTTGTCACAGGATCGAAACTCCCGGGACATACCGCAATCGTCATCTTCTGATTCTCCCTTCGTTATGTAGTCAGTCCGGCGCGCGATAAACAGTAATCCGCGCGCTGCCATATTCCGCTTCCTTCTGTTTTTGGATCGGTCCGATTAAGTCCGGCAAACTTAGTTGCGCGTCTGTTTCGGCAACAATAATGGCGCCAAGGTTAAGCAAACCAAATTGTTCGAGAAGCGCGATTTCGTCAGCGATGTTACGATGCGTATAGGGAGGATCAAGTAAAACTAAATCGAATGGAAGTTGCCTCTTTTTTAACGCCTTCAAAGCCCGACGCGATTCATTCTTGTAAACTTCAGCCTGATCGAGCAAGTCTGTTTTAGCTAGGTTTTGTTTTATGACCTCTATCGCTTTCTTATCAATGTCGACAAAGACGATCTTTTCCATTCCTCTGCTTAACGCCTCTATGCCAAGACCACCTGTGCCTGCGTACAGATCAAGCCCAATCCCTCCTTCAAAATAAGGTCCGATCATACTGAAGATCGACTCTTTCACCTTATCAACGGTAGGGCGGGTGCTTTTCCCTGGTAACGCTTGCAACGGTCTTCCTTTTTTCGAACCGGAAATAACTCTCATGACTCCCTCCTCGATTGACCGTCACTTAAAGAGTACTACTTTTTGATAAGTGTAACACAACATTGTAGTCTGGTAAATCATCCCTACATTGTTTCAAATTAAATTCACTTTATATGTATATCTTTCCTTAATCGTGCCCATAATATGACTAGTAACATGATTTGTGTTACTGACAACCGCGGAGAAGACTTACGTTTCCCCATAAGCTCTTCCTCCGGTTTCTCCTCTCCCATTGGCTGGATGTTCAGGAAAATGCGTTGGCGCATTCAATGACATCCGGCTTTTTTTTTGACGCAATATAATAAAAAAAGAGACTGCCGCAAGGATTAACCTCTCTACAGTCTCTTCATCATTAATCTAACATGTACTGTTCCAATATCCCTTGTTGTTCCAAATAGGCGCGCAAAAATGCGTAATTGTCATCCGTCCAAAAATCTTCTGTTCGAAGGATCGCTGCGGCATCCGCTCGCGCCAACTCCAATTGTTCAAAATCCTGGGTAAGATCAGCCAGGCGGAATTCGGGTAAACCGCTCTGTTTGGTGCCAAAGAAATCGCCGGGTCCCCTTAACGCTAAATCCCTGCGGGCGACTTCAAACCCGTCACACGTCTCTTTCATAATTCTCATCCGTTCCCGCCCAACTTCTGTTTTCGGATCCGCAATTAAAATACAGGTTGATTGCTCCGAACCCCTGCCAACCCGACCGCGTAACTGATGCAATTGGGCCAAACCGAATCGTTCAGCGTCATAAACGACCATAACAGTCGCATTGGGCACATCAACCCCGACCTCAATGACTGTCGTTGAAACTAACACTTGGATCTGATTGGCGCTAAACTCCCGCATGACCTGTTCCTTTTCTTTTGAAGTCATTCTGCCGTGCAGTAGACCTACTTGAGATTGCTCTCCGAAATAATGGACCAACTGGGCATGAACATCGAGCGCATTTTGCACATCTATCTTTTCAGACTCTTCAATTAAGGGACAGATCACATAAGCTTGTCTACCGTTATTCACTTCTTTTGCAATAAAGGCAAGCACGCGCTCGAACATATTTTCTTTCACCCAGTACGTTTCAATCGGTTTTCGACCAGCGGGCAACTCATCGAGCGTGGACACATCCATATCCGCAAAAACGGAGATCGCCAATGTTCTTGGGATCGGTGTGGCCGTCATGCAAAGCACATTTGGCTGCAGTCCTTTTTCTCTCAGTACGCGCCGTTGTTCCACCCCAAACCGATGTTGTTCATCTGTGATGACTAGACCTAGCTTACTAAAATGGACATCATCTTGAATAAGCGCATGCGTACCTACGACGATGTCAATCAAGCCCATTTGCAAGCCGCCTAACAATTCACGACGAATCGGCGCCGACATCCCGCCCGTTAACAAACCGACTTGCAGACCGTATGGAGCAAGTAATTTCGTTAAAGTGGCTGCATGTTGTTCCGCTAAGATTTCCGTCGGAGCCATCAGCGCCCCTTGACAGCCCGCTTGCGTGGCCGCATACAAGGCAACCGCCGCAACGATCGTTTTACCCGAACCAACATCCCCCTGCAACAATCGGTTCATCCCAAAATCGGCTTGCAGATCATCCAGAATCTCCTTCAATGCCCTTTTTTGAGCATTAGTTAACCGAAAAGGCAATGCCCGAACGAACGCTCGCACAGGCTCCAATGGAATCGGCATCGCTAAACCTTGGTTGTTCCTTTTTTGGACAAGTTGCAGCGCTTGCATCTTTAATTGGTAAAAAAATAACTCTTCATAAGCAAGTCTTTTCCTCGCTTCAATTCCGAGCGCGGTCGATGTTGGAAAATGGATCGCTGTAATCGCTTCTCGCCTCGAAATAAAAAGGCGTCGTTCTCGGATTTCAGCAGGTAGGATCTCTTCGATGTCGGACGCGTATTGTTGCAAAGCTTGCTGCAGATAACGCTGGATTTGTTTTACTGTAACCGCTGCGGAGGCGGGGTAAATCGGTTTAATTTTCACTTCTTCCGATTGTTGTTGCGTTGTCTTCGGAATGGTTGTTTTTGTTTCGGAAACAGTGACTTGCATCCGATTTTTTTCCCACTTTCCACTTACTTGGATTTCTTGACCAATCTTGATCCGATTTTTTAAATAATGCTGATTAAACCAAATTGCGGTGACAACCGCTCGATCAACGACAAGGCGGACCATCATCCGCGACCTTCTTTTTCCGAAAAAGCGGACAGCCGGTTCAGCGTACACCTCCCCGCGAATCGTAATCCGTTCCCCATTCGCGACTTCGCTTAACTCCCGAATCGAATAGTCTTCATAACGCGACGGAAAGTAGAACAACAAGTCATGGACCGTTTCAATCCCCAACTCCGCTAACGCTTGCGCTTTTACCTCTCCAATTCCCGTTACCGTTGTAACAGGTAACAGCATCTGATTCATTAGTCTTTGAGCGAACCAAATATCCGACGTTCATGTTCTTTCCCTGTCGGTGTCGCCGCCAACCCTCCCAATGCAGTTTCTCGCAAACTACTCGGCATAGAGCATCCAATCTGATACATCGTCTCGATCACCTCATCAGCGGGAATAATGCTTTTAATACCAGCCAGAGCCATGTCCGCGGCGGTCATCGCCAATGCTGCGCCCATCGCGTTTCGTTTAACGCAAGGAGCCTCAACTAATCCCGCTACGGGGTCACACACTAAACCAAGTAAATTTTTCATTGCGATTGAAAGCGCCTCAGCGGATTGTTGAGGACTACCCCCCGCCATTTCCACCATGGACGCGGCCGCCATCGCCGTAGCTGACCCAACTTCAGCTTGGCAACCACCCGCCGCCCCGGATATAAATGCGTTGTTTGCGATTACGAGCCCAATAGCTCCTGATGTAAACAAATATCGAATCATCTGCTCGCGCGTCGCCTGTAATTTTGGAGCGACCGCAAATAGGGTGCCTGGCACGATACCGGCAGATCCCGCAGTCGGTGTGGCGCAAATGGTTCCCATTTTCGCGTTGACTTCGTTCGTCGCCACCGATTTACTTACCGCGTCTAACAAAATTCGTCCAGAAAGCGGCTCTTTCTCTTTTAAATAACGTTGTAAAAGAACAGCGTCTCCGCCTGTTAAACCCGAACGAGAACGTTCTTCCTCTACGATTCCGCGTTTAACCGCTTGTTCCATAATAGTTAAATTATCATCCATCAGCTTCCAAACTTCTTCACGATTTCTTCCGGATTGATAGATCTCTGTCTCAATCATCACCTCAGAGATCTTCTTGTTTTCAGCAACGCATCTTTCCACCAATTCAGCAATGGTTCGAAAAACCACACGTATCACATCCTTCTGAAAGCTAATTAGATTGTTTCAAGCCTCACTACTTTTTCAATAAAAGGGAGCGACTCGATTTGTTTGCAAAGCGCTTTATCCATCGGATAATCGGTCTCAATGATCATTAAAGCTTGGCCGCCTTTTGACTTTCTGGCCAATTCTAAATAAGCGATATTTAAGTCCCGTTCGGCAAATACTTCGGTAATGGAGGCAACGACCCCCGAACGATCCTGGTGCTTAACTAGGATCGTCGGAACTTCTCCTGAGATCCGCGAGGTAAAACCATTGATTGAAGTAATCACAATTTTTCCGCCGCCGATCGAGATACCTTCCACCGTAGTCTCGCCCTGTTCATCACTCAATGTAATGATTGCCGTATTCGGATGGTTAGGCTCATCATCAGAGACGGACATCTTAATTTCGACCCCTAACTCTTTAGCGAGCTGATGCGCTTCAACCATTCGCTCATCATATGTGTTTAAACCAAGGATCCCGCCGATGATCGCAATATCTGTGCCGTGACCTTTATACGTTTGAGCGAACGAACCAAGGAACGTGATTTCCGCCTTCTTTGGTTGTCTGCCAAATACATTTCTGCTCATCAAGCCAATCCGAGCCGCCCCCGCTGTATGCGAACTGGATGGTCCGATCATAATCGGTCCAATAATATCAAAAACAGAACGATATTTCATTTGATGCGTTCCCCCTGTCTTTTGCCATTGCAAAATCAAATAAAACAAGAAGGAAGAACTACGTTCATCCTTCCTTTATTCAGGGTTTATACATGACGACCGCCAATGCCTGTGGGCCAACGTGGGCGCCAATCACAGGGCCTATTTGCGCAAATGTAACTTCCTGAATATTAAATTCACTCATCAACGTTTCTTTCAGCTGCTCCGCCTCCGCTCGATTTAGCCCATATAAGATGGAGACGATCACTTTTTCATCGTGAGCATAGCTTTTACACTCATCAATGATGGTGGCCAACGCTTTCCGCTTCCCTCTCACCTTTTCAAACGGATACACTTCGCCGCTCTCATTTAGCGCCAGAATCGGTTTGACATTCAATAACGTTCCAACGACCGCTTGAGCCCGACCAATCCTTCCGCCTTTTTGCAAATACGTCAACGTATCCACAAGGAAGAACTCCTTTTGCTCACGAATCATTTTCTCAATGAGGGCCAAACACTCTTCTTTCGTATTCCCTTGTTCCGCTGCTTTCGCCGCTTCGACGACAATCATTCCTAACATGTATGACGCCTTTTTTGAATCGATTACATCGATATCCACTTCGTCACCCATCATATTTTTGGCCAGGTTCGCTGACTGATAGGTCCCGCTTAAGGCGCTAGAAAGGTGTATAGAGATAATTTGCGTATCGGCGCCCTCACTTTCCAAAATCTCGCGATACATGGTCTCAAATTGTATAGGAGGCGGTTGAGAAGTCGATGGAAACTGATTGGTGTTTTCCAATTTTTCAAAAAAAGTCGACGGGGTAATCTCAATCCCATCTAGATAAGTCTTAGTATCAACATGCACTTTAAGCGGAACAACATGGATGCCCCATCGCTCGGCTATTTCTTTTGAAATATCAGCTGTACTGTCTGTTACAATTTTGATCGTAGCCATCACTACCCCCTACATTACTCCACTGAGAATATGAATGAATAGAGCGGTTGTCCGCCAGTATAAAGTTCAACTTCTAGTTGCGGGTAGGCGGATTGAATTTCATCCGCAAAAGCTTCCGCTTCATTCGTTTCTACCTCTTGTCCATAGAAAATAGAGACAACTTCGCTTTCTTCATCAATCATCTCCGTTAGGAGGTCTTTGCTAACTTGATTAAGCGTCGTTGCTGCGGTCACAATTTCATCTTCAAGCAAACCGATAAAATCGCCTTCTTTAATTTGAAGCTGGTCAACCTTTGAATCCCGCACAGCGTAGGTCACTAGTCCCGTTTTCACGTGTGATATCGCATCGATCATTTGTTGCTTATTGACGCCAGGGGATTCCTCTATTTTCAACGATAGCAACGCGGCAATCCCTTGCGGCATCGATCGACTGGGGACTACCGTAGCGGGCAATTCAATCATGCGCGCCGCTTGTTCAGCAGCCATAATAATATTTTTATTGTTGGGCAGAAAGATGATATGTTCCGCTTGGAGTTGAGACGCGGCTTGCAACAAATCCTCTGTGCTGGGATTCATCGTTTGACCGCCTTCCACGACCTCGTCAACACCTAAGCTTTTTAAAATTTCAACAATCCCCTCACCGCTGGCTGCGGCCACAATCCCATACGCTTGCATTGCTTGTCGCTCTTCTTGCTGCGGGTCTAAATTGTTCGTTCGTTCATGATTTTCAATAGAAACAATTTGGGCATGTTGCTCACGCATATTTTCAATTTTAATCCCGACAAGTTCCCCAAACTGTTGACCATATTCTAAAACTTTTCCTGGGTGTTCACTATGAATATGAACTTTCACCCATTCCTCATCAGCCACAACGAGTAATGAATCGCCAAAATGACTAACCCGCTCACGAAAAGGAGCCAATTGGAAGCGCGGGGAAGGAGCTCGCTTGATCAAAAACTCTGTGCAATATCCATATTCAATGCTTTCCGTCTGCAAATGAATCTGAGCCCGTTCTTCCTGAAAACGAAGCGATGTCATTTCTTCCCGTGGTTGTTGCGCAACGAGCTCATTCAACTGGTCAAGTAGTTGCTCGTCCCCAACTTCGCCAAGCAACGCTTGGTAAAATCCGATATAAATGTAAACGAGGCCTTGCCCGCCGGAATCTACAACCCCAACTTCTTTTAATACAGGAAGCAGTTGCGGAGTACGCGCTAAAGATTCTTGGGCGGCTTGCAATGTCACGCGCATCACTTGCGTGATGTCATCGGTTCTTTGAGCGGCTTGCTGAGCTCCTGCCGCCGCATCTTTAGCGACAGTTAAAATAGTTCCTTCCACAGGCTTCATCACAGCATCATAAGCCATCGTAACTCCTTGAGAGAAGGCTAGGGCCAATGTTTTTGCGGTGACAGTTTCATCATCAGCGATCGCTTTGCTAAAACCTCGAAATAATTGCGATAAAATGACGCCTGAATTTCCCCTTGCCCCCATCAACAGTCCTTTTGATAACACTTGCGATACCATCCCTGCATGATGACTCGGGTTTTTTTTCAGTTCTGAAACGCCAGAACTCATACTCAAGTTCATATTCGTTCCGGTATCCCCATCTGGCACGGGAAAAACATTTAAAGCATCCACTTCTGAGGCATGGTTCGCCAAAGCTTTCGCCCCCGCAAAAAACATGCTGGTTAATTCTTCTCCACTTACTTCTTTCTTACTCACAACGAGTACCTCCTGACTTACGGCTCCGATACCCTAACTCCTTGCACAAAAACGTTAACCCCATTTATATCGAGGCCAAGCATTTGCTTTAATGTATACTTCACTTTTGTCTGCACATTGTGAGCCACTTCGGAAATTTTAACGCCATAGCTAACAATAATGTGCAAATCGATCTCAATCATCCCTTCTTCATTTGAAACAACGATCCCGCGACTTAAGTTATCTTTACCCAATAACTCCGAAAAACCGTCTTTCAATCCCTGAAGCGAAGCCATTCCAACTAGACCGTAGCAATTTACAGCCGCGCCGCCCGCAATCGTGGCAATGACTTCATTAGAGACATCAATTTTTCCTAACGTACTGTCGATCTCCATTGACATAGTTGATCTTCTCCTACCTCGCTTGATTCATGCTTTTTAGCATGGTCGGTTTATACTTGTTCCGCCTTATTAATTCAGAGCCTATTCCATTAAGCTATATTTAACAAAAATATGATTTCCTCCAATTCTACTATAAAAAATACCGAATTAAAAGGCTGGACGCCCATCACTCGAAAGAGTTGTCCACGGATGTATTGCGAAAATAAATTCCTTATGCTATCATGTTAAAGTGTTTTGTATACTGATGGTGTTCAATCAGGGGGGTGGAAAAATGGCACGCGTATGTTATATCACTGGAAAGAGAGCCAGCACGGGTAACAAAAGAAGTCACTCTAACCGCGCGAAAAAGCGCACTTGGGGAGTGAACGTTCAAAAAGTACGTATTTTAGTTGATGGAAAGCCGAAGCGCGTTTATGTAAGCGCCAAAGCGCTTAAATCTGGAAAAGTAACACGGGCTTAGTCCGTTATATAGAACAAAAACTCTTTTCCGAGTTTAAAACACGTATAACCGTATTTATGCGGTGAAAAAGCGCCCAAGTTTATCGAGGGCGCTTTTTTAACTAAAAAATTTAAAATATAAGTGAAACGAAAAAAAAGATACGGATCCGTATCTTTTTTATTTCTTTTTGAAGGCTCCCAACATGGCCTTCACCATTCCCCCTATAAATCTCGGCAATTTAATCGTATAGAACCTCATGACTGGCCCCTCCTTACTTCCAAAAGATTCAAGCTAAACATTAGCCCTGTCCTCAACCTACCGCAGCGCTTCTATGGATAGATGACCAAATTAGATCTAATAAAGTATATTCAATTACTTCCTAGAAATGTTCCTAATTTACGTTGGGGACAAAAATCAGTTTCGCCCAAGCTAGAAATCGCCACCATTAAACTGCAACAATTACAAACTCTCGTTCTTTTAAATGCGACTTACGCATAACGTATAGTAAATTGCGATTTTAAAGGAGGATTTCCATGGGACAAGCGGCTCTATTTACCCCGCCACCAATTCATAAAACTAATCTCGTTATCTTTCCCAATTATTTGTTGAAGAACAGGTTAAAGCAATTTTGTAAGCTCATCGACGGAGAGTTTACTAAAAACGAAGCTGGACTCATTACGATCATGAACAATTCCCTCGAATTTCATTTTAAAACTTACAATAAGCATCTTGAATTAGAGGAAATGACCTATACACCTCGATCTATGCTAGATTCGATTCGTTGTCTTGAGTTTATTAAGTATGAATCTTATTTATACCAAAAGCCAATTTACGTTACCGACTTATCGCCAACATTAGCAGCGTTCTTGAAAGAACATGGCTTTAGGATGCTAGATGAAGAGGAGAAACAAGAAGTGTTCGAAGGCTTCTGGGAAAAGGAAGCGCAAAAGGTGTAAACAGACGCCAAGTCAGGACGGATAAAACGAGCATAAAAAAGCGTAGGAAAATGATCATTCCTACGCTTCTTATTTTTGGAAGACGACCGAAGAGAAATAATCAGGAGTTCTCCGACATAAAAGAACGGACATTCCAGAAGGCCCGCTCATCCTCGACTTTCTGAATCGTCCGTTATCCTCTGATCGCCGCAATTGCTTGCTTACGATCTTGTTGATTGTAAATCGCATTACCGGCAACGAGTACGTTCGCCCCAGCTTCGATCACCAATTTTGCTGTTTCAGGATTGATGCCACCGTCCACTTCAATTTCGACTTGCGTCAACCCTCGTTCATCCAATTGCTTTCTTAACTCCCGAATTTTTGGAACGACATTGTGAATAAATGCTTGACCGCCAAACCCAGGGTTTACAGTCATTAATAAAACCATATCAATATCTTCTATGATATGTTGAATCGCGCTAATCGGCGTCGCGGGATTCAAAACAACACCCGCTTTTGCTCCATGTTCTTTAATCAGATAAATCGTTCGGTGTAAGTGCGGGCAAACTTCCTGATGGACCGTAACGATATCCGCCCCTTGTTTTACAAATTCAGGGATGTATACATCCGGATTCTCAATCATCAGATGCACATCCAATGGCAACTCCGTCATTGGACGAATCGCCCCGACAATCAGCGGTCCAATCGTAATGTTTGGCACGAAATGTCCATCCATCACATCGACATGAATATAATCTGCGCCGCCTACTTCTACGTCTTTGATCTCTTCGCCTAATTTTGCAAAATCCGCTGATAAAATGGATGGCGCAATTTTAATTGGCAGCTTACCCATTATTTAATACCTCCGCCTCTTATCTTCTTTTATTTCTTCTAAAAAGACCGCATAGTTGTCATACCGTTGTTGATTAATTTGACCATCCGCCAACGCAGCTCTCACAGCGCAACCCGGTTCACTAATGTGCAAGCAACCGCGAAACTTGCAATCCGCAATATACGGTTTAAAGTCTATAAAGTGATAACCTAGTTGCTCGGGGTCAACATCAAAAAAATCAAGTTGGCTAAATCCTGGCGTATCCGCGACAAAACCGCCTTCAACGGGGATCAACTCAACGTGTCTCGTTGTATGTTTTCCGCGTCGCAACCGCTCGCTCACTTGACCGATCTGTAAATTTACACCTGGCAATATTTCGTTAAGTAGGCTTGATTTCCCCACCCCGGACTGACCTGAAAAAACAGAAATGTGGTTTCGAAGCAACGCTTTTAGTTCTTGAATCCCTTCACCCGTCTTTTTGCTCGTGGCCAACACAGGATAACCAATTTGCTCATACGTCTCTTTGATCGCCTGATAACCGTCCCGTAACAAATCGACCTTCGATAAACAAATGATGGAACGTAGCCCTGCGCCTTCCGTATGCACTAAAAATCGGTCCAACAGCAATGGGTTGAAAACAGGTTCCGCGAGTGAAAACACGAGGAACGCTTGCTCAACATTGGCAATCGGCGGACGAACGAGTTCTGTTTTACGATCGGCAACCGTTTGAATAAAACCTTCTTGATTTTCGCCCTGATCGTACGTAACCCAATCGCCGACTAACGGCGAGATCCCTCTTTTTTTAAAAACACCGCGGGCTCGGCACTGCCACGTTTTCTCTTCGTCAAGCACGTAATAATAACCACTCAATGCTTTAATAATCCTACCTTCGGGCATAAAACCCCGTTGCCAAAGACTTATAAAAATCTATAAATCTCCGTTTGCTTTCCTATTCTGTGTGTCCGATTTTGCCGAAGCTACTTTCGTTTGATGTGACACTTCAAGGGCGTAAATTCGGATACAACGAATCCTACACATTAGCGGTAACTTTTCAGTGTTATCCTGCTAATTTCGATAAATTGATAGCAGCGTTTAAATCTCTATCTATTTTCAAACCACACCCACATTGGTAAACACGATCAGATAGCTTCAGGTCCTTTTTAATGTCTCCACAACCCGAACACATTTTAGAAGATGGAAACCACTTATCGGCTTCAATGAATCGAATCCCATACCTCTCACATTTGTACTGTATTTTTGTTTTAAAGTCATACAGACATTGTTTAGCGATTGCTTTTGATAAGTGCTTATTCTTCATCATACCTTGAATGTTTAGTGTCTCCATAACTACTGAGCTAGGCTTGGTTTTCACGATAGCGGTAGTCGTTTGGTGTATGTGGTTGTTGCGAATATTCGTCAATTTACGGTGTAGCAAACGAATCGTTCTTTCGATTTTTATAAGGTTGCGCGTTTTGACAAAACGGCCTCCCTCCTTATTCATCTCGTATTTTCGAGAAGCGTTGCGTTGCAACCTCCGTAAACGCTTTTCAATCTTTCTTTCGTTCGCTGTCTTGTTCATGTTTTTAAAAGTCATGCCATTGGAACAGACAGCAAGTTTTTCGATGCCTACATCAATCCCAATAACTTCATCAGTTAAAATAGGCTTTTCAAGTTCCTGTTCGATTCCAACGGATAGGTACCAGTACTTTCCATCAAAAGATACTCTGGGATTCGTATACTTTACATCCATAGGAACCTGTTCGGATGTTTTAATCCATCCAGCTTTCTCAACGAGGACCTCACCAGGTCTTACTTTCAACTTTATATTGTCGTTGTAAAAAGAAGGTTTTGACCTCTTTCTGCTCTTCGTAAACATGACAGTTTAGTCAGGGAAGTGGTCAAAAAACTAATGAAGTTTTTATACATTCTTATAAATTTAAGATAACTGTCCTATCGCTCCCCTTAATTAAGAAACATCTTCATAAGGAACTGGCCTTCTCTCAATAAACTCGCCATTTTTATAGATCATGATCGTCCCGTCTTGCGTCGGGGATACAACGACCTCTACATCAAACGTATCGGACTGCTGAATCGTTTTTTTAATTAGCTCTCGGTTTTTTCCGCGGGCATCCGTCACAACGATCCGAATATCCGTCGGTTCATCATCGACAAGCACGAGCACGGGTTCTGTCACTGTTTTGGCTTCAGAAGGATAACCGCTGCTCACGCCCAGTTCTATTTCCGTTCCTGGTGATGCTTGAGAGCCGGGCTGAAAAGGATATTGCCGAAATACGGTCCCTTTCTCCATGTAACTCGGTTCTTCCTTGATCTTCCCTCTTTTTAGCCCGTTTTCACGCAATAAATTTTCCGCTTCCCTCACCTTCAAGCCAATCAGCGTTGGCATTCTCACGGTTTCCTTACCGCGACTAACCGTAATAATAATATCTGTTCCTGAAGGAAGAAACATCTCTCCTTCTGGCGGTTGTTGCGCCATAATAATTCCCGCCGCATACTCATCGCTCGATTTTCGTTCAATCGTTGGGTTGTATCTTCCTAGTAGTTCCTCAATTAATTCTTCAGACTCCGCAATCATCTTTGGCATCATAACCTCTTTTTCGCCTTGGCTAACAATTAGAATCACTTCGCTGTTTTTCTTGACTCTCATGTCCGCAGGCGGGGACTGACGTATGACCTCGTTTTCAGGGATCTCATCACTTGGTCGGGTGTGCACAACCGGTTTCAGTCCCTTAGCTATTAGCTCGTTTTGCGCTTCCTCTAAAGGCATCCCTTCCACTGACGGCATCACTAGCTCCGGCACGTAAATCATGCCAATTAAAAGATTGAAACTGTAAATTAGCGCAATAATTAATAAAGTAATAAAACCAGTCCAACTAGCGGGTTTGACCCATTTCGGTCTTTGCTTTGTCGAAATGCTAGAATCGCCATCCTCGACAACCTGTTCTTCCTGCTCCGCCTCGTCTTCTTTCATCGACATTTCATGCTCTCTTAGCATGGCTGGCGTTATCGCGGGAACCATCCGCGTCGCTTCTTCATCGTCATGTTCGACAACGAATTTCGGTTCGTTCAGCCGCTCTAGATTAAGACATGTTTTTAGATCTAGTTGCATCTCTCGAGCGGATTGGTAGCGATACAACGGGTCTTTCACGAGCGCGCGCAAGACGACATTTTCTAAACTTTGCGGCAAAGATGGGTTGATCTCGCGCGGCGCAATAATTTCTTCTTGCAAATGTTTCAGAGCAACACTGATCGGCGAATCTCCTGAAAAAGGAACACTGCCCGTGATCATTTCATACAAGACAATCCCAAGCGAATAGATGTCCGATTTTTCTCCGCTTATCCCGCCGCGGGCTTGTTCCGGTGAAAAGTAGTGAACAGAACCGATTACCGAACCTGTATGGGTAATCGTAGCGGAGCTGACTGCGCGGGCAATTCCAAAATCGGTTACTTTCACCCGTCCGTTTTTCCCCATTAAAATGTTATGCGGTTTAATATCACGATGAATAATATGGTTATGGTGGGCATGCTCCAACGCGTCGCAGATTTGCATCGCGATCTCCACCGCTTGTTCAACGGGAAGCGCGCCTTGATCAATAATCAGTTCTTTTAAAGTTTGTCCTTCAACATATTCCATGACGATATATTGAATATCGTCTTCCACTCCTACATCATAAACATTAACGACATTCGCATGAGAAAGACTTGCGGCTGCTTGCGCTTCACGGCGAAAGCGTGTGATGAAATCATCATCATGGCCAAATTGAGAACGCAAAATTTTTAAAGCAACTGTCCGATTTAACAAGTTATCATGAGCTTTATAAACGACGGCCATTCCACCGCCGCCAACACGCTGCTTCACTTCGTAGCGACCGCCCAGTCGTCTTCCAATCATTCAGACACCCCATTTCGCTCCTGTGACGCTTTGGAGTTTGCAATTACGATCGCCGTCGCATTGTCTTCCCCGCCAGCTTGTAAAGCGAGATGGATTAGGTGTTCTACTGCGGAATCAGGAGTGGTTGATTGTTGAATCGTCTGCAGCATGGCTTGCGGCGGAACTTTATTGGATAGTCCGTCAGAACATAGCAACAATTTGTCCTCTGGATCCCAAGCCAAAGCTTTTAATTCTACATCGACACTTCGATCAGTGCCTAACGCTTTAACGAGCACATTGCGCTGTGGGTGATGAATGGCCTCTTCTCTCGTAATTTGACCATTTTTTAAAAGTTCATTGACAAGTGAATGATCTTCTGTCAATTGCTTAATCTCTTCGCCCGCGATTCGATAAATGCGACTATCCCCAATATGCCCGATGACAAGCCACTCTGGATTAAGCAAGGATACAACGACCGTTGTCCCCATCCCGTGACAATCGTCATTACTGTTCGCATATTCAAAAATAGCGTCGTTAGCCTTAAGGATCGCTCGATCCAACAGATCGATTCCAGCTTCGGGAGTCAGTGAACTTGTCAGTTCTGTTCCCTGCAGCTCCATTTTAATAATATCGACCGCCATCAGACTAGCGACATCGCCAGCCTTATGACCACCCATCCCATCGGCGACGATTGCCATCAAATGACCTTCCGACAGATGCACAACCGCTCCCGTGTCCTCATTCAAGGCTCTTACACAGCCGATATGTGTTTTGTAGGCTGCATCCATTCCCGTTTCACCTCATCACTTAGAAACTTTCTCTTTCTTGCCCTCTTTTGTTAATTTTTGATCCTTTTGCGCATGTTGGGCTCGCAATTGACCGCAGGCCGCGGCGATATCACTGCCGTGTTCGCGACGGATCGTAGCGTTAATTCCTTTATTCTGCAACGTCTTTAAAAAGGCAAAAATATCATCTCGCGATGTTCGCGTATACTCTCGTTCTGGGACATAGTTCACAGGAATGAGATTGACATGACAGTTCAGATCGCCAATCAATTCCGCTAATTCTTCCGCATGAGCGGGCTTGTCGTTAACCCCGCCAAATAATCCATACTCAAAGGTGATGCGGCGGCCTGTTTTGTCTACATAATAACGACACGCTTTCATCAATTCTATTAACGGGAAACCGCGATTAATTGGCATCAGGCGCGAGCGGATCTCATTGTTTGGGGCATGCAACGAAACCGCTAAGTTAAATTGATTCATATCATCCGCCCACGCGTAAATCTTCGGAACGATTCCGCTCGTTGATACCGTGATATGGCGCTGACCGATATTAAGTCCCCGTTCGTGATTTATCACATATAGGAAATCAAGCAACGCTGTAAAATTTTCAAACGGCTCGCCAATCCCCATGACGACGACGTGGCTTGCTCGTTGTTCTTGCTGATCTAGCATCTTTTGAGCCATTAACACTTGCGAGACGATTTCTCCCGCTGTCAGATCACGCTTTAGGCCGCCGATTGTCGAGGCGCAAAAGGTGCACCCGATTCTACAACCGACTTGAGTCGTCACACAAACACTGTTGCCGTAATTGTGTCGCATGATCACCGTTTCAATCGCGTGACCGTCATGCAAAGAGAATAGGAACTTAATCGTTCCGTCCGCTGACTCTTGGTGTGTAATTTCACGCAATCCCGCCAACGTAAAATGATCTTGCAACAAATCTCTCAACGACTTCGATAAGTTTGTCATCTGCTCGAATTGATCAACCCTTTTTACATATAACCAATCAAAGATTTGTCCGGCCCGAAACTTTTTTTCACCCTTACTCTCCAGCCATTGTTGCAGAGCCTCAAATCTCATATCATAAATCAACGGTTTCAAATCTATCACCATTTCTTTCTCTTTTAATTGTATTGTAACCGTTCATGCGATGATTCAAATCCCTATTTTACCACATGATTTCGGAAAAAAACAAAGTCCACAGACCTTGTTTTTACACTCGCTTCCGCAAACGGGAAATAAAGAATCCATCGCTGCTAAAATAATGAGGCAAAATCTGAATATACGCTCCCGATTGGTGAAAGCGCTCACGAAGAAGCGGCGGCATATCGTCAACTAGGCTAGGATCTAATTCAAATTCGGTATGGCTATCCAAAAAACGATGAATCAACCGCCCATTTTCTTCAGGATCAACGGTGCACGTACTGTAAACGAGCTTGCCTCCAGGTTTTAAACAGCGGACAGCCTGCTCTAACAACTCCATTTGCATTGCGGCGATCGCCGTAATATCCTCGACTTGTTTTTGCCATTTCAAATCAGGTTTACGTCGAATCACACCAAATCCAGAACACGGCGCGTCGACTAAAATTCGATCAAATTGAGCCTGCTGAAAGCTTTCTGGTAATGCCCGAGCATCCGCCTCCATTGTGTCAACAATGGTTATCCCAAGCCGTTCGACCGTCTCATCGATCAACTGCAGCTTGTGAGGGTGAATGTCTAAAGCCAGAATCGAACCTCGGTTGCCCATTCGTTCCGCTAAATGCGCTGTTTTCCCGCCCGGCGCAGCGCAAGTATCTAACACCGCCATTTCGGGTTGGACATCCATCGCCTGCCCAACTAACATCGAGCTTTCATCCTGGATGGCGCAAAGTCCTTCGTTAAACAGGGGCGAATTTGCGATATTTCCCGCATGGGAAACGAGCAAACCGACATCTGACAAGAGTGATTCTTCAATCACCGCGTCTGGAATTTCTTGTTGAAGACGCGCTATAAATGCTTGCTTAGAAATGCGCAATGTATTGACGCGAACACTAAGCGTCGGCGGTAAATTATTCGTTTTACACATCGCAATCGTTTCTTTTTCACCAAACGCCGAAAGCCATCTTTTCACTAACCATTCAGGATGAGAATGTTCGAGCGCAATTTTTTTGAATTTTGGCCATTGTGTTGGCGGATTTAATTGTTCTTTTTCGCGCAGGTAATTTCTTAACACACCATTCACTAAACTGACTGTTCCTTTATGACCATGTTTTTTCGCTTCTTCAACCGCTTCATGTACGATCGCTCGATCAGGGATCCGATCTAAATAATGGAGTTGATAGAGCGCCAGACGCAGTAAATTTCGCAACCATGGTTCCAAGCGATGGGTTGGTTTCTTCACAAATTGAGTCGCGATCCAGTCAAGTGTATTCAGTCTGGACAATGTCCCATAGACAAGTTCAGTTGCAAGCCCGGCTTCTCTACGCGTTAAATTTGCTTTGTTCAAGGCAGCATTCAATTCTAAATTACTAAACGCGTCCTTGCGTTCAATTTCCGTCAATACATCGAGCGCAAGCGAACGCGCAGACTGTGTTCCTTGTTCAATCATCACGCAACCCCCCTTTCTTAGTCTAGCTTCATCCCCGGTTCAAGGCTTTGCCCAACACCTCTTACAAAATCGGATACGCTCATTTTTTTCCTGCCAGAAGGGTGCACTTCCAACAAACGCAATAAACCCGCGCCGCAAGCCACATCAATTCCTTCGTCTGCTACGTTTACGATCGTCCCCGGCTCGTCACCTTGACGCTGTGGATCGACCACTTTTGCCCGCCAAATCTTCAACACTTTCCCTTCTAACTTAGCATAAGCTACCGGCCATGGATTTAATCCCCGTATCTGATCATAGATTTCTTGCGCGGAACGAGTCCAATCTATTTTTTCATCTTCTCTTTGAATGTTCCATGCGTACGTTACTTCGGATTCCTCCTGTGGCCTTGGTTCAATCATCCCTTCAATCAACAAGGGAATAGTCTCAAGAAGTAGCTGTGAACCCGCTCTTGCTAATTTATCATGCAATAGGCCTACTGTATCGTCCGCTTCAATCGAAACTTTCACTTGAGTCAAAATATCACCCGCATCCAGTTTTTCAACCATATACATAATTGTAACGCCAGTTTCATCATTTCCATCAATGATTGCTTGATGGATAGGAGCGCCGCCACGATATCGCGGCAATAAAGAAGCGTGGACATTAATACATCCGTATGTAGGGAGGTCAATCAGCCTTTTTGGGAGGATTTGGCCGTATGCAGCCGTAATAATCAGATCGGGCTGAAGGGAACAAATATGATCGACAGCCGCCTCATCTTGCAACTGCTCCGGTTGAAACACGCGCAAGCCGTGTTGAAGGGCAGCCTCCTTTACCGGGGGAGGGGTCAACTCTCTTCTTCTTCCTTTGGGGCGATCGGGTTGGGTTACTACTGCGATCACATTATAATTCTCCGCTACTATTTTTTCTAAACACGGAACGGCAAAGTCAGGCGTTCCCATAAAAATAACATTCATCATGCCAACTCCTTTGATTCTATTCATCCATTAGGCTTCAGCTCTGGAGTCTTTTAAAAAAGGCTGACAGCAAACGAAAACGCAAGACCCGCATCCTTCATTCAACCCGAACGTTGATCATTATGCTAGGTTCGTTTCGTATTGTGTCAGCCATCTTACGTCAATTAATCAGCATCTTCTGGGTCTTTTTCATATACTTTTTCAGCTAAATCGATAAACAACACTCCGTTTAAATGATCGATTTCATGCTGGATACAACGAGCCAAGAGGTCCTCTCCAACGACTTCGATTGGGTTTCCGTGTCGGTCAAGCCCACGCGCTTTCACTTTGAGGGCTCGCCGTACGTCCCCTAGTAAGCCAGGAATACTCAAGCAACCTTCTGGACCGACTTCCTCTCCATCTCGTTCAACAATTTCTGGATTAATCATTTCAATGATACCGTCCCCGCAATCCATCACGATGACGCGCTTTAAAATGCCCACTTGCGGAGCGGCCAAACCGACGCCATGCGCTTCGTACATCGTTTCAGCCATGTCGTCCAACAACCTGTGCAGATTGGCGTTAAACCTTTTGACCTGTACACACTTCTGTCTTAAAACTGGATCTGGATGCTTGACTATCACTCTAGTTCCCATCATATCCTCCTTTTTGGCGCTCTATCCAACTCGCGCTTTATTACATCAACATATGCGGATCGACATCAATGGTAAGACCAATGTCTTCATTTCTATTCGCATAAATGAATGAATCTGACAGCAATTTAATCTGAGACAAAATGTCCGCTTCATCTCTATATTTTATCATGCATTGAAATCGATATCTATCTTTGATCCGAGGAATTGGCGATGCGACAGGGCCAAGCAAATAAACACTTGAAGGTAACTTCCTTTTTAACTGTTTGACCCATTCATCCGCTTTCTTTACAACCAGTGGAACATCAGGCGAAGAAAAGGTGAACAAGACCAAACGGTAAAAAGGCGGATAATTTTGTTCGTAACGGTGTTTCATCTCCATCGCGAAAAACTTCTCAAAGTCATGGTTTTTGGCCAGTTGAATACTATAATGGTCGGGATTGTACGACTGAATAATCACTTCGCCTGGTAGCTCATGTCGACCTGCTCTTCCCCCCACTTGGGTAAGCAATTGGAACGTTCTTTCCGCGGCTCGAAAATCTGGCATGCCTAAAATCGTGTCAGCGGCGATCACCCCAACGAGCGTTACTTTTGGAAAGTCGAGACCTTTAGCGATCATCTGCGTGCCTAACAACACTTCCCCTTTTCCTTCCCTAAACTGCGTCAACCATTTTTCATGCGAGCCTTTGCGACCTGTCGTATCCACATCCATCCGAATCACACGAATCCCTGGAAAATGTCGACTTAATTCTTCTTCAACTTTTTGCGTTCCCGTTCCAAAATAACGAATATGTTTACTTCCGCAGTCTGGACATTCTGAGGCATCTCGCTCCGTATGACCGCAATAATGACAACGGACGGTCTGGTTGGAGCGATGGTATGTTAGTGAGATATCACAATGTGGACATTGCAAGGAGTGTCCGCAAGAACGACACATCACGAAAGTGGAGAAACCGCGGCGATTTAAAAAGAGAACCATCTGCTCCCCCCGGCTTAGTCTCGTTTCAATCCCTTGAGCTAACAACCGACTGAACATCGAACGATTCCCTTGTTTGAGTTCATCCCTCATGTCGACAACGGATACGCTTGGCATCGGTCTTCGGTTGACCCGATACGGCATCTCCAACAGCCCTGTTTCCGTTTTTGTCGCTTCATAATACGATTCCAAGGCAGGTGTGGCGCTGCCAAACACAGTTACCGCGCCATGTAGTTCCGCTCTTTTTTTAGCGACTTCTCTGGCATGATAGCGCGGATTCTCTTCTTGCTTATAGGATCCCTCATGTTCTTCATCAATAATAATTAAACCTAGCTTTGTGAACGGAGCAAAAATCGCTGAGCGAGCGCCTACCGCCACGTTCACTTTTCCTTCTCGGATCATTCTCCACTCATCATACCGCTCACCGCGTGATAGACCGCTATGTAAGACGGCTACTTGATCGCCAAACTTTGCTTTAAATCGATTAACCATCTGCGGGGTCAACGAGATTTCAGGCACTAACACAATCGCTTGACGATCCATTTGGAGACAATGTTCAATTGTTTCCAAGTAAACTTCTGTTTTCCCGCTGCCTGTCACCCCACGCAATAAATAGGAAAATGGTTGTGGCCGATTAAGAGCAAAGACGATTTCGTCGATCACTTCCCTTTGTTCAGGTGTGAACACAACTTTCGCTTCTTGTTCAAACGCGCGTCCCGCATACGGATCTCTTCGTTCCTCGACTTCTTCCATTTTAAGCAGCCCTTTGGAAACGAGCGCTTGAGCGGAAGATTGACTTGCCGATAATTGGGCTAGTAAATCGCGTAAGGCGATTGGATGTTGTAGATCTAGCATAAACTGTAAAATTTCACGCTGTTTCGACGCCTGTTTCGGCAACGCTTCAGCTGCTTGCTGAAGCGTTTGATCCGATTCAGCTTTAATCACATACAACAATGTTTTTCGCGTCACTTTGTCTTTGACAACCTGTTCAGCCTGAAGCCAACCTTCCCGTAACGCTTTTAGCAGAAAAGATTTTTCTCCTGGGAAATTCTTTAATAGCTGGTCGTAATCGATCGGCTGCTTTTCCTCGATAAAGCGCATCAACTGCCGTTCTTGCGGTATAAGCAAGGTGATCTGTTTCCCATCCTCTGTCAGCGACAGACTCTTCTTGTAACTTGAACGAAGGGCAGCCGGCAACATCGCTTGAAAGGAGACGTAACGGCGACATAGATAGCGCTCACTCATCCATTCTCCTAATTCGATCAGTTCAGGTGTTAAAGGTGGGACAACATCGAGAACATCTTCAAGGTCACGCGCCTTTTTCACACTTGTTGTTTCTGACAAACCAACCACATACCCTTGGATTTTACGATTGCCGAAAGGCGCGGAAACGCGACTTCCAATCGTCAGATGCGGACGTAATTCAGACGGAATGTGGTAGTCGAATGGCTTGTCCGTCTCAACATGCGGCACATCAACGATTACTTGGGCATACACGTATTTTTCCCCTTCGAACGGGCGACGACTTCATCGAGAATCCGTTCCGCAACTTCGCGTTTGCTAAGTTGCGGAAGTGAAAAGACTAAACCCGCTTGATCATATAAACTAACAATATTTGTATCAGTCCCAAACCCTGCTCCTTCCATCGCCACGTTGTTAGCAACGATAAAATCAAGGTTTTTACTCATAATTTTTTCCATCGCGTACTCTTCCACTCGTTCCGTTTCCGCTGCGAATCCAATCAAAATCTGGTTTGCCTGTTTGTGTTCGCCTAGATGCTTTAAGATGTCTTTGGTGCGAGCAAATTCGATCACCAAATTGCCATCCTTTTTCTTCACCTTCTGGTCATGAACCTCGATAGGACGGTAATCGGATACTGCCGCCGATTTGATAATCACATCCGCTTCATCGGCATAACGGCAAACGGTTTGATACATATCCTCAGCAGATTCAACCACGCGCGTCTGTACACCGCTCGGTTGCGCTATATGGGTAATCCCGCTCACTAAGATGACTTTAGCGCCTCTCGCTCTGGCGCCTTCAGCAATCGCGTAACCCATCTTCCCCGTCGATCGATTGGTTATGAACCGAATCGGATCAAATGCTTCTCGCGTCGCTCCCGCAGTAACCAACACGGTTTTACCATGAAGATCTTGTTTTTTCGTGAAAAATTGAACAACCTTATCCGCAATTACATCCGGTTCAGCCATCCTACCCTTGCCAACATAACCGCACGCAAGGAACCCTTCTGCAGGTTCAACAAACAAAACCCCTCGCTCCCGAAGGGTATCCATATTTTGCTGAACGGCTACATGCTCATACATATGTACATTCATCGCCGGACAAATCATCACCGGGGCGCGTGTCGCTAACAACATCGTCGTTAACATATCATCCGCAATCCCATGGGTTGCCTTCGCGATCACATTCGCCGTCGTCGGCGCGATGACGACGAGATCGGCGCGATCCGCTAAATCAATATGGGAAATAATGGTTGGGTCTTGCTCCACGAACATATCAACAATCACGTGTCGCCTAGAAAGCGCTTGAAAAGTGAGCGGTTGGATAAACTCGGCCGCGGATGCTGTTAAAATCACGTGGACTTCCGCCCCTTTTTGAACTAAAGCGCTGCATAACGCAGCCGCCTTATAGGCGGCGATTCCCCCAGTAACACCTAACACAATCGTTTTCCCATGCAGCATACACAATCCCCTCCTTTTTCTACGTTTCCATGGTTTAACCCGTTGTGACTAGAAACGAACGCAGGATCCGTTCATTATTCGTCCGTCGCTGATACCGGTTTTTCATATTTCAAATCATCTTCCATGATTTCGTTCAAGGCGATGCCTACAAATTTCTTTGATTCAGGCTCGTCCGCTTTTGCGTCCTTTTCTACTTCTCGTAGTCCGCGAGCTCGTTTAGCCGCTAGCGTAACGAGTGTATATTTGCTCTCTACTTTCTCGACAAGTTTATCAATCGACGGAAAAATCATCATTAAACCTCCTTAATCCATTTACGATATTTCGCTATTTGACGGTCTTTTTGCAAATGTTCTGCTGTAATAATGCTTTCGATTCGGGCGCAAGCGAGATCGACTTGGTCATTGACGACAACATAATTATAGTTGTCCATCAACTCAATCTCTTCTTTGGCAACCGCCATCCGACTATTAACGGTGTCTTCCGTTTCTGTGCCTCTGCCGACAATTCGACTACGCAATTCTTTTAGGTCAGGAGGAGCTAAGAAAATAAAAACTCCCTCTGGGAATTTTTGTTTGACTTGCAATGCCCCCTGCACTTCAATTTCCAAAATAACGTCTTTTCCAGTAGCTAATGTCTTTTTCACAAATTCCCGCGGCGTGCCGTAATAGTTCCCCACATATTCTGCCCATTCTAACAGCTGATCATTTTCGATCATCTTTAAAAAGTCTTCTTTTTGTTTAAAGAAATAATTTACGCCATCTTGTTCTCCCGCTCGGATCTGCCTTGTTGTCGCAGAAACGGAATAAACCAATTCAGGCATACGTTCCCTTAAAGCGGCGCACACGGTCCCTTTACCAACACCGGAAGGGCCTGATAGAACAACCAGCAGGCCCTGATCCAGTTCCGAAACTTGCTTATTCATCCGTGTCCTCCTCTTTGGTTGACAAACGTTGCGCGACCGTTTCAGGTTGGACAGCCGATAAAATGACATGATCACTATCGGTGATGATCACCGCTCTCGTCCTTCTTCCATATGTAGCATCAATTAACATCCCGCGATCTCTAGCTTCTTGTACGATTCGTTTAATCGGAGCCGATTCTGGGCTGACGATGGAGACGATTCGATTCGCGGAAACAATGTTACCAAACCCTATATTGATCAGTTTAATAGCCAACTCCGCACCCCCTACTCAATGTTTTGAACTTGTTCTCTCATCTTTTCCAATTCTGCTTTCAGTTCTACAACTTTCTGGCTAATCTGGAGATCATGCGCCTTCGACCCAATCGTATTGACTTCCCGATTCATTTCCTGAACAAGAAAATCTAATTTTCTCCCGACGGAATCAGTTGCTTCAAGCGCGGATAAAAATTGTTTGCAATGACTATGGAGACGGGTAATTTCTTCATCAACATCGGCCCTTTCCGCAAAACTGGCAACTTCTGTCAAGATCTTACCTTCATCCGCTTCCCATCTGCCCGCGAGCAACTCCTCCATACGGCGCCCTAAACGCTCTTGATAGGACGCTGCGACAAGCGGACCTCGTTCCTTTATATTATCCACAAACCGCATAACGAGGCGGATTCGTTTCGTAAGTTCCTCACGCAAATAGTTTCCTTCAGATTGTCTCATATGTAGGAATGACTGACAAGCGTAATCGACGGCTTCAATCAGCATTTTTTGGACCAATTCCGCCTCATCTTTTGACTCCTCCACAGAGATTACTTCTGGTAAGTTCATCATTTCAAGAGCAGTAAGCTGACACTCCGCCAACTGGTAACGTTCAACAAAAAGCTGATGAACGCGCGCGTATTCATCCGCTAACGTCCAATCGACTGAAACTTGATTTCCTCGCGAAACTGTTGTCTCAAAACTGACGAATAAATCCACCTTGCCCCGCTTCACATAACGCCCGACTTGTTTCTTAACTAGTTCTTCCATCGCAGTCCAGTCTCGCGGCATCCGCGCGGAAATATCTAAGAAACGGTGGTTCACACTCCTCATTTCAACCATTAGCCGCGCCTCATCTGTTTCAACGACAGCTTGTCCATAACCAGTCATACTCTTTATCATTAGCTCACCGACCTATTTTTAAAGTATCATATATGTCTCCACGTAATTTAGTTAAAAGATGAGCAACGGCGCTTACGCCGTTGCTCAATTTTTCATCATTATATTTTTTTCGCTTGCTTGCCCCATGCGTCGATCATTAAACGAGCCGTTCCAAACACAATTGTCGGCACTGCCGCCAAGCTAAGTAAGGTAATCCACTCCGCTGAGTTTAGAGGGACTGTTTTAAAAATCGGTTGCAGTGGTTCTAGATAAATAACGCCGACTAACAAAATCGTTGAAACGATCACGGCAACCACTAAGTACATATTTTGAAACGGATTGCGCCGAAAAACAGAGTGCTCACTGCGACAATCAAACACGTGGATCAATTGCGCCATGACGAGCGTCGAGAAAGCCATCGTTTGCGCTT
The DNA here is from genome assembly GCF_003609605.1 of Ammoniphilus oxalaticus. Lineage (NCBI taxonomy): Bacteria > Bacillati > Bacillota > Bacilli > Caryophanales > Paenibacillaceae > Ammoniphilus > Ammoniphilus oxalaticus. The sequence continues at coordinate 412,938 of NZ_MCHY01000008.1, read as the reverse complement.
TACGCAAGTTATCAGGATCAGCCTGCAGTGTCAGCCAAAATGCGGCTAACGTACACAACCCAATCAATGCGCCCCGACTAATAATTTTCCACCCTAATCCTCTTGCAAAGATACTTTCCTTACTCGGTCTCGGCGGTCTTCTCATCGTGTCACCTTCTGGTTGATCAACGCCAAGCGCCATGGCAGGCAGCCCGTCCGTCACCAAGTTCACCCACAAAATTTGAATCGGCACGAGCGGCAAAGGCATTCCCATCAACATCGCCAGCAACATCACCAAAATTTCTCCGACGTTGGACGCTAATAAATAACGAATAAATTTCCGCACGTTATCGTAGATGGTCCGACCTTCCTCAATCGCATCGCCAATCGTTTTAAAGTTATCATCCGCTAAAACAATCGAAGAGGCCTCTTTCGTGACGTCTGTTCCTGTAATTCCCATTGCAATTCCAATATTTGCGGCTTTAATCGCTGGCGCATCATTCACACCGTCGCCTGTCATCGCCACGATATGTCCCTTCGCTTGCAACGTTCGCACGATTCTTAGTTTGTGCTCCGGGGAAACTCGCGCATAAACGTAGATATCCTCTACTTTCCTCGCGAATTCTCCGTCGGACATATTATATAGATCCTGTCCATTTATTGTCAACCCGTCTTTTGGCAAGATTCCTAATTGGTTAGCAATCGCTTCAGCTGTCGTTTGATGGTCCCCCGTGATCATGACCGTCTTAATCCCAGCCTCCCGACAACGCTTAATCGCCTCTTTCGCTTCTTCTCGCGGAGGATCAATCATCCCGCACAGGCCGACAAATACTAGGTTGGATTCCGCCTGATTGTGGTCGTAGATGGAGTCGTTCGCAGGAACTTCACGGTAGGCAATCGCTAACACTCGCAATGCCTGCTCCGCCATCTTTTGATTGTTATCAAGCGCTTGTTGACGGAGTTCATCGGTTAGCGTAATTGTCTTGCCATTCCAAACGATTTGACTGCAACGAGACAACAACACATCCGGCGCTCCTTTGACAGCCACCATCCGTCTTCCTTGATGTTCAACCAAAACAGACATCATCTTTCGTTCAGAATCAAACGGAAATTCCTTTAATCGTGTCCAACCACGCACCGTTGCGGGTGTTTTTCCAGCCTTAGCGGCAACGACGAGCAAAGCGCCTTCCGTCGGATCGCCAACAACTTTCCATTCTTTTTTGGCAGCGGACAAGCGCGATTTCCGCTCACTCATCTCCTCATTCAATTGGGCATTATTACAGAGCACATTTAGTTCAAACAGTTTCTCGAGACCTTTCGAGCGATTCGGCTCTATTATCCTTCCGTCACAACTGAATTCCCCTTCGGGAACGTATCCACCGCCGCTCACCGCAATGCTTTTTCCCTCAAACCAAATCTCTCTCACCGTCATTTTGTTTTGCGTTAACGTTCCCGTCTTGTCCGAGCAAACAACCGAGGCGCATCCGAGCGTTTCTACAGATGGCAACTTGCGCACGATCGCCTTTTTTCTTATCATGCGTTGCACTCCAAGCGCTAAGGCAATCGTCACAATTGCGGGAAGCCCTTCTGGAATGGCCGCGACAGCCAAACTGACACCCGCTAAAAACATTTGATAAGGATTATGATCATGCATAATACCCGCAACAACAACCATCGCTGTCAGGACTAAAGCGACCGCGACTAAGATCTTGCCTAATTGTTCAAGTCTTCGTTGCAATGGAGTTTGCATCGATTCTGTCGTCTGGATTAGATCGGCAATTTTCCCCATTTCCGTTTTCATGCCTGTTCCAATCACGATACCTTGTCCGGTCCCTCCCGTTACAAGTGTGCCCATAAACGCCATGTTCCGTTGATCGCCAAGCGATACTTTCTGATCATGGATCGCCCGTTCCTCTTTTAAAACAGGAACAGATTCCCCAGTCAATGCCGATTCTTCGACGTATAAACCTTGGCTAGCGATAATTCTTACATCAGCTGGGATCCGATCTCCGCCTTCAAAATAAACGAGATCGCCTGGAGCAACATCTTTTGCTGGAATCTGGCTCAAGTTCCCATCACGGATCACGTGGGCAGATGGAGCTGTCAGTTCTTTCAATGCGTTCAATGATTTTTCAGCTCTAAATTCCTGTATAAAACCAAGAATCCCATTTATAACGATAATAGCAATAATTGTAATGGCATCCGTGTATTCACCAAGCAAACCAGAAATCAAGGTGGCCGCAAGCAAGACTAGCACCATGAAATCTTTGAACTGGTTCAACAAAATCATCCAGGAGGAAACTTTTTTCTTTTCCTGCAATATGTTTTCCCCAACTTGCTCTATACGTTTCCCTGCCTCTTTCCAAGTTAACCCCTTTTCGGGGTTCGTCTGCAACCGATCGATACATTCTTGCGCGCTTAGGTTGTACCACTGCTTATTGTCCACTACTATATCCTCCTCTCCCTCCCAACAGGATTTCCTTGATAAGATATTCAGACAAGCGTCAAAAAATGATTTATTTTCTCGTTTAGTTTATACTTTGAAAGTACGAATAGAAGCTTTTGATATATAGAAAGGATGGAAATTATGGCTTTTGACGGACTCGTTACTCGGGCTGTTGTAGAGGAATGTCATGCTGCATTAGCATCAGGAAGGATCTCAAGGATCTACCAGCCATCGGATACAGACATTGTCTTGCAAATACGAGCCAATGGAAAAAATAAACGTCTACTTCTTTCCGCTAATCTCACTTTTCCGCGGATCCACCTCACAACGGAGGAATTCACCAATCCTTTAGAGCCACCGATGTTTTGCATGTTATTGCGCAAGCATTGTGATGGAGCGATCATCGAAAGCTTCGAACAGCCTGGCCTTGAAAGAGTTATTCACATGAACCTGCGAGCGCGGGATGAACTCGGGGATTGGAAACAACGCAAAATCATTATCGAAATCATGGGCAGGCACAGCAATATTATTTTATTGGATGTAGAAAGAAATATGATCCTTGACGGAATCCATCATGTTACGCCTGGGATGAGTTCACATCGCGTTGTACTGCCAGGTCGTCCTTATATCGAGCCGCCCGAACAAGGAAAATTAAATCCTTTAACCAGTTCAAAGGAAGATTTTATCCGATCCTTTGACTATAACGCTGGCCGATTGGACAGACAAATTGTTGATCGATTTTCAGGGATCAGCCCGCTCGTTTCCCGTGAAATTATTCATCGGGCCGGGGTTTCTAGTCGAGATTCGCTTTGGAAAGCATTTGAACAGCTCATCAATCAAGCAAAACACCATGAATATCACCCGGAAATTGTTTTGACAAAAAATCGAACCTCTTTTTCCATCACCCGTCTGTCACACCTTGGAGAAAGTGACATTCAATCATTCGAATCCATCTCGGAATGTTTAGAAGCCTTTTTCGCTGGTCGAGCTGAACGGGATTCCGTTCGCCAAAAAGCCGCGGATTTATTCCGTTTTGTAAGTAATGAATTAGATAAAAATCGGAAAAAGATGGTGAAATTAGAAGATACGAGGAAGCAGGCGGATGAAGCGGATCGCTACCGACTATACGGAGAGCTGCTAACCGCCCATATGCATGAGTTGAAGCCAGGCGACAAAACAGCAAACGTCATCAATTATTATGAAGAGGATACTCCTCCACTTACGATTCCGCTGGACTCGTTACAAACGCCAGCTGAAAATGCGCAAGCTTACTTCAAACGTTACAATAAGGCAAAAAATAGTATTCAAGCGGTTGAACACCAAATGAACTTAGCTGAACAAGAAATTGAATACTTTGACAGTATTGCTCAACAATTAGAGAATGCGTCTCTGGATGATATTGAGGAAATTCGGGAGGAATTGATGGAGGGCGGTTACTTACGCTCACGCGGAAGAAAACAGTCCCGCCGAAAAAAACCAGCAAAACCTACTTTAGAAAAATATATTTCCTCAGACGGCATTGAAATTCTCGTCGGTAAAAACAATCGACAAAACGACTACTTAACGAATCGATTGGCCCGCTCAACAGATACGTGGCTACATACGAAAGATCTACCGGGTTCTCACGTGGTCATTCGAGCGGACGAATTTTCTGAACAAACGTTGTTGGAAGCCGCTACGCTTGCCGCCTACTTTAGTAAGGCCCGTGGTTCTACCCAAATCCCAGTTGATTATACTTTCGTTAGGCATGTGCGAAAACCGAGCGGCGCCAAACCCGGTTATGTCATCTATGACAATCAAAAAACAATTTATGTCACGGGAGAGGCGACACTAACGCCTGAACGAAATTCAAAATAACGATAGATGTAAGGATGTGAGCCCATGAAAAAATGGATAGCGATCCTCATTGTCGTTGCCGCAATGGGTGTCGGCGGTTATAAGTTTGGAATAAACTACCTGTCCGATAAAATGATCGATCAAGTTTTATCGCAAAGTGAAGTAGACAAATTATTGCAAGATAACGACATTCAGCAGGCAATTAGAGAACAAATTGGCGAGCATGGATCGGAGCAATCGACTGGGCAAGGGCTAGCAAATGATTCCCCCGCCACTCAGGATCATTCGGCTAACGACTCTGCTGCCAAACTTTCTTTTTCTTCAAAAGAAGAAGCTCTCTCGTTTCTACTGACGAAATTTTCAATGAGTGAGTTAGCAAGATTCGCGTCCAAAGCGCAAAATGGAACAGCGGAAGAAAAGAAAGCAATCCAAGCTGAAATGATGTCTCGCTTGACACCTGAAGAACTTCAAGCTCTAAAAATAATAGGCCTTACGGAGCTATCAAATCGACAATAATAATAAAAATAGCGCCGATGAGAACCCCAACCTTTCTCATCGGCTTTTTTTACTTTTAGGCGATAATCCCCTATCGCATACATAAATTTTATAAAAAGCATTGACAATCTTTCAAACCCATTCTATACTAAACTCATTAATTCCTAGTTGTTTAATATGAATTGGGGGATAACGATGTTTTTATCTGTTGATGGAGTAACCAAGTCTTTTCCGCAAAAGGGAAAAGATGCTTATACTGTATTTGAAAATTTACAATTTGAAGTAAACGAGGGGGAATTCGTTTCTATCCTAGGACCATCTGGATGCGGGAAATCGACCCTCCTACACATTATCGGCGGACTCGACGCTCCGACACATGGTCACGCGCGAATGAATGGGCAGCCGATCACCGAACCAGGTCCTGATCGCGGCTTTGTTTTTCAAGAAGCCGCCCTAATGCCATGGTTGACCGTCCTCGAAAATGTCATGTTTGGCTTAAAAAGCTTAAACAAAGCGGAAGCCCGCCAGATTGCGATAGACCACTTGAAGTTGGTTCACTTAAGTCGCTTTGCTAACGCTTATCCGCATGAACTTTCGGGCGGAATGAGACAACGTGTCTCGATTGCGAGGGCATTGGCCATTGATCCCAAAGTATTGCTAATGGATGAACCATTCGGCGCGCTAGACGAGCAAACGCGAATGATGATGCATAAAGAATTGCAAGATATTTGGATGAAGACGAAAAAAACGATCTTATTTATTACTCATAATATTCGCGAATCCATTTTACTGTCAGACCGTATCTTGCTAATGGGCACAAGACCTGGTCGCATCATAAAACAATTTGACGTTCGAATCGCCCGCCCTAGGCCTGCAAATCATCCTGAATTTATCCAATTGGAGGCCGACATCATGCAACATCTAGAAGGGGAAATCACAAAAGTGATGAAAGAGGAGTTGGGCTATGAATACAGCGCTTAAACGATTTATCTTCTTTGGCTCACTGCTTGTTTTATGGGAGGTCATCTTTCAATTAAATATTTGGCCAAAAACGATGTTCCCCGGTCCTGTCGGCGTAGCAAACGCGCTTGTCATCGGGTTTACGGAAGGAACATTAATCTTTGCGACACTAAACAGTTTAAAAAGATTGTTTATCGGTTTGCTGTTCGCCGTCATTTTAGGAACATTGATTGGAGTCTTGCTTGCAAAATATAAAACGGCAGACGAGACGCTTGGTTCATTAGTTACAGCCTTACAGACAATCCCAAGTATCGTCTGGCTTCCGTTAGCGTTAACTTGGTTTAAATTTTCAGAAGGGGCAATTATCTTTGTTGTCATTCTAGGTGGCATGTGGCCAATGATTATGAACATGCGAATGGGCTTTAAAAACGTGGAGCCTATTCTCATTAAGGCCGCAAAAACGATGGGCTCTTCCGGGTTCGATTTGTTTCGTAGGGTGATGATTCCCGCTTCGATCCCGTATGCGATCACAGGGTTACGCTTATCTTGGGCGTTTTCCTGGCGGGCGTTAATGGCGGGAGAATTGATCGGTCCCGGACCAGGACTCGGCTACACGCTGATGTTTAGTCGTGACCTAGGCAATATGAATCTGGTTGTGGCCTTGATGGTCGTCATTGCTGTCATCGGCTCGATTATAGACAATCTTGTTTTTCAACCAACCGAGAAAAAAGTGCTCACCCGTTGGGGTTTAGAAAAAGCGGCATAAAATTAAAGGAGAGAAATCAATGAAGAGATGGAAATTAGGATTATTGGCAGGAGTTTTATTTAGCGGGCTTGCCTTGGCCGGTTGCGGAAGCGACGGCGGCGGACAACCTTCAGAAGACGGAGATGCTGAGACGAAAAAAATTACAATGGGGTATTTCCCTAACCTTGACCACGCCCCCGCGATTGTAGGTTTAAAGAAAGATATCTTTGCTAAACATTTAGATGGAGTCGAGATTAAAACAGAACCATTTCCAGACGGAAATAACTTTATGGACGCTTTAAACAGTGGAAATCTAGACATTGGATATGTCGGTCCTGGTCCCGCTATTAGTCGTTTCATGGCAGGTAATGACGTTGTCATCCTTGCCTCCGCGGCTAATGGGGCAACACTGATCGTCGCTCGCGAGGGATCAGGAATCGAACAAGTAGCGGACCTTAGCGGCAAATCGTTCTGCACACCTGGAATTGGTTGCACACACGACGTCCAATTAGAAAAAATGATGCTTGATATCGGCCTAACAACCAATCGAATTGGCGGCGATGTTATCCACCAAAAACAACCACCCGCTACCGTCGAAGCTCTATTTGAATCGGAGCAAATGGACGCCGCTGCTTTGCCTGAACCATGGGGAACATATCTTGTAGAAACTGCAAACGCATCGATCATCGTTGAGTGGGATGAGGTTGCCTGGGGCGAAACACTGCCGAGCGTTGTATTAGTTAGTTCCAAGGCGTTTGTCGAGAAAAACCCTGAACTAGTGAAAAACTTTTTAAAAGCCCATACGGAGGCAATCAAATTTGTTAACGAAAATAGAGATGATTCAATTACCGCGATTAACGACACACTCTACGAATTAACGCAAAAAAGATTGCCAGAGTCAGTATTAACGAAATCATGGGAGCGCATGAAGTTTACTTCCGAAGTTCACAGCGAAGCTTTACAAGAATGGGCAGACGCGTCCTATGATCTTAAATTTATCCAAGAGCCGCCAAAGTTGGACGGACTCGTAGACACGACACTCATCGAGGAAATTTCTAAATAAGGTAAAAAGGGGTTGTCCAGAAGGACACCCCTTTTTTTCTGTCCGTTTGTAAAAGAGAAGCGTGGGAGCGGAAATTATCGTGGTCGAGGTCGTAGTCGTAATCGTGGAAGCGTAATGCTGGAGAACAGGCGATGCGAAGGCCGTCAGGACACGCGAAACTGATTTTTCGAGGATGACACGTCATGATGAGGGGCCTCACAACCGGTTCAAACCTTTTTAATAAACATCTCGTTGCGTAAACACCCAAAACGAAACAAAGGTTGCGAGGGTTCCCCATGCCGCTAACACGGATAACGAAAAGCCGAGTGTCATGCCCTGTATCGGTGGCGGCGAACCGCTCAAATAGCCGGTCAACTCCAAGTTAACCATAAACAAGTATTTGGCTGATTCCCAAGATGAAACCATGTTCCGTAAAATCACCCCCGAGATCAACGCGGCGAGCATGATACCCATTCCTGTCGCCGCGCTTTTTACTAGCACAGACAGCATAAACGACAGAGAGCCTACGACGAGGCAAACAAACCAAGCTAAACCGAGAACCATGAGAATGTAGCGCCACTGCGGAATCAGATGTACTTGACTCGTATTCAAATCTGCTCCTTCCGCAACAAAGCCAGTCAACAACGGCATGTTCCATCCCCCATAACCAAACACCAGCCCAGAGATTACGTAGGCTAAACAGACAATCGCCAACAAGATTAATGAGATCGAGAGGATCATAACGAAAACTTTGCTCAATAGCACTTTCCAACGTTGAACAGGTCTCGTCAGTAAAAGTTTGATCGTCCCACCGCTATATTCAGAGGAGATTAGATCTACCGTAACGACCATAACGAACAAAGGAAGCATCAAACTAATCGAGTTTTCTAGAAATAGACGAATGAAAGTCGGCGCCCCCGGGGTTGACGGGTTAATATTGTGTTCTAAGTAATATTGTTGTTGGGCAAGCCGAATTTGCAGCGCTTCTCTCCATTCATCGGATAGCCTGCTACTGCTTAATCGATTTTGAGCATCAATAATTTGTTGTTGCAGCGAGGCCCGCCAATCGGTTGTCCCTAGTTTTTCCTCAATCGTTTGCGCCGTTTTAAACTGGGCATAGGTGAACAAAGGAATTAAAATAGCGATCATCAATAGAACGGCCAACAATCGCTTTTTACCTAACAATTTGACCATTTCGTTATAAACCAAGTTATTCAATCGCGGTTCCCCCTTCTTCCGTCAACTCTAAAAATAAATCTTCGAGAGAAGGGAGTTTTCTGCTCATTTCCAGCACCTCTACCCCAGCAGCGACAAGTCGTTGATTCCAAAGTGAGACGTGTTGTTCCTCATAAGCCGTGACCACGAATTCTCCATCTCGCTTTGCCTCTGTCCACTCGCTTAACATCGCAAATCCTGTTTCTATCGGCTGCAAACGCCAGACTATTTTTTGTTGTTCGGCTAACAACGAATCGGCGGTCCCGACATGAATGAGTTCGCCCTTAGCCATAATCGCAATACGGTCACACAACGCCTGCGCCTCAGATAAAAGATGGGTAGAGACAAGCACGGTCAAGCCTTCCCGTTTCGCAAGATCTTGAATAAATTGTCTCATTTCTCGGATCCCGGCAGGATCGAGCCCATTTGTCGGTTCATCTAAAATTAAAACACTTGGTCGACCAAGTAATGCTTGAGCAATGCCTAATCGTTGCTTCATGCCGAGCGAGTATGTCTTAACTAAATCATCGCTGCGATTTTGCAATCCGACTAATTCGATCATTTCTTCTGGACGTGAACGTGGCAAACCAGGAATCATGCGCGCGAAATGACGTAGATTTTCGATTCCTGAAATATATGGATAAAGTTCAGGATTTTCTACGATGCAGCCAATCCGACCCATCGCCTTGACAAAATCGCGCTTCAGATCGAAACCGCAAATTTGAATCTGACCTGAAGTGGGTCGAATTAGACCAACAAGCATTCGGATGGTTGTTGTCTTTCCTGCTCCATTCGGTCCAAGAAAACCAAACACTTCTCCCTTCATTAACTCAAAACTAATACCTCTAATAATTTCCTTTTTACCAATCGATTTGCGCAAATTATTTACAGACAACGTGATTTCACTCATCTCGTTCACCCCCGCCTCCGTCACGCTGAATTAAAGAAACAAGCCGTTCCGCAATTAACTGGTAGCCGAGATCGTTGGGATGAAATTGATCCGAGTACAAATAATCGGTGACTCCTAATTCAAACAAATCGTAAGTCGGAACTGCGACTATCTTTGGGAATTTGGCTGCGATTTCAGCGCTTTGATAATTCCAGTCCCGCACAAATTTTGAGGTGATTGGTCCGCTTTCAAGTTCAAAAAAAGGATCATATAAACCGATATGGTAAACAGTTGCTGTCTGATTGAACTCGCGAAGGAGCGCAAATATTTCCTCAAGATTTTTTAAATAAACTTTCTGAATTTCTCCAATTCGACGCGGATCAAGCTCAACTAACGATTGTCCACCTTGAAACAAATCATTGCCGCCAATCGTCAACAAAATGAGATCAGCCGTTTTGAGCTGCCTTTGCATCTCTGTTTCTTTTAATTGCGCAATCAGCTGCCCGCTTGTTTGTCCTCTGATCGACCAATTGAATAGTGAGATTTTTTCTCCCGACAGTTCTTGTTCCTCCAAAGCTTCAACGACTAACCCGACATAGCCTTTACCTTGCGGATCGCCAGTGCCGCGGGTTAGTGAATCTCCTAAGGCCAACAAACTTTTTGGGGTATCCATCTGCTCGACACTCTCTCGCTTCGGAAGACCCGCTTCGCTTGCCTGCGCGGGAAAAAACTGTTCCTGAACAACGACAACAAATCCCCACCCGAGCAAACACGTAAACAACAAAGCCATTGTGATTATCAAACGAATCACGACAGAATTCAAATAACTTTCACCTTCTTTGTCACATACTACTTTTTAACTACCCTTTCTCAGTTTACAATTACAGTACTATTTCAAAACGGGACGTGACCTACATGAAAAAGCTCATCTTGCCACTCATCGCCATCATCGCGATCGGCCTTTTTCTTAAGCAAACGTTTATCGGACAGTTATTACTGCAAGGAAAAGTAGATGACATCGCTGATTATGTAAAAACGTTTGGTTCAGCATCGATTATCATAACAACTGTGTTCATTATGATCCAAACCTTTTTCCCTTACATTCCTTTTATCGCCTTAGCGGGGGTTAGCGTCTTACTGTTTGGACTGTGGGGCGGTTTTTTAGTTAGTTGGCTCGCGACCTGCTCTGGGGCTACGCTCACTTTTTTGACTTCGCGCTATCTTGCCCGTGAGTGGGCAGAAAGAAAAGTACTGCATCTAGCATGGTTTAAAAGATTTAATGACCTAGCTTCGACCGACGGTTTTCTAACCATTTTTCTCGCTCGGATTAGCAGCGTGATTCCGTCAAGCGTAATTAACTTAACTGCCGGTATCTCTCAAATTAGCCGAAGAAATTTTATTCTCGCTACTTTCCTTGGAAATCTGCCCATTACATTTGCTGAATGTTGGATCGGCCATTTTTTTATTCATCTGAGACAACATCATACTAAACTATTGTTTATCCTCATCACGTTTTTGCTCGGCATTGTCCTGATTACAGGAAGGCTAAAACGCGGGTTCAAAACGTAACTAGATCATTAAAGAGAGGGTATCTCAGCTTGAACGAGATACCCTCTTCGCATGGAATAACAACGTCGACTATTGCTTTTCTTTCGGAATCTCAACATCCAGATTAGCCGCATTTTCAACGGTTTGAATCGCCTCTTGGATCGTTTGTTCGTCCACTTTCGCAAACTGGGCCATTTCCTTTAATGTGCCTTTTGTTTTTACTTGCTTCTTCTCCATGGTTGATTCCTCCTTCATTCATGTACATTCCTATTTTTCCCTGCTAAAAGCCATTTCATGTACATGCGATTGTAAAAGTTACGCGGGGAAGGCGCCTTTTTTTAAAAAAGGGTTGCCCAAGAAAGTGAACTACCCGTTCTTCTTTCCGCGCAACCCTGTTACTTTATCCATCTTTAGCTCGTTTGTTGATTCCATTTCTCTGTATAAGCATTTGGATCGACTTTCCATGAAGTTAGTTCCTCCATTTGTTCCTCTTGGAGAATCCCTTGTTCTTTTGCTTCAGCTAATAAAGCAGTGTAATGACTTAACGTATGTAAAGGATAACCTGCCTCTCTAAAGGCTTGTTCCGCTCGCGCAAACTGGTACGAAAAAATGGCCATGACTGACAACACCTGGCCGCCTGCCGCTTCAACAGCCTTCGCCGCATTTAGCGAACTCATCCCCGTTGAAATCAAATCTTCAATGACAATGACTTGCTGCCCCACTTGCAGAACACCTTCAATTTGATTGTTACGACCGTGTCCTTTCGCTTTGTCCCGCGCGTAAATCATTGGCAGACCAAGTTCTTCCGCAACCCAAGCCGCATGCGGGATACCAGCCGTAGCCGTGCCAGCGATTACTTCCGCTTCAGGATACTGCTCGCTAATGATTTGGGCAAATGAACTGGCAATTAATCGGCGAACAAGCGGAAATGACATCGTCATCCGATTATCACAATAGATCGGCGATCTCAAGCCCGAGGTCCACGTGAATGGTTGATCGGGACGAAGGTGCACCGCCTTAATTTCTAACAACTGTTTTGCTATCTCTCTTTCTCGACTAAGCATATTCTATCCTCCAATCGATTCTACCATGGCCCGCATCGCCTTCAACGGGTCGCTCGCTTGCGTAATCGGTCGACCAACGACAATATAGTCCGTCCCGAAAGCAAAGGCCTCAGCCGGGGTCACTACCCGCTTTTGATCGCCTAATTCCGCTCCGCGCGGACGCACGCCCGGCGTTACCGTCTTGAATGTCGGACCGCAACTGCGTTTAATAGCCTCCACTTCCAACGGCGAGGCAACAACACCATCTAAACCAGCCGCTTTTGCCAGCTGGGCATATCGTTGCGCGCAGTCAACGATTGTCCCCTCAATTCCAATTTCATCATTCATCATTTGTTGAGATGAACTTGTCAGCTGGGTCACACCGATTAACAACGGTTTGGTTTGACCTGCCGCGCCGCTTTCTAATCCCTCTTTCGCCGCGGTCATCATGTCCTTCCCCCCCGCGACATGGACATTAACCATATCCGCGCCAAGCGAAGCCAAACTTTGCATCGCCCCTTTTGCCGTATTCGGGATGTCATGCACCTTTAAATCAACGAATACATTGAACCCTCGTTCTTTAAGAGCGTAGACGATTTGTGGTCCAGCCGCATAATACAGTTGCATACCCACTTTCATGTAGGTCGCAATACCTTGTAAACGATCTGCGCAGGCAAGCGCCTCTTGTTCGCTTGAAAAATCAAGGGCTACGATAATTCGATCCCGCTCGCTCAATTTTTCCACCCCGCTCCAATTAACTCTGTAATCGAGTTGACGCCCATTCGATCGAGCCATTCTTCTAGTTCATCAATAATCGTTGGACATGCGTAAGGATCGACAAAATTGGCTGTTCCTACCGCAACGGCCGACGCCCCGGCCAAGAAAAATTCAATCACATCCTCGGCCGATTGAATGCCACCCATTCCAATGATCGGGATATCGACCTGTTGACTCACCTGCCAAATCATCCGAATAGCAACCGGTTTAATCGCTGGTCCAGATAAACCGCCAACTTGATTGGCTAAAATCGGCTTGCGCGTTCGCAGGTCAATTCGCATTCCCAATAGCGTATTAATCATGCTCAATCCATCCGCTCCCGCCGCTTCAACCGCCTTCGCAATCGTAACAACATCCGTAACATTTGGAGATAGCTTAACAAATACAGGCTTCTTGCTTACTTTTTTAATTTCTTTCGTCAGGTCCGCGGCAATCACTGGATCCGTTCCAAAGGTGATCCCGCCGCAACTAACATTCGGGCACGAGATATTTAGCTCTAGCGCCGTCACATTTTGAACTTGCGAAATCCGCTCGGCGACAGCAACATAATCTTCAGTTGTCGTCCCCGCAATATTGGCAATAATCGGCGTATCAAAACGTTCCAACCAAGGTAATTCATGTTCGAGCACATGATCCAACCCTGGGTTTTGCAAGCCAATTGCGTTAAGCATTCCGCCAGGAGTTTCGGCGACACGCGGCGTTGGATTCCCAGCGCGCTCCTCAACCGTGGTCGCTTTTACCGCGATCGCGCCTAACTTTTCCAAATCATAAAATTGCGCATATTCTTTTCCGAATCCGAAACAACCAGAAGCCGGCATAATCGGGTTTCTAAGCTTCATCCCGGCCAATTCCACTTGCAAACGCGCAGCGGTCATCCTAACACCACCTTCCTAAGTTCAAACACAGGTCCATCAGAACACGTTTTGTAATAAGAGTGATCGGAACCTTCAGCTGCTGGATACACACAAGCAAGACAGGCTCCAACACCGCAACCCATTCTTTGTTCTAAGGACAAATACGCTTCCTTATCTGTGGCCTGGTAACGGTCCTGCAACGCTCTCAACATTGGAAGTGGACCGCAAGCATACAACACATCCCAAGCGTTGTTATCCAGCCCATATTGTTCATTAAGCAAATCTGTAACTAAACCATTGTGTCCTTTGGAACCATCTATCGTCGTAACATAAACTTCCCCGTAAGAACCCAATTCTTCTTCCAAAAACACTTGATTCGCTTCGCCAAAACCAATCACGCTTGTTACCCGTACCCCTTTTTGCGCCAACTCTCTGGCTAAGTAGAGCAACGGGGGTACACCAACTCCCCCACCGATAAGCAGGGCCCGCTCCCCTTTTTGACGCTGATCGATCGGAAAACCGATCCCCAGCGGTCCAAGCAAATCAATTTGATTCCCAGCGATCGCTTCGCTTAAAATTTTCGTGCCTGATCCTTCTACACGATAAATCATATCGAGTGTATGTTCAGTTTGGTCGACGTCGCTTATGCTAATCGGACGTCTAAGCAAAGGATCAATCCCGGGGCCGCACTTGACATGCAAAAACTGACCCGGTACAATTTTGCGGTTCACCCACTCGCCTTGAAGGCGGATGCGATACACGCGATCCGCCACAAGTTCATTACTTACCACTTGCAACAATCCTTTATCCATGGATGGCAGCCTCCTGTTTTGGCTTTAGAAAAGCCGGCATCGCTTCCGTTCCAAATGTAATCGTCTCAATAACACGCAGTAAAGCGGTTGCTGTATCTAATGACGTTAAGCAAACAACCCCATTTTCCACCGCTTCCCTTCGAATACGGAATCCGTCACGTTCAGGCGTTTTTCCTTTCGTGAGTGTATTAATAATGATGCTCGCATCGCCGTTACGAATCATATCGAGCAGATTCGGATTGCCTTCCCTTACCTTATTAACCGTCATTACTTCTAAACCCGCCTCATTTAAGAATGCCGCTGTGCCCGCCGTCGCTAACAGCTTAAAGCCCAAATCGTAAAATCCGCGAATAATGTTTAACGATTCCTCTTTATCTTTATCAGCCACCGTCACTAAGACAGAACCGTGTGTTGGAATTGTCATGCCTGAACCAACCAGCCCTTTGTACAATGCTTTTGACAGGTTTTTATCGCGGCCCATCACTTCACCCGTCGATTTCATCTCCGGGCCTAACGTAATATCAACGCGACGCAATTTAGCAAAAGAGAAAACAGGTACTTTGACAGAGATATGCTCCGCTTCCGGGTAATAACCAGGTTCAAAACCTTCAGCTCGCAGCGTTGAACCTAAGATAACTTTTGTCGCCAGATTGGCCATTGGTATGCCTGTTACTTTACTTAAAAACGGCGCCGTGCGCGATGCCCGCGGATTGACTTCAATCACATAAACGCGTTCATCGTGAATCACAAACTGGATATTAATGAGTCCCTTTACTTTGAGGGCAATCGCAATATCGGTCGTAATTCGAATGATCTGCTCTTTGCATTCAGGACTAATACTTTGCGGCGGATATACGGCAATCGAATCGCCTGAATGCACACCTGCTCGTTCGATGTGTTCCATAATCCCAGGAATTAATACATCTGTTCCGTCACAAATCGCATCCACTTCGACCTCGCGTCCAAGCATATAGCGGTCAATGAGCACAGGATGCTGAGGATTGATGTTAACAGCTTGCTCCATATAATTCAGCAATTCCCGCTCGTAGTAGACAATCTCCATCGCCCGACCCCCTAACACATAGGATGGACGGACAAGCACAGGGTACCCCAGTTCATTCGCCGTATCGACAGCGTCTGGAACATTGGTGACTGTTTTCCCTAATGGCTGATCAATTTTTAAACTACGCATTAATTTTTCAAATTTCTTGCGGTCTTCCGCCGTATCAATACTCTCTAAGTCCGATCCTAAAATTCGCACGCCATTTTTAACGAGATCTTCCGCTAAATTAATCGCCGTCTGCCCACCGAATTGGACGATCACACCTTCCGGTTTTTCCGCCTCAATCACATGCATGACATCCTCAAGATATAACGGTTCAAAATAAAGGCGATCGGATGTGCTAAAGTCGGTTGAAACGGTCTCTGGATTGTTATTAATAATAACCGCTTCATAGCCCGCTTCTTGGATCGCCCATACCGCGTGAACCGTCGCGTAATCAAACTCAATCCCTTGCCCGATCCGAATAGGCCCTGAACCGAGCACAATCACACATTTTTTATCCGTTTGCTCCCGCTCATCCTCTTGCTCATATGTTGAATAATAATAAGGCGTATCCGCTTCAAATTCAGCCGCGCACGTGTCGACCATCTTAAAGACCGGGGTCAAGCCATGCTGCTTTCGCTTATTTCGAACATCAGCCTCACTCTGTTCTGTCAATTCCGCAATTTTAAGGTCTGTAAAACCTAATCGCTTCGCCTCATAGAGCAACTCATCATGCAAGCCTTCCTTCTTCAACCGATTCTCATAACGAACGATCCGCCCTAATTTAACGAGGAAGAACGGGTCAATTTTAGTGAGCTTATGAAGCTCATTGATCGACATACCGCGTCGAATCGCTTCCATCACAAGAAAAATCCGTTCATCATCGGCGACGATTAACCTTTTTTCCAACTCCTCTTGCGTGAGTTGATCCGCGCCCTCTAATTCCAGGTGATGCGTATCAACTTCAAGCGAACGCGCCGCCTTGAGCATCGACTCTTCAAACGTGCGACCGATTGCCATAATCTCGCCTGTCGCTTTCATCTGGGTTCCCAGCTCACGGTTCGCGGAGACAAATTTATCAAATGGCCATCTCGGGATTTTGCTCACAACATAATCAATCGTCGGTTCAAATGAAGCGTATGTTTGCTTTGTGACCGGGTTTTTCAACTCATCCAACGAATAGCCGATTGCGATTTTAGTCGCCATTTTAGCAATTGGATAACCTGTCGCTTTCGACGCAAGAGCCGATGAACGACTGACCCGCGGATTCACTTCAATAATAAAATAATCGTAACTATGCGGATCAAGCGCCAATTGAACGTTACAACCGCCTTTAATATTCAATGCGTCAACAATCTTTAAAGATGCGGTTCTGAGCATTTGATATTCGCGGTTCGTTAGCGTTTGACTCGGGGCAACAACGATGCTATCGCCTGTATGAATGCCAACGGGGTCTACATTTTCCATATTACAAATAACGATCCCATTTCCTTTTCCATCACGCAGTACTTCATACTCTATTTCCTTAAAACCAGCGATACTTCTCTCGACGAGACACTGTGAAATCGGACTATATTTCAGTCCGCTAGCAACGACTTCGCGTAAGGCCTGCTCATTATCGACGATGCCCCCGCCTGTTCCGCCGAGCGTGTAGGCTGGTCTCACTATAATCGGGTAGCCGATCCGATTCGCAAATTCGATCGCTTCATCCACGGTGTGAATGATTTCGCTATCTGGCACTGGTTCATTAATTTCAAACATTAATTCTCGAAATAAATCGCGATCTTCCGCTTTCGTAATGGCCTCTAAGTCGGTGCCGAGTAGTTGAACGCCTTCTTCATCCAAAATACCCGTTTCATTTAGTTCTTTCGCTAAATTTAGCCCGGTCTGACCGCCAAGCGTAGCCAACAGGCCATCTGGTTTTTCTTGACGAATAATGCGCGACACAAATTCAACTGTTAACGGCTCAATATACACTTGATCGGCGATGTTCGTATCGGTCATGATTGTCGCTGGATTACTATTGATGAGGACAACCTCTAACCCTTCTTCTTTTAAAGCTTGGCAAGCTTGCGTGCCCGCGTAATCAAATTCCGCAGCCTGTCCAATCACAATTGGACCCGAACCAATTACGAGCACTTTTTTTAAATTAGCGAGTAGTGGCATTTGGATGAACCCCCTTTATATATTCCACGACAATATTTAAGAAGTGATCAAATAAATAACTTGAATCTTCTGGACCAGGCGAGGCTTCAGGATGATATTGAACCGAAAATGCGGGTAACGTTTTATGTTTTAAACCCTCGATCGTTCCATCATTCACCGCGAGATGAGTGACAATCAGATCTGTGTTTTCAATTGATGCTGGCGTAACCGTGTAGCCATGACTTTGCGCCGTGATCATCACGCGATCTTGCTCCACGTCTTTTACCGCATGATTTGCGCCATGATGACCAAACTTCATCTTTTCCGTATCCGCTCCGTTCGCTAAAGCAAACAATTGATGACCAAGTCCAATACCAAATACCGGAAAAGTCTGCATCAGCTGCTGAACCGTCTCAACCGCTTGCGTCACATCTTTTGGATTGCCAGGTCCGTTCGATAGAACGATCCCGTCAGGACGCAATTGTTCGATTGTTTTGGCAGGCGTATTATAAGGAACAACCGTAATATCACAGTGTCGATTTGACAGTTCGCGTAAGATGCCATGCTTTACCCCATAATCAATCAACGCAATCCGCGCTCCGCGACCTGGTGAACAGTAGATGCGATTTGTGGAGACAATCGAGACCTGATCCGTTTGCGCTGGCCTTAATCGCAACGTTTCTAATATCTCTTCAACAGGCGTGTTTTTCGTCGTGATTACGCCCCTCATCGTCCCTTTATCACGGATTCTACGCGTTAACATGCGAGTGTCAATCTCGCTAATGCCTGGAATATCGTATTCTTTTAACAGCGAGTCTAACGTTTGTTGACTTCGAAAATTGGACGGATATTCACAATGTTCACGCGCGACGATTCCATGAAGATAGGGACGAACCGCTTCGAAATCATCCCGGTTTATTCCATAATTTCCTTGTAAAGGATAAGTCATTGTGACGATTTGACCGCACCCCGTTGGATCTGACAACATCTCTTGATAGCCTGTCATTGCGGTGTTAAAAATGACTTCACCATAAGATTCACGGACCGCTCCAAATGACTTTCCTGTTAGCTCCGTTCCATCTTCGAGTATTAACCTAGCCTTCATCACTTTCACCCTCCTAATTAATTACGCTCTCATTCGGCCCAGCTTATTCACGCTCTATTATACCCAGCATTGGCATATTGTCTGATATTGAACAAAAAAGCTCCCTGTCAGCGACAGGGAGCCTATTGAGCAGCTTGAAAGAAAGGCGTAGGAGTCCTCAGTCCTAACCTTATCAAAAAATAGCTACTTAGATATTCCGACAACCTTGTCAGCCTCACAGGACTGATATTAAAGGTTCAACTATTCAATTTGCTAATGTTGAGTATGCCACTTGGACACGATTCTGTCAATGATTATTGTAATTGGCGGAATTGTTCTAAAATTTTTTCCATATCGTTTGGCAACGGCGCTGAAAAGGTTAACCGTTCACTCGTCCGCGGATGAGTAAAACCGAGTCCAGCCGCGTGCAAAGCTTGTCCGTCAATACTTAGCTTATTGCTCGGACCATACTTTGGGTCCCCGACTAACGGATGACCAATATAATTCATATGTACGCGAATCTGATGGGTTCTCCCTGTCTCTAACATCAGTTCAACAAGCGTATATTGATTGAATCGTTCAATCGTTGCAAAATGACTAATCGCATGTTTCCCATGATCAAAATTAACAGCCATTCGTTGCCTATTTTTTGGATCTCTGCCAATGGGAGCGTCGATTGTCCCCCGCTCATGAACAACGACACCATGAACAATCGCCAAATATTTACGGTCCACCGTATGTTGCTTAAGCTGTTGCGCGAGCGCGAGATGAGCTTCATCGTTTTTAGCGACCATTAGTAACCCTGATGTGTCCTTATCGATGCGGTGAACGATGCCAGGCCTCATTTTACCGTTGATCGTCGATAACTGCGAACAATGATCAAGCAATCCATTCACTAACGTGGCCGAGTCATGCCCAGGGGCTGGATGGACGACCACCCCTCTTGGCTTATTAATCACAATCACATCATCGTCTTCGTAAACAATTTCGAGTTCCATCCGCTCCGGCCGCGCTTCTAATTCCAGTTGCGGAGGAACGGTCAATGAAACCTCGTCGTCCTCAATCAATCGATAATTGCCTTTCACCTGTCTCCCATTGACAAAAACGAGACCTTCTTTTACCCATTTTTGAATTTTTGAGCGCGACAAAGTAGGGTTCACTTCCGCTAAAAATTTATCCACTCGCTGACCATCATCTTCCAGTTCAATCGTCCAGTCGTATCGTTCAATCGCAGTCATCAACTATCTTCCCTTCTCTCGCTTCATTTCCCTAATCGTATCTAACATCATCAACCCGACACCAATCACGATTGCCGAGTCAGCAATATTAAAAATAGGGAAATTAATCAAGGCAAAATCTAAGAAATCGACCACTTCGCCATGTAACAATCTATCTACAAAATTACCAACCGCCCCGCCAAGAATGAGCGCCAAAGCACTAGAAACGAGGACGTTATCTCTCTTTAACTTTTGTAAATAATAGATAATTGCGGCGATAACAAGCAGCGTGATCACAATAAAAAATATACGTTGATCTTGTAAAATCCCAAAGGCGGCCCCTCGATTACGATGGGAAGTAAGATGAAACACGCCATTTATTAAAGGGATTGACTGTCCGATTTCCATTCCATTAACAATAAGTCGCTTACTTAATTGATCTAATCCAAATACGACCAATGCCACCACATAATAATACACTCATTCCCCTCCAAACATTCTTATGGGTCTTCTTTACATGAATGAATTTTAGCACAGCGTAAAACTAGGAACAAGCAAACCTGCCCTTAAAACTAAGCGGAAAAAGAGCGCCTTAGGACAAAGGCGCTCTGTTCGTAAGTTCCCCATATTTCTCTAAATATTTTAAAACGGTTAATACAAAAGTGGAATGAGACCAGGTTAACGGCGCCACAGATAATGGGCTGCCTGTATACGGATCGAGTTGTTCAGGGAGAACCCCGCTTTCTAAAGCATTTTTCACAACCCACTCCAGCGTTTGTCGCGGTACAGCCAGGTCTGCAACTGTTCTCGCGCGGGCAATCCGCCATTCAGCCATCCACAGTGTGCAAATAATCCACGGATTTCCCGGTATGTTTTCGATGTCTTGCGATTTTTGAAAGTAGTAATCATTCTGGTAGCGACTAACTCCACCCACATCAGAGTTTACGCTCAATCCCGTTTCAACCGCTTCCATCGTGCGAATGACGCGCGGATCATCGATGTCAAATACGTAAAAAGCGAAGAGCGCAAACAAGCTGCTTTCCAACGTCAAATCTTTCGTAATCGAACCGTCGCGATCAATGTATATCCCGCGAATAAATCGTCCAACCTGTTCGTCATATAGATATTGTTCAATTCCCCGCTTGATTCTTTCCGCCGTTTCTTCATAGCGACGCCGACGCCGATCATCTCCAAACAAGGACGCGAAATTGGCCGCAGCAATCAAGCCACCGTACACTGTACAGGAAGTGAAGGTGAAAATTCCTCTTCTTTCCTCCCATAGGTCATAGCTGGCATGAGGCAGATTTACCTTTTCATCAACATACTGCGTCAAAAAGTTAGCTGCTGGACGAATTAAGGTGGCATATAAATTTTGAGACGACTCAATTTGTTTATGCTCTTTATAATGTTCCCATAGAGCAAACAACACGAGCGCCGTTTCATCTTCCTGGATCGGCAATTGGTACTTACCATCGTGAATAAAAGGGTGCCAACTCGATCCGACCGAACCGTCTGGATTGTACTTATGATGGAGATAACCCTCTTCTGTTAACGCATTTGAACAGAAATCAAAAAAAGGGCTGACGACACCATCATATCCCGCTTTTGTCATCGCATAAGCGATAAAGGCGCCATCGCGCGGCCACATGTAACTGTAGTGATCGCGGTTAAATTGTAATATATCAGAATCATTGGCAGCAATGATCGCTCCATTCTGATCCGTTTGAGTACGCACAATCAACAAGCTTTGTTTAAATAAGGAAATAACGTCGTCTCCTAAATCAGCAAAGTCGCGGTCCGTTTTATTAACCCATCGCTCCCAAAAGACTTGTACCCTGCGCAACAACAAATCGGGGTTATTTTCTAACACATACTCATTCAATGTTTTCGCTTCCGTTAAGTTTTCACCCATCGCAATCCAATACCAAAGCGGCTTTTCCTGATGGGCAGGCACATTCAACCGAAAACTTACTGTACTATCTACGGATCCTTGGGCGATTGGATTTCCGCCCAGCCGTCCATCCTCCGCATCGCGCCACGTGCCCTCAGCATGATTAAACCGCTTTACGCCGATGCTGTACTCATACATTCCCGCATCTTCAGTTTTACCGTTGATCATAATGTACACGTTTCGCTTATAGTGGTAAACCGCATTGAGTAACGGATCATAAACAGCTGTATCTCCGACCTCTGTTTCATTAATGCTGTAATCGTGATTGAAAAAGAGACGAACTTCTCGATCTTCATCCCATACATTTTTTACGATAATTTTCTTTAAGTATATTGTTTCTCGTTGGTGAACAGCATCATGAATTGTAAGCTGAATCCCTAGTTTTGCATTGGTTGCGACAACATTCGTTACCAACGTCTCCGGTAAATAAGCGAGTTGAATCGTCCAATTTGCTTCATGACACCAACTAAACAACCCATCCACCCACACACCGATTCGAGAAAAGTAGCCTCCGATATGATTGAGCTGACCAACATATGGGTAATACAAATCACGCATGTTCAACGAAGCGTCGAAGTTAATCAACATTTTCCCATTTCCAATGACCAACGGTCGCGGCATCCAATCACTTCCTATATAAATTAATATTTTGAACCGTTTCTCCAACTTGAACGATGCTTGAATTGAGCCTTAATAGGAATTTTTCCCTGATTTGTGTGAAGTAAACAATGATTTGTCGCTTTCTCCACCTTCCAATTATAGGTATATTCAACTAGAAAGTCTGTCATTTCATGCCACCTTTTCTCCACTACTTTTGTCGATGGCTATGCGCCCATAAAAAAAAGCTGACTTTTAAACAAAAAGTCAGCTTCATTTTATTATTCATTTACATGGCTGTAGTACTTTTCAACAACAGACGCGCAACGCGGGCAAATGGAAGGATGTTTTTCATCTTCGCCAACCGCTGGTGTCACAATCCAACAACGGTCACATTTTGTCCCTGCTGCTTGACCGACTTTAACCGCTACTTTCTCTAAATGTGTAGCGTCTTGTGGGGCTTGTTCCTCATGAATATTCACTTTGGATACAATGAAGAACTCATCTAAACGGCCGAATTGACGCAATAGCGGCGCCGCTTCTTCTGTCGGATACAAATCAACCGAAGCTCCGAGCGAGTGACCGATTACTTTTTGACTACGAGCTTCCTCAAGCGCCTTCAGCACTTCATCACGCAATTCTAACATCAGATCCCATTTTTGTTCTAATTCATCATTGAGCAAAGCAGGGTTTGATTGCGGCATATCTGTTAACTGAACACTAATCTCCTTAGCTCCTGGAACGTATTTCCACACCTCATCGGCTGTGTGCGGCGTAATCGGAGCGACCAACTTAACAAGCGCGACCAATACCTCATACATTACAGTTTGCCCCGCTAAGCGAGCGAGCGAATCTGCCCCTTCCGTATATAACCGATCCTTTGATACATCTAAGTAGAACGAGCTCAGATCAATCGCGCAGAAATTATGGATCGTTTGGAAAACAGAGTGGAAATGATATTGATCATATGCTTTAAGAGCAGTGTCTGTGACATGTTGCAACTTAATCAATACATACTGATCTAATTCAGTCATGTCTTTAAAGTCGACACGATCTGTCGCAGGATCAAATCCTTCAAGATTACCAAGTAAAAAACGGAATGTGTTACGAATTTTACGATACGCTTCCGCAATTTGAGACATGATTTTATCGGAGATGCGCACATCCGCTGTATAATCCACAGACGCAACCCACAATCTCAAAATATCCGCGCCCATCTTTTCCATGACTTCCGCGGGAATAACAACGTTTCCGAGTGACTTAGACATTTTTCGACCATTTCCATCTAAAGCAAAACCGTGGCTAAGCACACCCTTATACGGAGCTTTTCCATAAACGGCTACGGAAGTCGACAGCGAGGAGTTAAACCAACCGCGATATTGGTCCGAACCTTCCAGATAGAGATCAGCTGGCCAGCTTAACTCTTCTCGTTCCTTGAGCACAGCTTGGTGACTAGACCCAGAGTCAAACCAAACGTCCATAATATCCGTTTCCTTGCGGAATTCCTTCCCTTCGCATGAAGGACAAGTTAGACCCGCCGGAGTCAATTCAGAAATGTCCTTCGTAAACCAAGCTTGTGAACCTTCCTTGCGGAACAAAGCGGCAACGTGGTCAATCGTTTCGTCATTAATAATTTCTTCATTACAATGAACGCAATAAAAAATTGGAATCGGCACGCCCCACACGCGTTGACGAGAAATACACCAATCACCGCGGTCAGCAACCATATTGTGCAGACGCTGCTCTCCCCAACTCGGAACCCACTTCACATCTTTGATCGCTTGTAACAATTGGTCACGGAAACCATCGATTGAAGCAAACCATTGCTCCGTCGCCCGATAAATAACAGGTTTTTTACTTCTCCAGTCGTGTGGATATTGGTGCGTAATAAATCCAAGATGCAATAATGCATTGGCCTCTTTCAACTTATCAGTGACCGCTTTATTGCCATCATCATAAAACATACCTTCAAAGCCTGGCGCTTCTTTTGTAAATTTCCCCTGACCATCGACTGGACATAAAACAGATAAACCATACTTTTGTCCAAGTTCAAAGTCTTCTTCCCCGTGACCTGGCGCTGTGTGAACACACCCTGTCCCCGCATCTAACGTAACATGTTCTCCCAGCAAAATTGGGGATGGGCGATCATAAAACGGATGGCGACAAACTACGCCTTCTAATTCCGCGCCTGTTAGTGTTTGAAGCGTATTTACCTCTCCCCATCCAACCTCACTCGACACGGATTCAACGAGACCAGTGGCTAGTAGATACTTTTCACCTTGCGCCTCAATAACGGAATACTCTAATTCAGGGTGAATCGCAATCGCTAAGTTTGCGGGAATCGTCCATGGCGTCGTCGTCCAAATCACAACATGAACATCTTCCGCAAGCTTTCCCTTCCCTTCTACTACAGGGAATTTCACATAAATAGAGGGGGAGCGTTTGTCTTGGTATTCAATTTCAGCTTCCGCTAGCGCTGTTTCTGATGAAGGCGACCAATAAACAGCCTTTAACCCTTTATATATATATCCTTTTTTGGCCATTTCCCCAAATACTTTAATCTGTTGCGCCTCATATTCTGGTTTTAATGTAATATATGGATTCTCCCAATCTCCGCGGACGCCAAGTCTTTTAAATTGTTCGCGTTGTCGATCGATGAAAGAATGGGCGTATTTGGCGCATTGCTCTCTAAATTCGGCAATTCCAACTTGATGGCGGTCGATTTTCTCATTATTGATAACCGCATGCTCAATCGGTAAACCGTGCGTGTCCCAACCAGGCACATAAGGCGCGTCAAAACCGCTCATCGATTTATAGCGGACGATTATATCTTTCAACACTTTATTCAAGGCATGTCCGATATGAATATCGCCGTTCGC
This sequence comes from Ammoniphilus oxalaticus, assembly GCF_003609605.1. Lineage (NCBI taxonomy): Bacteria > Bacillati > Bacillota > Bacilli > Caryophanales > Paenibacillaceae > Ammoniphilus > Ammoniphilus oxalaticus. The sequence goes on along the minus strand of NZ_MCHY01000008.1, from coordinate 387,379 downwards.
GTATGGAGGACCATCATGCAAAATAAATTTAGGTCGTCCTGCCGTTCTTTCTTGCACTTTTTTATAAATGTTGATTTCATCCCACCAACGCTGCATGTCTGGCTCTCTTTTAGGAAGATTGCCCCGCATTGGAAAGTCTGTCTTTGGTAAATTCAACGTTTTACCATAGTCCATAACCGAATCACTCCTACTATTATCAATTACACCTCTAGAAACGTTCCGAAAAACGATAAAAGCCTTCTGCATTCCTGCCGAATGAGAAGGCTCCTGCTCGTCTACAGGAGAATTTTATTCAAAAAATTATACCATTTAAAATAAGCTCAAATCAAGCTATCGCGTTTCAATTTGCTCTTTCTCGTTTTTCAAATCTTCTTCCAACTTTTCAAATTGATCCCAGTTTCCACTATCTAGCATTTCCATTTGCGCTTCTAACAGACTACGAAAGCGAATCCGATAGACGGCAGCCGTTTTCTTCAGTTCCTCAATCTCCATCGCGATATTTTTAGACTTGATCAACGATTCATTAATGATCCGATCCGCATTTTTCTCGGCTTCTTTAATAATTAGTTGCGCCTCTTTTCTCGCGTTGGCCTTGACCTCTTCGCCTGTTTCCTGCGCAACTAGGATCGATTTGCTTAACGTTTCCTCAATATTTGTAAAGTGGGTCAGGCGCTCAGAAAGAACGGCGACCTTCTCTTCCATCTCACGTTTATCTTTAAGCAGCAATTCCATATCTTTAATAATCTGATCTAAAAACTCATTTACTTCATCTTCATCATACCCGCGGAACGCTTTACTAAACTCTTTATTATGAATATCAAGCGGGGTTAATGCCATGAGGGAACACCTCCACCATTGTTTATTAATACAACTACGCCTTGCTTCGGCGTTCTGCTATGATCGTTACAGCAACGCGCCTATCTCTAAACGCGTATTCCCTTTCCTTGTGTTCCCTTCATTCTTCTGAATTTTAAATCGTCCAAAACCACGAAGTGAAACAATATCTCCCTCTTGAACAATGAAAGAGGGGGAATCGACGACCATCCAATTCACTCTCAACGATCCGCCCCGAATTGGACTTAAGATTTTCGATCGAGAAAGTCGGAACACCTCACCAGCTACGACATCCACTCTCGAGGATGAAACCGTAATATTCATCGTTTTCCACTCATTGACGACAGGAATTAATTGCGAAAACTCAATCGATTCAAGCAGAACCGACACACGATTCGCTTGGGTAAACTGCAGTCTCAAGTAATCCGCTATTTCTTCAGCTACAACGATTTGCGCCTGATCGGGATGTATATGAATGTCACCAAATTTATCTCTCTTTAATCCAGCCGCCATTAAGGCGCCGAGAATATCCCTATGTGTTAATTTTTGAAAGGATGCTTGCGACGATGCTGTCAGTTGAAATGCGGCGAGTCCTGATTCATCTTCCTTAGGCTCATAGTAATGTTGATGCAGCAACACACGACATCTTTCCGCCCCATTAAATCCACCGAAAGGTGTCAATTTAACCTCGTCAAACCTAGCCAACAATGTTTGCAAAATGTAAACTTGTCTGGGGTCTAAAAAATCGGTTAATTTTGTTTCATGTCGCTCCTCTACGAACGCTAGCCAATCAAGGGCCTGCTCAATAAAAGGATGTTCTTCCTTTCTAAAGTGCTCAAACAAGTTCATACTTTCATATCCTTAGAAGAAATAATATAATAAAAAGATCAAACCTTTTTCGGCAAAAAACAATGTGAATAAGGCTACAATCGCTGAAATATCCATAACCCCAACGGGGCGGATCAACTGCCGAAAAGGACTTAAAAAAGGCTCTGCCATTTTACCGAGAAAGTAACCAAGAGCAGAGTCTCTTAACCGCGGAAACCAAGATGAAAGAATATAGCCAAAAATAATAAACGTATAGACTTGGACGATGGTTCTTATAACTGTTTCAATCGTTGGCGACAAATCGATTCATCCCCTCACCGCATGACGGCTCTAACATTGGGGCCGAAATGCTTTTAATTGAGTATATTCGCTCGGCTACCTCATATATGTATCTTCATCAGCTAGCCAGTCTGTGATCTCGCCTTGCACAGACACATTATCCGGGGCGCACATAAAGATATTCGATCCTACTTTTTGTATATCACCGTTGATCGCATAAATCGTTCCACTTAAAAAATCAATAATTCTTTTTGCTTGCTCACTGCTTACTCGTTGCAAATTAATAATGACAGGTCGACGGGAACGGAGATGATCCGCAATATCCTGCACTTCTTCGTACGCCTTTGGCTCTACTAATACCATCTTCACTTGTTCCTTGGCGTGTTGCAGGCTAACTACGTTGTTTTTGTGCTTCTTTTGATGAACGTTCTGTTCCTCGTCCATTTCATTTCGTTGTTGTCGTTGGTCCTCATATTCCTCCTCATAGACCTCATCACTCGACAACCCCAAATATCCCATAATCCTTGCCATTACCCCCATTACGTCCGCCTCCTTCTTAGTCTTTGCCAACTAATGAAGAGCCCAGCCGAATAAATGTCGCTCCCTCTTCAATTGCCACTTCAAAATCATTCGACATCCCCATCGATAAATGTTCAATTTGAACGTTTGGAAGCCCCAACTGATTGCATTCATCTCTCAATTGTCGCAGCTTCCTGAAAATGGGACGCGTTTGTTCGCTGTCAAGTTCATAAGGCGCCATGGTCATCAGACCACATATCTTTATATACTTCATCTTACTTGTTTTTTTGACAAATTCCAACACTTGATTTGGCTCTAGGCCTGATTTTGTTTCTTCTCCTGAGATATTTACTTGCACAAAACAATTCGTTACGACATTATTCTGCCTGCCGCGCCTTTCAATTTCTTTAGCAAGCGATTCTCGATCAAGGGAATGGATATACGAAAATTTACCGACTACATCTTTTACTTTGTTCGTCTGCAAATTACCAATAAAGTGCCAAGTTGCTTGTCCACCTTGCAACGCCTCCCACTTGGGAAGGGCGTCCTGAACTCTGCTTTCCCCGATATGTTGAATCCCTTCTTGTAAAACGGCTTTTGCCCGATCCATCCCCACATATTTCGTAACTGCTACGAGATTAATTTCATTAGGATCACGATTTGCTCGTTTACAAGCCGCTTCAATTCGCTGTTTCACTTGATCTACCGACTCTTTCATATTCATCTAGCTTCATACATCCTTTCTGAATTAGTTAAATCCGATAAAAGCGGTCATTCGTCCCGTCCTTCCCGCCTCTTTGCGATAAGAATAAAATAAATCATTACGACAACTCGAGCACAAACGACTCATCAAAATGGAGTGGATACCCGCTCGCTCCAATAACACCCGATTTGCTTCCTTTAAATCAAGCTGAATCTTTCCGTTCTCCTTCATTTTAGTGTACGTAGGTTCAGTCTCTTTTGGCAATTGAACTCCAATCGCCTCAACAACCTTTCCGTCCACTTCATAACAACAGCCCCCAATCGACGGTCCGATCGCCACCCGAATCTCCTTCGGTTCAATCTGAAACGACTGAGCAAAATGTTCAACCATTCGCGCCCCAATATTTCCCGCTGTTCCTTTCCAGCCCGCATGGGCAATGCCTACGACTCGTTGCGAAGGGGCGATAAAGAACAAAGGAACACAGTCCGCGTAAAAGGAGGCAAGCAACACATCCGAATCTCCCGTAATTAACCCGTCGGCGCTGGGAATCGCGTCTGCAAGCGCTTTGTTCCCTTTGCCGCGCTGAGTGCTCGTTACAACGACCACATCATTTCCGTGAACTTGTTCGGCGCAAGTCCATTGCTCGATTGAAAACTGGAGCTTTTGGGTCAACAACTCGCGATTTGCGATCACAGCTTGATCGCGATCACCAACGTGCATGGCGCAGTTCATGGAATCAAATGGAGCTGCGCTCAATCCTCCTAAACGAGTTGTAAAACCGCAAACAAGTCCTGGAACAGCGCGCTCCCATTCTGAAATGCGGAGCGTTAAACGATCTCGATCCCATTCAAAAGGTTCCAAGTTGCTTCCCTCCCACGAATCAAATTATTACTCATATTTTAACACAAAACCCTTTTATCTGCCGTGGCGTCGTTGAACCGCTCCAACTTATCCAAAAAGAAAACGCACTTCCGGGATATATGTTCGCTCCCTTCGTACGTTAATAAGGTCGGTATTCATCTGCTTGCCCCATTTCTGGCTCTTTAAAAAGGACATCTTCTAAACGAACTAAAACAACGTCTTTTCCTATTTTAACGATGTTTCTCCAGGGAATGACGAAATCATTGCCGCCCCCGAAAAGTCCCAAAAACTTCCCCTGACCAGGCACGACGATCGCATCGATCTGTCCTAACTTTAAATTGATCTCTAAATCTGTTATTTGACCTAACCGCCGTCCATCAAGCACGTTGACAACATCTTTTGTTTGAAATTCCGAGATCCTCATTCTTTTTGCCACCCTTAACGCATCAAATTTCTCTCTTTCCCCATTTATATGTCAACTTTAGCTGAAAATGTGCATCGCCCAATGGTTTATTCAAAAATAAAAAGCATCCGTTAGCAGATGCTTTTCAAAGAACTATTCTATTGTACGTGTTTTTGCATTTGTGAAATGGCCGCCTTCTCCAGTCGGGAAACTTGAGCCTGAGATATCCCAATTTCTTCGGCCACTTCCATCTGTGTCTTACCTTCAAAGAAACGCATCGATAAGATCATTTTCTCGCGATCATTTAACCGTCGCATCGCCTCTTTGAGCGCGATTTCTTCAACCCATTGAATATCTTTGTGCCGCTCATCACTAATTTGATCCATGACATAAATCGGATCGCCGCCATCTTGGTAAATCGGTTCAAATAGGGAGACGGGATCTTGGATCGCGTCAAGCGCAAACACAATGTCTTCTTTCGGCAAATTGAGCGCCTCTGAAATTTCAAAAATCGTTGGTTCCCGCGAGTTTTTATTTGTTAGAGAATCGCGTATCTGTAGGGCTTTGTAAGCAATGTCCCGTAAAGAGCGGGAGACTCGAATTGGATTGTTGTCCCTTAGATAACGTCTGATTTCCCCAATGATCATCGGAACCGCATATGTGGAGAATTTAACATTCTGTCCAAGGTCAAAATTGTCGATGGCTTTCATTAACCCGATACAACCGACTTGGAATAAATCGTCAACGTATTCTCCACGATTGTTAAAACGCTGAATGACGCTGAGAACGAGACGCAAATTACCGTTCACTAACTTTTCCCTGGCCGAATAACCACCGCTTTGCAACTCTACAAAAAGTTCTCGCATCTCCTTATTGGTCAGTACAGGTAGCTTTGACGTATCTACGCCACATATTTCAACTTTGTTTCTTGTCACCTTTTTTCCCTCCTAGGAGCAGCGTTAAAAGTAAGTATCTCCTCGAAGGGAAAATTTATGCATAAAGTAAATTCCAGGAAATATCCCGAAATTGGCGCAAAGAACCCAAGTTTTGCTTAAACAACAAAACTTAGGTTCCATTGCCTTAAACCATCTTATTAAATTCTTTTCTTAGCCTTTTGATAATTCTTTTTTCCAGTCTAGAAATATAGGATTGGGAAATTCCCAACATATCCGCCACATCTTTTTGCGTTCTTTCTTGCTTGCCATTAAGACCAAAACGTAGTTCCATAATCACCTTTTCTCTATCTGACAACTTTTCCAACGCTTTGTACAGCAATTTTCGATCGACTTGTTCCTCAAGATCGCGGGTAATTGTGTCGTTCTCTGTTCCTAATACATCAGAAAGTAACAGTTCATTTCCATCCCAATCAATATTTAACGGTTCATCGAAGGATACTTCTGATTTAACTTTATTGTTCCTTCTTAAAAACATTAAGATTTCATTCTCAATACAGCGCGAAGCATAAGTCGCTAGTTTAATTTTTTTCTCAACATCGAATGTATTGACTGCTTTGATAAGTCCAATGGTTCCAATACTAACAAGGTCTTCAATATTGATGCCTGTATTTTCAAACTTGCGTGAAATGTAAACGACTAATCTTAAATTTCTTTCGATTAACATCGCCTTAACAGCCGAATCGCCTTTTGGTAATTTACCGAGTAAAATTTCTTCTTCTTCCCTTGTTAGAGGCGGGGGCAACGCCTCACTGCCACCGATATAATAAATTTCTTCCGCTTTTAAACCTACTATCATTAATAATCGATACCAGAACAGTTGAGTCATCAATTTCCATTTTGTCATCATATTGTCCTCCTTCAATTCATATTGACATCGCTTCCTGCGGTAATGAATTTTGATTGTGCTTACCATGCTCATCCGTAACCAAAGCGGGATGAATAATCGCCTGATAGCTACCGTCAGAAGAAAGCGATGTCGGATTCAATCCAATCAGAACGCGGCTCGTTTCATAGTAACCTTCCGTTGTTTCAATCCGAATTGAATCGGGACGAATCGCAAGTAACAAATCCATTCCTCTGGAAACACTTCGAAATGGAATCATCCGAATCCTTTGTAACCAAACATCTTCCAACTGCATAAATGAAGAGGAAGAACTTAAATCCTCCCGTTGCTTGATCGATTCAAATAATGGGCTTGGAAGATGATCCTGAAAACATATCAGGTCAATAATCGTAACGGGAATTCTTGTAATCGGCTCATACAATTGATTACCCGTATCGATAAGCCCTTTACAACGTATCGCTGCGCCGTCAATCATCACCTCCACATCGCCATAATAAACGGCTTTCCGATTGCTCTCTCTCATCTGCTTAATGCCCCTGCCTGATAACCACCAAACGAGTGGAAAACAAAGCGCAATAAATCCCCATGTAATCGGTGTCCCTACACCGCTTGATTGTGTAACCACAATGCCCGAAATTACTTCACTTTCTGATTGTAGAAAAAAATGAATAGCTAATAACCCACCGCCTAAAACAAAAGCGACTAAATAAAAGACCAACCATCTTTGAAAGAAAACATAAAGTCGGTGGAATCCAAACACCGTTAGAATCATACACATAGAGAGTAGTAATTTTGATAGAAACGTGTAGAATCCTGACATTACCGGGAAGAATAGAACCATCGTGTAACTTGCTCCTAAACAGGCGCCTAACACGAGACGATAAACTTTCGGCTTCAACTTTAAGATATAAGCGGTACTCCAGAGAAGCAGCCAATCAATAAGAAAGTTATAGATTAAAATGATATCTAAATAGACGGTCACTTCATTCAAAAGCCCCCCTCACCGTTGAGATAATCCACGTTTGTAACATGAATTTGTCCTTTGCTCCCACTTCACTTACCAGATACTTACAGTTGTTTGTTCTAAGTATATAATATTGAAATTCCAAAGTCTGTCTAACCGCGCCGATAATGTACTACTAATTTCGTCGAATTTCCGGAATCAAACAGATAACAGCGTTCATGCGCCTCAGCATAAAAAAGAGCGTAAGGGAATGACTCCCTTACGCTCTTTTAAAGTAATAATTATTATTTTTTGGGATTTTGATTGCGGTTACGTCGGTTTCGCAAGAATGTTGGAACATCTAAACTGTTATTGTTAAAGTTTTGGAATGGACGCACTTCAACACGTTCTTCTTCCTCTTTAGCGCTAGCTACCTGATTCCTAGCTGTGTTCATAAACGATGACTGTTGTTGTTGTGGTGGACGCTTGTCCATTTGTCCAGGTTGACTAGACGCTTCTTCGAAACCCGTAGCGATGACGGTAACAATAATTTCGTCTTTTAAGCTCTCATTAATGACAGCTCCGAAAATCATATTTACTTCTTGATCGGATGCGGAAGCAACAATATCCGCAGCTTCATTTACTTCATAAAGGCTTAGATTATTGCCACCCGTAATATTCAAGAGAACCCCGCGAGCTCCATCGATTGAAGTTTCTAATAAAGGACTCATGATCGCCTTCTTAGCTGCTTCCGTTGCTCGATTTTCCCCCGTCGCTACGCCGATTCCCATTAATGCGGAGCCTCGCTCAGTCATAATTGTTTTTACGTCAGCAAAGTCTAAATTAATCAATCCAGGAACAGCGATCAGATCTGAAATCCCCTGCACCCCTTGACGCAACACATTATCCGCTTCACGGAAAGCTTCTAGCATCGGGGTATTTTTATCGACGATTTCAAGCAGTCGATCGTTTGGAATCACAATCAATGTATCTACTTTTTCTTTTAACGCGTTGACACCGTTATTCGCCTGTTGCGCCCTCTTTCTTCCTTCAAAAGAGAATGGCTTTGTTACCACACCAACCGTAAGCGAACCCATTTGTCTCGCAATATCTGCAATGACAGGGGCTGCTCCTGTTCCGGTCCCACCACCCATACCTGCAGTTACAAATACGAGGTCAGCTCCGCGTAACGCATTTTCAATTTGCTCGCGGCTCTCTTCGGCTGCTTTTCTTCCTACTTCAGGATTAGCTCCCGCTCCTAATCCTCTTGTCAATTTCTCACCGATCTTTAACTTCTGATCAGCGCGCGATAGATGTAATGCTTGGGCGTCTGTATTTACAGCAATAAACTCTACACCTTGCACACCCATTTCGATCATTCTGTTGACCGCATTACTTCCACCGCCACCAACGCCAATAACTTTTATCTGGGCAAGCGATTCAATATCTAGATCAAATTCCAACATTCTTGCTAGTCCTCCTCACATGTCTCGAAGCTTCTTCCATAAACAATTGAAGTGAGCTCAATTAAATAAATTCACTAAACCAATTTTTCACCCTATCGATCATACCCTCGCTCTTATTCCTAGACTTTGTTTGGCTTTTAACGGCAGGTTTGCTAGAAACAAGAACGGCTTCCTTCTCAATTACCATCGGTTCACGGGGCGCTGTATGTCTAGACGCGTACTTGATCAAGCCGACACCTGTCGTGAAAGCAGGATCTCGCACACCGATATAATCAGGCATCGCAACACGCGCGGGGGCTTGAAGTTCTTCTCTTGCTAACTCTACGACACCCGGCATCGCCGCGACTCCGCCTGTTAGTACATAGCCAGCGGGAATTTCTCCATGGTAACCAAGATCGATCACCTCAGCTTGAATCATTTCAAAAATTTCCGCTACCCTCGGCTCAATAACATGCGCAAGATCGATTTGGCTGCATTCTAAATCAGAATTACTCCCGATTCTTTTTACTTTGAAGGACTCAGATGGAGAAGCTTGTTCGATCATGCCACAGCCGTACTTCATCTGCAAACGCCTTGCCTCTTCGGTAGACGTCCGTAAGGCATAAGCAATATCACTCGTTATGTAGTCTCCGCCGATTGGAATCGAACGAATCCCAGCGAGTGTTCCTTGTTCAAATATGGAAACAGTTGTAGAACCCGCGCCCATATCAATCAGCACAACGCCTAAATTCTTCTCATCCTTTGAAAGGGCGATGTCGCTTGCCGCCAATGATTGCAGATAAAACCCCGCAATCTTGAGCCCTGCCCTTTCTACACAACGATACAGATTATGAATAATCGTCTTCGAACCTGTGATGATCGTCCCTTCCATCTCTAAGCGAATGCCGATCATTCCGCGCGGATCGCTAACGCCTGACAATCCGTCAATAATATACTCAATTGGGACAACATCAATAATCTCTTTCTCAGGCGGTATCGAAATAACTTTTGCGGCCTCTGTCACACGATAGATATCTTCTTCCCCGATTTCTTTATTTTCGCTTGACACAGCGACGACTCCTTGGCTCATCACAAGTTCAATATGGTTTCCCGATATTCCAACAAAAACATCCTGAATGGTTACATCCACCATTCTCTCCGCTTGATCCACCGCCTCGCGAATAGCGAGAACCGTCTGGTCGATGTCTACGATGGCTCCTTTATTAATTCCTTGGGACTCAGCAGTGCCTACTCCTATAATATTAATGGATCCATTATGGACTTCCCCAATGATGACTCTCACTTTGGATGTACCGATGTCTAAGCTAACAAGTAGATCATGGTTGTTCAACCCTTGGCACCTCCCCTACACAAACTCCAACTCTCAATCTATAAATACCCAAATCCATTTAATTAAGACATCCTTAAATGTTTAGAATATCCATGTTTATTAGCTTTACCGAATAAATAATTGCTCCTTATTCGTTTCCTATTAATAGATAATTCAACAAAGCTAGTTAATTCCCTTTTTTTTTCTGTGTTTTTCCTTAAAAAACAATGCGGCAATTTCTTACAAATTTGTTAATACTAAGTGGCATTTAGACATTCAAGTTGCAAATAACGTCATAATTCAACGAATCATTCGCTTCTTTTATATAGATCTTCCGGTTTACTCATTGAAAGAATTGTCTTTGAACCAACGCCCCATCATGATTCGGCGAATGACAGCAATATTATTAAATAGTCTGACACCGAAAGCAAAAATGGCCGCTAAATAGAGATCTACACCCATATATACGCCTAGGAACGCAAGAGCCGCGGCTAAAAGCGTATTAAAGAAAAACCCGGACATGAATACTTTAATATCGAAGATGTTCTCTAGATAAGAGCGGATCCCGCCGAATACCGTATCCAGCGCGGCTAAAACAGCGATTGATAAATAGCTGCGATATTCAACCGGAACTGTAAATTCAGATGACAAACCCAAAACGACGCCAATGATCAATCCAATAATAGGCAGCCACATAGATTATGACCCTTCTTTCAATGGTTTCATATAACGGATCGACCCTTTTCCATCATAGGCAGGAACATTGATTTTGTCTAGTTTTTTCATAGAAAAACTATAGTTAAAAACTTTAAAGAATTCCTCAAACCCTTTTAACTTCATAGCTGATTCAAGCACCTCCGGATCTCCTATTACTTTGATTTCAAACGGCGGTCGAACCACTTTGGTATTGACTTGAATCTCTTCGCCGACATCCCGAATTGAACTTTGCGGCGTCATTCGATTATCATTGATGGCAATCGCCAAAGCGCCCGCCCCAAATAATTCATTAACAACCAGGCGAAGGTCACCATCATAGATCATGATTAAACTACTAAACGCATCGTCGAGCGGATCTTCAATTTCAGCTATCGTAATCAGTAATCCCTTCCCCTCAATTGGAGCAAGCCCTCCGAACGCTTTAACCCGCTCTAGTTCTTCTATCATAAGATTAAGGGAATTTTCTTGATTGGCAGGATTCTTATACTCAAACAACAACTGATCATATTTAACGATATCCGCTAAGATTCGTTGGTGTTGTTCCATCACTTTTTGTAAGTCCTGGCGCAGCAAAGACATGTCCTTCGATTCAGCGCCCGTGCTCTTATTGTTTGTATTGAACTGAATCGCCAGCATGAAGCCGATAATGATACTGATGACTGTGATCGTAAACGGAATTCTGCTGGTTGTCCGCATCTATGACCCGCCCTCCCTAATGTCTAGCAATTTCAAGTGTTCCTGGCTATCTCCCGCGTAAGCTGGAATTTCAACGTTTTCCTTTTTATCTACTTTCATTTCAATATTCGACCCCTCTTTTATCTCCTGAGCGACTCCGCCAGGCATGTTTAAAGCGGAATATAATGTCTCGGGTTGCCCAATCGCAAAAATCTCAAAAGGCGGCGCCATTTTCACTTCATTTACCAACACGGTCGGTCCAACGCAATAAATCGCGGAGTTCGCTGTCAATCGCTGACCGTTGACGCTAATCGCCTCTGCCCCCGCGGCAAAAAGTTCATTGACTACTTTCCGAATATCATCATCGTGGACGATAAAGTCATTCGCATTTCCCGAACTAGGAACATTTGAACTGTCAGTCAATGTGGCAATGAGCCCAGGACCCTTCGCAGGCATCAACCCTACCCACATCCTGACCTCTTCTAACTCTTGCATAACCCCCTTTGTCTGCTCTTGACTATCACCCATTTTGCTTTCAAACTCAGACACACTCTCTTTAATCTGCTGCAGTTGTTCTTCTAGTTGCTGAACTTGAAGTTGTTCGGCAATAATCTTTTCCTGTAGTTGTTGTTTTTTCTCCCATTGTGATGCGGTAATCGGAGAATGTGGTGTTTTCTTTGTAAATTGGATTGAATAAGATATCATAAAGCCAAAAGTCAACAATACGAGGGTTAAATAAATGTGTATCTTTTTAATCTTCATCATGTTGCTCCTTCTTCCACCCCTGAATCTGGATAAGGCACAAACCACTTTCCATCCAGCATTTTAATGATCCCTTGCGGGCTCCCTTCTTGCTTCAAATTTGCGATAAAAGGAGGATACCATGCCATGTTTTTAGCAAAGTGACGAAGTGAAGTATGAACTTCGAAGCCATCTTTCATATATAAAATGACTCTTTGGGGATCTTTTTCTACTTGGTCTGGTTCCATTTCCGAAATTTCATTTCGGATACTCGGTTCTAATTTCTTTAATTCTTCTCCTAAATGTTTGAATTGTGACGTATCTGGCCAACTCCTTAGAATCGGCCTATCTATCACTCTATCATTCCAAACCCTATTTTCCAACCTCGTTCCATTTTCCAAAACTGGAATCAACTCGTTTTGTTCCCCCCACTGAAAGGCAACATATTCAAATTCTGAAATCGCTATAATTACTTTCCCTGGAAATGATCGGCTAACATTTACTTCCTTCACCTCGGGAAGGGCTTTAATCGCCCTTTTAATCGCGGATGCTTTAACCGTAAAAAAGGACTGACCTGGTTGGATTTGAGAGAGTTGGATGATTTCCGATTGATTCAGTAAGTTCGCGCCATCTACGGTTACCTCATCGACCTTACTTAATGGCGATTGAAAGAATACTATCGCAGATAAGCTCAAAAAGAAGATCCATCCGAAAATCAAAAGAATACGATTTGTTTTTTTCTTCTTTTTATGTTCTTTTTTTAAGGTCGGCATCCGCTCCATATCTTGCATCCTCTGTTCCCCCTGCTTGTCCCATTTTAAATCTTAAACGTACGTAGTATCGGCAACCCGCCTTGGGCTAAATTTCAGTTAAAAAGCGGCATATCCAGAATATGCCGCTTAGCTTTTCTCTCGTATTCGTTTAATCGATGCGCCGACCGATTGCAGTTGTTCTTCAATTCTCTGATACCCTCGATCTATATGGTGGATCTGTGAAATCAACGTCACGCCTTGAGCGGCAAGCCCCGCTAAAATGAGGGCAGCTCCCGCTCGTAAATCGGTCGCCTCTACTTCTGCGCCTTGATAGACAGAATCCCCGTAGATCACAGCTGAATTGTCTTGAATATCGATCCGCGCCCCCATCTTTTGCAGTTGTTCGACATGTCTAAATCTACCATTAAAAACAGTTTCTCGAATGACACTGCGTCCTGAAGATAAGGAGAGGTAGGCCATCAACTGGGCCTGCATATCCGTTGGAAAGTGAGGGTATGGTCCCGTTTCTAAAAATGAGATAGAACGAGCGCAATTTTGAGAAGCTATGTTTATTATATCATGCGAATAATTGATTTCAACACCGCGTCCCTCTATAACTTTCACCAGTGGAGCAAGGTGATCCATATTGATGTTTTCTAATAATAATTCTCCTTTAGTCATAGATACTGCCAGCATCATCGTCCCCGCTACGATCCGATCTGGGATAACGCGATAGTCCGTCGATTTAAGCCGCTTCACTCCCTCAATTTCAATGACCGAGGTTCCAGCCCCTTGAACTTTAGCCCCCATTTGGTTCAGGAAGTCTTGTAAATCAATAATCTCCGGTTCTCTCGCCGCATTCCGAATCAAGGTTCTGCCATTCGCTAACGTCGCCGCCATCATAATGTTTTCCGTAGCCCCAACACTTGGGTATGCCAACTTGATGTCAGCTCCAACGAGTTGATCCGCGGCGCAGTGAATGTAATCTTTCTCAACTTCAACTTTCGCGCCAAGCGCGGCTAGCCCTTGTAAGTGGAGATCAATCTTTCGATCTCCAATCGCGCATCCGCCTGGCGGATAAACAGTAACCTGACCGAGTTTCGCCAATAATGGACCCATCAGGAAAATGGAAGAACGCATTTTTCCCATCAAATGCTGGGGAATATGTGAGGATGATAAGGATGATGTGTCAAGCTGAAGGGATGAATTTTGATGCGTAACTTCCGCCCCAAGGGCATTCAATATTTCAAGCATCACGTTAATATCAATTAGGTGAGGAACATCCTGAATGGAGGATTGACCTTCCGCTAATGTTGCTGCTGCAAGGATCGGCAGCGCCGCATTTTTCGAACCGTGGATTCGAAGGCTGCCGTTTAACGGCTTACCTCCTTGCACTGCAAATTTCTCCATCGTTTCACACCTCCGGGTTATCCTTCACCCGCCACTTCAACTTCCGGCGCTAATTGCACCTCATACTTTTCAGCTACTACTTTTTGTATATGTCTAATTAAATCAAGCACATTTTGGGCGGTCGCATCCCCTACATTTACGATAAAGTTTGCATGTTTTTCAGAGACTTGAGCTCCCCCCAATTTAAAACCTTTTAAACCTGCTTCTTCAATCAATTGTCCCGCATGTTCAGGTAACGGATTGCGAAACACGCTTCCCGCGCATGGCTGTTGCAGCGGTTGGGTGACTCTGCGCCTACTTTTATGTTTCGCCATCGCTTCCGCAATCTTTTTTCTATCGCCGCGGGCCAACTGCAACGTTATTCCCACGACCAAACCTGGCTGCTCCTGCAACAAAGAATGTCGATACCTAAATCTCATATCTTCAAGGCCATACTCAACCAATTGCCCTGTTTCCAGCACAACTTCAGCTGACTTAAACACGCGTGATATATCAGATCCATGGGCACCGGCATTCATATAGACAGCTCCTCCAACAGTACCAGGTATTCCGCCAGCAAACTCCAATCCCGTGAGTCCCTGCTTTCCCGCCATCACCGACAATTTAATAAACGAATATCCTGCTCCGACATGCGCCACATCATCTTCAAACCGAAGATAATCCAATCCATCAGCCAATTTAATTACGACACCGCGGATTCCCTTGTCCCGTACCAATAAATTGGAACCTCTCCCAATGACTCGCCAAGGTAACTGATGTTGGTAAATCAATCGCATTGTTTTGACCAACCCTGCTTTATCTTTTGGTTGAATCAATGCATCTGCCGGGCCGCCAATTTTCCATGTGGTATGGTTGGCAAGGGGTTCTTTCTCTAGAATAATCCCTACGTCTTCTGCTCTTACTTGTTTTAAAAATTCCCTCATAGCTACTTACCCCTTCCAAAGCATTGCCTTTGAGATCTTGATATCACGTGATACTTTAACCTATGCGGGGTCTGATTTCAGTGTGACAAACGCCTAGCGACGCATCAGCTTCTGAATCTCTTCATAAATTTTATCAGCCGCTTGCGGTTCGCCTAATTTCTTGGCGGCTTGCTTCATCAATTGTAGACGCTGCGGTACATGAACAATTTGTTCAATCTCGGTCACTAGCGAATTAGCGGTTAGGTCGCGTTCAAGCAACACAGCCGCTGCCCCATGCCCCTCTAACCAGCGCGCGTTTTTTTCTTGGTGATTATTCGTCACATACGGTGATGGGATTAAAATCGAAGGAATCCCAAGCGATGTTATTTCGGCGAGAAAAGAAGCCCCTGCTCGATTAATTATCAATTCGGTTGTCGCTAGCACTTCCGGCATATTATAGATATAAGGAAACACGCTGATGTTCCCCATGGTTTGGCCGCTCTGTTCCAACATTTGCTTCACTTGTTCATAATGGACTTCACCCGTGACATACACAAAATGCGTGTTGCGCTGTTTCTCCAATTGTGGAATTGCTTCAATAAACGCTTCATTAATTGCCCGCGCGCCCCTACTGCCGCCGACAACTAACACGAGACGTTTTGACCCGCTTAAAGCAAGCGAAGACCGACCTCGAGTTGGGTCAGCCTTTGCCACTTCGGTTGCTCTTGGATTCCCAGTAACGACGACTTTGTCCGTTGGAAAATACTGCGCAGATCCCGTAAAAGAAACCGCAATCCGCGAGACATACTTGGCGAGAAATTTGTTGGTCAAACCAGGAATGACATTCTGCTCATGAATGAGCGTCGGAATCCCCTGTTTCGCGGCGGCATAAACAACAGGGCCGCAGACATAGCCACCTGTACCGATCACTGCATCAGCTGAAAACGATCGAATCAACGAACGCGAACGTCGAACCCCTTTTAGAAAACGATAAACCGTCTTCACATTTTCGAACGATAAACTTCTTCTAAAACCGCTAATCTCAATCGATTCAAATGGAATTCCCGACTTTGGAACAAGGCGCGCTTCTAGCCCTGTTTCGCTGCCGATGTACAAAATTTCTACATCTGGATGGCGTTCCCTCAGCTCCTTGGCTATGGCTAGAGCCGGATAAATATGACCGCCTGTCCCGCCGCCTGTAAGTATAATCCTCATTATCTATCACCACTTATTTAAGTCTAAAATCATGTTGCTATCGAGCAAATCTGGAAATGTTCAACAGAATACCCATTCCCGTTAAAATTAAAGTCAGAGAAGAACCCCCGTAACTTAAAAAAGGAAGCGTAATTCCCGTAACAGGAAATGCGCCTGTTACAACCCCAACATTAATAATGACTTGGATTGCGATCATCCCTACAATGCCGACAGCAAGCAAGCTGCCAAATTGGTCAGGGGCCGTAATTGCCACGCGCATCCCTCTCCACAAAATAAGCAAAAATAAAAACAAGACAAGCGCGCCGCCAATAAAGCCTAGTTCCTCGGCAATGATCGAGAAAATAAAGTCATTATACGGTTCGGGGAGATAGTAATACTTCTGTCGGCTCATCCCTAAACCTAACCCCAAAATCCCGCCGGGTCCAATCGCATACAACGATTGAATAATTTGATAACCAGAGCCAAGTGGATCTTGCCAGGGATCCATGAAAGAAGTAATTCTTTTAATCCGATAAGGCGCAGCCATAATTAAGCCCGCAAAACCAATCAGGCCGACCATCCCGAGACCGAATAAGTGTTGAATTCGACAGCCTGCCACGAAGATCATCAACACAGCGGTGCCCATTAACACTGTACCTGTTCCCAAATCAGGTTGCAGCATAATCAATGCGAAGGCAAGACCTGAGATCCCTAACGTAGGGGCTAAGCCTTTGCTAAAAGAGGTGATCTTCCTTTGATTTTCTGACAGCCATTTCGCCAAAAAAACGGTGAGTCCCAATTTGGTAAACTCGGCCGGTTGAATACCAAACGCTCCCACGCCGAGCCAACTTTTCGCTCCGTTTACCTCTTTACCGATAATCAGAACGATCACGAGCATTCCAAAGCAGGTCAACAACCCTACCTTCGCCCATCGTTTCCAAACCCAATAATCCACATTCATCGTACAGAACATCGCAATTACGCCTAAGATGGCAAAGATGAGTTGGCGCTTCGTAAAAAACAGCGCATCTCCTTTGTTCAACGCTACGATTGAACTTGAACTGTAAACCATCACCACTCCGATGACCAATAAAATCAATGTGGAAAAAATAATAATAAAATCGGGCGTAGATCTTGCTTTTGCCACTGCAGCCACCTCAACATCGCCTAAAATTTACCGACATTGACAGTGAGAGGCGCTGGTGTCCTAAGTCTTTACTGCAGAAGCCTAGCCTCCGTCAATGTAGGCTTGTTTTAAGCTTATGCACGGAGTTTTTAAAAATGCTTCCCCTTTCTTCAAAGGAGCCGTACATATCCCAGCTGGCGCAGGAAGGGGATAGTAGCACGACATCCCCGGAAACAGCGAATCGGTTTGCTTCAGCTACAGCGTCACCGACGTTATCAACGACCGATAGTTGACTAAGGCCCGCCTTTTTTCCGACGGTCACAAAATGCTGTTTCGTTTGCCCGTAACTTACGATCGCTTTCACATTTTGCTTTATAAATGGAACCAATTCCATAAAATCGACGCCGCGATCCAATCCACCCGCAATTAAAACAATCGGCTCGCGAAAAGCCTCCAAAGCTTTTACAGTTGCTTCTGAGTTCGTAGCCTTCGAATTATTATAAAACTTAATCCCGCTAATTTCGGTCACAAACTCTAAACGATGTTCTACCCCCTGAAATGTAGCAAGTGTTTGGCGCATCGATTCGGATGAAGCCCCTAATAGACCGCAGATCGCTACCGCGGCTAAGGCATTTTCTAAATTATGAGCGCCGGGCATTGCGACCTCTCCTGTAGCAATCACTGACTGCGCGCGTCCACTCTGATCTTGAAAATAGACGACTTCTTCTTTTACATAGGCTCCCAAGCTCATCGCTTGAGTTTTACTAAACCACACGATCTCGCACGTAATTCGCTTAGCGATTTCAATGCATTCCTTACTGTCAGCATTCAGGACGGCAAAATCACTTGGGCCTAGGTTAGCGAACACTTTTGCTTTCGATTGGAGATAATCCTCCCAGCTGCCGTGGTAATCCAAATGGGCCGGTGTAACGTTTAGTAAACAAGCAATCCGCGGGCGAAAATGAATCGTTCCTTTCAATTGAAAACTGCTTAATTCCGCTACGAGTATATTGTCTGTTTCCGCCGCTACCGCCTGTTCGCAAAGCACGGTCCCAATATTGCCCGCCACAATCGGCCGTTTGTTGGCCGCTTGTAATATTTCTCCGACTAACGTCGTTGTCGTTGTCTTGCCATTCGAACCCGTAATCGCAACGAGCGGCGCTTTGCTCCAAGCATAAGCAAGTTCAATTTCCGTTACAACAGGAATTCCGAGCTGTTGCGCTTGTTGAATCGGCAAGCTCGTGTAAGGAATCCCAGGGTTTTTGACCACGAGATCTACGTTGACATCGATAAGATCCTCAGGATGCCCTCCTGTAATAACAGCGATTCCTAACTGTTTTAATTCATCAACCCCCGCTAATTCTTGTTCCGCCTTTTGATCATTTACGGTTACTTTTGCTCCAAAACGAAGAAGCAGCTTGGACACGGCCAAACCACTTCTCGCTAACCCTAACACAACGATTTTTTTCCCCTGAAACCAATCGGTTTGAAATTGCTTCCCCATTATTGCAACACCTCAATATACACGGCAATCCCCGCAAATATCAATCCAGTCAACCAGAATGTAACGACGACCCGCCACTCAGACCAACCGCCCAATTCAAAATGGTGATGGAGCGGGCTCATTCTAAATATTCGCTTGCCTCTCGTCTTAAAAGAGATGACTTGGATAAGCACGGATAGCGTTTCTAATACAAACACCCCGCCAATGATCGCTAACAACAGCTCTGTCTTCGTTAAGATGGCAACAGCGGCAAGGGCGCCACCTAAGGCTAGCGATCCAGTATCCCCCATAAAAACTTTTGCGGGATGGGCGTTAAAGACAAGGAAACCAAGCACAGCCCCAACGACTGCCGCGCAAAAAATAGCGACGTTCATCTGACTTGACATCCAGGCGATGATCGCATATGCGCTAAAGGCGATCGCGCTTGTGCCAGCCAACAGGCCATCGAGCCCATCGGTTAAGTTAACACCATTGGTTGAACCCAATGTAATAAACATCAAAAATGGTAAGTATGCCCAACCAAGTTCAATGCCCCACGAAGTTCCCGGCACATAAATTTTAGTGTCAAAGTGATATTGCAGCAAAACGTAGTAAAGAATGACCGCAATTAAAAGCTGACCGAAAAGCTTCTGTTTGGCCGTCAAACCTAAATTTCTCTTAAAAGAAATTTTTATAAAATCATCAAGAAAACCGATTAAACCGTACCCAAGCGTTAAGAACATAAGCAAAAATAGTTCCGGGGAGGAATTGGCAAATTTAAACACCGTTACCGTCAAAGCTAACATGATAATAATTCCGCCCATGGTTGGCGTACCGGCTTTCTTGTGATGCGATTTCGGCCCTTCCTCTCGGATGCTCTGACCAAACTTGAGCTTTCTTAAGAAAGGGATGAATAGGGGGCCTAGTAGTACAGCAATTAAAAATGCTACAGCTATGGCAAATAGTAAAACTCGAATTGGCATCCCCCAAACCTCCTTCCTCTTTATACATTCCAACCACTCGAAGGATTTCCTTGCAGCGTGTTTCCGCCCTCCAAAGAATGCCTCCGTTACATATCTTTTCTATGTTACTCCATTCTTTTTCTGATGGCAACAGCAACAACTTGTTTATCGTCGAACGGCAGGACTTGATCTTTAATTATTTGATAAGTTTCATGCCCTTTGCCCGCAATCAGCACGGCGTCTCCCGATTTCGCTTTCGAAACCGCGAATTCAATCGCCTCTTTTCGATCTAAAATACAATGATAGGTCGCTGATTGATACGTTTCGTCCGTCAATCCCTGAACCATATCTTCCAAAATTCGCTTCGGATCTTCTGATCTTGGGTTGTCTGATGTATAAATCGCTGTATCCGCATAAGTTGCCGCGATTTGAGCCATTAATGGACGTTTGCCGCGATCTCGATCGCCGCCGCAGCCAACAATACAATAGACTTTTCCCGCCGTAATTTCACGGACGGTCTTCAATACGTTTTCTAAACTATCGGGAGTGTGAGCATAGTCGACGATCGCGGCAAACGCTTGCCCTTCGAGCACGGGTTCAAATCGGCCAGGCACCCCGCTAATCGCCTCGATGCTTACTTTAATCGATGACAAAGATACGCCTTCAACCAAACAGGCTGCAGTCGCCGCCAATACGTTATACACGCTGAACATACCGACTAATTTCATAGATATTGAAACAGCGCCTTTGAACGTATTAAGCGTGAAACGAGTGCCTGTCGCCCCAATTTCAATGTTTGTAGCCCGCACATCCGCCTCATTTTCAATACCGTACGTGATCACTTCCGCTGCGGTCACTTTATACAGCGCATCATATTTTTGATCATCTTTATTTAAAATTGCAATTTTTCGATTGTCCCGTTGATAACCACTTCCTAATTGAGCGAAAAGGAGCGCCTTTGCCTGCAGATAATTTTCCATTGTTTCATGGTAATCGAGATGATCTTGCGACAAGTTCGTAAAGATCGCCGTCTTAAAATCGCATCCCCAGACCCGCCCCATTTGTAAGGCGTGCGAAGACACTTCAATACAAGCATGCGATGCCTCATGCTCTAACATGAGCGAAAACAATCTTTGTAATTGCAACGATTCTGGCGTCGTATTTTTAACTTCTTCTCGATATTGCCCCACCCGCATTTCAATTGTGCCGATAATCCCTGTCAATTTCCCAGCGTCATTCATGATCTTTTCCACGAGATGCGTAATCGTTGTCTTTCCATTCGTTCCTGTAATGCCAATTAGATTTAGCCGACTTGTTGGACGAAGGTAAATGGCATCTGCCAAAACAGCGAGCGCTTTTTTGGTATCCGGAACGATAATAAAAGACGCCTGACCTTCAATCTTCCGTTCCGTAACAAAGGCAACGGCTCCATTCATCCGCGCCTGTTGTATGTAATCATGACCGTCCACCGTAAACCCTCGCAAAGCGACAAAGAGATAGCCCGGCTTTACTTTCCTCGAATCGGTCTCAATCCCTGTAATCTCAAGATCAAGATCTGCTTCTGTTTGATAATTTATAAGCGAACTCAGAAGTTCCCTCAACTTCATAATAGATACCCCCATTGATCTATTACGCCTTCGGCGTAAGTTTTCCGATTTTTTCCGAATGAACTCGAAAAAAGGGCTCCTAAAACAGGATAAAATCCGCCGTGGGCTTTAGCCGAACTCAGCCAACTGGCGCATCCCCGCTGAATTCAGCTTAACAGCTTAACCTTTACCATTTTAATCGGTCTGAATCTTTTTGTCACCCAAATAAATCCGAATCGTTTTACCTTCCTCGATATTTACGCCAGGTTTTGGCGATTGGTACGTGACAACATCGCCATTTCCTTCTACTTCTAATGGGATAGAGTAATACTGGGATTGCAAGCGCTCTTTTTCCATTCCGATCAAGTTGGGTACCTCTACTAGCTTTTTATCAGGATACACATACTCTTTTGGCATCTGATCTTCTCTTTTGTCAATTTTCAAATGGTGAAGAGATGAATCCATTACATTACGCACAATCGGGGCCGCGATCGTTCCGCCGAACTGACGCACTCCCTTCGGATTATCAACGGCTGCATAGACAACGAGTTGCGGATCATCCGCTGGCGCGACGCCAATGAAGGACACGATATGCTTACTTTTCGAATAAACACCGTTTTCGACTTTTTGCGCCGTCCCTGTTTTTCCGCCCACTCTGTAACCATCGATGTAGGCGTTACGCCCTGTTCCATTCGCTACAACAGCTTCCAAAGCGTAACGGACCTGATTAGACGTTTCCTCGCTAATCACTTGTCTGACCGTCTTTGGCTCCACTTTATCGACCACTTCATCTGTTAACGGATGACGCCATTCTTTTGCCAAATGAGGTTTAATTAATTTACCGCCATTGACTGCGGCAGAAACGGCCGCAACTTGCTGAATCGGTGTGACCGATACACCCTGCCCAAAGGAAGTTGTCGCCAATTCAACAGGACCGACCCGCTCCATTTTGAACATGACCCCATTTTCCTCCCCGATTAAATCGATCCCCGTTCGTTCCCCAAAGCCGAATTTATGTATATAAGAAAACAAGGTGTCCTTGCCTAGTCGTTGTCCTAAAGCCACAAATCCGGGGTTACACGAATTTTCTACCACCTCTAAAAAGGTTTGTTGACCATGCCCGCCTGGCTTCCAGCAGCGAAGCCTCGCTCCCGCAACATTAACAAAGCCCGGATCGCTAAAGTTTTCCTTATCTAAATTGACTTTCCCTTCCTCTATTGCCGCCGCTAACGTAATTATTTTAAAAGTTGAACCAGGCTCATACGTTTTCCAGATCGGTAAATTCCGATTATAAATTTCGGTTGGATAATCACGAAATGATTCCGGGTCATAATTAGGTCGACTCGCCATCCCAAGAATTTCGCCTGTTTTAGGATCCATCGCAATGACAAGCGCATCGTCCGGATCGTACACCGCGAACGCTTGATCCAACTCGCGTTCAATGATGGCTTGCACATTTGCGTCAATTGTTAAAAAAAGATTAAGCCCGTCCTGGGGAGATGTGAATTTTTCTGTCTCGCCTGGCATCAAGTTTCCTTTTGCGTCCGTATACATATTAACCGATCCTTTACGACCTTTAAGACGCTCATCATACACTTTTTCAACACCGGTTAGCCCTTGATTGTCAATTGTTGTAAACCCTAAGATATGTGAAGCAAACGCGCCCCGCGGATAAAATCTCTTACTGTCATCCGCAATTCGAATTCCAGGAATTTTTAAATCTATCACCTGCTTCGCCTTTTCTTCACTAATTTTCCAACCGCCAGGGACGCGAACCATGGATTGTCGCTCGCTAATTTTTCTAAATATTTCCTGCTCGCTCACGCCTAAAACTTTCGCTAATTGTTTTGCCGCGGCTGGTTTATCTTTAATTTGCACCGGTATCGCCATCACGGTCGGAACACTAATGTTATAAGCCATCTCTTCCCCATTGCGATCGTAAATAATGCCGCGCTTCGCTTCAACGGGAATTTCTCGATTCCATAAATCATCGGCTTTGCTCATCAACCAAGGTCCTTTGATAACTTGTACATAACCTAATCTCAAAATAAGTAAGCAATATAGAACAATCCCGATCATAAGCGCGATAAAAATTCGGCGACGAACGGTTACATTAGATACCCTCACCCTTTACCCTCCATTCCCAACATGATCTTCTTTTAAAAATTCAGTTAAACTTGTCTCCTTTAAATCACTATGAAAAAAAGAAGAGAGATAGAACGTCTTAGACGCTCTACCTCTCTTGATTGTCAACATCACCTGAAACTTCTTCTTCCGCTTCATCGGACTCTTCTAGTTCCGTTTCCTGCTGCTCTTCCTCTTCTGTTATCCGTTCATCTTCCAGCTGGTTAGAACGCGGTTTCAATTCCACCGCCAACTGTCCTCCTCTCTTCACTCGAGTTCCTTCTTCAATATTTTGCGAAACGACATACCCTTTTCCATGAACATCTAGCGATAAGCCCATCATCGAACTATATTCCATCACTTCGCGCAAAGTTTGGCCCGTAAAATCAGGAAGATAGTCCTCGTCTACTTTATCCGTGATGACATAAAGAACACTGCCAGCAATCACTTCTTCACCTGGTCGCGGATACTGACCGACAATTTTAGAGCCGGTTCCCACGACTTTCAGCCTTAATTTTACTTGTTTTAACATTTCTTCAGCGATCACTGGTGTTTTACCGCTTAAATCCGGGATAGCAATAGCATCCGTTTCTTCTACATCTATCGTTTCCGCCTCAAGATCTGGCGATACCTTTTTATATTGCAAGCTGTTTTCCATAATATGTTTAAAGATCGGCGCAACAATATCCCGACCACCGAAATTCGAAACATTCGGTTGGTCAACCATCACATAAACAACGAATTTCGGATCGTCTTTCGGGGCAAAACCAATAAAAGAGTAGATATGTTTGTTCGCCAGATAACGACCATTTGCCCCGACAACTTGAGCCGTTCCTGTT
The DNA here is from genome assembly GCF_003609605.1 of Ammoniphilus oxalaticus. Taxonomy (NCBI): domain Bacteria; kingdom Bacillati; phylum Bacillota; class Bacilli; order Caryophanales; family Paenibacillaceae; genus Ammoniphilus; species Ammoniphilus oxalaticus. Next base: position 362,923 of record NZ_MCHY01000008.1, on the reverse strand, counting down.
TTCCCCGCAACATGATAACCCTCTATTCTATAAAAAGAACCTGTCCCCTCATCTACAACAGACTCCAGAATATCGCGCGTCTGCTTGGCCGTTTCTTCAGAAATGACACGTCGCTTAACAGTTCTTTCGGTTCGCTCAATGACTTCACCCGTCTGCGCGTCACGTATTTCCTTCACCACATATGGCTTAACGAGTTCCCCGCCATTGGCCACAGCTGAAACGGCCGCGACTTGTTGAATCGCTGTAACGACAACCCCTTGACCAAATGTCATCGAGGCGACGTCCCGCGGATAAAGACGTTCCTTATCTCTAAGTTCTGCGGACGCCTCGCCCGGCAATCCGATTCCCGTCTGCTGACCGAAACCGAATTTTTGTAAATACTCGTATAATTTGTCTTTCCCTAAGTTTTCATAACCGAGAATCGTAAACAGCACGTTACTCGATTCTTGCACCCCTCTTAAATAACTAATTGTTCCCCAACCCTTACCTTGGTTATGGTCCCGAATCGGCGGACCCAACGCATCTCGACGATACGTCCCTGACATGTACGTCAGATCGTTTCGATAAGCGCCCTCTTCAATCGCGGCCGCCAACGTTACGATCTTGAACGTCGAACCCGGTTCAAATGTGTTGCTAATGGCAAAATTGGTCCAATTCGTAATATCTTGGTACTTATTCGGACTAAAATGAGGTCGGTTAGCCATCGCTAAAATCTCACCCGAATGTGGATCCGCGACAATCACTGAAATTCCGTTAGCCTTATACTTCTTTGTGATGTTATTCAAGGCGTCTTCCACATAGTTTTGAATTTGGTAATCAATCGTAAGGTAAATATTATCGCCATCGCGCGCAGGAATAAAATCGTCCTCGCTCCCTGCAGCTGGAAGTTTAAATCCTCTTTGATCCTTTAGCACACGCAACTTTCCATCGGTTCCTTGCAAGCGTTCATCAAATACTTTTTCGATCCCCATTACCGCTTTATCGTCTAAATCCGTGTAGCCGAGCACATGCGCGGCAAAGGCATCATTCGGATAATAGCGTTTTGTCTCGGGATAAAGAATGATTCCCGGTATCGCAAGCTTTGCAATTTCTTCCGCTTTATCTTCATCAATTTTCCAGCCGCCTGGTCGCAATTCGACTTGACCGCGCTTGGCCGCCTTTCCGTCCTCGATCAATTTTGTAATGCGATCAGTCGACATCCCTAAAATCGGAGCCAGTTTCTGAGCCGCTTCAAAGGCGCGGTCCACGTAATCCTCGTCCTTTTTACTTAACGGTCTCAGTTTAGCAATGACCGTGTACGCTTTTGAAGTATAAGCGAGCAATTCCCCATTTCGATCAAAAATCGTGCCTCGCTTTGGTTGCAACGTATCGTTACGTTCCCATTGCAATTGAGCTTTTTCCAGTAACCATTGGGCATTCACTGTTTGAATCCAAAAAACACGCAGTAACAATAAAAAAAAGAGGAAGGTGAAAGCTCCCCCTAAAAACACCGTGCGCATTCTTATCCTTTTTTCGGTCATCGTTTCCCTCTCTCCCTCTAAACCTCTATGGTTTTAAAACGCGGACCGTACTGTTATTCGAAGTCATTCCCAGCTCTTCTTGAGCAATCTTTAAAATACGCTCCCGTTTGCTAAGTTCATCGACTTTTAATTTTAAACTTGAATTTTGCTCTTGTGTCTCATTGATCGCTACCTTCATCCCTTCCACCTCATAATTCATTTGTGAAATTAAGGCATAACGGGATAAAATAAAGCCGGAAATACAAACGATCACGATTACACTTAATAAATATAGCAGCTTTTCATCGATCGGGATTCCATAAGGGGAAACTGGTTCTTTTCGGTTCGGTTGTTCCACCCTTGGCTGAACTTGCTGCTGGTTCAATTGAACCGCGAGATTACCATACTGATGTCTATTCACTTTCCGACTCTCCTCCATTTGTTCTGTTTATAATTTTTCAGCGACTCTTAATTTAGCGGACCGAGCCCGATTGTTTTCCTTTACTTCCCGATCGCTTGGTAAAATTGGCTTCCTTCGCTCTACTTTAATGACGGGCTTAATCCCGCAAGCGCACTGCGGAAAATCCCGCGGGCACACACACCCTTTGCTATATTGCTGAAAGATTTGCTTGCAAATCCGATCTTCTAGAGAATGAAACGTGATCACGCTAACGCGACCGCCGGGCTTTAGTATTTGGATTGCCGCCTCAAGCGCTTCGCGGAAAGCTTCTAACTCGTCATTGACCGCAATCCGAATCGCTTGGAACGTCCGTTTCGCGGGATGACCGCCCGTCCTGCGCGCAGGGGCAGGAATCCCTTTTTTAATTAATTCAACTAATTCTTCCGTTGTCTCAATCGGTCCGTTTTCGCGCGCCTTTAAAATTTCGCGCGTAATTTGCCGCGAAAATTTTTCCTCTCCATATTGAAAGATGATCCGAGCTAAGTCACTGCCATCCCACTCATTAACAATTTCATAAGCTGACAGAGATTGATCCGTATCCATTCTCATATCCAATGGGGCATCCGCCCGATAGCTAAAGCCCCGTTCTCCTTCGTCCAATTGTGGAGATGAAACACCGAGATCAAACAGAACCCCGTCTACTTGCCCACATCCTTGCTCCTGCGCAATGTCACGCAACGAACGAAAATTCCCTTTGACTAATATAACTTTATGTAAGTGATCAGCGAGTTTTTTTTGAGCATGTTGCAAAGCCCAATCGTCCTGATCAATCGCAATCAATCGCCCTTGCGCGGATAACGCGGATGCGATCACCTGACTATGACCAGCCCCGCCAAGTGTGCAGTCAACATATACGCCATCCGCTTTAAGATTAAGGGCGGTCACCGCTTCTTCTTTCAATACTGTGACATGGTGGAACAAAACATCACCCCATCTATAAATCTATAAGTCAAAATCAATTTTTTCAGCAATCTCACTAAACGATTCAGCGGAATCAGTGGCATAGTCTTCCCATAGGGCGCGACTCCATATTTCTACGCGACTGGAAACGCCAATCACAACACAGTCCTTTTCTAAACGGGCGTGTTGGCGCAAGGCCGCGGGTATATTTACCCTTCCCTGCTTGTCCAATTCACATTCAGTAGCGCCTGAGAAGAAAAATCGTGTGAATGCGCGCGCGTCCGCTCGGGTGAATGGGAGCGCTTTTAACTTTCCTTCTAATGCTTTCCACTCTTCCATTGGGTATACGAATAGACAGTTGTCCAATCCACGGGTAATTAAAAAATCGGCGCCTAACGATTCACGGAACTTGGCAGGGATCGTTAATCGACCCTTGTCATCGATGCTATGCTGATATTCCCCCATGAACACAGTCTATTCACCCCACTTCCCACCACCATTCTCCCCTTACGCCCCACAATTCCCCACTCTGCTTAACTATTCGTGAATAAAAAAAAAATTCCTGCTAAGTAGCAGGAATTTTTTTTATTCTGTCCAACTATCCAAATAACTCTTTTGTTCGGCGCTCAATGTGTCGATTCCAATCCCTAAAGCTTCAAGTTTTAGACGGGCCACATTTTCGTCTAGTTCATACGGCACATCCACCACCTTAGCTCCTAGCTGTTCATAGTTCTCATTCACATGCGCCAAGGAAACGGCCTGCAAAGCGAATGTCATGTCCATAATTTCAGCTGGATGACCATCTCCCGCCGCTAAATTGACTAAACGGCCTTCTGCTAACAAATAAATCTTCCGTCCATCTTTCAACTGGTATTCTTCAATATCTTGCCGCACTGTTCGCTTAGAATCAGCAAGGGCTTCAAGCTCTACTTTATTAATTTCCACATCAAAGTGGCCCGCATTGGATAAAATCGCCCCATCTTTCATTTGCTCCATATGTTCGCCGCGGATCACATCTTTATTACCTGTGACGGTTACGAAATAGTCGCCATGTTTAGCCGCTTCGCTCATGGACATCACCTCAAAACCATCCATATACGCTTCTACCGCTTTAATCGCATCAATCTCGGTAACAATCACTTTGGCCCCAAGTCCTTTGGCCCGCATCGCAACACCTTTGCCACACCATCCATAGCCAACGACAACCACTGTCTTCCCAGCGACGACTAGGTTTGTCGTTCTGTTAATGCCATCCCAAACTGATTGGCCTGTCCCATACCGATTATCAAATAAATATTTACAAAACGCGTCGTTCACAGCAATCATTGGAAACTTTAAATTTCCAGACTTCTCGAGCGCCTTCAAGCGAAGAATGCCTGTTGTTGTTTCTTCCGCTCCGCCGCGAACTTGTCCAGCGAGATCCTCCCTTTCACTGTGCAAAATCGTCACAAGATCGCCGCCATCGTCAATAATTAAGTCTGGCTTCGTTTCCAACGTGTAAATTAAATGGCTTTTGTATTCTTCTGGGGATGGATTATATTTGGCAAATACCCGTATTCCATCCTCAACAAGGGCCGCGCATACGTCATCTTGCGTTGACAACGGATTACTGCCCGTAATCGTTACGTCAGCCCCACCGGCTTGGACCACTTTTGCTAAGTAGGCTGTTTTCGCCTCAAGGTGAAGCGATATCGCTACTTTTAATCCCGCAAAAGGTTTGTTTTGTTCAAATTGCTCCCGAATTCGATTTAAAACAGGCATATGCTCCTGAACCCAGTCTATTTTTAAATGTCCGTTTGGAGCAAGGGACATATCGCTGACTATACTATCTTTTACTATCGTCATGAATTGTTCTCCCTTCAATCAGGTTATATGTAAATCAGTTTATGACTCCCATCTATTGTATACGGATGCCGAATGAGCTCAGTTAACCATTCAGGTCCATACCTATTTAGATAGCCAAACACATTATAGACTCTCTCCTGTGGCTTGTCTAACGGCATTAACGCCAATCGTGTCTCTTCCCATTGTTTTAAGGATGCTTGTTCGCGTTGTTCAATTGCGGCAACTGCGCGTTTTTCCATAAATCGAATCGAAGACATCATCTTTTCTAAGGCGCTGTCGCCTACGTTTTTAATGCCTGGGGCCACTGCCATCATCCGTTGAAGGAACACTTCAATCACACGCCTTACATCTTCGCTAAGTTGATTAAATTCAAGAGGTAAATCGAGGTTAACTTGTTCATTAAGCCACGCTTGACGCGCTTCGTTCCACCGTCCCGCAACATCTGAATAGGACAACTGAAAGCCCGCCATATATTTTTCAATGGACCGATCAATCAATGTAAAACCCATTCTCGGCGTAACAATTGGCATCTGCAAGCCAAACGAGGTGAAAATTGACTTTAATTGAGCCCAATAGGCAATTTCCCCAGGACCGCCAACAAATGCCAACACAGGTAAAATCGTTTCTTGCATCACAGGTCGGCTTACAACATTACTGCTGAATTTCGTTGGCTCCTGTTCGAGCATCGTTAGCAGTTCTTCAACCGAAAAAGTGAGTTGTCCGTCTTTCACCCGCAAGGAATGTTCATCCTCTCGGACAATCAAGCGCCGTTCACCATCAATGTGAAGAAAGAAGTGAGCTGAATTTTCCTGTATTTCTAACTGCGAGTGGTAACCTGAAGAGATTAATTGATGTTTTGTTTCGAGCAAAGACGGATTCATGTTATCTGTGATTAACTTGGAGAAAACGGGTTTTTCCAGTTCCCTAACAAACCCATCAGCAGAATCAAGCAGGATCAGTCCAAACTTACCAAACAACCAGCCGATTACTCTAGCGAAAAAGTCGCTCAATTTTGTCGAAGCGGCAGCGAGCTCCGTTAATTTACATCTCAAGTCTTGCTGATATATAGAGTCGGGCAAACCAGCAAATAATTCATCTATAAATTGAATAAAAACAGCCGAATCAATCTCAATCTCGCTGATTGAAACGTTTCTCTGTTGCGGTCTTGGCAGCTTGACTTGTTTAAGCTCCCTCTCCCAATGATAGATATAAGTATGATCGACTTCATCCCAATCATGATCCTCGCTCGCAATCCAAAAAATTGGAACGATCTTTTTTCCCGTTTGCTCCTGAAGTTGCTCGGCTAACTGAATTAACGTAATCGCTTTATGTATCACATAAAGGGGCCCTGTTAAAATCCCCGCTTGCTGCCCTCCGACCACAACGTAAGTTTCTTCGTCTAACAAAGCTTCTATATTATGAATCGCTTGGGAATGGTTTCCCATCTGCTTGTTATAACGCAACAACCCTTCGACTAATGCCTTACGATGAGAAATAGGCCGTTCCTTTAACCATTGCAATCGGGCCTCTGTAGATGAATGCAGAAATGGATGGAAAGAAAAAAAATGTTGAAGTTTATGGTATTGATATAAATAATGATCCGCCAAGAGGTTGCTTCCCCTCAGATTTTTTTCCTCCACACGCATCTCATTCCCTCCTCTCTTTAAGTATCTCCAATTTAGATACGTTTCATTTTACCATATTTTTTAGTTGTACACTGTCAATTCGTATATGTAGGCATCCTTTGCGCTCCATCAAAAAAGGTCAATGTTCCGAAGCGGGAAAATTGACCTTTGTAAACCTAATAAGCTTTGAATGGAGTGATTGACCACAGATAAGTTACCGTTTCGTCCGTGTTATTCATGACAGAATGAGCAAGATTGTTATTGAAAAAAGCGCTATCCCCTTCCCGCAGTTCGAACTCTTCCGTTCCGATCTGAGCGGTTAGGTTTCCTTTAGTGACAACAAGACCTTGTTCGCCTTCGCCCCCCGTAAACGGATCACGCATTGTTTCACCGGGCTTTAAAATAATTTCCAGCATTCGTAACCTGGTGTAATCGTTGTACCCCAAAACGTAACATGCCCCTGTTGAGTCAGCAAATGTGACCTTATCCCTCTCTTCTCTTCTTGTCACATAGACGTGTGTATGTGACTCTTCTTCAAATAAATGAACGATTGAAGTGTCTAAAGCCCTTGTAATTTTCCATAGTGTTTCTAGCGATGGCTGTGAAATACCTCTTTCAACCTGACTTAATAACCCCTTGGATAAACCAGTGCTCTGAGAAAGATCTTCTAAAGTAAGCGCTTGCTTTTTCCGCAAGGCTCGAATCCTTCCCCCTATTCTTTCAATTGGTGGCTTCATGCTCCCCACTCCCCATAAAAGCAGTTAATTTTTACTCATACTTTAATTTTCTCCAATTATGGAGGCGCTTCCTGCTTTTATATTGTGAACAATCTTAGAACATATTCACAAAAATAAGTTTGCGGGTAAATAAATCATTATGTATTCGATAGGAAATGTTGGATGCTGAAGAAAAATAAAATGATATAAGCAAAAGTAAAACAGACAAACGCTAGCCTCCAAACGGCGCGAATCATTTTGAGCAGTTCGACCTGCCCTTTTATTTTATATTGCAGCCAAGCAATTGCGCCTCCTGTGGTCACAAAAAACAAAAGCACCCACCAACTGGCGCCAATCGTTCCGTCTTGTTTAGTCAAATTATAAAACATTGTAACAGCGACAATTAAAAAGAAAGTCGTGACATTCACCGCGAGGCCTATCGCAACTTTACGACTTTTATTTTTCCACTGAAAGAGAAGGAATACGGTTGCAAACACGACGAAAGGGGTAAATACAGGGATCGTCAATACCCCAGCAAGCAAGTTTGCAATAGCCTCCATTGTGTCCCCCCTCTCTTTCATCAACCTTCAACGTTGCGCGCTGTATTGTTGCTTCGCTTGTATGAGCTGCGTCAATGCGGCGTGGATCGGGACCTCAATCCCAACATGCCGCGCAGCGCGGACAATCGCCCCATTAATGAACTTAATTTCTGTTTCCTTGCCAGATTCGATATCTTGAAGCATGGAAGACTTGTTACCGTAAGTATTTCTACAAACTTGGACAATTTCCTGCAAAAAATTTGAATCGATTTCCACTCCCTGAAGGCGAGCGACAGCGACAGCTTCTTGATAGAGCTGTTCCATCATTTGCAACGCATGTTTATTTTCTAGTAGTTCTCCATTCTGAACTTGAAACAAAGCTGTCAACGGATTAATGCAACTATTCATAATTAACTTTTTCCAGACGCGGTCACGCATGTCACGTTCAATTTGCGCCGAAACAGCGGCGCCATCCAATTTTTCAACTAAATTCCGCAACACAGACGGGGTCTCAGAATTGTTCGCCAGTGATCCAACATACGTTACACCTTGCCCTGTATGTTGAACAGAACAGGGATCGCGACGATAAGCCCCTACAGTCGTAATCGCCTGGTAAATGGACGCATATGGCAAATGACTTCGCAATACTTCCTCGTGGCCCATCCCATTTTGAAAACATAAAATAGGGATATCCGCGCGTTGTTTCTTCAAGTAGGGAATCGTCGAAAGGATCTGTGGTTGCTTCACCGTTAAAAAGATCCAATCAGCATCTAGTGGCCTATCCTCAATCCACTGCGTTCGTGGCCAAACTTGTTGGACCGAGTCGGTTAGATCTATATAACGGATGCCCTTACGCGCGATTTCACCGGCCTGTCGTTCACTGCGGCAAACAACGGTAAGTTGATGGCTCGCTAACGCTAATTGCGCGGTAAAATAGAGCCCAATCGAACCTCCTCCAATCACGGAAATGTTCATTAAACCACCCCTAATTTAAAACCAACCCAATAGCTCTGGGTTGGTTTTAAGATACCTTCATTATACAGGATAGACCGGACGCTTACGATCAGTGAAATGGACCTGTTTATCTTCATACACTTTAAAACGTTGAATTAATTCACCGCGCAATTGTTCTCCGCTTACAATCCCATCAATAATTAATTCCGAAGCTAACCGATAAATATCAATATCCTCTTGATACTCTATCCGCTTTTTTTCAATAAATTCTTGACGTTGCTCCTGGTCCTCAAATTCATTTATTTTATTGCGATAAACCGCGTTGACCGCCGCTTCAGGACCCATCACAGCAATTTGAGCCGTCGGTAGAGCCAAACAACAATCGGGTTCAAAGGCCGGTCCGGCCATCGCGTATAATCCAGCCCCATATGCTTTGCGCACGATCACAGAAATTTTTGGAGTCGTCGCTTGAGCCATCGCCGCAATCATTTTCGCGCCATGTCTAATGATCCCCGCCCGTTCCACTTTGCTGCCGATCATAAACCCGGGGACATCCGTTAGAAATAAGAGGGGAATTGAATACGCGTCGCATAACTGTATAAATTTAGCCGCTTTGTCCGCCGAATCAACGAACAAAACCCCACCTTTGACGCGTGGTTGGTTTGCGACAATCCCAACCGCCTTCCCATCAATGCGCGCTAAACCGGTAATGATCTCAGCAGCGAATAACTTCTTAATCTCATAGAAAGTATCCTCATCAATGATGGAATCGATAAACTCGTACATATCAAAGGGAGTATGTTGATTTGTCGGCACAATTTCCTGCGGGCTTCTAACCCCCGCTTTAACTGGTTTCGCTTGAGCTACAGGTGGCTTATCGGAAAACCGCGCAGGCAAAAACTGTAAGTATTGTCGAGCCGAAGCAATCGCCTCTTCTTCGTTTGCAGCGAGCATATCTCCACAACCGCTTACCGTACAATGCATTCGCGCCCCGCCCATCTCCTCCAATGAAACCTTTTCTCCGATCACCATCTCCGCCATACGCGGCGATCCTAAGTACATGCTCGCCGCATGTTCAACCATGATCACAAGATCGCAAAATGCGGGAATGTAAGCCCCGCCCGCGGCAGATGGGCCAAATAAGATACAGATTTGCGGAATCACCCCTGATAATTTTACTTGATTATAAAAAATTCTACCCGCGCCCCGTCTTCCCGGAAACATCTCGATTTGATCGGTAATACGAGCTCCAGCTGAATCAACGAGGTAAATAAGCGGAATTTTTAGCTTTTCAGCCGTTTCTTGAATTCGGATAATTTTCTCAACCGTCCTCGCTCCCCACGAACCCGCTTTCACCGTTGCATCATTCGCCATCACACAAACTTTTTGCCCATTAACTTTGCCGATCGCGGTGACGACACCGTCAGCCGGTAAATCGCCAGCTAAAAAATTTGCCATTAAACCATCTTCAATAAAAAAATCGTCATTATCAAAAAGAAGACGGAGACGGTCACGAGCGAACCGTTTCTTTTGCTCTGTTAATCTTTGGTGATACTTCTCAGAGCCCCCTTTTCGAATCTGGTCCACTCTTTGCCGCAACGTTTCGCCAAACCCACGCCCATTTTCCTTCATTCCCCGAACCCCCTCTAACTCGTTTTATACACCCTTATAAAGCGGCTTTCTCTTTTCCGCAAAAGCGCGTAAACCTTCCAATCGATCCCGCGTCGGAATAAGCGATCGATAAGCTTCGGACTCGATCGCTAGACCAGTAACCAGATCCACTTCGGCGCCGCGATCGATCGCATGTTTCGCTTGCGCGATGGCAAGCGGCGCATTTGCCGTGATCTGAGCAGCAAGCTCCCAAGCCGCGGTAAGAACACATCGGTCTTCTGCGATTTCATTAACTAACCCGATCGCCAACGCTTCATCCGCTTCTATTGTTCTTGCCGTAAAAATCAGTTCTTTCGCCTTGGCTAACCCGACTATACGCGGCAATCGCTGCGTGCCGCCCGCGCCAGGAATAATTCCTAACGATGTTTCTGTTAGGCCCATCCGCGCCCTTTTTGCAATAATTCTCAAATCACAGGCGAGCGCCAACTCTGTCCCACCGCCAAGCGCCAAGCCGTTAATTGCGGCAATAGTCGGCTTCGGCATATTTTCTAACGCGGTAAATGTATCCCGAATCAAAAGAATGTAGCGTTCTACCTCCGCTTCTGTCATCGCTTTTCGTTCTTTTAGATCTGCTCCTGAACAAAAAGCTTTTTCCCCCGCGCCTGTAATAATGACCACTCGTATCTCTTGTCGCCCCGCGAGCTCATCGATCAAACGTCGTAACTGGTGTAAAGCGGAAAAATCGAGACAGTTATACACGTCGGGACGTTGAATCGTAATCACCGCCACATCGACATTATGATTGATTTCAATCGCCATTGATTAATACCCCCCTCTCTGTTTGAACGATAACATTTTGGACGGTAAGGCGCGGCCCAATTTTGTTTGCATAAACGATGACGCCGCTAACAAACGGTGAAGATCTACACCTGTCGCAATCCCCATCCCTTCTAACATGTTCACTAAATCTTCCGTCGCGACATTCCCTGTCGCCCCAGGGGCGTAAGGACAGCCGCCTAACCCTCCAATCGAGCTATCAAAGACACGGATTCCTTTTGTTAATGCCGCATACACGTTGGCAAGCGCCGTTCCTCTTGTGTCATGAAAATGGCAGGCCAGTTTTTCAACCGGAAAGTAGCGCAATAACACGGTTAATCTTTCTTCCACTTGTTTAGGTGTCGCGATGCCGATTGTGTCACCTAATGAGACCTCATAAACGCCCATCTTAAACAGTTGTTCCATAACGCGGGTCACGTCATCAATTGACACATCGCCTGCAAACGGACACCCAAACACAGTCGACACGTAGCCGCGAACCCGAATTCCCGCCACGACTGCTTGATTAATCACTTCGCTGAGAATTGAATATGTTTCTCTAATTGATTTATTAATGTTTTGTTTGTTATGAGCTTCGCTAGCGGACATAAAGACAGCGATTTCCTTTAATCCTGCCACAATCGCCCGCTCTAAGCCTTTTTTATTCGGAACAAGCGCGCTATATTCAACACCGACGCGATTCGATATATGTCTAGCGACCGTGTCAGCATCAGCTAATTGGGGGATCCATCTTGGGTGGACAAAGGAAGTCGCCTCAATTCGCTTCAAGCCAGCATCTGCTAACAGAGCAATCAGTTGAAGCTTATCGCTCGTTTCAATCACGTTTCGCTCATTTTGTAGACCGTCTCGTGGCCCGACTTCAACAATCTGAACGGTTTGCATGCAATCACTCCTGTCCCGTCATTGGTTTTAGACGAGAATTAGAGCAAGATCACCTTCATTAATGAAATCGCCGACATTTACTTTGATCTCCTCTACTTTTCCCGCGGACTCCGCCTGAATTGGCACTTCCATCTTCATTGATTCCAAAACGATCAGATCTTGTCCCGCGCTCACTTGCTCTCCTGTTTGAACACATATACGCAAAACAATGCCAGCCATATTCGCCCTTACCTGCTTCACCTTAAGCGCCCCCCTTTAATCTTTCAATAAAACCCGCTCTATGAAGGTCGTATCGTAGCTGCCCTGTTGAAATTGCGAATGATTTATCACCTTCTCTAGCAGTGGAATATTCGTCTTGATCCCTTCTATCTTAAATGCGCGCAGGGCAAGCAACGCTTCACGCAATGACTCCGCGCGCGTCTTCCCGCTGACGATCAATTTCGCAATCATCGGATCATAAAACGGTGTGACTTGCGACCCCTGTTCCACCCCGTCGTCTATTCTAATATTATTTCCGCGCGGCTTTTTATAGACGCTGATTTTACCAGGCGATGGAAAAAAGGTTTGTGGATCTTCCGCGTAAATACGCATTTCTATGGCATGACCTTGAACTTGGAGATCATGTTGTTTAACAGGCAATCGCTTTCCTTCAGCAAGATCGAGCTGCATCCCAACGAGATCAACGCCTGTAATCTCCTCTGTCACCGTGTGCTCTACTTGCAGACGCGTATTCATTTCCAAAAAATAAAACGAACAATCCGCTCCAACGATAAACTCTACCGTACCGACCCCTGTATATTGGGTAAAACGCGCTGCTCGCACCGCCGCTTCACAAATTTGTTCCCTTAACTTGGTATCTAAAAAAGGAGAGGGACTCTCTTCTATCACCTTTTGATGGCGACGTTGAACAGAACATTCTCTCTCAAATAAATGGATGACCGAACCATATTCATCGGCGGCAATTTGCGCTTCAATATGACGAGGGTGATCAATATATTTCTCTATGAATAAAGCCCCATTCCCAAAATAGACTTGCGCTCTCGTTTGAATGGATTGGAACGTATCGATCAATTGTTGCTCGTCATAACAGAGTTGCATTCCGATTCCGCCGCCACCCGCGCTTGCTTTCAGCATCAACGGATACCCGATTCGAGCGGCGATGGGAAGGGCTTGTTCAACGCTCTGAATTTCCTCATTCGAACCAGGTATCACAGGCAAACCTGCTTGTTCCATCCATTTTCGAGCCTTTAATTTATCTCCCATCGCCTCAATTACTTTCGGTTTAGGACCAATGAACAAGATACCTTCTTGCCTGCACCTTTGCGCTAAAAGGGGATTTTCAGCGAGTAAACCGTACCCAGGATGAATCCCCTGCGCGCCTGTCTGTTTAGCGGCAGCAATCACTTTTTCAATTTGGAGGTAGCTTTGAGCAACTGGAGCAGGACCAATCAACACTCGCTCATCCGCTTCACGGACAAACGGCATTCCCTGATCTGCTTCCGAATATATGGCTACCGTTTTGATCCCTCTACTCTGACAGGTTCGAATAATTCGACGCGCGATTTCACCGCGATTTGCGATGAGCAGTTTTTGGATGACCATCTATTCACCTCTTGTCCAGCATGGATTGTGGGGCTTTGTTGAATTGTATTGCCAAATCTCGTTCAACATGCCAAGAACACAAAAAAACAAGGCGCTTCTTGCAAGCAAACGCCTTGTTTTTTTACCAACTAATCTACTCTTTCTAAATTTCCGTTGGCATCCATCTTAAATTTTGGTTTAGCGTCCAGATCTTCATCATCCGTTAGCAATGCCATTTTTCTTGCTCGATCCATAATTTGAATCAATGTTCGATAGTCTTCGTTAACAACTTGATAATCGGTAAGCGCGTGATTGAGTTGTTTGTTCATTTGATTATTTTCTTGTCTTAATTGAACTAACTCCTCTTCCTTCTCTTCTAATTCTTTTTCCATTTGCTTGATCCGTTTGGACAAATTCTTTTGATTTTTCAAGAAGCGAATCACAGCATCGAAAGATAGCTCTTCCTCTAGTTCACTATAGACCGGAATGGATACATCGGACATGATTGGTTCGTGGTGGTCAGTTGAGCTGGTCATCGCGCTTTCGTCATAGCTTGTTGGCAACGCTCGGCTAGAGGGCCGATTCCGTTGCGCTTGCTTCCGCTGTTTACGCTGCGCTTTAGCAATTTGAATCGCGGCTTCATATTTTTTTCGAACACAACTATTCCACCTGAACCCGCAAGCCGCTGCTGTCCTTCCTAATTTTTCTCCGACTTCTTCAAAAGCCTCTAGTTGCGTGCCGCCTTCACGAATATGGCGCAGGGTTACCTCGGCCAAGATCAGGTCATCATCAGGAGTCCAGGCATCCTGCCTAACTACTGTCATTATGGATCCCTCCGTTTAATTTTTATCGTAATTAATTCTATGCTGATAATAGAGTTCATAGAATCATTTTCTACTAGAAAAGTATGTCCAACCGACACAACCTTTAAACCTTGCAAAATTTTATTCTGACAAGCTTTCACTTTCAGAAAGCTTGTTTATAAAGCATTTTCCTAAAGAAGGATGAGCCTCTAGCAAACGGAAAGAGATGGTTCCTATCGAATTTAGGCGAAAGCATGCTATAATTTTAGAGGAATTGTATAAGGGGGAAAAACAGTGAGGCAGAATGAACTTGTTATGCTCGTAGATGGAATGTCCTTACTATTTAGGGGATACTACGCTATGCCGTCCAGACGAACAAGCGCAGGCATTCCTATCAATGCCATTTACCAATGGATTCGCTATTTTCATGATGCTTTCCAAGCGTTCCAACCGACCCACGTCGTTTGCTGTTGGGATATGGGGTCCAAAACATTTCGAACGAAACTTTATGATTTATACAAGGCGAACCGTGGCGAACCGCCCGAAGATTTGATTCCGCAATTTGAACTGATTAAAGAGGTCGTACAGGACTCCTTTGAGATTCCTAATGTTGGCGTCGTTGGCTATGAGGCCGATGATGTGATTGGAACATTATCAACAAAATATAGCGAAGTAATGGACGTGCTGATTTTAACAGGTGATCACGATAACCTACAGCTGTTAAATGAGCGCGTCAAAGTAGCGATTATGAAAAGAGGAATGGGGAACTACAAGGTCTATTGCCCTGATGAACTCAACGTAGAAAAAGGGATCTCTCCTACTCAGCTCATCGACGTAAAAGCATTTATGGGCGATTCATCTGACAATATTCCCGGCGTAAAAGGAATTGGGGAGGTTGGCGCCTTAAGACTTATTAAACAGTACCACGACTTACAGGGCGTTCTTGAAAATTTGGATGCGTTGACTCCCGCCATGCGTAAAAAAATCGAAGGCGATTTAGAAATGTTGCATCTATCAAAAGACCTTGTGACGATCCGTTGTGACGTCCCCTTGGAACACCAAATGGAAGATAGTTTTTGGAAGTTAAATCGCGAAAAAATGAAAAATAAGTTCAGAGAACTTGAACTAGGCGGCTTAGAAGACATCTTTTAACCCACCCTCTTCGTTATTGGACGCAAAAAAAGGAGCTCGCCCTACATCTTTCATCGTAGGATAGCTCCTTTTGTTCATTAAGCCATTAACTCTTCCATTGCATTTCGATTGTAGCCAATAATTAATTTTTCTCCATCTACTAAAATCGGTCTGCGTAATAGGCGAGGTTCATCGTGAAGCATTTCTAACAATTGTGAAACAGGCAAATCATCGATTTCTACATCTAACTCTTTATACGTTCTACTTCTCGTAGATAAAATATCATCCAAACCATTGGACGTCATCTTAATAATTTCAAGCAGCTCTTCCTTCGTAGGGGGCTCGCGAAATAAATGTCTTTCCTCATAAGGAATCCCATTCTGCTTTAAAAACGATTTAGCCTTCCGACAAGAAGTACAGCTGGGATATGTATAAAACTTAATTGAATTATTCACAAATGCTCACCTCTCCTGAATTTTTCCTATATTCATTATAACACAACTTTTTAAATACTTTCTATATAAAATTATATTACTTAATTTATTACTATGTCAATAGTGTTTAATCATAAGCGTTTCTGATTCTTCAGTTTTTTTATTTATAATCATAGGAACATTGACAAAGTGTTGACAGTTGGTCAGAAAAAACTATTTGAGTAGTGAGGATATGATAATATAATACTAGAAATAACGACTTACATTTCATTCGAATGATTAATAAATTATCCCAAATCAACCAAGGGGGAATCGAAATGGATACTGAAACATTAAAACTAACAGGTGTGCTAGCAGACCCTACACGTTTTTCCATTTATCAATATGTTGTAAAAAGTCATAGACAAGTGACGGTGCAGGAAATAGCAGAGAATTTTGAAATTCATCCCAACGTCGCTCGCTTACATTTAACAAAGCTGGAAGATGTCAGTTTACTGAATTCTTGTTCTGAAAAAACAGGCAGGGGTGGGCGTCCGAGTCGACTTTATTCTATTTCAGAACAAGTTGTCAATTTACAATTTCCGCCTCGTGATTATCAATTGCTTGCTGAAATTGCGATTGATACACTCGTTTCACTTGGTGATGAGGGACAACGCGCATTAGGTGAAATGGGAAGAAGATTCGGCAATGAAGCCGCCAGACGAGCGATCGAAAATGAACGCGTCAACCTCGACGCCAGCGCGGAAACAAAACTAGGTCACATCGAACGACTTATTTTTGCGCAAGGACTGAACCCGGAACTTGAACTGATCGATGATGGAACAATCAAATTCCGAGTCCACAATTGCACATTTAAAGAAACAGCGCAGAAAATGCCAGACAGCATTTGTCAAATGCACCAAACGTTCCTTAGAGGAATGTTTGAAACATTCTTCGGCGATATTACATTAATAGAAGAAAACTCAATCATGGGTGGATGCAAATCGTGCGACTATACTATTATTAAACTTCCGAGTTAAGGGAACAACTTAAAAGAGGGATGTGAATAAAGTCAAACCTTTATTTACATCCCTTTCATTCTCTATTATAATAATGTTGTTATGATAATAAGTAACTTAATAAGGGTTGTAAAGGAGTTGAAACTAATATGGATCGCATGTTCCGTGTACTGGGGTTCTGGACCCTGATGATAGCGCTCATGGCGATGTGGGGTAATTTAACGGAGATGGCTTTGATTTTCTTTGCTCAAACAGCCGTGTTCATAGCCTTAAGCTATCTGAATCTTTCTGAAAAATCATACATGCTTATTTTCACCGGTTACATGGTCTTTTCCTTCGTTGGCTTTTTCTACTATGCGTTCTTCATGATGCCGTTAGGCGGAGAACAACACGCCCTAGATGCTCTACTGAACTTATAAACCATACATAAAGAAGCTTGTCTTTTTAAAGACAAGCTTCTTTTCCATTTCCAGCAGACCCACTTGTCCCACACATTTGGTTACATCCAGCCTTTTGGTTTCAAACTTTCCAGGTCCCGCTTCACCTCACCTTTTGCCTGAACGAGAGCTTGGAACGTATCACCCATGCCGCCTGGCATGATTAATTGACGAATCGCTCGATTCCGTTTTGCAACCGCGTCGTAATATAAATCCCCTGCTTGGTGATCTTGCAACATGTTGAGGATGCCTCCGTTTATTAAAAACTGTCGTTGTCTAAGGAGACCTAAATTTTCAACGCCAATTTGCGCCCCAAGCTCCATTAACGCTGAGAAATGAATATGGGTTGTAATATCTTTATTCCCAGGGTCCGCTAGCGGGTCTGTTGAAACCTGATGTTGGTAATAGCACATCAGAGTGCCGTCTTTACGTTGTGGTCGATAGAGCTCTTCTCGTTCGTACCCATAATCAATCGTAAGCAAGTACCCTTGTTTTAGCCCTTGTCCAATCTGACGCAACCAGTTTTCGGCGTCTAGATTAACTTCTATTCGATAACCAGCAATTTTCGGGATGTAAGGCTTTTCGCGCTGCAGGTAACTCTTCAGCTGATCGCTGCCGATGTTTACTAACACTTCTACAAATTGATCCTTTTCCCCATCCCACGTGACCCTTACTTCTTGCCAATCGGTTCCATTGTATTCAAGTATGTACACTGGGAACGCGTCCAGCAATTCATTACTGTACACAACTGCGTTCATTTCCCCTAATTGTTTCCTCGCCGCTTCCCAATCATTGAACCAGCGGGCTTTAAATCCCTCTAAACTTTCCTGCTGCAGTTCACGATGATAAGGACTTTTCTCAATCATAATCATTTCCACGCGGCTTAGTAACTGCGGAAACCGCTGCTTCCACTCCCGCAAGATTTGCTGGGCTAAAGCGCCGCTTCCTCCACCGAATTCGATGAGATAACAATTTTCATTTCCCGTTAACTGTTCAGCCATCTCAGCCAAAGTACGAGCTAATACTTCTCCGAAAATCGTTCCGACCGACACACTCGTATAAAAATCACCCTCTTTTCCAATTTTCTGACGAGCTTGGGAGTAATATCCTTGTTGCGGATGGTACAGAGCCAGTTCCATAAAATCATAAAAAGAGATGGTTTGGCCGTTTTGACTTTCAATCTGCTGCTGAATTATTTGTTTTAAAGACACTTTACCCACTCCAAATCGAAACTTTTTACATTAACACTATTGACACTATAATAATATTATTTTATTATAGATAGTGAACTATCCCACATCACAAATGTGATGAACCTGGGGGACTCCCCCACCCTATTTTTTATTTTTCGGAAATTTTTAACCTCCCCCAAACACCACCTTCTACCCCGAGGGTGGTGTTTTACTATTTTATTTCAAAATAAACATAGAAATAGGCGCATCGAAGTACAATGCGCCTATGCCAACGGCTATCTAATATAAGGATTGCTCAACTTCTCATTACCAATCGTCGTTCGCGGACCATGTCCAGGATAGACTGTTGTGTTCTCAGGCAACACGAGTAATTTTGCTTTGATGCCGTCAATCAATTGTTGGTGACTACCGCCAGGTAAATCCGTTCTTCCGATTCCTTGCGCAAATAGAGCGTCACCGCTAAATACATGTTCTCCGATTTGGAACGAAACGCCGCCAGGTGAATGCCCCGGAGTATGTAGCACAGAGATTTTAAATCCTGCTAGGTCTAATGTTTGCCCATCTTCCAATGAAAATTCAGCATTTTCAGATGGAGTAAACGGACCTACCATCGTCCATAGACGCGCCCCGTTTAAATTGGGATCAGCTAGCCAATCCTCTTCTGCGGAATGAAGATAAACAGGCGCTCCTGTTGTCTTTCTTATCTCATTTAACCCCGCAATATGATCAAAGTGAGCATGCGTTAATAATATTGCCTTTACTTCATAATCACCGACACTGTCTAACAATGGCGACGGATTGGCGCCCGCGTCAATAATTATAGCTTCTTGTGTCTGCTCATTGCATACGAGGTATGAATTCGTTTGCAATGCTCCTAAAGGGAACGAATGGATTAACACTTTATCATATACCTCCTAATCAACTCTAGTCCTTATTTTACACATTTCATAATTAGAATGATAGCGCAAAAGCTGTCAGAGCAGAAAAGAATCCCGTATTTAACACGGGATCGGCAATGATTTTATAAAATATCTGCCGCCAATTGAGCCAGCGATGAACGTTCCCCTTTTTCTAATCTCACATGTCCTGCCATTTTTTCATTCTTAAAGCTTTCCACGACATAAGTTAAACCGTTATTTGATTCATCGAGATACGGATGATCAATCTGTTCGGGATCGCCGACCAGTACGATCTTACTTCCTTCGCCAACACGCGTTAAAATGGTTTTCACTTCATGCTTCGTTAAATTTTGGGCTTCATCAATAATAATAAACTGTTCCGGAATGCTGCGACCGCGAATATACGTTAGCGCTTCAACTTGGATACTGCCCATCCCCGCTAAAATTTTATCAAGATCTCCTGATCTTTTCGTGTTAAACAAGTACTCTAAGTTATCAAAGATCGGTTGCATCCAAGGGCGTAATTTTTCTTCTTTTTCGCCAGGTAAATAACCAATATCCTTACCTAACGGAACGATCGGACGGGCAACTAGCATTTTTTTGTACATATGCTCATCCTCAATCAAATGTAATCCAGCCGCCAAGGAAATCAATGTTTTTCCTGTACCCGCTTTCCCCGTCAATGTAACGAGCGGTATCATCGGATTAAGCAGTAGATCCATCGCCATTCTCTGCTGAGCGTTTCGTGTTTTTAGCCCCCATACTTGTTCCTCGTTATACCGTAACGGTTCAAACTGTTTACAGTCGTCGCTGATTTTTCCAATCGCTGATTGCGATCCGCCTAATTCATCTCTCAAAATGAGAAATTGATGCGGATAAAATCTTTTTTTCGGAAAGGCTTGCGCCACATCCAATTTCCCCGCGCCATAAAATGACTCAATCGTTTCGCTCGCAACCGCTAATTTAAGATGACCCGTATACAAATGCGTGTATTCATGCACAACACGGTCAGATAAGAAATCTTCAGCTGTAATGCCAAGCGCATCCGCTTTCACACGCACCAAAGTATCTTTACTTACGATAATAACAGGTCTCCCGCCATCGGGTTTTTGTTGTTGTTCTGATTGTATATTTAAAGCAACTGCAAGGATTCGGTTATCATTGCTTGCTTCGCCAAAATATTGTTGCATTTTTGTAAATGAGCGATGGTTCAGTTCAATACGAAGCGTTCCCCCATTTTCTAATGGAACACCAGCGTGTAGTTTGCCTTTCGTCCTCAAACTGTCCATCGTCCTCGCTACATAACGAGCATTCCTGCCAATCTCGTCCATGTACCTCTTTTTGGAATCAATTTCTTCAAGCACGACAGCTGGAATAATTACCTCATTGTCTTGAAAGGAATAAATCGCATCTGGATCTTGGAGCAATACATTTGTATCCAAGATATAGATTTTATTCAATATCTCGCCTCCTCAAACCTGTTGGGGATGATTGAATTTATTTTAGTTTATGCTCGATGAAGATCTAACGGTATTAAATTGGGAGTTTGTTTTTAGTTTATGTTACAGCCGAAAATATAGACGAGTTAATTAGATGGATAGTAAAAAATTGGTTGTATGTTTCCTTGTTATTTGCGAAACAGTAAGATCTAACAAACAAACCATGCGAAGGAGATAATTGTAATGGCAAAGTGTTTTCTTTCCATGACTCTCACCGCTACGTTGCTGTTAACCGGTTGCCAACTTGGAAACCAAGACAGGAACAATGTAACAGTCCAAGAAACGCAACGAGCGCCGCAAACGAGTGAAACTAATAAGGAAGAAATTACGACGGGAGAAACAGCTAATCGATTAGCGAGGATAGCGACCAGAGTCCCGCATGTAAATGATTCAACCGTAATCATTTTAGGGAAGACCGCGATCGTTGGAATTGATGTCGACGCCAAACTGGATCGACCGCGTGTTGGAACGGTAAAATACACAGTTGCTGAAGCGCTAAAGAAGGATCCATATGGAAAAGCGACCGTCGTCGTTGCAGATCCTGACGTAATGCAAAGGTTACGAGAGATGAACCAAGACATCAAAAATGGCAAACCGATCGCGGGATTTGCCGAGGAACTAGCTGATATAGTGGGACGGATTATGCCCCAATTTCCTAAAGCCCTGCCACAAAACGAACCACAACGGGAAATTGGAAAAACGCAACCCTAAACCTTAAGCTCAACACGCGGATGAAAATTTTTAACGCTCAACCTGATCGGAAGGGGTCGCGCGTTTTGTAGGCTGTTGCAAGGATTTTCTAATCTTTAAAACTAATTAAAGCAGGCGTAGGATAAGTTTTCCTACGCCTGCTCATTTTGATCTTCGCCTTTTAACGCGCTCATCACTTGGTGGTCCAATTTATCAGCGGCTTGTTTATCATATGTTTTTTCATATTGCGGTTCAACGGATATTTTCGAGCCGTAGAACATCGTGTCATGGACATCATCGACTGAAACAACAACCTTGGCCAATTTAATCGGGGCGCCCTCGATCTGCTCCGCCGCGATCGATGCGTGTCCATTAATTGAATAGACAGAACCAGAGCCGATTAGCGTAAGCGAGACCAACTCGTTTGCTTTTATATTATCAACGAGTTTTGAACGACTATCCACCGCGAAAAGGATCTTCGACTGATTAGGAGCATACAGCCATGAAATGGCATGCGTATACGGCGCTCCTGTATCCTTGTCTATTGTAGAGAGCAATACAAAGCGTTCTTCCTTGAGCAGCCGTAGAAGTTGCTCAGGCAGTGACTTAGCTACTTTATCAGCCATCGACGCCTCCATTAACTAATTTTTTATGATACTATAAGTATATCCAATAAATGAGAATGTTACAATCAATTACTTAATATTCAAACTAATTTGAGAAAGGGCGCGTAAAATTGAACGTGATTGTTTATGCTACAAACCATAATCCAGAATGCAATATACTAAGAAAATTCTTGCGCGATTACGAAATCGCCTACGAATTAAGAAATTGCTCGACACACCCCGATTATTTTGTGGACGTCAAAGCTTATGGTTTTTTAGGTGTGCCTGTAACTGTAATTAACGGGAAGGCAATCCAAGGTCTGAAACCCGATGAAATTATAAAAGAGTTAGAAAAGGAAAAAACACCGGGTCAATAAGACCCAGGTGTTTTTAAATACGCTTTATTCAAGCGTAAGCAGGTAATCAGCAACTTCATCTTCCATTCCTTTGGCTAGGCCGCCTGGCATCATGGGCGATATCCCATTAACGAGAATATCCACGATTTCATCGTGATCAAGCCCAAGATTATGTAAGCTTGGCCCTCCCGCTCCCGTTAGATCAGCGCCATGACAACTGATACAAGCATTTTGAACTCTAGCCTCGACCTGTTCAAGAGTGACCGGTTCTTTTTCAACCGCTTCCTCTTCTTTTGGCATACCAATACCTGAAAAAGCGAGAATGATAGCGAAAGCTAAACCTGCCGCCATAATACCTAGCAACATTTGTGAGGTTTTACCCATTTTCTCAACACTCCTTAAACAAAATGACATATCTATAATAACTTGTTTTACACATAAAAACCATTATAATCTTTTTTATTCACAAGTTCTATCGAAATATTCAATCAAATTCTCTTTTATACACCCTTTTTAACCTATATCATAATTTTCTGGCGCATCATTAATAAATTGAAGCAGCATTTCCGCTAACTCTTGCTGTACCTCTTGGATTTCTTGATCTCCGTCTTTGACATAATGGATTAAATATTTCCCGCTCTCCTGCTTTACTTCGGTAATTTCTACATGATGTTCCTCCACTAACACTTTTTGCATATGATTAGCGGAAATATTAGCGGCTTCATCATTCGGTCGATGGTCAGCAACGATTTTTAGTTGCAGCCAATTAAATAACGTATCATATAAGTTCATCTACTTACACTCCTTTATCTGAGGTTTGCTGGTCTTCTTAACCTAACGACAATTAATAACGCCGAAGCTACAAGCATAGCTTGAATTATGGGTAGCCCCAACGCTTTAAAAATGGTTAAAGGAAAACAACCAATAAATAACAAGAAATATATAATTGCCTTTTTCAAAATGGGCAACTTTCTGGAAAAGCCAAGTTCATATATAAAAGCTGCTAAAATTAAAATAATGACAAAATTTAATTTAGGGTACATCGTCAACCATTGATTAAACCATTCCACTATTATCACCTCACTATGTATACTTTAACCGTTCTATAAGCCAAGGACAAGAGAACAACTATAATATTAGCAGCAATTTTTTTCAAAAAATTGAAAAAAAACTAGCCCTTAACTGGACTAGTTGTCATTGTCATATTCCCCTTCCAGTAAAACAAACTGAAGTGAGGGGGGATGATTGAAAAATGCAAGCCTTAACGTTAGGATAGCACAATCCGCAGAAAAGTATGAATGCAATTTTAGCCAATTTAGGGGGGCTAGAGATATTTAAATTTCTTTAGATACTCGTAGATTCCATCTTCATCATTTGATTTCGTTACATAATCAGCATGTTTTTTTACACTACTCGGTGAATTACCCATTGCCACAGCCGAACCAACGACGCGAAACATATCTTCATCGTTATAATTGTCACCAAAAGCGACGAATTCTGTCAAAGGAATTTTCGTTACGCGACTTAATGTTGTTAATGCTTTTGCTTTGTTGTCAACGCCCGACAGGACCTCCCACATATGAGGCAATGGACTTAATTTAATATCGGGATCGATACTATCCAATTCCTGTCTTATTTGGGCTAACACATTCGCATCTAGATGATGGAAATTAAACGCCAATAAATTTTTGGCATGTATTTTCTCATTAAACTGCTCATAATCAAACAGATGCATACAATGGTCCACATCGTTATAGGGAGTGTTGGGCGAAGTGCTAATCACCCTTTGATTCGTAGCAATTAAAAAATCGGTGAGCCCCGAAACCAACTCAATAAATCTACGGATAAAATAAGATGGTAAATTGTTATCGTATATAACCCTTCCTTCTTTCGTTCGTATATGCGCGCCATTACCACAAATAATGTAATCCACCCATTCCGAGATGGACCTTAAAACGGGCTTCGCGCATGCCCATGTCCTTCCAGTGCAGATCGCGATCGGGTACCCTTTTTGATGCAAGGTTTGTAAACTAAGCAGAGTATTTGGAAGGATCTGCTCTTGGCTGTCCAGTAACGTTCCGTCAATGTCGAAAACAAACATACCGTTCAACTCCACTTTGTTTTTTTACGCGCTACCCGAAGCTCCGTGTCGCTTTTATAATTTTGAGTATGAAAAAAGTCCTTTTTTATGAAAGGACTTTCCTCGCTTCTAAAATTGCTTGTTTTTCTTCATTTGTTAAATTGTAGATTGAGTCTCCTTTTTCCAGAGGTTTAGCATAAACCCTCGACTCGTCTCGACCGTAAATACTCGTTAAAACGAAACCGGTCTGTTCATCATCAATCACCGCGATCGAGAAACTCAAATCGCTGCCTTCATTCGCAAAGGCGTTAAAACGGACAACTGCTACGTTTCCCTTAAGTTGTTTTAACGTTTGATCTGTTAAACCGATACGTTGCGCAAGCGTATGTTGAATTTGTTCCGTTTGTTCCACGCGCTCAATCAGCCGTTCCAATACTTGCGGTAGATTTTCCTTCGCATCTCCCGACTGCAACTGTTGAAATAAATATTTGATTCTATTTAGGTTACGGGATAACCGAGACAACCAAATAAAACAAACAATCGTGATGAATGCTTGAATCCCAATAATAAAATACAAAATATCGGATTCACTCCAGGTGTTCAAAAAGTTCCCATCCTTCCCTGACAAATCTCCATCTATTTAGTTTATCCTGAGGTCTTATTGGCATTCATTCCTTTTTCTGCAATAGCCCCGCATTTTTAGGGATAAAAGAAGGAGAAAAGCCCAGGAAACGTATAGTCAATAAAGCTTTGGCCACCTTCGGGAGCTATTCCCTTAGGTAGCCAAAGCGTAAAAAACTAACGTTCAATTAAACCTCTAACATCAACATTTCAATCCGCTTTTTTTCCAGTTCTTCCTTGATCTCGCGGGCTCGATCTTCTTGATTGTTTTGCATCGCTTCATAAAGATGCGACAGATGCTGGTCAATTTCTTTCATAAGTAGCGGGATCCGTTTTTCCGCATCGTTTCGTCGGAAAGCTTCTATTACCTCATTTATACTTACACTACATTCTTTTTCAAACAAAACTTTTTTGTTCTGACCCTTAATTTCAGTAATTCGAATTGGTTCCCCATATCGAATATTATGAACAACGAGTTGTCCAGCTGATACCTTCTTCAATACGGCATGGCCTTTTACTTCATAAATAAACTTTTGCAGCACTTCTGAAAACCGCTGATCCTTAATATTATAACTTTTATTTCTAAGTTTGTATATCTTCCCTTGTTTTTCAAACATAAGTTGTTGCGTAGTCGCAGTTGTTTGAATGGAGAGTTTAAATTTACGCTGTGTTTCTTTCCAAGCAACGGGAAGCCCGGCGTCAACTAGACGCTCGATCAAACGATGAATCGACTCATGGTCTAATTGTAGATTCACATTAGTGTATTCAATTTCCTCGTAAGTGTTCATTAGCGTCCCTCCATCTTTACTAAATTTTCAGTATTTTTATGATTATAATATTATGAATAAACAATAAAATCAAGTAAATCTCCTAAGACAATGCTCTCTAGGCGCGTTTTTAACTCGTAATTTGTCTTATATCTATATGATCTATATGGTATATTAATGTTACCTAATTTCGGATCGGAGGGCTAAAAATTTGAGCTTTAACGGATTTTCAACAGAAGACTTTGATGTCTTCACAATAGATGGATTGCCAGAGAGGATGGAAGCAATCAGCAGTCGGATTCGTCCTAAATTTGAGGTGTTTGCTTCGTATTACAGTCCGTTTTTAACTGCGGTTTCTGGACATGAAATGTTTCCCCACATTGCTAAACATGCTAGAAGAACGGTCAATCCTCCTAATGATACGTGGATTGCTTTTTCAACAAACAAACGAGGTTACAAAATGGCCCCTCATTTTCAGATCGGGCTTTGGAAATCCCACTTATTCGTCTGGTTCGCCCTGATCTACGAAGCAAAAATGAAAGCGACGTTCGCAGCAAAGTTATTGGAAAACTTGGATCAGTTAAAAAATCAAATTCCGGCTGATTTCGTTTGGTCTTGGGATCACATGTCACCAGAAGCCTTTTCTCACGGAGCGCTTGCTGAGAGCGATTTGCGTAAAGCAATCCAACGTGTTAAGGATGTTAAGAAAGCTGAGATCTTGTGCGGAATAAACATCGACCGAAGCGACCCGATCTTAGCTGATGGCAACAAACTGATTGAAAAGATAGAAACCACATTCGAAACAATCATGCCACTATACGAGCTTTCTTTGTAAACCGCCAACCTTTGGCGGTTTTTTGGTTGGAAACAAATAAAGTGGCGCAAACTACACGTTAAAATAGGATTGAAAAAAATAGCCGCTCTGATATACTCATGCTTATTGAAAAAAGTGATAGCTCCAAGCGGTGAGCTTTGATCAGGGGGGAAAACAGTTGAATCAAAATCAAACACCTTTATTTTCAGGGTTATTACGATATATAGAAACAGACCCGATCCAATTTCATATACCAGGACATAAAAAAGGACAAGGGATGGACCCGACATTTCGAGAGTTCATCGGCGACAATGCGCTCGCGATCGACTTAATAAATATCGCCCCGTTAGATGATTTACATCACCCTAAAGGAATGATACTCGAAGCTGAGCAATTAGCCGCTGACGCTTTTGGAGCAGATGTCACTTTCTTTTCGGTGCAAGGCACAAGCGGAGCAATCATGACAATGATTATGGCTGTGTGTGGACCCGGCGAAAAATTAATCGTTCCCCGTAACGTTCATAAATCAGTCATGTCCGCAATTATCTTCTCAGGGGCAATTCCGATTTTTGTGCATCCTGTGATGGATCCAGAGCTAGGTATTTCGCATGGGATTACGGTTGATTCTGTGGAAACCGCATTAGAACGTCATCCTGACGCCAAAGCTGTGCTCGTCATTAACCCAACTTATTTCGGCGTGAGCGCTGATCTCGCTGGAATCGTGGAAACAGCGCATCGGTACGAAGTACCTGTGCTCGTCGATGAAGCTCACGGCGCGCATATTCACTTTCATGACAAACTTCCGCTTTCTGCGATGCAAGCCGGCGCCGATATGGCGGCGACAAGCGTTCATAAATTAGGCGGTTCCATGACACAAACTTCCGTATTAAATGTGCGAGAAGGTCTTGTTTCCGCGGGACGCGTTAAATCAGTGATCAGTATGTTGACAACGACATCAACAAGCTACATCTTGCTAGCCTCATTGGATACAGCGCGCAAACAATTAGCGACAGTTGGCCACGAAATGGTGGAGAAATCACTGCGGTTAGCCGATCTCGCCCGCCAACAAATTAATGACATCGAAGGTATTTATTGCGTCGGCGAAGAGATATTGGGCGAACCAGCAACGTTTGCGATGGA
Organism: Ammoniphilus oxalaticus; assembly: GCF_003609605.1. Classification (NCBI taxonomy): domain Bacteria; kingdom Bacillati; phylum Bacillota; class Bacilli; order Caryophanales; family Paenibacillaceae; genus Ammoniphilus; species Ammoniphilus oxalaticus. Next base: position 335,007 of record NZ_MCHY01000008.1, on the reverse strand, counting down.
CCCGACGAAATTAATCATCCACGTAAAAGGGTTAGGTTTAAGCGGACATGATGTTGAGGTTTGGTTACGAAACGAATCTCGCATTGAAGTTGAATTAAGTGATCTATACAACATTCTTTGTATTGTTACACCTGGCGATACAGAACAAACTATTACGGCCCTTGTCGAAGCGCTCAGACGTTTATCGAACGAAGTTACCTTAAACAACACGACTTCATCGGTTACTGTGAAACTACCTAAAATCCCCGCGCTCGCTATGACGCCGCGCGATGCTTTTTATTCCGAGACAGAAATCATTCCCTTGCGTGAAGCGCAAGGAAGAATTATCGCGGAATTTATTATGATCTACCCGCCAGGTATTCCCATTTTCCTGCCTGGTGAAATTGTCACGCAAGAAAATATCGACTACATTCGTAAAAATCTTGAAGTCGGCTTGCCTGTGCAAGGCCCTGAAGATGAAAGCATTGAAACAGTTCAAGTCATTAAACGTCGTAAACCGATCCGATAAAAATAGTCAGAGGCAGCCGAGTTGGCTGTCTCTTCTTTCCTGTTATTACATCATTCACGTTAGTAACTGTTTTAAAATTTAATTCACAAACAATTCACTTCTTCTACCCCATAACGTATGAGACAATTATTCTAAAATTGTTAGAAACAGAAAGGGTAGGAAGTAAGATGAAAATATCTAGACCGATTGCTCAAGTAAGTTTTTTTCTATTGTTTTTTTTCGTGCCTCTCCTTAATATTTTTAGGGTTGATTTAACTGATCTCAAATTTTACCTTTTTGCAACAACCTTCCGATTTAGCGAAGGGTATATTTTGCTCATCATTATTTTATTTATCGTATTCCTATTTGTTGGTATCTCTAAATGGTTTGGTCGACAATTTTGCGGATGGATGTGTCCACACAACACGTTTTCTGTTTATCTGTATAAATTGACTCAATCTAAAATGATGAAAAATAAGCCTCTTTTATCTCGAACGATTGACTTTAGCTTACCGATTTTTTTAGCTCCACTAATTGCCTTTAGCGCGCTTGCCTATCTCTTCGATCCATTCAACTTAGCGGAACAAATTTTCACTCTACGGTGGAACAACTGGACTGTCGGCGTATTTCTGCTGTTGAGCTGTGTTTTCTTCCTGATGATTTTCCGCTTGCGAAGTCGCTTCTGTCGTCACGCCTGTCCTTATGGAATTTTTCAAATGACATTCGCGGACAAACACTCTAACCTCCGCGGCATAAAAAACATGTTTCAAGGTACAGGACTTGTCCTATTCTTGATCCTTAGTTCACTTGTTGGCCTGCTTGGTTTTTCTCTTTATTCCACAAACAGTTATTCGGCGATCATTGAAAAGCAAATACAAGGCGTACCAGCCGGGGAGTTTTCAACGTATACGTATATTTTAAATGTGCGTAATAACGCCAAAGAAACGTTAAACTGCGAGATTGATTATGAAGGAATTCCCGCTTCTTGGGAAGTTTCTTTGCCTGAACAAATTGAAGTAGACGGCATGATGGCGCATGAAGAAACAATTCTATTGAGAATAGATCAAGCGAGCATGAATCAACATCACAACATTTTGATCACGTTAAAAAATTCGGACGGATCGATTATAGAAAAAAAGCTGAACATTTTTCCTGTCCAGCAGAAAAAAGGCTAACCCTCACGGGTTAGCCTTTGCTTCTTCATCATTATTATGATATTTGACGCGCTCTCTCTTCTCCCTCTTTAATCCATCTAATTTTCTCCTCGCCGTGTAGCTCCTCAGCTAGATGAATTAAACATTCAAAAAAGAGATTAACGACATTCTCTCCATACTTCTTTCTAAAACTCTCTAGCGCTTTTGTAAAATGAAAATCATCTAACGCTTGAATACGACTGTCTTCAATCAATTTTTTCCCTGCTTCTGTTAAAAACACATTCACAACTCGTCCATCTGTGTCACTCTTCTCAATGGTCAGCAGTTCTTTCTCCATCATTTTTCTGACATGAATCACGACAGAAGAGGGATGCCAAAAAGTCCAATCCGCAATCTGTGTGACACGGACACCTTCGTAACAATAAACGATCCAAAGAATATTTAATTGAACTGCGGAGTCTAAGTTCAGCCTTTTCGCTGCAGTCTCCCAGTCATCTTTATTAACGACAGCAATTGCCCGAAACATGTTGAGGGCTTCGTGAAGTTGTTGAACCTGGTCCTGCACATCCTTCATTAGTATTCTCCTCACCTTACAATCCCTATTTTTGCAAATTATTCCTTTATATCTATCTAACATTTGCATTGTTAATAAACTATTATGCTTATTGTATATTTTTCTAAAAATTTAGTCAACCAATTTTTATCAAATGGTTCACCCACTCCGTCTGTTGTAAAACATTGATGAAAATGCTAAGATAAAGAGTGATAAATTCCTAGAGGAGTGAGGGATCGTGAGTAAAAGCGCATACATTAAATTAGTAGAAGCATCCACTGTCCAAGAGATTACGTTGGATGATGTAAAAAGCAAACTAGATCATTACATAGAGATGACCAAGAAAACCGGTCAGCAACTAGCATGGTCATACGGTGATGTATCTTTCCCCTATACGTTAATTGAAAAAGAAGAAGGAAAAGGGCGTTGGTTTTATCTTAAGGGTAATGACCCTAAATTGTACAAATACATCATGTTTGGCGTAGGAACTGAAGAAATAGAGACGGATGGAGAAACGAAGCAACAGCACTACATTCAAATTGCGCTTCCCGATGACAGCACACATGGAGACGTCGGTAAAGCGAATGAATTTTGCAAGTTTTTGGCAAAGGAATTCAAAGGTGAGCTCCATCTATTTAATCAGCGCATTATGTATTTCTATCCTCGGAAATAACAAACACAAAAAAGCAATCCATCGCTCGCATGCATTGGATTGCTTTTTTAAGTGGTAATAAAACGGTTTCGGATGTGACTTTTTGCTTTATCTTGAAACGATAATTGTTTGTCCAATCCTTACTTTTTCCCCATTCCATCTTATAAATAATTGCACTTTATAATCGCCTATTTTATCGAAGGTGATGGGATCTAACGTTGTTATCAACGTTAACTTGGTGTTCTTCGCCCTCGTGTTCACACTTAGCGGCTTAGACTGAATCAAATTATTGCTTGGGTCTAAAACGGCAATCTCTAAAGGTAGCGATTCTGACACAGGCGCGTCAAAGATGTTGCTAAACAAATTCGGCGTTAGTTTCTGCCCTTTTCTTACCGCATTAAACGGAGAAACCAATGAATATTGCTTCGTCGACTCATTGTATTTCAGTTCCTCTGCAATGACAATATTTGCGTAGGTTGATTGGGCAAGGTGTAATTGAACAAATTCACTCACTTTGTTCTCATACTTTCGCATAAAAACGCTAGCCTCTGTCATCGGAGCGAACATTGATGTCGACCCCAGCAATACAATAAGAGAGGTGAGAGCCATAGTTCTGCGTTTCATGGTAAATGAACCCTCCGTATTTTTTCTTATCTATTTATACGCGTAACAAGGCAATTTGTTTTGTTGGATATCCTAATTTAAATAAAAAGTACGGACTTTCTCCTCACACTCTCTTACCAAATATACCGAACGCCGTATTTCCCATTTTTTAGTTTAATAATTTCGACTTCCTTAGGGCTCTTGTAGCCGTAGACCCACCAGTCTTCTTTCATTCGAGTTGCGAGACAGCCCGCCTGAAATTTAGAATCAAAAATTCTTGACCAATAGATCCATTTCATACTAACGAAACTCCTTCATCTTTTTTTCCTAGTGTAACAATGGGAGCGTGAAACAGAAGGAACTCTTGTTCATCCCTATCCCGCTTGTTGGTCTTCATTTCCTTGATCCGAATCTACCTTTAAATTCTTTTCTCGTTCCGCTTCTTCCTCATCACGCAAACGATGCGCCATTCGACTCGAAGCCGAAGCTGCGATACTCGCCACTAAATCGTCCAAAAAAGTATGGACACCGCTTCCTCGCTTCGTATCTAGTTTCTTTATAATACCAACCTTTTGCTTATCAAGATGACCAAATGTCGTAACAGCAATGCTGCCGTATCCAAACACAGAACCTAATGCCAATGTCTCATCACAGCCAAACAAGCCTTCATCACTAGCAACGAGAGATTGCAGCGGTTCAGATAAAATGCCTTTTTCAGCAAGAATATCAAGTTCCGTGCCAACAAGTAATGCATGTTGGATTTCTCTCTTTTCTAACACTGCATTGACACTTTCAATACAACTCTCTATTTTAAGTCCTACGTGATAGGGAGCTTGCATGAGATAGACAACCTCTGCTATATCTTCAATCGTAACTCCACGATCCATTAATCTCTTTAAAGCAGCAGCTTTAACTTCTTTGCTATGAACCTGTCTTCTCATTTCCGATTCTCCTCTCTAACACCAAACCGTTAGCGGCCCCAGTTTCATAATCTTTTCAACTCATCATACAGAGTATTATATCATGAAACACCGTAATGATTTACCCGTATGCTATCTTATGTGAACAAATAAAAGGTTATCACTTCTCAACCTAGTCGGTTCATTCAAAACTGGATAAAATAATAAACCGTGGCAACGGCTTAGCGCCAAGACAACAACTAACTTCTCATTCACCTGTTTAGCCGAATCTCTTTTGAAGCTTGTTGTAGTTGGCTAACTGTTTCATAACCCGTTGATTTTGACCCGAGGTCCCCATGAAAAATTACGCCATTCCGTTCACCGTGAAAATCAGAACCCGCCGTTTGGATTACGCTATATTTAACAGCTAACGCCGCAAAATATTCTTCTTGTTCAGGTCGATGATCGGGGTGGTAAACCTCGATCCCGACCAGCCCATTTCGAAGCAGCTGCTCCACAAGTTCCTCATTATCATATATGCCAGGATGAGCTAAAACGGGAACCCCTCCCGCATCTTTTATAAGATAAATAGCTTCCTGCGGAGTGAGTCGGGGCGGATTAACGTAAGCCTTTCCAGTCTGTCCAAGATAAACATCAAAGGCTTCCTTCATTGTTGCAACGATTCCTTTATCTATAAGCGCTTCCGCAAAGTGCGGACGGCCAATACTCCCTCCAGGCATCTTGCTCTTTTGCTGAACTTCTTCTAAGTCAATCTTAATGCCAAGTTCGTTAAACTTAGCAATCATCATTTGATTTCGCTTATTTCTTACATTTCTCAATTCCGTGAGCCGATTCAAAAAGCGCGTATCTTCATAGTCCACAAAGTAACCAAGCACATGAATATCCTGTCCTTCGTGAACTGAGCTAATCTCAATCCCAGGGATAATTTCAACTCCCCACTTTTGACCAGCTACAATCGCTTCGCGAACCCCGCCAACCGTGTCGTGGTCAGTAATCGCTAACGCTTGCAATCCCTTTTGCTTCGCTCTTTTAACGCTCTGCTCCGGGCTATACGTCCCATCAGAAGCTGTTGTATGCGTGTGGAGGTCAACCATTTGTCTTAGCGCCCCATTTCCTATCGTTTTGAAATTAACTCGAAAATCTATTATACCACAAAGAGGCTGACCGAAAAATGATCTCATCGAGATCAAATTTCTTTTCGGTTCAGCCTCTGTTCGTTTAACTTAATATCCTAACACATGGTAACCCGCGTCGACGTGGATCGTCTCTCCCGTAATCCCACGCGAAAGATCACTCATTAAAAATAAAGCCGTATCCCCAACTTCCGCTTGATCTACTGTTCTGCGCAAAGGCGCCTTTTCTTCAATACTACCGAGGATCTTGTTAAAATCACTAATTCCTCTAGCTGCAAGCGTCCGAATTGGTCCCGCGGAAATCGCATTGACGCGAATTTTATACTTACCCAAGTCAGCTGACAAGTACTTGACTGACGCATCAAGGGCTGCTTTGGCAACACCCATTACATTGTAATTGGGGACGACTCTCTCTCCGCCAAGGTAGGTTAGCGTCACGATGCTTCCGCCGTCGCTCATCAACTCTTTCGCTGCTTTAGAGACCGCTATTAACGAGTAGGCGCTAATATCTTGCGCCAGATGGTACCCTTCCCGAGATGTATTTACCATTTCTCCTTCTAGTTCTTCCGTTTTTGCGAAAGCAATACAATGCGCTAAGCCATGAATGGCCCCGACTTGTTCTTTAATCTGCTGGAAAGCCGTTTGGATGTCCTGATCATTCGTTACATCACAAGGGATCAAAACCTTTCTTTCGGGTTGCAGCGTATCGACTAATTCTTCGACATTACTTTTTAGTCGTTCTCCTTGATAAGTAAAAATCAAGTTGGCTCCCGCTTTATGTAACGATTGAGCAATTCCCCACGCAATACTGCGTCTATTCGCTACTCCCATAATGACATAGTTTTTCCCTGTCAAAAGTTGATTCATATGAGACCTCCTGTAATGTGCGAAATCAATAAAAAGCCACGAAGTTGTTGGTTTATTATACCACTCCGTGGGTAAAAAGGAAATATATTCTAAATAGTTTGCCTATGATCGCCGTTTGTTCGTATTTGTTTTTTTCGGAAACAGACGGCCGCGGTACTCATCCCAATGCTGATTCATTTGTTTTACGTTAGACATCAGACCTTCAACCTGCTCGATTAGCGACTGTAATTCCTGTATTTGTGAAGCAACCTGTCGGTATCCATCACTAATTTTTTGTAGTTGCGTTTGCTTGTTCTGTTCCTTTTTCCAAGAAATCAACATACTCTCTAACATTGACGGATTTTTTTTTAATTCTTTGTATAATTCCGGCTTTGTTTTCAACCATGCCGCAAATAACCGATTTCCCCTCAGTTGCTCTCTTACGTATTTCCGATCATTCATCGAATCTACCTCCATCTAGGTTTATCTCTTAACAGCATACGTAAACCTGGATATTTGGTGGTAGACACAGGCCTATTTTTGTCGCCTAATTGTTAGCGACAGCCCCACTTAATTCCACAATGATCGCGATCAATTCTTGATTCACAGCTTTATATTTATGCTCTTGAATCGGAATCTCTAACCAAGTAAAAACTTGATAGAGATCAGTCAACACGCTTTCTGGGGAATCATACACGCGTGAAATATCCTGATATGTGACAGTCTCAATCCCATGGGCTACAATTGTTCTATGACGAATATCCATCAGCTCATTCATTTTCCTTCCTGATAAAACGTTTACAATGTTGCCCCATCTTCCTCCGCTGGTTTTTAGAATCTGCTTCATCCCATTTAACAGACCGCGGCGTAGTTTAAACCGATGCTCAAAAGCTCTTTTTTGATAAATTCGATCTCTTAAAACATATTCTTCTTTTAACTTGAACCGAATGACAGCATATTTAAATAACAACTCTCTAATTTGAAAGATCCGTCCCAAAAAATCAGTATACGCCTCTCGCTCTAGTTGAATGATGATATTATCAGCCAGCTCATTAAAAATCTCAAACGGTCTTCCTTCATCAAGCAAAGGAAGTTCATCCCGGTAACGGGCAAGGGCATGATTTGACTCAAAATAATGATCTGAAACTAAATCGGTCAACGATTTTGCCGCGGCAAAATTAAAATTTAAACTCCGCTGGCAACTTGAAACTAACCAATAAATCGAACTGTCCTTCCAATTAAGCAAGTCCATTATTTCAACAGCGCCATCATAATCAAACCGCTTAATGAGGCGCTGTACAGCATAAATTTCACAAGTATTCATTTTGTCTCCCATCTGCGCTAAAAAAGACTTTATTAAAGCAATACCAAACTTTTAAATGCAATTCCACTTGGTTTAAGATAAAATCTAGTTAGAATGAGGTTCGAGGTGAACATATAAATTATGATTGAATTGATTGAAGACATAAAGAAGATATTTGACCGTCATAGGATTTATTATAAATATGAACGCGCTTCGAAAGATCGTCACCTTTTCCGTTGGAACGATATGATGCGAGATGCAGGAATGGTAGCTGACAATGTCATTCTGGATATTAATATAGACGAGTTACATGAAGCTATATTTATTGGCCTGATTCGAGTTCCACATCCTTATCGGGCAAAGGGCATTGGCAAAGAAATTATCGACACTTTTAAGCGTTACGCGATCGAACATCATTTTTCTATTCTAGTAGAAAGCGCCCCTGAAAATCTACCCTTTTGGCAAAAGATGCACTTTTCTATCTTCTTATTTGAAGATTACGGATTTTGGATGATGGGATATGGAGGAAAAAGCAAACAAATGTTTAAAGTAAAGTGGTCTCAGATGAAGCCTTTTCTTTATGATGACGAACCGGAAAAGGAAGTCCACTCCTAAGAATACTTTAGAATTTACTTAATTCATCAATTTCTTTCACATGACGGTGACCGCATGTGGGACAATCAAAGACATGCGGACAACGACCGCTCTGTTGGTCATCGCTAATTCCGTTTGATTTCTTCATTCCCTCAATCTCCAAGTATGGACTATAGTCATCGAAAAAGTCCATATATCGACCGATGTCATTCATCGAACAATTACACGATGGACATTTCAGTTCGTATAGTTGTAAACCATTACACAAAGGACATATGGTTGCCAAAGGAATCAAACCCCCTTTCTAAAACATATGTCCTTATTTTTCATCATGGCCTATTTTTTATTCTTATTTTCGATCTAAAAAAAGACGGCGTACTTCTTCAAAACTCTGTTTCGCGTCAAATCCAGGATCAAAAATCGCCTGTAACGCCAAACCATCTAACAGGGCTCGCAGGATTCTTCCACTCGCTTCACTCTGCTGCGCGAGCTCGTTCATCTCCTGGACCCTTTGCTGCATGACCTGCCCCATCGTTTGCTTCATCTCTCGGTTGTGTAAGGCTAGCCCAATTAAATCAAATAGAAGCTGTTGCTGCTCCGCTCGGATATGGGTCTGGTACTCTGTTTCTTTTAAGTACGCCTCCAACGCTTCTATTCCATTCAATTGTTGAAATGGCTTCAGCTCTTGTGGAACGCTATTTTCCAGGTAATCGATCAACAAAGAAAGGAGTAAACAATCTTTCGTCTTAAAATGATAGTATAACGCTCCTTGTGTGACCCCCGCTTGTTCCGCTACGTTTTTCAACGTAACCTTAGCTTGGCCTTCTTGCAATAACTGTTGTTTTACCGCATGAATAAAATCCTCTTTTGTGATCCGCTTCGGTTTCCCCATTGTGAGTCACCCCTACTGCTCCTCGGCCAAATAAGGATTTGCTCCTTGTCCATTCCACAAGGAAGCCAACCTTAGCCTAAATTGATCACTCAACTGAAGATGCCGCAATTCCCCCGCCTTAAATTCCATAATTGGGTAACTTCCTTTCTCTAACGGTTTTTCGCGGAGCGTTGTTAAAAATTGCGGGAGACTTAAAAATACAGCCCCAAACGGGTCCGCCTCCTGCCGAGCCGATGTCCATAGCTGAAATAATTCCTCATGCTCTGAACTAATATAAACCGTAAGCAGCTGGGCCAACTCCCCTTCCGCTGTTCGCTCATTTTGCTGTGAAACCCAAACGAGTAACTGACTTGTCCTAATATTAGCTTGAGGATGATACTTAATCATCGTAATTGCCTGCAACACAGCAGACATCACATGCTCTTGGGCTTCCTGTTCTCCCTGTTTTGCAATCATGGAGGAGAAATCAAGGGCATACCCAAACCCCATTTGCGTCAATTGCTGGTCCGTTAATTGGTTCGCGTCTACCTCTTCGGGCGCCGCCTCTTCTTGCTCTTCTTCAGTAGAACTCAAATTCTCTTGTAACTTTTCAATATTCCGTTCCGCCTCGGGCAATTCATACGCTTCCGAGAAGATATGGATAAATTGATCATCTTTTTCAACTGCGAGAGAGTGAATCCAGACCTTTTCTTGCGATAAAATGCTTTCTAATCTTTGCATTTCAACGGGGTCAGATATTTCGAAAGGAATCGGAAATCCCAATGGATTCTCGGGATCGGTTAAAGTCCAAACGATTAAAAACAGCTTGTCTTTATGTCGCTTAAAATCAATCACAATTTTCGACTCGGTCGATGCGCTAAAATCTTCAATGTCTTGAAACACAATAATTAAATCCGTATGATCGTTTTCACCTGGTCTTGCAAAATAGCGATTCCCTTGATTCCATACTTGCTCATATAAATCAGGAAATGTATCCTCATCTAAAAAATGACCAACGGTTTCCGCAGTTAATGGTTTTTCCTGTTGCATATTTATCACTCCAAACTTTGAGAAGTTATATTATTGGATTCCTTTTGTTCTGTTTATTATGAAGGAAAAAACGGCATTCTATTTTTAGAACACCGTTCTAGAGCTTATCTTCTTTTTTGTTTTGATTGTAGTTGTTGGAGCCGCTCTTCACTTGCCTTCATCCACTTTTTTAACTTTTCCTCGAGAGAATCCATCTTGTCCTTTTCAGATGGTTCCCGTGAGGGACGTGGTCCCTGGCTCGTTTGACGGCCGTCTGAGCGTCTATTAACGCCGCTAGTGGACTGTTGTCCATCTTTTCTGCTAAGCGGCCTCAACTCTTTAATGGAGAGTGAAATCTTATGACCTTCCATCGCGATGACTTTCACTTCCACATCATCGCCGACCGTAAGATAATCTTCCACTTGTTTTACATACTCCCTCGCAATTTGAGAAATATGCACGAGACCTGAGCGGCCGGATGGCAGCAATACAAAAGCCCCGTATTTCTTAATCCCGGTTACCTTTCCTTTTAGCGTGTCCCCTACAGATATTTGGTTTGACATAATAATAATCGCTCCCCCAAAACCGAGTATATATGGCGCATACATTACTTCCAGTATATGCTCCCTATTCGATTTATGTGACAACAATCTGTTGGTTACTGGAATTGGTCCGTAAAATCAAGAACGATTCGGTCTTTATCTTCCTTAACCCAATCCGCAAGCTTTTCCAGCGCATCCACAATATACGCTTTAAATGCCGTGAGCTCATCGTCATTATAATAAACGAAACTGTCTTCTATTTCTGTCGTTACAACTAAAGACGTTAAAAATTGGGTCATCGGATAATCCAAATTATTTAAAAAATAAAAGATATATGGGTGCTGTTCAACAAGCAGCGAAGCCCAATCATTCACTTCTTTGCGATTCATTAGTTTCAGCAGGTCCTCATGTTTGGAAAATCCATAAAACGAAAATAACAAGGTTCCTTTCATCTCTCTAGCGATTTCTGGAGATTGTAAAGCTTGTTTTAGATAATGATCGATCTGCTGAATATTTTCATTTTCTACTTCCTCTTTCGAAATCTTAAGCATAGCTTCAGCTGATGGTTGTTCTTGCTCATCCTTTGAATGTTGTTCTTCTTGCGCATGTCTCTTTAAAACTTCTTCGCGCCATTGTTCAAATTCATCAAAAAAAGTAGGCGTGATGGTCATATCCAAGGCATCAAAGAATTGTTCTATCTCCGCCTTATAATCGGTTCCTAATCCTTTGCTCGTTTCATAAATCATCAAACAGCGTTCTTGCAAAAATAAATTAAGCTGTTCGATTCGTTCCGGAAGGAGAAACTCACGGTAAATATCCATCGTTGCCTGATCTGTCTTATCGAGAAAATACGTTAAATCTACAATATCATGTTCAGCTTTGGAAAGATATTTATTAACCCGCTTGGCCGTTAATACATCTACATTTTGCAGGTTATCGGCTAGTTGTAGCTTAAGACGAGTCAGCATCGCCTCTGTCTGGCTTGCTTGCTCGTATAAGTGTGTTACCGCGTGGTATAGTTCTCTGTAGTTAGGTGGTTCTAGCCATTCCCTGCGGATTGTCACCTTCTCGCGCGGACCATCCTGTTCATCCGCCGCAAGCCCCGCTTGCTGACCCCCGGCATTTCCTTGATCACCTGCTTCTAGCAGGTGTTGCGCGTCGGATTGCTGTTCTGGTGTGACAGCCGTTTCATCTGATCCAGATGAAAAAACTCGTTTAAAAAAACTTTTGATCATAGATAAAAGTCCTCCTGTTGCCTAAAGCTCTACCTCCTACATTCATTCGACACAGAGTCCAAGATTCCTACCTAGTTAAGAAACTTCTGTTTAATAACTCTCTAACAAGTGGTTTGTGGACCGCTTAAGACCTGCTTGTTTTTTTACAGCATGGTTTTTTGTTTATTGCCAATAATAAGGACATCATAACTGATGGAGGTGTAACGGATGAAACGAAAATTATGGTTAACGTTCGGACTTGCTATTGCGATTTTAGTCGGTTTGGCCTTACCGCAATTGAAGACGGAGCAAGCAGCGGGATCTTCACAAGAAGTAACCTTTCAATTCGTTCGGATAGGATTAAATACAGATGAAGCGCAACAGGAGATTCAACAAATTGTGAACAACATTGTCGGAATTAGTCAAGTGGAAATCCTACCCGAAACGGATACGCTGACGATTACGTTTAACGAAGAAATTATGAAGGCCGACTGGATTGCTAAGTCACTAACAGCGAGCGGCTACCCACCCGAAAAGTATGTCAAGTTGAACAACAAAAAGAGATAACCCTTTACTAGGGGTTATCTCTTTTTTCATTCGTAACGTGATGGATGATCGATTTACAATCTGTTAAAATATGATGGCCAGGCTGCAATCCTCTTTCTAAAAGCTGTTCATGCGTTAATAGTAAAAACTGATCGTTCTTAGCATGAGCGGGAATAAAGCCGCCTGCGGGACTCTTCGTCAAACATGGATTATTGGATTTGATAACAAGGTACAATCCTTGTTCCTCCAACTCCTTTAATAAAGAACTCCACTGATGACCTGTCATGGCAGCGCCTCTTTTTTGCATAATAAATCCCATTTGCCCAGAATCCATGATCAATTCTCCTCTCGGTTAATCAATAAAAACGAGCATTCTGTTACCCATCGTAAATAACCTTACCTTATACCTACGATCAGTCATAATTCTTAAGCCCCCGCATAAGATGCTATACTGTAGTCTAACAATACACTCGGGGGTGGGATTTTGTTCCAAGTCGGTGATAAAATTTTTTATCCGATGCACGGCGCTGGAATCATTGAAAACATTGAAGAAAGAGAAGTTCTTGGTATGCGTAAAAATTACTATATCCTGCAATTCCCTTTTACGAATATGACAATCCTTCTTCCAATTGATACCGTCGAGAAAGTTGGTTTGCGAGAAATCGTTGATAAAAAGAGTCTACGAAAAGTTGAAACTTTTCTCCGTGAGGCGGAAAGTCCTACCGTTGATAATTGGCAGCAAAGATACCGTGAAAACGTATCTATTTTAAAAGGCGGAGATATTTTTGGACTGGCCCAAGTTGTCAAAAGCCTTATTCTAAGAAGCCGAAGTAGGGGACTATCTAACAGTGAAAAGAGATTACTCGAAGATGCCAAACAATATTTAATAAGCGAGATTGCCCTTATTAAAAATATTGAAGAAGAAGAAGCTGACCAATTTATTGAGGACACAATCCCTTAAAAGATAATAGGTCCAAATCTGCATGGAACAACATCATAAGGTAGAGGCTGAATTGAGATCAGCCTCTGCTCTATTTTACACTTCCATTATAACCGGTAAAATCATCGGTTTTCGCTGTGTTTTTTCATAAAAGTACGGTTCTAAAACATCGATCACTTTCGATTTCAATTGTGACCATTCTTTCACATTGCGTTCCGTCAGACGGTGTAATGATTGCTGCACAAGTCGAGTCGCCTCGTTAAGCATTTCTTCCGATTCGCGAACATACACGAACCCGCGTGTGACAAGGTCTGGCCCGCTTACAATCTTCCATTGATCCTTACTAATCGTGACGACGACCACAATCAAACCGTCTTCAGAAAGTTTGCGTCTATCGCGAAGAACGATATTTCCAATATCGCCGACTCCTTTACCATCGATCAGGACCATGCCGGATGGTAGCTTTGCTCCCTTTGAAGCAACTCCGTCGACGAATTCAATCGGCTCCCCGTTATCAAGAATGAATATGTTACGACTCTCCACACCCGTTGCCTCAGCTAATTTTTTATGCATCATCAACATGCGGTATTCCCCGTGAATCGGGATAAAGTATTTCGGTTTCATCAGATTTAACATTAATTTTAATTCTTCTTGGCTACCATGCCCTGAAACGTGAAAACCGGATACAGATCCAAAAACGACTTCAGCGCCAGCTCTCATCAATAAGTCAATCGTTCGACCAACAAAGCGGGCATTTCCCGGAATGGGTTGAGCCGCAATAATCACCGTATCACCTGGATAGATTTTTACGGAACGGTGTGATCCTGTCGCAATCCTTGTTAGGGCCGCCATCGGTTCCCCTTGACTTCCCGTACAGACAATAACTACCCTGTCCGCTGAATAACGATCGATTTCATTGACATCAATTAACATGCCTTTCGGTATGTTTAAATAACCTAATTCCGCGCCAATTCGGAATACGTTCTCCATACTTCTTCCTATAACAGCAATTTTTCTTCCGTAGATATCCGCGGCCTCAATAACTTGTTGTAGACGGTACACATTCGAAGCAAACGTCGCAAATATAATTCGTCCATCTGATTTATGAAACACGTCTCGGATCGTTTCCCCAACCGTTCTTTCCGAAAGCGTGTGTCCTGGTCGCTCCGCGTTCGTGCTGTCGGATAACAAACAAAGCACGCCTTTTTCACCAAGCGCAGCCATCTTTCCTAAGTCGGCTTTTTCCCCAACAGGTGTATAATCAAACTTGAAATCCCCAGTATGAACGACAATCCCCTCAGGTGTGTACACTGCAACGCCCACCGCGTCAGGAATGCTGTGATTAACACGAAAAAATGACACGCTAAGCGGACCAAATTGCAAGGTTGACTCCTCCGTCACCTCATGGATCTGAACTTTATTCATTAAGCCGTGTTCTTGAAACTTCACCTTTGCCAAGCCTAACGTTAATTTTGTCCCGTATAAAGGAACATCTAATTCTTTAAGGACAAATGGTAACGCCCCTATGTGGTCCTCATGACCATGTGTCAACACAATCGCTCTAAGTCTGTCTTTATTTTCGACAAGATAGGTAATGTCAGGAATAACCAAGTCAATCCCTAGCATGTCTTCTTCAGGAAATTTCAAACCAGAGTCGATTACGATCAAATCTTCACCGTATTCAACAACATACATATTTTTCCCAATTTCGCCCAAACCGCCTAGAGCAAATACTTTTAACGGGCTTTTTTTATTTTTCATACATTTCACTCCTTTACTAAAAACATTCTAATGATCTATTTTTAACTAAAAAAAAGTTATCAAACTTACAAAAAGATCCTTTATTATTTTAAAAGGAAATTAGCTACATTTAATAAACCATTCCGAGTCAAAAAGAACAAATAATCGTATTGATTTAATCATATCTGGAATTAAAAAGCAAAAGCGGCTTCAATTTCCAAACGTCTTAAGGATAATTTCTAATGGCTTCTGCAATTTTCAAAAGTGGATCACGCCATTCTTCCGAATGAACAAGATCAAGGTGGGCGGGGCAATGTTGAGAGGATTTCATACAGTTGTGGGCTTGTTGAAAGAAATACTCCAACAAGTAGCAGTCACGAACCTGTTGTTTAATAAAAGCGGGGCGGTAAGGAACAACCAAATCCTCGCCATTCGTAAGCGTCAATTTGCTTAATTGGTTGGCAGGTTCCGCATCCCCGATCCGCTGAACAGATCGATGAACAATCCATAAAAAGTTTCGCGGTTGAGCTTCTCCCTCATGCAATGGTCGCAGCGGAAATAGCGCGATATTATTGGCCAGTGGAATCGGAACGAGTTGCTTCTTGCCGGTTATTTTCATGGCTTGTTTACGTAAAAATTGAAATTCGAAAAACTGCGCCTCACATATTACTTTTAAAAAACGTTGTGATGTACACCCAATCTCAAAAGACCTATCAAGCATAATCAGCCTTGTCGTCTCCCCTACGCCGGGAGTGAGAATCGGTTTAATAGCTAGTCCTTGTCGCATAAACTCTCTACCCATCATAAATACGTCTGATAGGTCGCTCTTGCCATAACTAGACAACTTCCAACCTCCTTTTTCTATACTATCCTCATTCTAACAAACAACGAACATTTTTGAAACTACAAAAAAATAGACAGTCTCTTATTTATAATAAGATAACTGTCTATTTCTGCTCTTAATCCCAAATTTCAAACTCATCACCAACTTTTAAGTGTCCTTCTCTACACTTGGGACACTCCATTCCTCGCTCCAAATTTTCATTCGTTATTTTCTCCGTTGCTTGATTACAGAACAAACAGAGCTCTTCTTCCCCAAGCAAGCTGGACCACTGTTGTGGAGGAAATGAAAACATTCTTTGAATTGGATTCATCTCCGTTGTCGCACGGCGCCTATCCCCCGCATATACTTCTTCTCTTTCTTCTAACAGGTCTAGCATCTCATATGTCTTATTACAACTATAACAAACGCACGCAAAATAATTGTACGTCATCTCCCGATGGCTCGACTCCAGCGTTTGGGCTAACATTTTCCGATAATGTTTTTCACGAAGCGGATGCATTGTCAGATCCGTTTCCGTTGTGTAAATATCAATATATTTATGAATCACGCTCTTTAGCGGAATTTTTGTCCCTTGATTTAACATTAAGATACCACTGTCATAGCTACAGCAAGTACAAACAAAATTCATCCCAATCCCCATTGATAGCCTCCTTATGAATCTTCGGTAACAAAAACGATATCCATTTTCATCACTAATGATTTTACCTATCCGCTATTAAGATTTCCATAGATCCTTCGCAAAGATCTTTTTACATATTGTGACTTAACTTGACAATTCGACAAATTACCACAAACCGAACATTTGTAAGCCCAACACAATTCCACCGAGTATAAATACATACACAGCAAAGATCTTTAGCGAGCCTTTGTTTAATATTTTAAGCATCCATTTCACAGCGATGTATCCACAAATTGCGGCGGCAAAAGTTCCAATTAGTAATGCGGGTAAACCGACTAACTCGGCCTGTACACTCATCACCTTCCGCCCTTGGAGCGCGCACGCTCCTAAAATAGCAGGCAACGACAATAAAAAGGAAAATCGGGCCGCGACTTGCTTATCAATTCCGCGAAACAACGAGCCGGCAATCGTTAACCCTGAACGGGAAATCGCTGGTAATATGGCCGCTCCTTGCAAAGTTCCAATGAACAAAGCATCTTTAAAAGTAATCTGTTCGATTCCCTTGTTGCCTTTACGTTTCCATAGATCGGCATACCATAAGATGATCCCCGTAACTAAAAATTCAACACCAATTGTCGAACCTGTTTTTGATATCTCCTCAAAGAAATCCTCGAATGCTAATCCAATGATTGCAGTAGGAATCGTGCCCACAATAATCAGCAAACCCAAACGACTAAACGGTCTTTTTATAAGGGCGATGACATCATCCCAAAACACAGCAAGCACGGCAATTAATGTTCCAAAATGTAACATTGTGTCTAAAAATAACCCGGCTTCTGTTAACCCTAAATACTTTCTGCCTAACACAAGGTGTCCAGTGCTACTGATCGGAAGAAATTCCGTAAAACCTTGAATAATTCCAAGAATGAGCGACTTCATGATTTCGTCCATCTTTGTCCTCCCAACCTAACTATGCTTGTTTTTGTCCATATACATGGTCTATGAGAGGCTTGGACTGAATATAACCAAAAAAGAGAGCCCCTATTTGAAGGGCTCCCAAATGGATGATCGTCTATGCGGTATACAAAATCGCTTTATCGTCTATTGCGTATAGATCTTCTATCGTTCCTACGTCATAGAGTTTCTTGAGCAGTTCATGCCTGCCCAACTCTGACCTCAAAAAACATCTTGTAATTTGACCGTCCAAGTTAATCATCACATCGAAGTACTCGCCTTTTAGGTCTATCTTCCTTTTCATGGAGAGAACCGATATTCGCCCCATTTGCAAAACCTGCCTTTCAAAGCTGTCTCTTAACATTTTGTGACAATTAACGTTTTTTATGCAAACAATTTAAATAACCTGGGTACTTTTATTTGTATACTGCTTTCCGTTTCGTTATGACTGATTCGTTAAGATCGACTGAATGCCTTCGATCACTTGCTTCTGTTCACTTTCGGATCTATTTTTCTCAAGCTTTTTCAACGCATGGAACATTTCATTTAAGGAACCCTGTTCCCAGCTCGTTGTTTCAAAACTATGCGCCAGTCGCTCAACTAAACTTTTTTCTAATTTCTCCTGGACGGCTTCTAATTTTTGCTTCACATCACTAAGTGGATGGTCCATCATGCAACCCATCATACTCTCCCCTTTTAAAATTTATTTTCTTAAAACTTCATCACTCTAAACGGACTTACCATCAACAAGGCTAATAAAATTGGGATCAATCCATTGGAAAATGAAAATAACATCATCAGACTCATTGTTAGCCCCGCAAAGGTAATCGGGACTCCGACAAAATAACCGACCGTCGGCTTTACGTTGAATCGAGCCAACCGTAATGCCCCCATTGTAGGGTACATGACGAAAGCAAGGTTCGTCAAAAAACCAGGCTCAGCCATTGTGTGAAAAAGGATGGCTGGGGCTACGCCAAAACTGACCACATCCGCCAATGAATCCAATTCTACGCCAACCTGGTTTGTTACTTTTAATTTTCTAGCTAACCGTCCATCGAATAAATCTAAAAATGCCGATAAAAAAATAAGTAAACTTGCTATTTTATAGAAACCATTCATTGCAAATGTGATTGAGAAAACTCCGGACATCAAATTACCTAGCGTGAACAAATTTGGAATTGATCTTACAATATAGGATAACACTACATTCCTCCTACCTGAATAAACGGCGAGATCATATGCGTAATCCAGTTGCCGCTGTACATGTATTTTTCTCTCAAGGTTAAAATGTTATCCCTTTTAGGGTAAACTAAGGAGGACCTACAAAGCAGAGGCTCTTTAATTATAACAAAGCGGCCATGTATGATAACATGGAAACAAGAAAGGGGGATGTATATGCAGCCAACACATCTCGGTAATTTTTATATTAAAAACGCGGGTCCAAATAAAATCGCTTTGATTGATCGCGACCAAGCGATCACGTATGGCGAGCTAGATGAAAAAATTAATCGCTTTGCCAGTTATTTTCTCTCCATCGGTGTTAAACCTGGCGATCGTGTTGCCTTAAGTTGTTATAATAGCCCGCTCTTTATTTATTCATATTTTGCCGTAACAAAGATCGGAGCAGTCATTGTTCCCTTAAATTTAATGTTAACGCCAGATGAAGCCCAATATATTTTAACCAATTCAGGAGCAAAGATCCTACTTGCTCACGAAAAGATAGCTCAAAAATTAAGCATTGATGCAGAGCAGTGGAAAGCCAAGTTGAACTTGGAGGACATTGTTATATTCAATGATAAAACGGTTCAGACAATTGATACATATCCCATCGGCGCTTTACCTGAGGTAGATCCTAATTCTATCTGCGCCTTATTATATACGTCTGGAACGATGGGCAAGCCGAAAGGCGTTATGCTTAGTCACAATAATTTATTAGCAAATGCCCATAGTTGCAATGTCTCCCTTGAGGGAACAGGGGATGATGTTTTTTTATGCATGCTACCGATGTTTCATTCATTCGGCTTTACCGTTTGCGTATTACTTCCGTTGTTTAGTGGGAGCTCCATCGTCATTCACGATACATTTAATCCGAAAGAGGCGCTTCGCAGCATCAACGAGCAAGGCATCACCGTATTGCCGGCCGTGCCAGCGATGTACGTCATTTTAAGTCAAGCGCTTAAAAAACGCCCTCTTTCGTTATCAACAGTACGTATAATGGTTTCTGGCGGCGCGCCGCTTCCAAGAGAAATCTTAAATCTATTTTTAGATCAATTTGAAATACCGTTACTAGAGGGATATGGTCTAACCGAGGCCTCGCCAGTCGTTAGTTTCAACCCGCTTAGCGGCGTCAAGAAACTCGGTTCAGTCGGCTTACCTTTGCAAGATATTGAAGTCAGTATCGTTGATGACAGCAGAACAAAATTGCCGTCAAACGAAGTCGGTGAAATCGTTGTCAAAGGTCCGAATATCATGATTGGCTATTACGAAAACCCTGAGGAAACAGCCGACACACTGCGCGATGGCTGGTTGTACACGGGGGATATCGGATATGTAGATGAAGATGGATATCTATTTATCGTAGACCGTAAAAAAGACTTAATAATCACAAGAGGTTTAAATGTCTATCCCCGAGAAGTGGAAGAAGTCATTTATAGCCACCCCAAAGTGTTAGAAGTCGCTGTGATTGGTTCGGCCGACCGAACCCGGGGAGAAATCGTCAAAGCGGTGATTGTTCTAAAAGAAGATCAACAATTAGAAAAAGAGGAACTGATCGATTTTCTTTATGATAAACTTGCCAACTACAAATTACCAAGAATTGTGGAATTTACCGACTCATTGCCTAAAAATGCTGGCGGTAAAATCATGAAAAGACTACTAACATAATAAAATAAAAATAGCGCGATCTCGTTGATCGGCGCTATTTTTGTTGCGTTTGTTGCGCTTCATGCGTTATATTCGTTGCGTTTGTAAGAAGGATAAGAAGCTTGCAATGACCGATTGGTTTTTCTGATCATCTAAGTATGAACAATAAAATTTCCTTTGAATCTGCGGATCAAGAATATCAATGACTTTAATTCTACCTAACTTTTCCGCATTCGCCGCCGCCAGTGAGGAAACAGCAGAAATTCCAAGTCCCGCTTCAACCGATGCGATCACGGCCTCCGCGCTTTCAACCTGTCCCGTAATTTTTAAATCCTTAATGTCGATTCCTTCTTTCTTTAAATACCCTTCCGTCGTTCGCCTTGTGTCGGATTCAGGCTCCCTCATAATCCAATCGGCTTCAGACAACATTTCAATCCATCCCTGCGCGGTGGGCGTAGCAAAATCCGTTGGGACAATAAGTTGTAAACGATCCTCCGCCAAAGCGAATGAACTAACTCCCTCCATTGACAGCGGATCACCCGTAATCGCAACATCAATCGTTCGATCTCGTAACCAACGCAATACTTCTGATGTACCAGAAATTCGTAATTGAGGTCTTACATCTGAATAAACCATCCTAAAAGATTTTAAGATTTGAGGAACTAAATATTCCGAAGGAATTGTGCTCGCGCCAAGAATAATTCGACCGGACACTTTTACCCCCCAAATTTCTTCCTCCACTTGGTCCCACAATTTAAGAATCTTTAAAGACTGCTCATAAAGGGTCCTGCCATGACTTGTTAGTTGAATACCATCCGAATCTTTCGATAGTAATCGGGTCTTCATATATTCTTCCAACGCTTGGATTCGCTGTGTGATCGCCGGCTGGGAAACTTGAAGATGTCTTGCCGCTTCCTTAAAACTTCCTGTTTGAACTACTTTTACTAAAGCCCTTAGTTGATTTAGGTTCATTATTTCACCTCCAGTCAGGAGTATATGTTATTTAACTCCTCATACGTTAATTTTTCAGGAGGACCGTCAAACACGATCTTTCCTCTGGAAATTCCTAGTACACGTGTCGCGTATTGTTTTGCTAGCTCAACATCGTGTAAATTAACCATCATTGTGATTTTATCTTTGCGGTTAATCATTTGTAAAATATCCATAATACTTTTTGAAGTCATTGGATCAAGGCTCGCCACAGGTTCATCGCCTAACATTAGGATCGGTTGCTGAACTAATGCTCGAGCAATTGCTACGCGTTGTTGTTGACCTCCACTCAATTGATCGGCGCGCTTGTCCCGAACATGGAATAACCCAACTCTTTCTAATGCATGCTCCGCCGCTTTTATATCGCTCGTTTTATATCGAAAAAGGAATGCGCGCCACACGGGCATATACCCTAATCTTCCTACCAGCACATTCGTTAAGACACTCAGTCGGCCTACTAAATTAAATGTTTGAAAAATCATCCCGATTGAACGGCGATACATTGTTAAATCTTTACCGCTAGCAATTGTTATATCCTTTCCAAGCCACCTAATTGTTCCCTGAGTCGGAGTAATTAACCGATTAATACAACGAATGAGCGTAGATTTTCCCGCTCCACTTAAGCCAAGAATTGCGATAAACTCTCCTTCTGCGACAGAAAAAGAAATATCTTTGAGCGCGGGACTCGTTGATTTCGCATACTTCTTCTTCAATCGATCCACCTGTAGTAACATTATATCACCTTCTTCCTAACCAATGTACCTACGTAATCTACAATTAATACGAGAAGCATGATGACGAGCACCTCACAGGCGACCGCTTGATAATTAAATACTTTAAAATCAATGAAAAGCATATTTCCAATTCCACCGCCGCCAATAAATCCAAGAATAAGCGACGCCCGAACACCGACCTCGAGACGGTAAAAATATTGCGACAAGATATTGGGGATAATTTGAGGGAGAATTCCATATAAAATAACAAATAACTTGCTGGCTCCGACCGATGTTACGGCTTCTTGCTGTCCAGTATCAGCCGCTTCAATTAGTTCTGAAATCAGCTTTCCTAACACGCCAATATTGTGAATCGCGATCGCCATGACCGCTGGAAAGGGCCCTAGACTTAATGAAGGAACCAAAATGAGGCCAAGTACGATTTCCGGCACGGAGCGAAGGAAATTTAAAATAGATCTTGTAAGATGGTACAAATAAGCGCTTGGCGCTGTATTAAATGCCGCTAAAAAACTTAATGGAAGAGCAATCAACATTCCAATAAATGTTCCCAAAATAGCAATTTGCAGTGTGATTATTGCAGATTTAAGCGCCACAGGGAAAATGGACCAGTCTATTGGGAGCCATTTATTCCACACAAACTCTACACTTTTACCTAGTCTAAGAAATTTACTAAAATCAAACTCCGTACTGTATCCACTCCATATAATTAGAATCGCTGACATGAATGTCAGCGACCACTTTATTCCTCTATTCAAATCAAACCACCTACTTTAAGCGTCCATCATGCTCAGCTGCTTGCTTAATTGCTTCATAATCGGCATTCGAAGCTTTTGTAAAACCTGTTGCTCCAAACGCATCTAAAATATCTTGATCCTCTATCTTTAAAAACGCATCTTGAATCTTTGTAATTGTCTCTTGATCTACATCCTTTACAGCCCATGGATATTGAAATAGCTTTTCCGATTGCCAGATCACTTTTAGTTGGTCTCCATCTATTTTTCCAGTTTCAACCAACATGTCGAAAATGGCGCTGTCAACCCCACCAGCATCGACTCCTTTATTTTGGACTGCTAGGGAGGTCGCATCATGTCCACCCGTAAAGGTCACGTTCTTAAAATCATAATCATGCTCGCTTCGGTATACACCGCGTTCTTTCAATTCCATACCAGGAATAAGTGATCCAGAAGTAGAACTTGGATCTCCAAAAGCGATCGTAACTTCTTCTTTATTTTCCAGCAAATCATCTAATGTATCGTAAGGCGAATCCTTGTGAGCGATAAAATAAGCGTAATAATACGGCTCACCTTTAATCAACTGAGTCATAATCGCTTCCGCTCCACTTTCATGATGCGCAATAACATAGGTTAACGGTCCAAGATAAGCCAAATTCACATCTCCAAAATTCATTGCTTCCACGACACCGTTATAATCTGAATAAGTATCTAATTCTACAGGAATACCAACCTCGTCTTGCAGATGCTTTTCCAATTTATCCATAGCGACTTTCATATTGCCTTCGCTCATTGTTGGAATTATGCCTATTGTCAACGATTCCGTTCTCCCTTCCGCTTTACCTTGGTCATCGTTGTTCCCACACGCTACCAACAACAATGACATAATTAGCGCGATAAAGACTGCTACTTTACGGTGCTTCTTCATACCATAGCCACTCCTTAACCTATTGAATTTTCTCATTTATCATATAAGATTTAATTTAAATGTCAATAAGTGAATTCTTTTGTAGAAAAAGGGCGAAAAAAAAGCAGACCTATTGGTCTGCTAATGTTTCACGCGTAAAGGGCTCAGATATATCAATCTGTCCACTGTATGTTTCTTGATCAAGATTGTTAATTGAAATTTCCTCTACTTCTGGAAATTGAAACATCGTTTTTAACAGTGATTCGATCTGTAAACTTTCAACGCTGCTTCCATGCTGTTCGCTTGGTTCTTTAAATTGGAAGTTTAGTGTTCCAGCCTCAAAACTTACTTTTTCTAACGCTTCTTTTTCCCAAATTGGAATCAATGTATCATCAGATGATGTTGTCAAACCCAAAAATGCTTGTTTATATTTATCTACATCATCTTCAAACTTGATCTCCGCCGTTGTTTCTTGTAACCCTAAGATTTGATCATCCGCGTAAAATAGCTGAATATCCATCTGTTGCTGCTCAGTTTCAACTTCAGCTCCCTTATTTACATGCTCCTCATCGTTCGGCAACGGCGCACTCGATTGTTGAGAGCATCCGCTCGCAAGCAACAGGAGTAAGCTACAAACTAGCGCTAGGTAGCGACGGGACATTGCTCAATCACCTCAATTATAATGATGAATAGTATTCGTAAATAGCTTCAGCTAACGCTTTTGCAACCCGCTGTTGGAAAATTGGATCTTGCATTTGCGCGTTTTCAGCCGCATTGCTCATAAAACCTAACTCTAACAAGACTGACGGCATTTTCGTTTGTTTGATAACGACAAACCCAGCTACCTTCACGCCTCGATCCCGAAACTCTGTTGCCTTCACTAGATGCTTGTGTAGAACATTAGCAAACGCTTTACTTTGGGCAGTATAGTAATACGTTTCGGTCCCTTGCACTTGTGGCTTATCCTTTATAGAGTTCCCATGAATAGATACGAAGACATCCGCTTGGGCATTATTCGCAATTTGAACGCGTTCTGCAAGCTGCACTGTCGTATCGCCAGGTCTAGTTAAAATCACTTGAAACTCACTGTATGCTTTCAACTCTTCAGCTAAATAATTTGTTACAGACAGTGTAAGATCCTTCTCAGGGTTCCCGCTCACTCCAGTTGCCCCAGGTTGTGATCCGCCGTGACCCGCGTCTAACACGATTAAAAATCCATCCTTATTAGGAACGGGGACCGGGACGACTGGGTTCGGTGTCGGTATAGGAGTTGGCGCAGGTGTTGGATTATGAACAAACGTCGGATCTGGTTTTAGGGAAATTTCATAACCTGTTGCAGTCCGATTGAGCTGATATTCTGCCTTACCCGCTAATTCAACTACGACGCGCACAGTTTGCGGATTCTTGGAAAATTGACTAAAACGAATGTCCTTGATCAGAGCGCGCTCAATTTCATTGTTCAGACCAGTCGTATCTCTTCGAACGTTTCCCGATGATGTTCTTAATTCCTCGCTTAACACCGTGTTCGGCAGATCAATCACAATTCGTTCTGGTCCAGACATGCGAAAATGATTTGGCTGGACAGGGGTCGTAAAGTCAATGAAAATCTTCCCTTGCTGTTCTCGAACCGACTGTAAACGACTCAACCTTTCAACATCGATTCGATTACCTTGCAACGTTACTGACGCCTGTAGCTCACTTTCAACCGCGCTTTTCGGGATCACCCAACCGGTATCCATCTTTTTTAACTTCAAACGCTGTTGGCCATTGCGATCGAGAGTAAACGTTTGTTGATTCAACGTGAACCGTTCCGCTTGCCAGTTTCCCCCTAAGTTTGTAACCACTTCTTTCAAAGGGAGGTGTAGTTCATTTTTAAAGTTAAATACTTTTCCATTAACTGTATTTCCATTTGCAGTTAGTATGTATACATGGTTGACAACAACCGTTCGTGTCGCGTCATCCCATCCAACGTTCGCTCCCAACGCTTGACCGATAAAACGAAGTGGAACTAACGTCCGATCCTGGACGATTCGGGGGGGCGCGTCCATGCTAATTTCTTGACCATTCAAGATCGCTTTAGCCTGTCCAATCCACATCGATAACTCAACTGATTTCCCACTAATCTCTACCTTCCTTTGTTTTCCGTCCCATGTCACTTTAGCGCCTAACGCTTCAGCGACAACGGCGATCGGAACGAGCGTTCTTCCATTAACGATTTTTGGCGGCGTATCTGGCTGATACGTTTTCCCTTCAATGACCAATTGAATATTTGAGGTAGCTGCGTCTACTTGTTTGAATGCCATCGGGAACAGCGCCATCCAAAACAGTAGAAGGCTGATCCCAAGGCGGTATTTACTCATTGTCAATCTCTCTCCTTCCCAATTCCAATAAACGACATCTTTATTCCTTCTCCTCTATTATTTAGACGTATAAAGGACAAAAATGTTTTGTTTTTCCAACATTTTTTCCCCTTTTACTGAAGGTAGCACGAATTGTGTCGACTGACAACAATGATCAAGAAAATTGTTATTTACTTTCGTATTTAATCACGATAAAATGAATGCATATTCATTCAGAGGGAGCTGCATGTTCTTGTTAGCTTATAAATCTTTCCTTGATCCCCTAGTAAAAAACCACCCAACGATTACGCTAAAGTTAAAGGATCGAACCGTAACTGGAGATCTTTACAATACATCTTCTTCCCAGGTCGTCTTGCTTGTTCATGGCGGCGAATACCATTTTGAAGTGATCTCCTATGAGGAAATTGAAGAAATTGTGTTTAAGGAATAATCTTATAAAAATGATATACAGCGCAACAAAAGGGGCCCTTATCATTCGGGGCCCCTTTGTTCCACGCTTTTATATTGTTGAACCAGCTTCTCTTTAGTTAATTTTGCTAATCTCTTGATTTGATGCTCCCTTTTTAGCGCCTCTGATTTACTCCCGCTCTCTTCAATATAAACATAACAAACAGGTAATCTGGCCCTAGTGTAGCGTGAGGCCTTTCCCTGATTATGTAGTTTAAGTCTCCGCTCAAGGTCGTTTGTAATTCCCGTATATAAACTTTGGTCACTGCAACGCAGCATATATGTGTAAAACACGTCGGTTTTAAAAACTCCTTTTTTGTATGTAATAAAAGAAAGATAATTTTTTATAAAAAATGTTAAAATAAGTATTGAAACCGCTTACTTTGTGTTATATAATGAATTTAACACCTTAACTAGCAGTTATGGTTTCTCTCCACTCCTATCTTCTTGCCATCAAACACATCGGTTTGATGGATTTTTTTTGCCTTTTTTAATCCTCCCCTTCCTCAAATGGATTGAATGTTTCTTCCCTGCTATTGTCATCGAGCAATTCATACACAATATATCCATTTCTTTCTTCATTTCGCATATAGAGCGAAGCAGAAAGTAACCGACCGTCGAACGACCAGTCAATAAAAATCTGTTGTTGGATTTTTCCTTGCTTTAAACCCTCCACATCGACCGTGTCAATCCCTAAATCATCAAATTGATAACCTGCCTCAATTCCTATGTCGTAGCGCCAAGCTTCATTTCTTTCCATTAAGTTTTGCACAAGCGCAAAATCAGCGCCAAATAGGCTTCTCACTTCATTTTCATCCATTCCTAACTTCAATTTTTCAATAAATATAGATTTCGTTTTCTCTTCCTTCGTTATCACCGGTTCACTTTCCTGTGATCCCGTCTTCAAAACAGTCTGATCCTTTCCACATGCTGTAAGTAACAATGAAAGTATTAAAATAATTTTAATCATGGAGCGCGTCATTTCGATATTACCTCCCTTTCCCACAATTACTAAAAGTTAACTGATACGAATTTTTGAATATTGGCAAACTAACATCGAATTAACATACTAGGGAGTTGAAAATAGAAATGCCGAAATCTGGATCCCCGATGGAATTAGTTACACTTGCCTCGATCCCTTTAGTGATGGTGCTTGGAAATTCAATGATTGTGCCGATACTCCCAACAATGGAAAAAGAATTAAAATTGACTCAATTTCAAGTAAGTCTTATGATTACCGCCTTCTCATTGGCGGCTGCCCTGATCATTCCTTTTGTCGGGTATCTATCTGACCGATATGGAAGAAAAAAAATTATCGTTCCCGCTCTTATCTTATACGGTTTGGGCGGAATTGCCGCCGGATTAGCCGCTTGGCTGATGAAACAACCTTATCTTATCATCCTAATCGCAAGAATTATTCAAGGGATTGGCGCCGCAGGCACCGCTCCGATTGCGATGGCTTTAATTGGTGACTTATATTCGGGGGCAGAAGAATCGAAGGCTTTAGGAGCAATCGAGGCAACGAACGGACTAGGAAAAGTGCTTTCTCCCGTGATTGGCTCCCTAATTGCTTTACTCATTTGGTATGCTGTTTTCTTCGCCTTCCCTATATTATGCTTTATTACTGCCGTGGCTGTTTGGTTCGCTATTAAAGAAAAAAAAACAAGCGAACCGAAGCCGTTTAGACAATACGCGGCTGATTTAAAACAGATTTTCAAAAAACAGGGTTCCTGGCTTGTTCCCGCTTTCTTAGTTGGATCGACCGGATTGTTCATTCTGTTCGGTGTGCTATTTTATCTGTCTGACATTTTGGAAGCTAAATTTAAAGTTGACGGTATTAAAAAGGGACTTATTTTAGCAATCCCCTTGATGGGTATGGTCACGACTTCTTATGTCACAGGCGCCAAAATTGGACAAGATAAACTCCTAATGCGCAAAGTGATGCTAACAGGTCTCTTGTTTCTTTTAATTAGCATGGTAGTTGTCGCGTTCTTTAAACAAATTTACATCTTGATCGGGTTATTAACACTAGGCAGTATTGGCACCGGTCTATTGCTCCCTTGTCTTAATACATTAATAACTGGCGCTGTGCCGCAATCGGAACGGGGCATGATTACTTCATTATACAATAGCTTGCGTTTCTTAGGTGTCGCAATTGGTCCACCTGTCTTCGGATGGTTAATGGGAATCTCACACCGAACCCTTTTCTTCTCCGTCGCTGGTCTTGCAGGCATCGCTTTACTGCTAACCTTATTTTTTATTAAACCTGGAAACAAAGGGAAGGGAGGAGCCCCTCCCTCCCAACAAGATCAATCCATCAGTTTATTTAAAAAAATCCCCGCAAAATAACAACTTAAAAACAAAAACTGGCTGTCAATGTATGACAGCCAGTTTACCAAACCTTTTAGACTAAGTATTGACCAGATTGTTGATTAAAACCGCCTTCTTGAGCGATATCTTGACGAACCTGGCGCGCATTCGTACCCGCAAAACCGGGTTGGAACATCGACTGAGAACCACCCTGGTTCATCATCCCTTGGTTCGGTGTGTAGCGTTGTTGCTGGGCGCCATAATTAAAGCCGCCTTCTTGGGCGATGTCTTGACGAACTTGCTGAACGTTCGTGTCCGCAAAACCGGGTTGGAACATAGATTGAGAACCACCCTGGTTCATCATCCCTTGATTCGGAGTGTAGCGTTGTTGCTGGGCGCCATAATTAAAGCCGCCTTCTTGGGCGATGTCTTGGCGAACTTGCTGAACGTTCGTGCCCGCAAAACCTGGTTGAAACATAGATTGAGAACCACCCTGGTTCATCATCCCTTGATTCGGAGTGTAGCGTTGTTGCTGGGCGCCATAATTAAAGCCGCCTTCTTGGGCGATGTCTTGTCGAACTTGTTGAACGTTCGTGCCCGCAAAACCGGGTTGGAACATAGACTGAGAACTGCCTTGATTCATCATCCCTTGATTCGAAGTGTAGCGTTGTTGCTGGGCGCCGTAGTTAAAACCGCCTTCTTGGGCGATGTCTTGACGAACTTGTTGAACGTTCGTGCCCGCAAAACCGGGTTGGAACATAGACTGAGAACCGCCTTGATTCATCATCCCTTGGTTCGGCGTATAGCGTTGTTGCTGGGCGCCGTAGTTAAAACCGCCTTCTTGGGCGATGTCTTGACGAACTTGCTGAACGTTCGTGCCCGCAAAACCGGGTTGGAACATAGACTGAGAACCACCCTGGTTCATCATCCCTTGGTTCGGTGTGTAGCGTTGTTGCTGGGCGCCATAATTAAAGCCGCCTTCTTGGCCAATATCTTGACGAACTTGCTGAACGTTCGTGCCCGCAAAACCTGATTGAAACATCGTTTGCGGAGTATTTGTCATATTTCTGTTTTGCGTTCCGTATAAATCTTGTTGAATATCCTGACGTACTTTCTCTGGATTTGTACCCTGATAGAAATTATTCATCATCTTTGATGCACCTCCTGTTGTTATGATTTGCATTTTTATGGAATATATACGGAGTAAGCAAAACTTTTTTCAAGCATAAAAATAAAAAAAGATCCTTTATAGTTCAATAACTATAAAGGATCTTTTTGTTCATTACTTGGTTCCCAAACTAGTCTGTTTCAGAAAGTTAACAGCTTGTCCAAAACAACTAATCTTTGGATATTATTGGTTTAAATTTTTAAGTACTTCGAACAACTCTGCGTTATCCGGTTGTTCCCCGATTGGATGGACATCGATAAATTGAACAATTCCTTCTTTATCGATAATGAAAAGGGCGCGTTCAGATGCTCCATAAGCAGGCTCATCTGCAGTTTTACGAAGTACGCCGAATTTCTCGGAGATCTCCCCATGTGGATAGAAATCAGAAACAAGTGGATAGGAAATTCCACCTATTGAACGTTGCCAAGCTTCGTGACTTGGAATGGAGTCAACACTAATACCCAGAACCTGGGTATCAAACTCTTCAAAACGAGCTAAATCATCCTCGTATGAAGGCATTTGAGCGCCTCACACAGGTGTCCAATCTAGAGGATAAAAAGCGATAAATACATTCTTTTTGCCCTGATAATCGCTTAGTGTTACTGTGCGATTCCCATGAGCAGGAGCCGTAAAGTCTGGCGCTTTGTCGCCGACTTTTAAAGTAGGTGTTTCAGTTGCACCTTTTGGCATAAAAATCCCTCCTTCGATTATTTTAATCATACATAGTATACCAATTCGATCCCTTTTTACCAAGGAAAGCAGCACATTCAATAAGTAAAATTTATATTATAAGTAACATAATTTTTACTTATAACGAGCTTGTTACCACGAAAAAAAGGATAAGACCGAGGCCTCGGCCTATCCTTTTACCCATTTGATCTGATTAGAAATAAGCAAATCTGCTTCTGTCGATTCAATCACTTCCTCAATTGTATACGGCTCCATTACTTCGGTTAAAATAAGTCCTGATCCCGTCACTTCCATTACTGCGCGCTCTGTAATAATCAGGTCGACACAAGCTTTAGCTGTCAACGGCAACACGCATTCTTTTACAATCTTACTTTTCCCTTGCCTATTGCAATGGTTTGTGACGATGACGACTCTCTTTGCTTTTTGGGCTAAATCAATTGCCCCTCCCATACCGGGCACTCGTTTCCCTGGAACAATCCAATTAGCTAAGTCTCCTGTTTGACTTACTTCAAGCGCCCCAAGGATCGTCATATCCAGTTTGCCTCTACGCGTAATCGCAAAAGCGATCGCTGAGTCAAAGTAGGACGCTCCCGCCTTCACCGACACGGGGAACCCGCCCGCATTACAAAGCATCGGGTTTTCCTCCCCTTCCGCAGGAGTCGGACCCGTTCCCAAAATACCGTTTTCAGCATGAAGCAACACATGTTGATCTTCTGGGATATAATCAGCCACTAGTGTAGGGATCCCAATCCCTAAATTAATAACCATCCCCTCTTTAATTTCCTGAGCGGCCCGTTTGGCAATCAAGTGTCTAATCGCTATGTTTTTTCCCATGCCCATTTCCAATTCACTCCTTTACTAGGCACGATCCAATCGACAAATACGCCCGGAGTCACCACCGCCTCTGGATCAAGCTCGCCGACTTCAACGATCTCATCCACCTCAGCTATCGTAATCTCACCAGCCATTGCTACTAACGGACTAAAATTTCTCGCGCTCGTATCATAAATAAGATTTCCAAATGGATCTGCCTGTTTCGCGTGAATAATGGCCACCTCAGCCGTTAACGGTTTTTCTAACAAATAGGGTCGGCCATCAACCCACACTTTTTCTTTACCTTCTTCAGCAATTGTATTTAACCCAATATCAAGTAAAATGCCGCCGAGACCAACCCCTCCTGCCCGAACCCGTTCCGCTAACGTGCCTTGCGGAGAAAATTCGACCTCAAGGTCCCCTGCCGTCATCTGCGTTCCAGCATTCGGATTTGAACCGATATGCGAGACAATCGCCTTTTTGATTCTTCGCTGAGTAATTAGCTGCCCTACGCCAACTTCTGGAAACGCTGTATCATTGCTAATTAAGGTGATGTCACTAATGCCAGCCTGCAAGATTGCGTCAATCAATGTTGGCGGGTTGCCGACCCCGCCAAATCCGCCGATCATTAACGTCATCCCATCTTGAAAATAGGTCATGATTTTTTCCAGGGTCGTGATCTTCACGTTCATTCCCCCTCGCCTAATCGTTTTCTATTAAGCCCTCTTTTACGCATACCTGCTGAACTTCAAGTAAGACGTCTTCTATTATCTCTATGATCAAATCAAGTTCATCTTGCTTAATTGTTAAGGGAGGGGCTACTAAAAACGCGTCGCCGGCTATGCCATTCAAGCCTCCGAAAGCTGGATAAATGATTAGTCCTTTCTCCATCGCCAGTTGGACAACTCGCTGGGTAACAGCCGCTTTGAGCGGAAATGTTTTACGCGATTGGTGATCAGCCATTAACTCTACTCCTTGCAACAAACCCATCCCTCTTACATCACCAATAATCGGCAACTTTTTCTTCAATCGATTTAAGCCGTCTTTTAAATAATCACCTTTTATTTGCGCTTGTTGTACTAAATTATTCCTTTCAAGATAATGAATAACCGCTAAAGCAACGGCAGCCGATTGAGGGTTAGCGCTGAACGTGTGACCTGCCATGATTGAGGCGCTACCCGCCGCGATCGTTTCGATAATTCGATCGCTAACTAGCGTTGCCGCAATTGGGGTATAGCCAGCGCTTAAACCTTTACCCAGGGCCATAATATCAGGCTGGACACCCCAGTGATCAATTGCGAATTTCGCCCCTGTTCGACCCATTCCCGTCATAACTTCATCTGCGATAAACAGAATCTCATAGCGATCACAAATTTGTCGAACAGCCTGATAATAACCAGGCGGTGGGACAACGGCGCCGCCTGAGGCTCCAATAATCGGTTCCGCGATAAAACCCGCTATATTTTCAGGGCCGATCCGCTGGATTGCAACTTCTAATTCATGGACACAAGCTAATTGACAAGATGGGTAAGTTTGATTTAATGGACAGTTGTAACAATGAGGAGCCGACACTGAGGGGAGTTGATCTAACAACGCATTAAAACGCTTTCTTCTGAGAATGTGGCCTGACATGGATAAGGCCCCTAATGTAATACCGTGGTAACTCATCCACCTAGATAGAACTTTGTTTTTTCCTGACATGCCTTTTTCTTGCCAATACTGAATCGCTATTTTCATTGCCGTTTCCGTCGCTTCTGAACCGCTATTAACAAAAAAACTCCAATTTAGATCTCCAGGAGCCCATTCACTTAATTTTAAAGCCAAGTCTTCCGCAGGTTGATTCGTAAATTGAGAGCGATAAACAAAAGACACATTCTCGGCCTGTTGAACAGCCGCTCGAATAATCTCTTCAACACCGTGACCAATGCTAGCTGTTACCGCGCCAGAACTACCATCAATATACTGATTACCTTGCTTATCATATAAATAAATGCCATTACCATGAGAGATGATAGGCAGCTCACTTTGTAAATGGGGTTTAATAACACGGCTTCTTTGATCCATACCGATTCTCCCCCTCACATCATCCTAGTTATATTCATTGTATGAAGATCAGTGGAGAAAAAACACAGCAGCTAGGCAACGAATAACAGCGCCGCTTTATGGGCTGCCTCGGATCCTAGCTGCTATATATAAAATCTTTCTTTTTAATCCTTCGTTGAATGCAATGGTTTAACCCAAACATTCATATTTTCAAACCCAGAAAAGATATCGCAATTGTTCACCATTCTACCTGTATATTGAAACCCGTGTCTGGAAACAGTGACATTCATCGCGGCTGATTGCGACCTTGCCAGTGTGTACAGATACGGAATTTTTCTTTTTTTCATTTCATCCTCTAGAGCAAAAAAGAGGTGACTTAAAAGTCCTTGTCCCCGATAATCCGGGTGTGTTGCGGCATCTGATATCTCAACATTGTTTAGCTCAGGAACCATTTCCGCCGAAGCGAGTCCAATAATCCGCCCCTCATGCTCAATCACCATAAAATACGTATCTTCTTGCATTACTTTTTTAAGATAATCTGGTTCATGAACAGGGGTAGGATAAGTTTTAAACACAACCCGAAGCAGCGCAGCCATCTGTTCAGCATCGTCTAGCGCCCCTTGCCGAAGGATCATCCCTTCTGGCAAGGGTCTTCTAACCGCTTGGCTGTTCTTTCCGTTCGCTAGTTGAACAATCTCATCTTCTTCTTTTTCAAACTTATTTATACCGCGATCTTCTGAAAGAAATTTAGATAGTAAATATACATTTTGCCCATTAAAATAGCCGTCGATCTTTGCCTCCTGACGAAATCCTTGCTGAAGGAAAAAATCTACATCTTGTTTTTTGGCGTAGACGATCGTCTTTGTAAAGCCAGTCTCTGTTTCAGCTAAATGTAAATGATTCATAAACATCGCATTTAATTCATTGGATTGCGGGTTCAAT
This sequence comes from Ammoniphilus oxalaticus, assembly GCF_003609605.1. Lineage (NCBI taxonomy): Bacteria > Bacillati > Bacillota > Bacilli > Caryophanales > Paenibacillaceae > Ammoniphilus > Ammoniphilus oxalaticus. Next base: position 300,466 of record NZ_MCHY01000008.1, on the reverse strand, counting down.
ATTCTTATTCTTTTGTTGGTAGGATCAATAATAACGTCGTGATTTCGTATCCAATCATCCATTCCTTTGAACGCCCCCTAATTTTTTGTTTATTTGAGTGTAATATTATAGCGCAAGATTGGCGAAGGAATGCCCATTTTTGCAAATCAGTCCTTACTGCCTAAAGCGAATTCCTCCTCTCATCCCAAGACATACCCGCTTAAAATGAGCATAGACTGAACACGAGATTTAAAATAGGTGGGGATCATATGCAGTCCAATTTAATGATTTTTGCCCATCGAGGAGCCGCGCATCTTCTGCCTGAAAATACGCTTCCCGCTTTTCGAAGAGCGATTCAGCTTGGAGCCAATGGGCTAGAATTTGATGTCCATCTTACGAAAGACGGTCACCCCGTCGTTATCCACGATGAAAAGGTAAATCGAACAACAAATGGAAGAGGTTTAGTAAAAAGGTTTACATTAAAAGAACTCCAACAACTTAGCGCGGGAGCTTGGTTTCACCCTCGTTATTCTCATATTAAGATTCCAACATTAGAAGATATCCTTAAGAAGGTCGTTCATTTTCCAACGTTACTCAATATCGAAATGAAAAATACGCTGATTCGTTACGATGGAATCGAGCAGACGATTATCAAATTAATTCAAAAGTACCAACTGCAGCAACAAGTTATTTTGTCCTCATTTAATCCAAAGAGCATTAAAAAGATCGCTTCGTTGGACGACCAAATTATTGGCGGTTTTTTATATTTCGGAAAACTTGACGAACCTTGGAGGATGGCGTCGGAGCTTGGAGCGCGAGTGATCCATCCTCCTATCAATGCAATCAGCCGTGATTTCGTTACCCAAAGCCATGAACACGGCCTGCTTGTCTGCCCATATCACGTTAATCATTGGCGTCAAATCAACCTCGCCCTCGATTGTCGCGTAGACGGCTTGATTACGCAGCACCCTGAAAGAGTCAGAAAATTTGTAGAATAAAGTAGAATATTATTGCTACTCGTGAAACATTCAACCACTGTTTCATTGCTTCAATTTCATAATCAATGATAGAATGATAAAAATAGAGTCTTTAAATAAGGTACGCTTAAAAAGGCCTTATGCTAGACATAATAGAAGGAGTGACAAACAACCTTGAATGTAGCGATGAACCCGACAATTTGGCTTGCTTTTGGAGCGGGATTTTTATCTTTCATTTCCCCTTGCACGCTCCCCCTCTATCCGTCGTATATCTCTTACATAACAGGTATTTCAGTAGCAAAATTGAAAGAAGATCGATCGATTATTTTTAGACAAGCCATGATCCATACGTTATTTTTTGTGCTAGGCTTTTCGATTATTTTTATCTCACTCGGCTTAACCGCTACATTGCTCGGTTCTCTGTTTGCGCAGTACCAAAATCTGATTCGTCAATTAGGCGGAATTTTAATTTTAGTGATGGGACTATTTATGGTCGGTTTGTTTAAACCATCCTTGTTTATGAGGGAAAAACGGTTTGATCTAGCCAAGAAACCCGCGGGTTACTTCGGTTCGGTTCTTGTCGGCGTTTCCTTTGCCGCTGGATGGACCCCTTGCATCGGTCCAATCCTTACCGCTGTTCTAACAATCGGCGCCAGTGACCCAAACCAAGGCATTCCGTTGATTGTAGCCTATACACTCGGATTTGCCCTCCCTTTTATCATCATGGCCTTTTTTATTGGCCGAACACAATGGATCCAGCGACATTCACAGAAGATGATGAAGTTCGGCGGAATCATGATGATTTTATTAGGCGTTCTTTTATACACAAACAAAATGACGGATATCACCATCTGGTTAATTTCCATTTACGGTGGTTTTACTGGATTTTAAATGAGGAGGGAAGTGGAGCTTGAAGCGGAACCTATTAATCGGCGCTATTGTCCTGCTTTTAGTCATCGGAGCCTTATACGGCAATCTAAGTAATCGTGAACAAAATAATGCGATGCCGGAGCAACCAGAAGTCGGCTATCGCTCGCCCAGCTTCGATTTGGAGGGACTGGACGGTAAAAAGTATAAATTAAAAAATCTGAATAAGCCCGTGGTTGTTAATTTTTGGGCATCATGGTGCGGGCCTTGTAAAATTGAAGCCCCCGTTCTTTTGCAGTTACACGAAAAATACGGTGATCAAGTCCAATTTTACGCCGTAAACTTAACACACAACGACAAGCTAGAAAAAGTTGAGGCCTTCGTAAATGATTACCAATTCCAATTTCCAATCTTACTTGACACAAACGGACAAGTTTCCAGACAATACCGTGTCACAGCAATCCCTTCAACTTTCTTTATAGACCGCCATCAAACGATTATGAAAGCAGCGCCGGGGTTGCATACAAAAGAACAAATGGAGCAGTGGATTCAACAGTTAATTGAAATCCCTTAACAAGGCAACGATAAATGGATTTACCAAGCCCTGTCGATATGATACTATATTAGTATTGTGGATATGTTAAAATATGAGAGATGTAATGGGAGGTGACGACTCATGGAATATAAACGTGACGCAACGCAACATGATATGGTCGACAATATTATCGGTTTCGGCGTATCATTTGGATTCTTTATTCTGATCGCCATTATTTTTACAATTGCAAGTCTGATGCACGCCGCGTAGTTAACTTCACACATAAACGAGATTGCTTACCGCAATCTCGTTTTTATTTTGCGACAAAAACAGGCAAGCTTGTAACTTACATAACATTCTACTCTCTTGTAATCGATTAACGATCCGCATTTTCTGCTCTAAACTGGATATTGCGATGAACGCTTAATTGTTTTTTTAACTGTTCCTTTAGTTGCAATCTCTTCGGTTTACCTGTCGCTGTGTAAGGTAATTCATCGCCAAAAATAAACACCTTTGGTTGCTTGATGAATGGCAGGCGCTGCGCGCAATGTTGGATAAGCTCTGATTCTGTTACCGTCATGCCTTCTTTGGGAACGATATAGGCGGCAATTTCTTCACCGTAGAAACGATTTTCGAATGGGACAGCTAAAGCATGCTGAACTTTTGGATGCTTCTTTAATACTTCATCGATTTCTAAAGGAGATAGATTTATACCGCCACGAATGATCAGTTCCTTGATCCGGCCCGTAATAAAGAAAAAAGGCCTGCCGTGTTGATCATTTTTGTAAAAGCCCTCATCACCAGTCATAAACCATCCACCTCCATGTCGAAACGCCTCTGCATTCGCATCCGCTCTTTTATCATAGGCTTCCATAACCGTTTCACCCCGTATCGCAATTTCACCGCGCTTGCCCTCTGCTTGCTTCGTTCCATGCTCATCTAAAATCGCCATCTGATTGTGTTTAATCGGGGTTCCGATCGATGGAAATCCATACTTTGACAACCATACCCTTCGCTCCTCATCCGATAAATCGATTGGAAGAAAACTAGAGTAGCATGTTGTTTCAGATAGACCGTAGCCGTGAATAATCGGAACATTAAACTTCTTTTCAAACGATAGCGCTGTTTCAACAAGCAATGGCCCCGCCCCACAAATAATATGACGCAATGACGTAAACGAAACCCTTTGTAATTCTTTATCAACTTCTAATAAAAATTCCAATAATGTTGGCACAACACTAACAATCTGAACCTGCTCCCGATCAATTCTTTCCCAAAAATAACTTACGCTGAACCGTTCGTTAAGAATAACCGTCCCCCGACAGAAAAATGGCGTCACAAGGGTAACGACAATGCCATTTACATGGTGGATAGGCAACACACACATCATTCGAATTCCTTGCTGCAACTGATGCCATTCGGCGATCGCTTCCGCGTCATACAATAAGTTTTTTTGTTTAAGGATAACGCCCTTTGGCTTCCCTGTCGTACCCGATGTATAAACAATTAAAGCCTCATCATCTATCGAACTATTCAGCAGCGCCTTCCATTCTCGACCTGCTTGCGCAAATAAAGGGCGTGAGTCATCTGCTTCAACTGAAAACACACTCGTTTCAACTTGATTTCGCATCAACAATTTTTTCACTTTGTTGCTTGCTTCTGATTGAACAAAAATAGCTCTCGCCATGCTCTGCTCAACGATAAATCGAATACGGTCGTCTGATTCAGCAAGATTGACAGGCGCAACGCAAACACCCATTGCCCATGCAGCGAAATAGATGGTGACTTGTTCAACTTTATTCTGCATGAGCGTAATGATTCGATCCCCCCGTCGAATGCCTTGTTTATCTAAGAATTGAACAACACAGCCAACACGTTCAATAAAATCGGCATAACTTGTCTCGGTTCGCTTGCCATGCCGATCATAATAAATGAGGAAATTTTGGTCCCGTTGCGCCTGGATATCGTCGCTCATTAACTCCCCTATGCTCTTTATCATTTTGCCTCTCCTCTTTTCATCGACAATCTGATTACAACCCGCTGTTAATCTTATTATATGTGCGAGTTACGCTTGTCAATTACGCATACTTTAGAAAGAGGCTTTTTAGAGCTGATTAAAGCCAAATAAAAAAACTCATCGTTATTAATAACGATGAGTTTTAAATACATAGTAAAATCCCGCGTATGCCGTAACATTAGTTTGTTTCATAACCTGCGCTCGACAGGTGGGTCTCCTCACGTTCATTTCCGCTTTCCCGCAGCGCGGGCATAACGTCCACAAATCAAATATCGGAATCCCGAAACAAAATTTAAGGTTCGAAACATAAAAATGCTACGAACATCGCAGGAATCATTATTCATAAGAGTGGCGTCCCAGAAGAGATTCGAACTCCCGACTCACGGCTTAGAAGGCCGTTGCTCTATCCAACTGAGCTACTGGGACATTTTAATACTTCGCGCTACACATAAACAAAGCTGAACGGGAATCCCAATTACGCCAAGACGTACTGAGTTGGAGGGAGCACCCGGACTTGAACCGGGGAATGAAGGTTTTGCAGACCCGCGCCTTACCACTTGGCTATGCTCCCTTGTTGGGGCGGCCGATGGGAATCGAACCCACGAGTGTCGGAGCCACAATCCGATGCGTTAACCACTTCGCCACGACCGCCACGTTCCCGCGCTTGTTTGTAGTGTCATTATATAACCCAATCTGAATTCAGTCAAGTCTCTTACATTTTTTTACTGCTTACAATGATGTTTACGAGTCCATCCACGCTCGTTACCGCTTGGCGCTGTACAATTAATCGCGCGCCCAGCTCTAGAACAAGAACTTCCGCTTTAGCCCGACGACGTTCATCCTCAATTCCTTCTAAATCGGCCACGCGCGAGATACCAATCACCCGACGCAACATTTTACATCCCGCAAATCCTAGCGTATCTTGCAGGACACGAACAAGTATATTGTTTAAGTAATCAAGGTTCAATACACTGGCTTCTTTCGATTCTTCGCGACAGAGCGTCGCAAATTCCCGCTCAAATTCTATCCATAATTGTCTGATTGTTTCTAATAGATATTGTTGATACTCGGCGCGGGCTTGCGATTGATCCGTATACCCCTCATGCGAGGCGTAATTTAATAAAATATTTCCGATAATCGCCCCTATATCGAAACCGATTGGTCCATAAAAGGCAAATTCGGGGTCAACGATCTTCGTCTCTCCCTCTCTCACCATAATACTTCCTGTATGTAGATCACCATGAACTAAAGCTTGCGCATGTGTGAAAAAATGATCCTTTAATTTGGCGACCTCTAGCTGTAAAGCTCTTTTTTCCCAGATTTCAGTAACCTGTTCACGAATCAATGGGTTAAATTGATTCATTTCCGCGTCTTGAAAAGGATCAGTAAAGACTACCCCTCCTGTCATATGGGATAATTCGGGATTGATAAATTGAACCCTTTTCGCTGTTCGCTCCTCTTCTTCCAACCCGAAACGAGAAGTGTAGAATAACATTTTAGCCAAAAACTGACCTAGATGTTTCGGTAGCGCCGAATATCGGTTAAGCTCAATCAAACCTTGCCGTAAAATTTGAAAAGAGGGGAGGTCCTCCATGACGATTAAAGCTAACTCAGCATTATAGTGAAACACTTGCGGAACGAGAGACGGGCAGACTGTATGTTGAACGATCAGCGCTTCCATTCGATTGGATAATTTGTTTGCTGTGATTGAAGGGATTTAACCGTCTGCGAAATGGTCTGTTCCTCATTCAAGGTCGGAATAATTACTGAAATTTTCATCGAATAACCCCGTATTCTATGGACTATAATATCATATGAATATTAATACATATAAAATATATAAGGTCAAGGTTATCCGCGCGCCTATGATAATGACCAAAAAAACCACTTCAGTTAGTAAGCGCGCTAACTGAAGTGGTTCGCTATTCCATCGGTTTATCTTCCGATTGCAGCTCCGTCACTACGTGGATCGACACCGCCCTGCAAGAAGCCGTCATCATCGACTTTTATGGCGGAAGCATGACCCATAAAATCATCATAGTCTTTTACTACATTCACATCATGTCCTGCATCACGTAACGCTTGAATTGTATTCGGACAACAACGCGATTCAATTTTCAGATCTAGACGCGCGACCCCCCACGTTCGTCCCCATAACCAACGTGGTTGGCTAACCGCTTCTTGCGGATCCATGCCATATTCAAGCATCCTTGTTATCATCGCGGTTTGCGTTTGAGGTTGCCCTTCTCCTCCTTGCGTACCATATAGGATATACGGCTTGCCATCTTTACACGCCATCGCTGGAATAATTGTCGTAAACGTAAATTTGTTTGGCTCCAGCGTATTAACATGATTTGGATCAAGCGAGAAAAAAGAACCTCGATTCTGCATCAGGATCCCCGTGTCCCCCGCGACAATCCCCGATCCATACTCATGATAAATACTTAGGATAAAGGAAACAGCATTTCCCTCCTCATCCACAACCGCCGCATAAGCTGTATCCGCGCCCATAAAAGCGCTGTCTAATGAACTTGCTTTTGAACGAATCTGTTCAGCTTTCTGTCGCGCATATTCTTTGCTTAAGATGCGATCCAACGGAATCTTGTGGAATTCTGGATCGGTTAATTCAGCATTACGTTCCTCAAAACTTAGCTTTAATGCTTCGACAAGTAGATGGTAATATTCGAATGAACCGTGTTCAATTTTACTAAAATCGAAATTCTCTAATATATTTAATGTCATTAACGATGCCAAACCTTGTGTAGGTGGTCCAAATTGATACATATCATACCCGCGGTATGTAGTCGAAATGGGTTCCGTCCAAAATCCTTTATGCTTCTCAAAATCTTCTTTTACTAAGTACCCGCCATTTTCTTGGATGTAATTAATAATTCGATCGCCGAGTTCTCCTTTGTAAAACACGTCCCGACCTTGTTCAGCAATCAATTGCAAGCTCTTACCTAAATTTTCTTGAACGAAACGGGAACCAACTCGGGGAACTTGTCCGTTCGGCGTGTAAGTATCTTTCGTAATTGGAATCTTCGATAAAACGTCTAGATTTTTCTTCGTGTTCACGTATTGATCACGCGTATAGGGGAAGCCGTTTAACGCATAGTCAATCGCTGGTTGCAGCGCTTCTTTCAATGTAAGCTTTCCATATTTAGATATGATTGCATCCCATGCATCGACTTGCCCTGGCACGGTAATGGCGGCCCGAATGCCGCGAAAAGGAATCGATTCTTCTCCTTCATATAACTCCCTCGTAACTTTTGAACCAGATCTTCCCGCTCCATTGTAGGCGTTGACTTTTCCCTCTTTTGGCGAGTAAGTTAACCAAAAGGAATCACCGCCCGGTCCTGTCATTGCCGGATAAACGACCCCCAAACATGCAGCAACAGCGACAGCCGCGTCAAACGCATTTCCTCCTTTCTCCAAAATTGAATTTCCCGCCATGGAGGCTAAATAGTGCGGACTTACAATCATACTTTTCGTTCCAACGATCGGTCTATCCAGATTAATGTCCAAGCAAACCCACCCTCTCTAAAATGAATGATAATTAACTTATCTCTTTTAGTATCTTTCATTTTTCAAAAGGCATACCTCAATACTCATTTACTTGTAAAAAATCGTATTGAACAGCAAAAAAACCACTAATTTAGTGGTTTTACATTTTAAACGGTATATTTTTTAAATGGTCGGAACGACAGGATTTGAACCTGCGACCTCACCCACCCCAAGGGTGCGCGCTACCGAGCTGCGCTACGTCCCGATCCCCAATATCCCTTTTATAAAAAGTGAATATGTAAAATCATTTTAGTTGGTTGCCCACTTCGAGGACAAAGAATTATGGTTGCGGGGACAGGATTTGAACCTGTGACCTTCGGATTATGAGCCCGACGAGCTGCCAACTGCTCCACCCCGCGCCAGTTAGTTGAATCTGTTACTAACTATATCATAGCCTTCCATAATTAGCAAGGATTAAAGAGACTTCCTTAAGAAGTCCCTTTTTTTAAAAAAACAAACCATTGTTTATTTTAACACGCTTTCCATTTTTTCCTCGCTAAATCCAACAATCACTTGGTCACCCGCGATGATAATAGGCCTTCGAATCAACCGCGGCTCTGTCGCCATTTCCTCAATCAACTGTTCATCACTTAGCCCCGTTAATTGTTCTTTTCTTTCTCTATAAACGACGCCTCTCTTATTCAAAATTTCATCAACGGAAATTTTAGAGGTCAACTCGTTTAATTCCTCAACAGTATAATGATCCTTCATATAGCGACGTTCTTCAAACTCAATCTCATTTTCCTCAAGCCAAGACTTGGCCTTACGGCAGCTTGTTCAAGATGGATACGTAGAAAATATAATAGACAAAATAATGACCTCCCACATTTAGTGTAAATTTAGTTTACGCAGCCATTTTTCAATCTCGTTAAAGACTTCTAGCGGTTTTTCTTCAATACTTTGATGACCGGTGTCGGGAATACAAGCAAACTGGGCGTGAGGTAGATCCTGGCTTAGTCCTAATCCGATCCGAATTGGAACAATTTCATCCTGTTCTCCCCAAATTAACAATGTTTCTTGTTTAATCGTCTGAATCTCTTCTCTCGTTAAATCGCCCTCTCGATGTCTCAATAATCCAAGCAAAGTATAAGTAAAATCCCGATCTTTCATTGGGGCTTGATAGGCATCAACCATTTCACGCGTAATTAACGAATCATCGAAAAGTGTGTTTTTTAACACTTCTTCTATTTTATAACGTCGCATCCAAAATTTCATCCACCAAGAACTAAACGGTAAGTATGATAAGGAAACAGCCAAGCGGGGAGCTCTTAACACATACCCCGAACTCCCAATTAAAATTAGCCCTGCCACCGATCTTGGAAAGAATTTTGCTGTATAGAGGGCAATTTGTCCTCCCATCGAATGTCCGATTAGGATCACTTTGCTTAAACCTTTCTTTCTCATAAACTCAACGAGCAACGATGCGTACTGGAAGTACGAATAACGGAATGTTTGAGACTTTTCACTCGCGCCAAAACCAACTAAATCAATCGAATAGACATCGTATCGTTGGGCTAACAGCGGAGCCAGCTTTCTAAATGAAAAACAAGATCCGAGAAACCCGTGAACAAGCAGAAATGAAAACGAAGCATCCGTTTCTTCTGGTTTCAAATGCTCGAAATAAACGTCACAATCTAACAACTTGATTCGGGAAGAACGATCCATATTGACTCCTTATTCTTTTCTAACGTTTGGAGTAGCTCCAGGATTAGCGAGCACCATGATCGGTTCCAACTTTTCATCCTCCGTCCATATAAAAGGGAGAGGTGAAATCGGGATATCGCCTCTCATGCAAAAATCTATATTGAGACGACTTAAGATGTTATAGCCTGCGTCATTTTGTATATCCGCGATAACAAGCGCGTCTTGATGAGGTATCGCGATTCCCATATCTTTCGTCATCATTCGTCGCATAAATGCGAGCAACTCATCGTTCAGTACGCGACTCGCCGCATAACCATCTGGTTGACTGAAAAAATAAAATGTATTTCCAGCAACTTCATCTTTATTGTATGTTGTATCTAATTTTTTCACATTTTGGATCGCAAAAGTATGAATTTGTTGTTTATCGTAACCCGCATCTATACACATCTGCTCATCAATTAACGCGTATGTTTTACCTAAATCAAACGCATAAAAAATCGATGATTCAGCTGTATGCGCCCGCTTCAAAAATCGTTTCCCTTGCTGTTCCGTTGGATGGCCGTTGCTTCTTAACACTGGAAAAATGGATTGTTCATTGCCGAGCAGCGACTTTGTTTGCAAACTTGCTTTGGTCATCTCCACAATATTTGCAACCGACTGTTCAATTTTCTCCTGTTCCTGGCCTTTTTCCATTTTGGATAAAATAGCTGTCAACGATAGACTAAATCCAAGCGAAGGGTTGTCCACATTTTTTACGACGACATGATCTTCTTCCACGCTAATCTCCCAAACCTTCAAATCCAACTTTTCTCGAAGGGACTGCTGGATTAGCTGACTACACTTCTCTCTATCCATCTCTATATCCCCCTATAAAAACGTAAATGGATCCGTATTGACACGCGAAACGACAACTTCCGTTCGTTTACTTTGCTCTTTTATATTTAGTTGCAATAGTTGTTGGATTTTTTCTTTCATAATTTTTTCAACATTGTGTCCTGGATCAACAAGCGACAAACCAGCAGCCATCGCATCATGCGCGGTGTGATAATAGACGTCCCCTGTTACAAGAACATCCGCCCCTTTAAAAATCGCTTTAGAAACGTAACGATTTCCATCCCCGCCTAACACGGCCACCTTTTTAATTCGTTTATTCAAGTCCCCAACGACACGCGCTCCGTTTACATCGAACACCCGCTTAACACGTTCGGTAAATTCAGCAAGATTCATCTCCTGCTCAAGATAACCAATCCGTCCTAGACCAAAACTTTGACCCGGTTGTTCCAGCGGATAAATATCATAGGCCACTTCCTCATATGGATGCGCTTTAACCATACTATTAATGACTCGATTTTGAATGCGCGCTGTAATGACCGTTTCAATTCGGACTTCCTCAACTTGCTCAAGTTTACCTTGCGTACCCGAATAAGGTTGCGAACCTGCGCGCGGCATAAATGCGCCAACCCCTTCAAGTTGAAAAGAACAATGACTGTAATTTCCAATCCAACCCGCGCCTGCTGCTCCCATTGCGTCCAAAACTTGTTGTTTATGTGTTTTAGGGACGAACACAACGACCTTCTTCAACTGTTCAGTGTACACGTTATCAAGCGGTTCGGTTTGCGTTAAACCTAAGGCATCTGCCATTAAGTCATTAATCCCGCCAACCGCCACATCGAGATTCGTATGAGTAATATACACTGCAATATCATGTTTAATTAATTTTTCATATAACTTTCCGGCCGGCAGATCGGTTCGAAGCTGGGTAAGTGGTCGAAAGATGACAGCATGGTGGGCGATAATAAGATCAACACCTTGTTCAATCGCCTCATCCACCACTTCCTCCAACACATCTAATGCAATCATCACTTTTTTTACATCTTTATTTAAAGTCCCTACTTGTAAACCGATTCGGTCCCCTTCCACAGCTAAATGCTTCGGGGCAAACGCCTCTAACATCTGAATTATGGTCTGACCGTTTGCATACATGTTAGAACCTCCTCTATCCACTTTAAACGATCTTCTAACTCCATTCTCTTTGTCTCTATTTCCGTTGATTTGGCTCGTTTTAAATCGCTCAACACCCGCTTTGTATTTCCCCATTCGCGTTCCCACTTCTCTTTATAAATCGGCGATTTCTCCGACCACAAGAAGGGACCAAGTTCAAACCATTGCTCCAGGGGCCACTGTTGTGATTGATATGGCGCTTTAGCGTTGCCCCGAACGGCCGAAAACACTTCATAAATGATTCCCTCTTCTTTTAAGATGGTCTCTCCAACTAATTCCCAGCCATGATCATAAAGCCATTTTCGCGCTTGTTTTTCTGCTACGTTGGGCTGTAAAACTAACTGTTGAACAGACGACAAGCGTTCAATACCCGCATCCAAAATGGAAGTAATCAATGTGCCGCCCATACCTGAAATACAAACGGTATCGACTTCACCGTCCTCAATGACAGACAAGCCATCTCCTAAACGGAGCTCAATCTGCTTGGAAAACCCCGTTTGGTCCACATTTTTTCGGGCCATTTCAAGCGGACCACGATTGACTTCCCCCGCAATAACAGAGGCTGATTTTCCGCTTTGAATCAAGTGAATCGGTAAAAAGGCATGGTCTGATCCGATATCGGCTACTTTACTGCCAGGTTTAACATAACGAGCCACGGCTGTTAATCGTTGAGATAATTCCATTGTCGTCGCACCTTTCATAAAAAAGAAGATTATGCTATCCCCTATTTTAACGTAAATGGTTGTTACAAACAAAAAAACACAACGAAAGAATGCTCCATCGTGTGTTTTTGAGGATTTCAATTAACAACCGATTTGCCGCGCGATTACCATTCGTTGCACTTCTGAAGTTCCTTCTCCAATCTCAAGCAGTTTCGCGTCCCGATAAAAACGTTCAACCTCATACTCTCTCATATATCCGTAACCGCCATGGATTTGAATCGCTTCATCACAAACCTTAACACTCATCTCGGTAGCAAACAGCTTGGCGATCGCCGCTTCTTTTGTAAATTTTCTGCCCTGATCTTTTAACCATGCAGCTTTATATACCATATTTCTTGCCACTTCAATCTGCGTCGCCATGTCCGCTAATTTAAACTGAATCGCTTGAAACTTAGAAATACTACTCCCAAATTGCTTCCGTTCCTTTGCGTATTGCAACGCTTTATCAAAAGCTGCTTGCGCTAAACCGACCGCCATTGCGGCAATCCCAATCCTTCCCCCATCTAACGTAATTAAAAATTGTTTAAAGCCTTCTCCTTCTTTGCCTAACAAATTTTCCCGCGAAATTCGGACATTATCAAAAAATAATTCGGTTGTATCCGATGCGTGCAAACCCATTTTCTCATAATTGTTTACAAGCGTGAAACCAGGCGTATCCGTCGGAACGATAAATGCGCTGATCCCATTCGTACCTTTAGAACGATCTGTCACTGCCGTTATCGCTAAATTTTTTGCAAAAGAAGCATTTGTTATAAAGCATTTTGAACCGTTGATGAGCCACTCATCCCCATCCAACACCGCAGTCGTTTGCGTTCCTCCCGCGTCAGAACCCGCATTTGGTTCTGTTAATCCAAACGCGCCTAGATAGTCTCCACGACACAACGGTTTTAAGTAGGTCAACTTCTGTTCCTCTGTTCCGAATAGATGGATTGGCGCCCCGCCCAACGAAACATGAGCAGAATACGTGATTCCTGTCGCCCCACAGCCACGACTGAGTTCTTCAACAACAATCGCAAAGCTGATCGTGTCGGCGCCGCCGCCCTCGTATTTTTCTGGAAAAGGCAAACCCATTACATTCAATGAAGCAAGTTTAGCAAAAACATCGGTTGGAAACTTTCCCGAGCGATCTCTTGCGATCGCGCCAGGGGCAACTTCCGCATCAGAGAAATCGCGCAGCATTTTTTTAATCATTTTTTGCTCGTCTGTCAGATCAAAAAACATACTGTTTCCCCCTTAACTTCGATTGAGCGTTTGCTCAGAAGGGGCGCATTTTTCTGAACATTCACTCATATGCTATTTATACAAATTGAAAGAGGGAACTATGACTCGCGCTCTATTAATTTATTTTCCAGAGTTTATTTGCATTGTCATTTCAAAACCGATAAAATAATAAAAAAGATAAAGATTAACAGGCCCTTTACTGAGAAATTACTTTTAAACAATAAAAAAAAGAAAACCCGCGTCACATTTTCACGCAACAACAGGCTTTCTTGGTTTATAGTTTACTCTAAGAAATCTTTAAGTCTTTTACTTCGGCTAGGGTGCCGCAACTTTCTTAATGCCTTCGCTTCAATCTGTCGGATTCTTTCACGCGTAACACCGAACACTTTACCTACTTCTTCAAGAGTGCGGGTTCTGCCATCATCTAACCCAAAACGCAAGCGAAGCACATTTTCTTCTCTGTCGGTTAATGTATCAAGCACATCCTCCAATTGCTCCTTCAACAACTCATAAGCAGCCGCGTCGGAGGGTGCCAACGCTTCTTGGTCCTCGATAAAATCGCCTAAATGTGAATCATCTTCTTCGCCAATCGGCGTTTCTAGGGAAACAGGTTCCTGGGCAATCTTAAGGATCTCTCTAACCCTTTCAGGTGTTAAATCCATTTTTTCCGCAATTTCCTCAGGACTTGGTTCGCGTCCTAACTCCTGCAACAACTGACGGGAAACACGTATTAACTTGTTAATTGTCTCAACCATGTGCACAGGAATGCGAATGGTTCGAGCTTGGTCCGCAATCGCTCTCGTAATCGCTTGACGAATCCACCAAGTCGCGTACGTGCTGAACTTATAACCTTTTGTATAGTCGAACTTTTCGACGGCTTTAATTAAACCCATATTTCCTTCTTGAATTAAATCTAAAAACAACATTCCTCTTCCAACATAACGCTTTGCGATACTTACAACTAGGCGAAGGTTTGCCTCGGCTAATCGTCTTTTTGCTTCTTCTTCCCCACCCTCGATTTTCTGAGCAAGGGAAACTTCTTCTTCCGCTGTTAACAAAGGAACGCGTCCGATTTCTTTTAAATACATTCTTACGGGGTCATTAATTTTCACACCTGGCGGCACTGATAAATCTGTGAGATCAACTTCCTCCTCTTCTTCCTCTTCCTTCTTTGAGGATGTCTCTTCCTCATCATCTTCTGAATCGTTGATGAGTTCAATAGATTGCTCCGCAAGAAATTCATAAAATTCGTCCATCTGATCGGAATCTTGATCAAATGAAGACATCTTCTCCATGATCTCTTTGTAGGTGAGGACCCCACGTTTTTTTCCTATCTCAACTAACTGTTCCTTCACTTCTTCAAGGGTTAAATCAGTTGACTCTGCTTCTTTTGTGATAACACCTGGCTTTTCTACTTTCTTTGCCATGGCATTCCCTCCTTCCTCATTTTATGTGGATAACGGCTTCAGCGATTTGATTAAATGGTGTATTTCGATGCCAACCTGCGCCGCTTTTAGGTTATCACCCAATTTTTCAAGTCTCCTTTGTTCATCTTTCAGACTGTCAATCTGTCTCCAAACAGGATAACTTAAGACTTGATGTATATAATCGGAGATCTCCTCCTTAGACGTAGTAATATCGTCCGATCCTTCCAAAGCAAGTTGTGAAGCAAGCTGAATTAGTTTTTCATCTTCTAATTCAGATATAAATTTGCTAGGATTGGATGTATTTCCCACCGAATAAAAGCTATACAAGTGGGCTGCTAAAGCAGCAAATTCATCCACGTTAAAATTTCCGCCAACCCTTTGCATAATATCTTCTGCCCATTTTTCATCATGAAGCATTAAAGAAATAAGTTTTTTTTCCGCATTATGATAAGCGGGTAATAACGACCTGACAGGCACATGAGTTCCATTATTTATACTATTATTCCATTTCCCTGCCACTTTATCCCTGTTACCGGCCTTTTTTTGCTGAAAATAAATTTTTCTTTGCTCTTGCTTTAAGGCATCCAACGAATAGTTGAATTCCTCAGACAAAAAACGCAAATAGTGATCGCGTTCGACGGCGTTTGGCAATGATGCGATTTGTTCAAGCGCCGCTTGAATATAGTTCATTCTTTGAGCTTCATCGGACAGGTCGAACTGTTTTCGCAAATATTCCATCTTAAAAGAAGTCACTGTGGCGGCTTCTTCTATTTTCAATTGAAACTTTGTCGCGCCATAACGTTGGATATAATCGTCAGGATCTAGCCCTTCCCCAAGCGATACCACTTTCACTTGACAGTTAACAGAAAGGAGGACCTCAGCGGCTTTCATCGCAGCGTCAATCCCTGCTGAATCAGCGTCATAACAAATAATGACTTGATCCGCGTTTCTCTTCAGCAACGTCGCTTGCGTTTCTGTTAAGGAGGTTCCTAGCGAAGCAACGCCATTGTGGACGCCTGCCTGCCAAGCAGCGATCGCATCCATATAACCTTCAAATAGAACCGCTTGACGCTTCTTTCTAATTTCCCGACGGGAACGGTAAAAATTAAACAAGATGTGGCTTTTATTAAAAAGTTGATGTTCAGGGCTATTTATATATTTCGGCTGCTCATCTCCGAGAATTCGTCCGCCGAACGCAATGACTCTTCCTTGCGTATCAGCAATCGGAAACATCAATCGATTTCGAAACAGATCAAACGGTTTTTGATCGTATTCTCTTTTTCCAAGTAAGCCTGCTTGTTGCAAAAGTGAATGATCGTAATCCCGCTTTTCAAAAAAATCAGTGACAAACTCCCAACTATCTGGAGCATAGCCAATTTGAAATTGTTCTGCCGTCTCTTGATCAATGCCGCGCTCGCTTAAATACCGCCTCGCTGCTTTGCCATAGTCCGTCTTAAACAAAAGATAGTGATACAGCTTTACAACTAACTCATAGGCGCTAAACATACGCTGTTTCGATTGCTGCTGTTCCGTCTCCATGCGATTTTGGAGATAGCCCTCGGGCAAACGAATTCCCGCGCTGTCCGCTAAATGGATAACTGCCTCCGGAAACGTCAGTTCTTCCAGCTTCATTAGAAATGTAAATAAATTCCCGCCCTCACTGCAACCAAAACAATGAAATATTTGCTTTTCTTCTAGGACAGAAAAGGATGGCGTTTTCTCCGAGTGAAACGGACAAAGACCCATAAAGCTTCGACCGCTTTTCCGAAGTTGGACATATTGACCAATAAAATCAACAATATTAAATGAATTTCTGACTTGGTCTAGCCATTCTTCAGGGAACCTTGCGGCAGTCATATATTATTCCCCTACCCGTCTCCCCCAAAATCAATTGGGGATGCATTTTTGTCACAGAGCTGAGAATGTTGATTGTATGATAAATGACGATAACCGAAAAACAATGTAAAGTTGTTCTGTAAAGATGATTCGTCAAATTTCAACAATCTCCTTCTTTTTTTTCAATGATTTTCTCTAACGTTTTTTGAAAGCGCGCTCTTTCTTCAGCTGATAGCGGTTTAGGGCCTTTTGGCCGCTTACCGGCTCGCCGCGCCTTGTAGTTCACGTGACGATTCATTAACAACAGTTCAATATTATGCTTAGTATATTCCTTACCTCTAAAACTTAACGCTAAACAGCCTCGACTGAGCGCCATACAAGCAAGACCGTAATCATCGGTTATGACAATGTCGCCTGCTTTCACTCGATTAGCAATATAAAGGTCAGCAGATTGAAATCCTTGATCCACTGTAATGGTTTCAATCCATCTTCCTTTTAAGGCGAAATGGCTAGCGACCGAACAAATAAAAACGGATCTAATTCCGTAATTAGAAGCTACATCCGCGCAGATGGACTTCACTGGGCACGCATCTGCGTCAATATAAATTTTCATCCCGCTCAACCCATTTCATAGAGTGCCATTTAACCCTTGAAATATTTAGTCATTCCATTACGCCTTAACGTAATTCAGAGGTGACTGATATTAGATTTAGTAACTACAAATGAATCTCGTTTTTTGTCGAAATGATTTCATAGGTATTTGTTTCATTATCAACCCACCAATTAAAAAATATGCTATAATAGTTTTTATTCCTCCTACTTATATATATACGAGATTTCTTTCGTTTTTCCTGCTTAAAAAAGCAAAAAGTTCTCCGTAACGAGAACTTTTTTTATTATTGCGCTTCTGTTTGCTCTTTCCCGCCTGTAAGATCAAGAATCAGACTTGCGATCTCCTCCACTGCTTTATTCGTCACATTAATCGTCGGACAGCCCACTTTCTTCATCACTTTTTCAGCAAACTCAAGTTCCTGCATGATCCGCTCCAGGCTTGCATAGTTTGCTTGGGATGTTAACCCCAATGCTTTCAGTCTTTCCCTGCGAATCATATTCAATTGATCCGGACTAATCGTTAATCCGATTACCTTCTTTTTAGGTATTTGATACAGCTCCTCTGGCGGATCAACTTCCGGCACAAGCGGCACATTAGCGACTTTATAGCGACGATTAGCTAAATACATAGAAAGCGGGGTCTTCGAAGTTCGGGATACGCCTACTAATACGACATCAGCTCGAAGCAATCCGCGCGGATCTCGTCCATCATCATACTTAACCGCAAACTCAATCGCCTCCACCTTTTTAAAATATTCTTCATCTAGTTGGCGAACAAGACCAGGTTGGTTAAGCGACCTTTTCCCAACTAACTGTTCCATCGCCGCAATCATCGGTGACATAATGTCAATTACCGTCACACCTCGCTCTTTTGCCAATTTGTATAAAAAATCTCTTAACTTAGGAACAACGAGTGTGAGAGCGATGATGGCCCGCGATTCTTTCGCGGCAAGGACAACATCTTTGATCGTTTCTTCATCTTCAATATAGGGGAACTTTCTAATTTCGACTGTTCGTCCCTCAAATTGACTTGCAACTGCCTTGACGACAGCTTCCGCAGTTTCACCGACAGAATCTGATACAATGAACACCATAACCTCATCGCTAAAAATAGGATTCCCCTCCTTTTTCCACATTCTTAACTCCTCTCCGATTGTCCACTCGCTAACTCTACATAAGCTTTTGTAATTGTCGTTTTCGTCACTCTTCCAACAACTTCAAATACCGACTTATCATCATCTAGCGCTTCCTTCACAACAGGGATCGAATCGATCTGATAATCGATTAATTTTTTAGCTACATCGAAAATGCTATCTTCGGGGGAACAGGTCACGATATTCGGCATTCTTGTCATAATAATATTGACAGGCACATCCTCAATCTTCTGTTTGCCAAGCATTGCCCGCAAAAGATCTTTTCTCGAAACAACACCCGCTAAGTATCCTTTGTTATTGACCACATACAACGTTCCAACGTCTTCTAAAAACAACGCGCAAACGGCATCATATACGGAAGATGCCTCTTTTATGATAACAGGCAGCACCTTATAGTCTTTCACCACTTTTTTTCTCGCCAAATTGCTTAATAGCTGTGGGCCACTTTTTCCGGAATAAAAATATCCGACTCGAGGCCTGGCTTCTAAAAAACCGGCCATTGTTAGGATGGCTAGATCGGGGCGCAAAGTAGCTCGAGTTAGATTTAACTTCTCGGCAATTTTTTCTCCTGTAATCGGACCCTCATCCTTTACAATCTCTATAATTAAATCCTGCCGCTTTGTCAGCTCGATAATGCTCACCACCCTTACCATAAAATAAAAAAACCGATTTGATAATTTCAATTATATGTACGTTCAAAGCGACCTATATTCACTATCAAACAATAGCGAATGAGTTATTGATTGTCAATCAGTGGAAAACAAAGAAGGACATCCCTCTGCTTTACAGTGAATGTCCTTTTACAAACGGCGGAAGATCATGAGATAATAGCTAGCTTCTTTTCTCTACGATAATTCTACAATCTAACGCTAACAAAGAAATCATCGAGAATAAAGAAATAAACGGAAAAAAAATGGCCGCCAGCCCTCCGTAAACAACAGGGATTTTAGCAAGGTTGCGTTGCTTATGCCAGATAGATATCCGAATCACATTGGACAATTGCGTTAGTTCTTTTACGAGCCGAAAAACGTCTTTTCCGCTTGCATTAAATACTTTTTGCCTTGTTCCAGCTCGATCGCCACGATCAGGCGATAATTTTTCAACAATCGCTTCCGGATCCACTTGCATCTGTTGCATCTCCATGCTGACGCTCCTTTCTCGGGATATACTGTTCTAATGCGTCCAGTTGTTCCAAAAATCTTCTCGTCTTAAGGCGGACGCCTGTGTGCGCGTCAATAAATTCATAGGTCACTCGTTTCAACAGTGATCGGGTCGTTTCTCTAATTTTAATTTCGCCCAATTGAGCTATATCCATCGTTTGAAAGGTATACAATAACCTCGCAATATTTTCGGGTAATAAAAAAGCGTAAGGATCCCTGCGACGGCAGGAGTCACAAACGATTCCCCCTTCTTGAACACTAAAAAACCACGGCTCACGGCCATTTTGGCAGATTACGCAATTGTTTAAAATCGGTTTAAAACCATACATTGACAAAATTTTAATTTCAAAAATTCGCGTTATAATTTCTTCGTCTTTCCCTTGCTCGATTTGCTTTAAAGATTCCAGAAGCAATCGAAATAAAACTGGGTTACTTTGGCGATCTTCACAAAAACGATCTGTCAATTCTGTCATATAACCCGCATATGAAGTTTTATATAAATCCCCTCTAATCGATGTAAATGATTGAATTAAATCAGCTTGATTCAAAGAGGCTAATCCGGTTGTCCCCATATGAAAAAAGAAAAGGGCATGAATAAAAGGTTGTGTAATGGCGCCAAATCGACTTTTCGTTTTACGAGCCCCTCTAGCCATCACTCCTATTTTGCCCAATTCTAATGTGAAAACAGTAATTATCTTATTGCCCTCTCCATAATCTTGCGTTCGTAAAACAATTCCTTCCGCTCTACCTAACAAGTCTGCCCCTCGCTTTCAGGGCCTCTAATCCTAACTTTCTTGCCCCTCCGGATGCATGGATAATTCCGACTCATCGTCCCGCTCAATATCTGCTCGTTGATAATCCTTGTAAAGAAGATAGGCGTCAACGTTCCCTGTCGCGCTAAATAAATTCCAAGAAATATGTTGCATTTTCCGTATCATCCTTTCGGGAGAGAATTGAAATGGACTGATCCAAATCACAGAGCGTAAAAGAATAACCTACCTAGGATTAATGTAGCTAGGTTACCCTATTAAGATTAGATTGGCCCTATTTTCAAATCGTATCCCTAGGAATAATTCCCATCCGCCTCACAACTCTTCTTGAAACCCAAAGTCTCTAAGCGATCGATCCTGATTGCGCCAATCCCTTTTCACCTTGACCCTTAACTCCAAATAAATTCGCGTTCCTAATAGCCGTTCTATATCTTGACGAGCGCGTTTGCCGATCTCTTTCAACATCGATGCTTGCTTTCCAACAAGGATCCCTTTTTGAGATTCTCGTTCCGCGTAAATACCCGCGTAGATATAGACAGCGTTACTGTCCTCTCTTGTTTCCAAGTGTTCAATCGCAACCGCGACAGAATGAGGAACCTCCTCCCTCGTTAGATGGAGGACCTTCTCCCGAATCAGCTCTTCCATAATAAAACGCTCTGGATGATCGGTTACTTGATCCGAAGGGTAATACTGCGGGCCTTCTGGTAAAAGCGCAAACATTTCATTAACGAGCGTATTCACGTTATTCCCTTGAATTGCGGAAACAGGGATAATTTCTTTGAACTCATATAAACTTTTGTATTCATCGATAAATGGCAGCAGTTGCTCGGGATGCACTTTATCAATCTTATTAATGATTAAAAAAACGGGCGTATCTACTTTAGACAGTTTTTCAACTATAAAACGATCCCCAGGACCTAACTTTTCGGAAGCATCTACCAAGAATAAAATAAGATCGACTTCTTGTAAGCTATGCTCCACAATTTGGTTCATATATTCGCCTAATTTTGATTGCGGACGGTGCACGCCAGGTGTGTCAATAAACACAATCTGGCCCCGCCCCTCCGTATAAACAGCTCTAATTTTATTCCGTGTCGTCTGCGGTTTATCTGACATAATTGAAATTTTTTGACCGATAACTTCGTTCATTAACGTTGATTTACCGACATTCGGTCGCCCAATAATGGAGACGAAACCCGATTTGTATCCTTTTTTATTCATTTTAAATCCTCCTGATTGAAAGCGCTCGGCAGCAATTGCTCAACCGTCGCGCTCCGTATATCCCCTTTGAGATTTCCCAACACTACTTTCATCGTCGGCGGACACAACTCCACCATCACTTGTCTGCAAGCCCCGCATGGAGATACGGGACTATCCGTATCTGCGATAACAGCCATCTTAACAAATGATTTTTTCCCTTCTGAATATGCTTTAAACAAGGCGGTCCGTTCGGCGCAATTGCAAAGACTGTATGCTGCGTTTTCAATATTGCACCCTACGATCACTCCACCTTGATTCGTCAAGATAGCTGCCCCAACTTGAAATTTAGAATAAGGAACATAGGCCTGCTTCATGGCTTGTCGAGCGTAATCGAGTAGTTTTTGATCGTCCATGTGGTTCCTCCTTCTACTTTTAAATCAAGTTTCTTAATACATTCATTAAAGGTTCAAAAAAGACATAGAAACCAACAACGACGGCCCAAGCCGCTCCTAATAAGACCGCTCCAGCCGCTACATCTTTGGCCACTTTAGCTAACGGATGAAACTCTACAGTGATCAAATCAACTGTCGCTTCAATCGCTGTATTGACAAGTTCGAGAATCATGACAAAAAGAATAGAAAAAAAGACCAGTAAAACATGCTTCCATGGAATCTCTAAACTCCAACTGAGCAGGAGCGCAAGGAACGCTACCCCTACGTGAATCTGCATGTTTCGCTGTGTCTTTATTGTATAGATGATTCCCTCTATAGCATGCCCAAAACTGCGCAGGAGGCGTTTCAACTCGCCCATTTGATTCACACCCTTAACGAATTAACCGAGCTTTTTGTAAAATTTCTTCTTGACGGGCGAACATAACCTGCTCCTCTTGCTCTGTTTCATGATCATATCCTAACAGATGAAGAAATCCATGCACAGCCAAAAATCCAATCTCTCGCTCAAAAGAGTGCTGATAAGCCTGCGCTTGTTCCTTTGCTTTCTTTACAGAAATAATAATATCTCCAAGCGCATCATCTTCCTCTAAAGGAAAAGACAAAACATCTGTAGGTTGATCAATCTGACGAAATTGTTGGTTAATCTGTTGAATATGGTCATTACCAACAAATGTAATCGCAACCTCTTGATCCGCGACTCCTTCTATTTCTGCAGCTTGATTTAACAGCTTGACCAATAGATCTTGTAACTTATCCGTAATTTCTTCTTCTTGTTCATTTAGAATCTCAATACGCAAGCTCACGCATGTTTCACCTCAGCTTCAGCAGGATATTCAATTCGGGTATGGAAGATCCCTTTCAACGTTTCGCAAATGCTTTGGGTGATTTGCTCCAATTCCAGAAATGTAAGGTCGCACTCGCTTAATTGACGATCATCTAACCGATCCTTGACGATCTTTCGAACTAAATTTTCGATCTGTTCAGGTGATGGTTTTGCTAAAGAGCGGACGGCCGCTTCTACGCTATCGCAAATCCCAACGATTGCCGCTTCCTTAAATTGCGGTTTCGGTCCTGGATAACGAAATTCTTCTTCCGAAATAGGGCGCGTCGCCTCTTGTGTAGCCTTATGATAAAAGAAACGAAGCAAGCTTGTCCCATGATGTTGCGCAGCGATATCTTGAATCGGTTTTGGGAGGTTATATTCTTGCAATAACTTCACACCATCTTCCGTATGACTCAATATAATGGTTCGACTCAGCGTTGGCGCTTGCTTGTCATGGGGATTTTCTCCGCCCATTTGATTTTCAATGAAAAATTGTGGTCTTTTCATTTTCCCAACATCATGATAATAAGCCCCGACTCGAGCCAGTAAACCATTAGCTCCGATCGCCTCAGCGGCTGCTTCCGAAAGATTAGCAACCATGATGCTATGGTGATACGTGCCGGGCGTCTCCATCAACAGCCTACGCAGCAAAGGCTGGTTTGGACTCGACAATTCGATTAATTTCATGGAAGATAAAATGCCAAAAGATGATTCCAAAAATGGAACAAAACCGATTGTCAAAATAGAGGCCAGTAACCCGCTCGTGATCGCAAATCCATACAACTGAAATAATTCAGCCCACTTCACCGAATAAAACAACATATAAATTGAAGTAACTGAAATTATATTTGTAAATACAACGAACAATCCCGCTAACAAAATATTTCTTCTCTTTGTTCGATTATGAAGGCAATATGCGCCTGTTACGCAAGCAGCTAAGGCGACAAAACCGTATCCATAATTAAACAAATACTCACTAGAAGAATTAAACATCAGACTGGCGCAAATAGAGAACAGTCCACCCGCAAACAACGCGAGATGATAATCAATAAATAATACAATCAGCATACTGCCGAACGCAACAGGAGCCAAAAATCCAATGAAAGAATATTCTAAGTCCTTACCCAAGCTGACTGTTTTTAAAACGACCAAATTAAGTAAAATGATGACAATAAACATAAGCAGTTGCGTATTGTTCACGCGGATCTCAAGGGCGCCTTTAGAGATGTAAAGGTGAAAGAAAACAACGGCTAACGAAACAAATAAAGCAAGTCCAATATAAGGATAATAATTTGGATTGTGGGTTAATAGCCCCGCAACGCCAAGTTTTCTATAAATTTCATCTGTAATATATTCGCCTTCGCCAACAAGAATTTCGCCCTTGTGGATAATAACGGGTTTTACAGAACGAGCGACTCGGTCCTTCGCTTGCTCAGTCGCCTGTTCATCAAACACAATATTTGGCACTACAGTTGCAAGCGCAACCTCTCGAATCGCTTGAACCATCCGGCTTTCAAGTTCGCTCGTCGTCAACTGTTCAGTCACTCGATCCTTTACCTTTACTTCTTCACCTGATCTAAAGCCCTCCAACATAATCGACGAAACAATATTTCTGGAAATCGCCTTCATCGTCGCTAACGATTCGGGTGTTTGCTTTAACAACGTTTGGTACGTTTCGTCTGAAAAATTATAAGGAACAAGCTCTTTTAATTTCTCCTTATCCTGCTGTTGTTCACTTGAGTTTGTTAGCGCAGACTCTTCTTCCCGCTTTAATTTCACATCTGTCACATCACGGAAAATTTGATCCAGCACTTTCAACTGATTAGCAATGATCCGTTCATCCATCGTATAAATCGGACTAACCGCTTTGATGGCATCACCTTGAAGTTTTTTGGTCGATTCTGTGTCTTCAACTTCCATTGGAGCCGTTACTAACACATCACTAATCATATTTCTTTGTAAATCGTACGTCTTAGGGATAACATGTTCCAGTAATAAAAAATAAATAGCAATCGCTAATAAAACAAACAACAGGGCTCGCATCGCCCTACTCGTTTTCCAATTATTAGGTATGCGCTGAACGGATTGGAGCAATCTTTTCTTCATCGCCTGCAACTCCTTCTAGATAGGGAATCGTTACGATTTCCTGATCGGCTCCTCTTCTCGCCTTTCCTCTTCATGTTTCGCATAGGCTTGTATCACCCGATGCACAAGTGGATGCCTGACGACATCTGCTTCACTCATATGCATCATATAAATGCCTTCCACTCCATTTAAAATGCGTTCCGCTTCTTTTAACCCTGAACGCTTCCCGCGCGGAAGGTCAATTTGAGTCACATCACCAGTAATGACCATCTTTGACCCAAAGCCAAGACGCGTCAAAAACATCTTCATTTGTTCTGGCGTCGTATTTTGCGCTTCATCGAGAATCACAAAAGAGTCCTCTAACGTTCTTCCACGCATATAAGCGAGCGGCGCGATTTCAATGATTCCTCTTTCCATCATCCTGCCAACGGTCTCTAAGCCTAAAACATCATGTAAAGCATCATAAAGCGGGCGAAGGTAAGGATCAACTTTTTCCTGCAGGTCACCGGGCAAAAAGCCCAAATTTTCCCCGGCTTCAACTGCCGGTCGCGTTAGCGCTACTTTTTTCACAAAACCATTTTTTAAGGCGGACACCGCCAAGACGACAGCTAAATATGTTTTTCCTGTTCCAGCAGGTCCAATTCCAAATACGATGTCATTCTTTTTAATAGCCGTTATATATTGTCTCTGGCCGATCGTCTTTGCCCGAATCGGTTTCCCCTTCGCTGTAATCGCAATTTGCTCATCAAATAATTCTACAAATTCGACAACCATTCCTTTTTTAGCTAGATCCATTGCGTAATGAATATCCCGCAACGTTAATTGGATTCCTCTTTCAACGAGCGCGATCAATGCGTTGAGCAGTTCTTTAACGACTTTTACATCTGGCTCGGGTCCAAATAACGTGATCTCCTCACCGCGAGATGTTAGCCTAATAGGGAATGATTGTTCGATTAACTTTAAAAAACTATCCTGGGGACCGAACAAGGCAATCCCCGTTTTTGTATCTTTTAATTGAACTTTAGTGGATTCCTCTTTCAATGCCAATATCTCATTCTCCTTCTAGAAAAATTGGTTGTTCGACTGCAATATCCTCTATCGCAACGACATGGAACTTAATATAAACTTTATCATTCTCTTCTCGTTGAAGCAAAACTTTTTCCTCTTTAATATAACCGCCTTGCTTCATTTTAGATATGACATCTTGCTTCGCCGCTTCTTTCGCTAATTGCAACGCTTCATCCACAGTTACTTTAGATTCCGTATGCTCGACCGCCAGCAACTGTTCTGTTTGCCAGCCGACCTTTAATTTGGATTCTTTCCATTGCCAAACACGCGGGTTTTCTTTCACTTCATACTGCGCAAAAGGGACCTCTTTGAATCCCCATAATTTTAGCTTCATATCTCCCGCCATGAAATAGAAATTCCGATGATTTTCACCTGTATAAGCAGCATGCTTTCGACGGATGGGAATGACAACGTCTGTTTCATACCACACTTCTCCTTCAATCTTCCCTTGAGCCATCACAGCAACCGGTTCCTCTTCTTTCCCAATCAACCCCGAAACTAGAATATCCCCTTTGCGCACAAAGTCATCCTCGCTTACGAGCGGTTTTCCTCGTTCAGCAAATATATTGGAAACAACCGCCGATTTGCTTGCCACCAAATGCCTGGCATACACATCTTCTTTCACTTCAGGCATCACTTTTTCCACAATTCGAATTTTCGCTTTCGTGCCGTCCATTTTAAAGCCAATCCAGGAAGCTTCGGGTATGCGAGACATCAATTGCGCTTGAATTTGATTAGGGTCGTCCAACAAAAAGCTAAACTTTCCTTGTTCAACCCCCAACTTTTTAGCCTCGGTAAGCACTTCCACATGATTAATGTTTTCAGCGCCTTCTATTTCGATCGACCAAATAACATTAGACAATAAAAACAGCATGACTAAAAAACCAACAAAACCGATAAAAAAAGCGTACCGCTTTTTGGCTTTTCGAAAATAAAATGGGAGCCCATGTTTACTAATGATCCTCGCCCGACAGCCCGTCTCTTTTAAAAGAGGCCGGAGTTGATAATAGTCGGCCAATCGAATGGCAATCCTGCCCCTCTGATTATCAAATCTTGAGATATTCCAAACTTGCATTCGACGTTGCGTAGATAGATTGATTAGCCTTTCGATTCGCTTCCCCTTTAAGATCACAATCAAATACCCTTGGAACCACTTTAGCCACTGATGCTGCATGCTCTACTACTCCCCCTACTCTATAAATTGGACGCCGTCTACCTTCCCCTCAATCAGCACTTCTTCAGATAGGATCGCGCGAATGACTAGCCTTTCCCCTTTGACTAATAGTTGACCTTTTGTCAAAAGCAAGCGGAGCTCCTTATCATTGAACACGAGAACTCCACGATGATTTTCTATGTACATATGGATTTGCCCAATCATTGTGATCCGAGGCATTTCCATCGTGACATCTGCTGGTAAATCCAACATTTTAGCTGCAAACTTTCTTATGTGTTTGCCCCACAAGCTTTTCATTGGGCCTCAGCGCTCCCTTCCAATGTCCATAACCCTCTATCTCTAATCATTTTTCTACTGTAAGTTATATGCTTCCGCGGATTCGTTTATGAAGTAAAAAAGAAAAGCGAGTCTATCGACTCGCTTCATGATCTTCTAAATGGTCTATGCGGTTGTTTTGAGCGTGGCGGTCCAAATACTTGACTCCAGATCATCCCTTGCGCTGGTTCGGCCAAGGGTACCGAACCTTGCTCTTCTGATTGGCTTCGCGCCGATTTTCCAGTAGCGACGGGATGAGCCCGATCTTGCGGCGCGCCCTTTGTTTCTCGAGCCGAAGGCGCTGCTGTTCTGTTTGTTTTTTGGGGAACAACCGTCGATCGCGTCATTGGCTCGGCTGGAACAGCATAACGCGGTTCTTCAATATCCACTTCCCAGACGGATGGGTCATTATTCGGGAACATCGGTGTTTCCTTAGGCATTCTTTCCGCGGCTTCACCCGTTTTTTTGCCAGCCTTGGAAATCGAAGTAAAAACCCAATATAAGATTAGAATCAGCCACAAATTTGAGAATATCAAATCTAGTATCCATCCAAATATCATAATAAGGGGGCCTCCCTATTTATTTTCAGGCCCACGATCTTTAGGCGTATCGGCCTGTTTACCAAACGATTGGCGCATCTCCGTGTCTGACTCTAAGTTTTTCATATTTAAATAATCCATTACGCCCATATTTCCTCCGCGTAACGCTTCAGACATCGCTAAAGGAACTTCAGCCTCAGCTTCAACCACTTTTGCATGCATTTCTTGCACTTTTGCTTTCATCTCTTGCTCATGGGCAACAGCCATTGCTCGTCGCTCTTCCGCGCGCGCTTGCGAAATCTGTTTATCCGCTTCAGCCTGTTCAATCTGTAAATTTGCGCCGATATTTCGACCAACATCAACGTCGGCAATATCGATTGATAAAATCTCAAAAGCCGTTCCGGAGTCCAATCCTTTATCTAACACGGTGCGTGAGATCCGATCCGGATTCTCTAGCACTTGCTTATGAGTATCCGATGAACCAACAGAAGTAACGATCCCTTCCCCAACACGGGCAATGATTGTCTCCTCGCCGGCTCCTCCAACAAGGCGTTCAATATTGGCTCTAACCGTCACTCGAGCTTTAACTTTCAATTCAATCCCGTCTCGCGCTACTGCCGAAACGAACGGTGTTTCTATGACACTCGGATTAACACTCATCTGAACGGCCTCAAGCACATCTCGCCCCGCCAAATCAATCGCGGCAGCGCGCTCAAATTTAAGATCAATATTTGCCCGTTCCGCGGCAATCAAGGCATCGACCACACGATCCACATTACCGCCAGCCAAATAGTGACTCTCTAATTGATTTGCGTTTACGTCAAGACCTGCTTTATGAGCCTTGATTAGAGGATTAACAATCCTCGAAGGGACAACCCGACGCAATCTCATTCCAACAAGTGTAAAGATACCGATCGATACACCTGAAGCAAGAGCGGAAATCCACAACATGACTGGCACAAAGGTGAAAAACACAGACAAGACGATCGCCCCTAAAGCAATCAGTAAAAACAATGAAATTAAAGCTGGATCCAAACCATTCATCTCCTTTTATTTAATCTACTTGCCTTACAACAACACGGGTTCCTTCCACTTTTAAAACGCGGACGCGTTTTCCCCGTTCGATGTAACCGCCTTCTGAAACGACGTCAATCAGTTGTTCATTAATTTCAGCTGTGCCTGAAGGACGAAGTGTCGTGATTGCTTCCCCTTCCGCTCCAACTAAATTGGACCAATCGTGATGCGAAACATAACCTTCTTCATTTTTCTGTTGATCTTTTAAAATGAATTTATTCCACACCCCGCGATGACCAAAAAATTTGATGAGCAAGAAACCGACAACAACTGCAACGATACAAGCAATTCCGAGCGATACGAAACCGAGCGTTGTATCATACGCGGCCATCACAACGCCAGATATGACAGCGATGATTCCTAAAATACCGAGAACCCCGAAACTAGGAACGAACATTTCAATCACTAACAAGAGCAATCCAAATACAAACAAAATAATGTGCAGTAAATCCGCGTAACCCGCGATATAATGCCCGAAGAAATAAAGCGTAAGCGATGTTGCGCCTAAAATACCTGGCACCCCAAACCCTGGGGTCAATATTTCAATGACGATCCCAACAATCCCAATTGTTAACAACAAAGGAATAATGAACGGATTCGTTACGAAACGAGCCACTTTTTCACCTGCTGTAGGTTCAACGGAAAAAACTTTTGCTTGACCGTAACCAACGAGCTCGATCGCTTCCGCAACCGTCTTTGCCGTTCCTTCAGAATATCCCACTTGCTCCGCTTGCGCGGCATCTAAAGCGAGGATCTCACCTCTCTTTGTTAAACCAGGGATGACGATTTGTGGGTTAACCATAGCCTCTGCTACAACGGGATCACGGTTGTTGATCTGAGCGGCGCTTGTCATTTTCTTACTCCAGGCAGCCAGTAGTTTTTCCCCAGCCATATTACCGGCCAAATCAATCGGGGCAGCGGCGCCAATTGCGCTGCCAGGGGACATAATAATCTTATCACTATTCAAAGCAATATACGTTCCCGCTGAAAAAGCCTCATTTACGACATAGGCTACAACTGGGGTCTGTTGACTACGAATCAACCCTCCAATGTCACTAGCTGCTCCAACCTCTCCCCCTGGCGTGTCAATCTCTAAAACAATCAGGTCTGCCCCATGTTCCTTTGCCTCAACAAAGGCGCGTTCTAAAAAAGCGCGTAAGCCTTGCTCAACACTTTGTTTAACTGGAATCTTGTATACAACTTGTGTCGTCTGCGCATGACCGATTCCCAACTGCAGTATAACAAACCCAAGGATAAAAACGCTAATTACAATCGACCCAAGTCGAGAATAACGTTGTCTCATCTCATTCTTTACCTCCTTTCAAGCGACGATACCCACCTCTATCCCCTACTCTATTCGAGCAGTCTCACCATTATATACGAAACAGACAAAACATAGTTACAGTGTAACTGAAAACAAAAACACCTTATACCTAGGAGGTATAAGGTGTTTGCTTATGTTCTAAGGAAGCTATTCCTGAACAAACTTGATAACTTAGGTTCCGTCTGTTTTGCAATGACCTTCCTCGCGTGTTTACTGCTGGCGTCTGTTACAAAACTTTCATACTGCTTTATTAAACGTCCAGCCGCAACATTGCGCTAGACAATCAGGGCAAGTTCAGCACGGCTTGTTCGATCAGATCTCCCGATCTGTTTGTTAAAAACAAAAGGGACTTTTCGGATCCGCGATTCAACTCGCGAAGCATTAAAGCAAGCTCACGGTTTTCAGGTAGCTCTTAACCTTGGTTGACTTCCTCATTAAAATAACGGGAGATTCACCATGCGGATGACGGAGAGTACGAGCATTCCTTATCCCTCATTGCTTACTTCACTGATCGTTTTATGTTTAATCGCTAGATACACGATGTCCATTCCCTCTAAAACTTGCGTTTACGCGCTGCCTCAGACTTCTTCTTACGCTTAATGCTTGGCTTCTCATAGTGTCTGCGCTTTCTAACCTCGGCCAAAATACCAGCTTTACCAGTCTCACGCTTAAAACGACGAAGAGCGGCATCAAGAGATTCGTTCTTACGTACGCGAATTTCAGACATTGCTATCCCTCCCTCCGCATTAGCCATTGAAAGACAATCCTTTCACAAGACTGTCAGACTTGATTATATAATAGATAACCCGCTTGGGTCAACACTTTCCAATTGTTATTCCTTCCAACCCCACAGGTGATAGTGTAGATGAAAGACTTCTTGTCCACCTTCTTTATTACAATTATTGATCAATCTCATTCCCTTAAGCTCTTGTTTATGGTACATCTCTTGCGCCACTTCATGGATTTTCGACATTAATGGAAGATCTTCCGCTTTCACATCCATCATCGTCGCAATATGTTTCTTTGGAATAATTAAAAGGTGCACCGGGGCGCGGGGATTAATATCATGGAAGACAACGACATCATCATCTTCATACTCAATCTTTGCGGGAACTTGTTTATCGACAATTTTGCAAAATAAGCAATTCGAGTCCATATCCAGCTACCTCCATATGTTTCTTCTATTTTTATTACTGTACCGTTTCGTGACGAATGGTGTCAAGCAGAGCAAGGAAAGCGAAGCGGTCACACAAACAATCCTTCATATTTTTGTTGCCCGAGTCGTACAGTTAATGATAGCATTACAGCAAACTAAAGCGGAGGTGGACGGAAAACGATGTTAACCATCCATGAAATTTGCGAAGCGACAGGCGGCCAACTACTTGGAAATCCGATACAAAACGAGGTAAGTTCCTTTCATTTTGATACGCGGCTGCTAACGTCAGGAGCGATGTTCATCGCCTTAACAGGCGGAACGAGAGATGGGCATGAGTTTCTGGACGAGGCGCATCAACAAGGAGCGATTGCCGCGTTAATCTCTAATCTAGAAATTGCTCGTCAAAACAAAGAACTCGCTTACGTTCACGTACAGGATACAGAACAGGCTTTCGCCCAACTTGCCGAATATTATCGAAAAAAACTTACGATTCCCGTTATCGCCGTGACAGGAAGTAATGGAAAAACAACAACCAAAGATATCATTGCCCATGTGCTTGGTTATAAAAAGAAGGTATTCAAAACGTTCAAAAATCTCAACAACCACCTCGGTGTTCCCTTATCCATCTTACAAATCAAGGAAGACGATGAATTAGCTGTATTAGAAATGGGAATGAATCACGCAGGTGAAATTGATTTCCTCGCTTCAATCGCAAAGCCGAACATCAGTGTGATTACGAATGTTACAGATGCCCACATTGAACATCTGGGCAGCAAAGAGAACATTGCCAAAGCAAAGGCTGAACTACTCCTGCGCGCCTCGAAAGATGGATTTGCGATCCTGAATGGAGATAATCCTTATGTCGTCGCAATTCGAGATTTTTATCCGGGAAAAGCTTACTTTTATCGCTTGAACGGAGCTGCCGACATTTTTGCGAGCGAACTGGAAACAAACGATCATGGCACCTCCTTCCTTGTGACTGCGCAAGGAGTATCTTACCCATTCACGATCCCCATGTTCGGCGAACACAATGTTTCCAATACGTTAGCGGCAATCTGGATCGCTTTGCAATTTGATTACAACCTTGAAGAGATCAACGCATCTTTACAAACACTGTCAATTTCGCCGATGCGATTCGAACTTGTCCGCTATATCACCGAAACGACTGTGATTAACGATGCCTATAACGCAAGCCCCACTTCAATGAAAAATTCAATTCGAACCTTTAGCGAGATTCTGCCGAAACAGAAAAAAATTCTTGTATTAGGGGATATGTATGAACTTGGCGCTGACAGCGAGAAATACCATCAAGAGGTAGGTTTATTAATTGATTCGCTCAAAGAGCGGTTTGAGTTGCTCGTTACCGTTGGCAACGAAGCCCAGGCAATCTCAGACGCGCGCGCGCTTAAGTCGCGTCACTTTACAAACAGGTCGGAGGCCGCTCATTTCCTAGCTTCCATTGCGAATCACGATTACGCATTTTTGTTTAAAGCCTCTCGAGGTATGAGACTAGAGGAATTGATTCAGGAAATGACGGACTTGCTCAAAAAATGATCATAGCGGAGACACAAAGGGCTTCTTCACCGAACGAATTCGGCGCAAGAAGCTCTTCTTGCCTTCTCTTATTCAAATTTTTCTGCCACGATGGTATTGCTATTCCGATCACGGTATCGTTCAAAACCAAGTTTAATCAACTCATCAATTAACTGTCGATAGGACACACCCGTTTCTTGAAACAACATCGGGTACATACTAAATGGAGTAAAACCGGGCATCGTATTAATTTCATTGATCAACACGCGATCGTTTTGTTCATCCCAAAAGAAATCAATCCGACTTAGCCCCGATGCATCCAATGCCCTGAACGCTTTTTTAGCCAAACGAGCAACCTCAGCTATCACCCCTTCAGGCAGCTGGGCAGGAATGATCAACTCGGTTCCCGCATTTTTATATTTCGCTTCATAGTCGTAAAATTCATTGCTCGACACAATTTCTCCGACAACAGAAACGCGCAAGGTTTCATTGCCTAACACGCCAATTTCGACCTCTCGCCCCTCGATATTTTCCTCAACAATGATCTTTCGATCAAACTGCGACGCTAAGCGCAGCGCCTCCTCAAGAGATTGACGATCTTTTGCTTTAGAGATCCCAACACTCGAACCCATATTAGCTGGTTTTACAAAGCATGGATAACCAATCTGTTGTTCAATCTCGTTAAGCAGCGTCTGCTTCTCTTCTTGAAGTTGCGTTCTCACGTAAGACAAATAATTGCATTGCGGTAGCCCGACTTCCCCAAACACATTTTTCATCGCTACTTTATCCATACCGAGGGCAGAGCCGAGCACACCTGTCCCGACATAAGGGATGTCAACCATTTCCAACAAACCTTGAATCGTGCCGTCTTCCCCAAACGGACCATGGATGACAGGAAACGCAATATCGATCTGACCTTTCAAGTGAAATACATTAGGCTGTTGCCCAGTGATTGCGGAAAAACGCAATTCATCGACGGATTGAACTTTCTGACTGATTTGTACCCCTTGAGCCCAAACCCCATCTAGACTAATATAAATCGGTATTACTTCAT
Source organism: Ammoniphilus oxalaticus (assembly GCF_003609605.1). Lineage (NCBI taxonomy): Bacteria > Bacillati > Bacillota > Bacilli > Caryophanales > Paenibacillaceae > Ammoniphilus > Ammoniphilus oxalaticus. Next base: position 266,183 of record NZ_MCHY01000008.1, on the reverse strand, counting down.
AATTTTCAAAATCTACCGCGTTCATAATCGCAAGCGCGGTATTCAGTGACACCTCATGTTCGCTGGACTTCCCCCCATAAATTATACCGAGCCTTGTTTTCGACATACGGATGTTTCTCCTCTCTCTTTAGCTACTGCAAATGCGCTTATTTCCGATATTTCCTTATTCAACTCAATTTTATCAGGAAATCGAGCGCATTATTACCCAAAGCGTAAAAAATGCTCAAAAAAATCAATCGCCATCTTAAAGCTAGAGATCAAAATAAGAATAGCGAGCATATAACGTAAACGTCTAGTCGGAATTTTTCTGCTTATGAAGGCTCCAAGCGGAGCTCCAATGACGCTGGCAACGACAACCGTCAATGTCGGCCAAAACAGAACATCCCCCGAAACTATTTTTCCAATAGCCCCTCCAATCGAGGACAGAAAAACGATCGCAAGAGAACTTGCAATTGTAACTCTTGTCGGTATTTTAAGGATCGTCAACATGATTGGAATTAAAATAAATGCCCCGCCCGCGCCTACAATACCAGAAAAAATTCCGACCAAAAATGACAGAATGATCGCTAACCATTTAGAGAAAGAAAAAGAAAGTTCTTCCTCATCTAACCCCACTTTAGTTGGAACAAACATGAGGATCGAGGCGGTGATCGCTAGTAGTAAGTACACGAGATTAATTCCTTCACCAGAAAATATATTCGCCCCCACCCCCCCCAGCAGACTTCCAATAAGGCAGGGAATCCCCATCGATAAGACGAGACGCCTAGAACTTAGGGTCGTGTTGCGATAAGAAAGAACACCAGCTAGCGTTGTGAATAAAACTTGTATCATACTAATCCCTGACACCTCATGCGGTGTGAAAGAAGTAAGTCCAATCAAGGGAGGAATGAATAACAGCATCGGAAAGTTAATAATTGCCCCGCCCATTCCGAGCATTCCCGACAGAAAAGATCCTGTTAAACCAATTAAAAACAACACGAACGTCAATAACATTGAGCAACCTCTTTTCCATCCCACCAAACGGTATGGAGATGCTTTATTCATTCACTATAACTGATCTTTGCCGTCGAAGCCAGAATCGCTTTATTGCCGTTTTATACACATTAAAAACAAACAAAGGACAAGTTTTGCTTTGACGCGCATAGGCTGTACTAAAGGAGATGAATGATGATGGCAAGAGCAAGAAATAGCAACAGAAGAGGAAACGAACTTAATCAAGCAGAATGGGGACACTTTTTAAACCTTTTAAAAGTCTTAGCGATTCTCTTCGTTACATTTAGCGTTTTCCACTGGATCATCATTCATCAGGTTCAAAGCAAACCCGCTACTGTCCTTACCAAGTTTATTCCGAAAAAATGGGCAACGGCAAACAATAAAATTTATTCGGTTCAAGAAGGCGACACACTTTGGGATATCGCCTTTAAACAATACCCCGCGCGTAATTCACAGGAAGTCATTCTAGAAATAAAGAAGCTAAATAAACTAACAACCGACTCTATTCGATCTGGACAACCCCTCCGTCTTCCTTAAATTTCTGAAAGACAGGCATGATTTCAGCGCTAAAAGGAGATTCTAAACATAGGAGGTGAATAATATGGATAGATTGGCTCTTATTTTAGTTATTATCGGCGCATTAAACTGGCTTCTTGTTGGGATTTTTCAATGGGATTTAGTTGCTGCGCTATTCGGAGGTGACAGTAGTTGGCTAAGCCGAATCGTTTATACACTGGTAGGTTTAGCTGGGCTTTACTGCATTAGTCTTCTTTTCAGAGAAAAAGCGGTCCAAACATAAAAAGAAGTTGTCCTTAATTGGACAACTTCTTTTTATTAAGTAATTTAATTTCCAAAAATCCAGCTTAAAAAATGGATAATTGGGGGTTTTTTACTTTGAACTTTTGCTTTCCAATGATGAATTTCTGTTAAGGTTTCCTTCTGCTTCCCCATTTTCATCTGGCTTACCTTCAGTTCCTCTTGACTTAACATCCTTTCATCTCCTCATGATTGCTTGGCCAATCCAGCGTATCACAATCATTCGGAACATTTTGTCAGTTTGCGTTGTCGGAAAAGAACATGTTTTGACATTCTCGCTTAATCGCTTAATCTTTGCTTAATAAATAGCTTATCCCTCCTGCCAACATGCCGAGGATCGCGCCAGCGACTACTTCAGACGGTAAATGACCTAGTCTTTCTTTTAACAGCTTTCTTCGTTGTTGCTTCAAAGAAATTTCAGGATGTCTTTCTGATAACTCGGCCACCTTTTCCTCTAATTTGTTGACAGCAATCGCCGTTTCCCCCGCATGATAGCGGACGCCCGCGGCATCATACATCACAACCAATCCAAGCAACGCAGCAATCGCAAATTCGTGAGAGCTAAGTCCCTTCTTTAAACCGATGTACGTCGCTAAAGATGTCACCCCGGCGGAATGAGAGCTTGGCATTCCCCCCATTTTAAAAGCCGATTGTAAATCCCATTTTCCGTTTTCCATGTATTCAAACGGAAGTTTCAAAAACTGTGTGAGACCGATTGTAGACATCGCCGTTAAGAAGCCTTTATTCAATTTGCTCACCTCACTGCTTAAGTTTCCCTCACCGCTTAATCCCCATACGAATTTTGATTTGCTTGTCATGCCTGTCTCACTTTTTACATAACTATTACAAACGCGCTTTTTTCACGAAACGAATGACCCTTAGGAGCTGAACTATGAAAGAAATTGTCATCCCTGCCGCTGTTGGACTTACGATTTTTTTATTTGGTTTACAACTTATGCGAATCGGTTTAAATCATTTAGCGGGAGATAAATTAAAAAATGTTTTAACCCGTTTTACCAAAACGCCCACTCACGGGTTTTTCACTGGAACGATCGTTACCATGTTGATGCAAAGCAGCAGCGCAGTCACGGTGATCACGATTGGACTAACGAATGCTCGTTTATTAACCTTTCCGCAAACGATCGGGATTATTTTGGGAAGTAACATCGGGACAACAGTCACCCCGCAATTGATCGCATTAAATATTTCAGATTACGCCTTACCAACCTTCTTAATTGGTGCCCTGTTATGGTTTTTCCCATCGCATATCCTTCGTTGCAGCGGGCTTGCCCTAGCCGGTTTTGGTTGTATCTTCCTAGGCATGGACACAATGCAAATGATCGCGGAACCGATTAGAAAAATGGGCATACTTGAAGACCTGGTTCTAATGGGATCGGAGAACAGTGTAATTGGCATCATAGTGGGGACGGTCATCACGGCTCTCATCCAAAGCAGCACTGCGACAACAGCGATTACCATGAACTTTATCGGTGATCATTTAATTCCATTGTCAATGGCGATTGCTATTATTTTAGGGAGTAATATCGGCACTTGTGTAACCGCGCTACTCGCTTCGATTGGCGGTAATACGGCATCCATTCGCGTTGCCTGGTGTCACGTTATTTTAAATACGCTAGGCGTCGTTCTATTTATCCCCTTAATTGGGGCGCTGGCTTTGCTTATCACCACCTTGTCTAGTCATCCGCCAGCCCAAGTCGCTCATGCTCAAACAATTTTCAATGTCGCTTGTTCCCTCTTGGCCTTACCGTTTGCTACCCATTTTGGACGCCTGATTGAGTTCCTCATTCCACACAAAAAAAGCTGAAGGGTCTCCCTTCAGCTGTTGCCCGTTTAATAGTCGGATTGATTACCTTGTCCGCCTGTCACGATTGTAACTCCCGCGCTTGTTCCAATCCTCGTCGCTCCCGCCGCTATCATCGCCGCTGCTGTTTCATAGTCGCGGATTCCGCCTGATGCTTTTACGCCGATCTTCGCGCCAACGGTCTCTTTCATCAGACGAACAGCGCTCAATGTCGCGCCCCCGGTCCCAAAACCCGTCGATGTTTTTACAAGATCCGCTCCCGCTCGCGCGGCCAATTGACACGCTTGCTTTAATTCCGTTTCCGACAACAACCCTGTTTCTAAGATAACCTTGACGATTGCTTTTTGTTCCGCAGCCTCAACGACGGCTTGAATATCCTTTTTTACTTGATCATAATCGCCTGATTTCAAAGCGCCCAGATTAATGACCATATCAATTTCTGCCGCACCCCGCTCAATGGCTTGCTTCGTTTCAAACGCCTTTACTTCCATCGTTGTCGCTCCTAGCGGGAAACCAATCACTGTCGCCACGTTGATGTTTGTGTCGGATAATTGCTCCGCGCAAAATGCGACCCAATAGGGGTGAACACAGACAGCCGCAAAACGATATTTCCTCGCTTCATCGCACAATAGTTTAATATCCGACTGTGTCGCATCCGCCTTCAACAACGTATGGTCTATGTAATGATGAAGCTGAGCGACTTGTAGGAAAGTAAATGCCTTTTCTAATACGCGCCGATTATTGTCATAACCACGCTCTAACTGTTGCGACCAGGCGTCTGCCGCCGACATCCAGTTAACTTGCCTAATTTCCTCCAACTGAGCGGCAAGCGTTCCTGACAGAGCCTCCACTAAATAATAATGCGCCTCTTTCTCGATTTTTCCATGCTCAGAATGATCGTATTGATAATAAATGACATCAAGCGGTTGTACAATTTTTCCGTTGATTCCCGTTTCCTCTCGGATCTCTCTCAATGCGGTTTGTTGCAACATTTCTCCCGGTTCGCGCTTTCCTTTAGGCAAGGATATGTTCCCATAACGGTCTTCAATCATTAACACCTCGATCCCGCCCGACACCTTGCGGTAAACGACTCCTCCCGCTGCAATCTCCTTCATATTCAGGGTCCTCCTTTTTAAAATAAAAGTAGGGCGCTCCCTCCTTTACGCAAAGAAAGATACCCTACTAATGTCCCCGCCGCAAATCATTACACGATGATAGCGGGATCTAATGTTCTGACGAACGTCCCTTTACAATACTCAACTCCAGGTTCATCGATTCGAATCCGACATAGCTTTCCGATCAGGTCCGTAGAACCTTCAAATAAAACACGTAGATAATTATCAGAATACCCGTAAATTAAATTCGTCTGTTCTGACTCTGATTGAAACGGGCTTTCCGGGATCACATCCAGTATTTGTCCGACAAATTGATGAGCGTACTCCAAGGAAAATTGGTTAGATAGGTGAATCAAACGGTGGACTCGATCGTTCTTTACAGCTTCGTCCACTTGGTCCGTAAAATTCGCCGCCGGTGTGCCTGTCCGCTTTGAATAAGGGAATACATGCATTTCCGAAAATTGCATTTCTTCAATAAAACGATATCCTTCTTCAAACAGTTCATCCGTTTCCCCTGGGAACCCTACAATGACATCGGTCGTAATCGCAACACCAGGCATGATTTCTCGTATTTGAGCTAGTTTTGTTCGATATTCATCCGTTGTATATTTTCTTCTCATCCGACGTAATACAGGGTCACTGCCAGCTTGTAACGGAATATGAAGGTGACGACACATTTTTTCCGATGAATTAAGAGCAGCTAGCACATCGTCTGTGATCTGACTCGCTTCGATTGAACTAATTCGCACACGACTAAGCCCTTTAACCTTGCCCAGATCTATAAGCAGCTGAGCTAGACTGTAATCCTCTAGATCTTCACCATAACCGCCCGTGTGAATCCCCGTCAATACGATTTCTTGATAGCCCGCCGCCACCAATTTTTCAGCTTGCTCGATCACATTTTCTGGTTCTCGACTTCTCATCAGCCCGCGCGCCCATGGAATAATACAGAATGTGCAGAAATTGTTACATCCTTCTTGGATCTTCAGTGACGCCCTTGTTCGGTCACTAAAATCAGGCACATCTAACTCTTCAAACACACGCGTTTTCATAATGTTTTTTACAGCATTTATCGGCTCACGCGTTTTTCTATATTGTTCAATGAGCTCCATTAAATCTTCGCGTCCCTGTGTGCCTAGCACAATATCGACGCCTGGAATGTTGGCGACTTCGCCTGGAGCGGTTTGAGCATAACAACCCGTTACAACAACAATTCCATCCGGATTTCTACGGATCGCTCTGCGCATCACTTGCCTGCTTTTTTTATCACCCGTATTCGTTACTGTGCAAGTATTGATGACATAAACATCCGCTGGCCCTTCAAAGGAGACTTGTTCATAGCCCGCTGTTTTAAAGATTTGCCAGATCGCTTCCGTTTCATATTGGTTCACTTTACACCCTAACGTGTGAAAAGCAACTGTTGACATTGCGCGTAACCTCCTTTCCTTTGTACTAACTGGTTTGCATTTGTTCATAATAAAAAGATAAATAGGCAAGTCCAACTAACGCCGCTGTTTCTGTTCGCAAAATTCGTTTGCCAAGGCTAATCGTTTGAAAGCCGTTGGCAATCGCTTCTTCCACTTCTTGATCCGAAAAGCCGCCTTCGGGTCCAATCATAAGCAACACGGTTTTCCCTGCGGGGAGTGTTAAGATTTTTTCATATAGTGAAGTTGTCTGTTCATTTTCGTAAGCAAGTAAAGCAAGATCAACTTGCTTAGCCAGACCCAACGCTTGCTTCCAAGAATGCGCCGCTTCTACCTTTGGCAATCGCTTCCGATGGGACTGTTCAGCCGCCTCCTTAGCAATTTTCATCCACCGCCCAATCCGCCGTTGTTCTTTTTTTTGGTCCCATTGCACGATCGTTCGAGAGGAGCTAAAGGGAATGAATTGGACAGCGCCCAATTCTGTTCCTTTTTGAATAACCCATTCCATCTTATCTCCCTTAGGCAAACTTTGGGCGATCCAAACTGAAATCGGAAGTTCTCGCTCTTCCGCTAGCTCCTCAACAATCTCGCAAACGACCTGTTCCTTTTCTATTTGCTTTACTTCAACTAAGAAACAGGCGCCTTGCGAATTGCAACAAATCAAATGATCGCCAGCTGAAGATCTCATGACCTTGGATATATGCGAAACGTCATCTCCTGTGATTCGAACTTCTGACTGACCGCTGTCGATTGAACTATCATCAACAAAATATCTTTGCATCTATTACCGACCCCATTTGATTACTTTTTAGAGACAATTGAAACCCATCCATCCAATCTTGCGCAATCGACAATGGTAAATCCAACTTCTTTTAAAGCGGACTTAACTTCTTCCTCTTTTTCAGCAATAATCCCTGAACAGATAAAAGCTCCGCCCACGACGAGCAAACGATAGGCATCTTCGACAAAGCGAACGATAATTTCAGCAAGGATATTAGAAATAATCAGGTCAACTGGCTCCGTGATTCCTTCTAATAAATTATTTTGTTTAGCGCTAATTTTATCCGATAATTGATTGAGTTCAACATTCATTTTTGTGGATTTTACAGCAATTTCATCCAAATCCATGGCCAGAACTGAACTTGCTCCCAACTTTGCGGCGGCAATACTCAAAATACCGGAACCGCTGCCGACATCGATCACACCGGCGCCAGGGGTAACATGATTTTCCAACGAACGAATACAAAGCGCGGTCGTTGGATGCGTGCCCGTGCCGAAGGCCATGCCAGGGTCTAGTTCAATCACAAGTTCATCTTGTTCCTTCGGTGTATACTGTTCCCAGGTCGGTCGGATCGTAATCCGTTCGGATATTTGAATGGGTTTATAATATTTTTTCCAGGCCGTTTCCCAATCCTCATCGTCTACCTCAGAATGTGTAATTTCACCTTTCCCAATCGGAATGTCAAATTGGACAAGGTTATCAATCGATAATTGAATATCTTCGATAATCTTTGTTAGATCACCATCTACAGGTAGATAAGCTTTGACGATGACACCTTCAGTTGGGTAATCTTCAGCCGCTAGCTCATAAATCTCGCCCAGTGAAACATCCCATTCACGCGCTAACATTTCGGGATCCTCAATCACTACACCGCTAGCTCCTGTTTCATGTAATATATTCGAAACGGCTTCCACCGCTTCTTGCGTTGTATGCACACTAATTTCTGACCACTTCATTGCCTGTCACCCCTCCGCAGGATTTACTACCTTTCAGTCGCCTCGAAAAGCTCGTTTCATTTTCCCAAAAATAGATGATTCCTCCTCTGAGGCTTTCAGTCCGGAAATTTCACCAAATTCCCGCAGCAATTCTTTTTGTTTCTCTGTCAACTTTGTTGGTGTAACAACGGCAACTCGAACAAGTTGGTCGCCACGCCCGCTTCTTCTTAAATAAGGCACTCCTTTTCCGCGAATACGAAATAACGTTCCGGTCTGTGTACCGGCTGGAATCTTTAATTTCACTCGTTCATCCACTGTCGGAACTTCAATTTCGTCCCCTAATGCCGCTTGAGCAAAACTAATAGGAATTTCGCAGTAAATATGATTTCCATCCCGTTCAAAGAAGTCGTCCTGTTTAACGCGCATCACTACATAAAGATCTCCCGGAGGACCTCCATTCACCCCCGGTTCTCCCTCGCCAGGCACCCTTAATTGAGCTCCTTCGTCGACGCCCGCAGGAATGCTTAAGTGAATCTTTCGACGTTTACGCACCGTTCCAATTCCGCGGCACTCTGAGCATTTTACTTTAATTAGCGTTCCTTTTCCACCGCAAGATGAGCACGTTCGACGGTTAACAACCCGACCGAAAGGTGTATTAGCGACTTGCTCCTGTTGTCCGCTGCCGCGACAAGTTTGACACGTGTCCACTTCAGTGCCCGGTTGAGCCCCTGAACCGTGACACAAATCGCATTCCAAATCTTTCGGTATCTCTATTTCTTTTTCTAGTCCAAAAATGGCTTCTTTAAACTCTAAGGGAAGTGTATATTGAAGATCTGAGCCTTGCTGCGGAGCATTCGGATTTCTCCGACCGCCACCGAAGAACATATCAAAGATATCCCCAAACCCGCCGAAGTCTTGAGCTCCAAACCCACCTTGCTGATCCGTTGCCGCATGTCCATATTGATCGTACATCGTTCGCTTTTCGGCGTCGCTTAACACATCATAAGCTTCCTTAACTTCTTTAAATTTATCTTCAGCATCGTCCGCCTTATTAACATCAGGATGATACTTTCGCGCCAATTTTCGATACGCTTTTTTAATCTCATCTTCCGATGAGCTTCGATCCAAGCCAAGGACATCATAATAATCCCGTTTACTCATTGAATTCACTCCCGCATCTTTTTAAGACCTTTTGCGCTCTCGCTATTATTTTACGAAAAGGGAAAAAAGTCAAAGCCAAATTGGCCTTGACTTTTCTCGCCCGGTCATTATTTTTTGTCTTCATCGACGACTGTATAGTCCGCGTCCACTACATTCTCTTTATTTCCAGATGGCTGTTCTTCAGCGCCAGGTTGACCTTCCGCTCCAGCCGCTTGAGCCTGCTCATACAACTTTACGGAAAGTTGTTGCACGATCTCAGACAACTGATCCTTACTTTGCTTGATGCCTTCTAGGTCTTCGCCCTCTAAAGCTGTCTTTAATTTTTCCTTCGCCTCGTTCGCTTTATCAACTTCCGCCTGATCTACTTTACCTTCTAAGTCAGTTAAAGTCTTCTCAGTAGCGAAAATTAACTGTTCTGCTTCATTGCGCGTCTCTACTTCTTCTTTACGGGATTGGTCCGCTTCCGCATTTGCTTCAGCATCCTTGACCATACGATCGATTTCTTCATCGCTCAGACCAGATGAGGCTGTGAGTGTAATCGCCTGTTCTTTGCCTGTTCCTAAATCTTTCGCCTTTACATTCACAATTCCGTTCGCGTCAATATCAAAGCTCACTTCGATTTGTGGAATACCGCGCGGAGCTGGAGGAATATCCGACAATTGGAAGCGTCCCAATGTTTTATTATCCGAAGCCATCGAACGCTCCCCCTGTAACACATGAATATCCACTGAAGTTTGATTATCCGCCGCTGTTGAGAACACTTGCGACTTACTTGTCGGAATCGTCGTATTTCGATCGATCAATTTCGTCATAACGCCTCCAAGCGTTTCAATCCCTAATGATAACGGAGTCACGTCCAATAACACGACATCCTTGACATCCCCTGTCAAAACACCCGCTTGAACCGCAGCCCCTAAAGAGACTACTTCATCGGGATTAACGCCTCTGTGCGGTTCCTTTCCTATAAATTTAGAGATCGTTTCCTGCACCGCTGGAATTCGCGTAGAACCCCCAACCAGAATGACTTTATCAATTTGATTTGGAGCTAATCCAGCGTCTTGCAGCGCTTGACGAGTCGGACCCATCGTTCTTTCCACAAGATGGGATGATAGCTCTTCAAATTTGGCTCTAGATAGGCTTAATTCTAAATGTTTTGGTCCCGTAGCGTCAGCCGTGATAAATGGAAGAGAAATCGATGTTGTGGACACACTGGATAGATCTTTCTTCGCTTTTTCAGCCGCGTCTTTTAAACGTTGCAACGCCATATTATCTTGGGATAAATCAATCCCTGTATCTTTCTTAAACTCTGCAGTTAAATGATCAATAATGACTTGGTCAAAATCATCCCCGCCCAATTTATTGTCGCCTGAAGTCGCTTTTACTTCAAAGAAACCCTCGGACAATTCCAAAATAGACACGTCAAACGTACCCCCGCCAAGGTCATACACAAGGATTGTTTGGTCGTCCGATTTCTCCAATCCGTACGCTAAAGCAGCCGCTGTTGGCTCGTTTACGATTCGCAATACTTCTAAACCGGCGATCGTTCCCGCATCCTTTGTCGCTTGACGCTGGCTGTCATTAAAATACGCTGGAACTGTAATTACCGCTTTTTCCACCTTTTCTCCTAAATATGCTTCAGCATCAGCCTTTAGCTTTTGCAGGATAATCGCAGAAATTTCTTGCGGCGTATATGCGCGCCCTTCCATGTCTTCTTTGTGATCTGAACCCATATAACGTTTAATAGAAAGAACCGTGTTCGGATTGGTAATCGCTTGTCGTTTCGCAACTTCTCCTACGATTCTTTCTCCGTCCTTAAAAGCGACAACAGATGCCGTTGTGCGATCGCCTTCCGCATTCGGGATAATTACAGGCTCCCCGCCCTCCATTACCGCCACACAAGAGTTGGTTGTTCCTAAGTCGATTCCTATTACTTTACTCATCATCGTAACTCCTTCCGCTTATAATATGTCTGACATTTACCCATTTACTTTGACCATTGACGGTCGAATCACACGATCTTTTAACATGTATCCTTTTTGCAGTTCTTGAAGCACCACGCCTGATTCGGCAGCTGGATTTTCCTCTTTCATCACCGCTTGATGATACTGCGGGTCAAACGGATTGCCTTCCGCCTCAATCGGAACAATGCCTTCTTGTTCAAATATTTGCAGAATTTGACGATAAACCATTTCTACACCTTTTAACAGTGACTCGCCATCCCCCGCATTTTCAGGGGCTAATGCCCGCTCTAAGTTATCTACAGCAGGTAATAAGCCTTCCGCAAGCGATTGAACAGCATATTTCAGCAAGTCCTCCCTCTCTTTGCGGGAGCGCCTGCGAAGGTTTTCAAGATCTGCTTGTACGCGCAGGTAACGATTGTAATTTTCTTCAGCCTCCTGTTTCGCCAACGTTAGCGAATCGACCTCTGCTTCAGTCGCTTCAGTCTCCGCATCCGCTTGTTGCGGTTGCTGATCTGTGTCCAGCTCGCCTTCAGGTCTCTCTTCCTCGACTACTTTCTTTTCATCAGACACTGGTCTTTCACTCCTGTCCCTGATCTTCAGATTACTCTTTCATCCGAATCCCAGTTTGAATTCTAAGTATGCTCCTCGCCATCTCTTCGACAACTTTTAAAGCATACACTTTAACAAGAGTCGGATCAAAATCACCGGACTCTCGCCAATCGAAAACGTCTCATTTTATCAGTTTCGCTTCATTTTTCTATGTAATACCCTCATCTTTCAATCCACGAAACAATCATACCTAACTACCTTTTCAAGATTATATTTAAAGGCCATCCTAATTTCAAGGAAGCGGCAGGCCGACCCTCTCTCCCATTACCGATTGCCTACCACTGCCACCCCTTACGTCGATAGCAGGCAAAATTGTTCCCGCTTAGGGCAGCAATGAAGGCGATTCGAACCTCGACGCTGTAAGTTTGCGCGATTATGATTGACCACCCTTATAAAATCGGTCAAGCGCTTGCGAAAGATCTTTTGCTATAAAGTCTACAACACCGATCACTTTTCCATACTCCATCCGTGTAGGTCCCAAAATCCCAATCGATCCGATTGGGGTTCCATCAAGGTGAAAGGTGGCGCTAATAATACTGCAGTTATTAATCGCGATTTCCCTATTTTCGGTGCCGATCTTTACTTGAATTCCTTCAACGGCTGTATTGAAATGTTTGATCAGCTGATCACTTTGCTCTAAAAACTCTAAGATTTCTTTTACCTTCTCTACATCCCGAAATTCGGGTTGCATCATAATATTTGTCGTGCCTTTTAACACGACGTGTTCCTCTGTTTCTGTTTGGAAGGTTTGTTCGATCAATTGCAAAGCGGATTCGTAGTCATCCAATAACCTCTGCAATTCAGTCGTCAATTCCTGATGCACATGCTTCTTCAAATCAGGCAGATCGATCCCAGCTAACTTGATATTCAAGAAATTGACGAGCTTCTCTATTTCTTCGATCGGCACTCCTTCCGGCACACGGATCGTTTTATTTTGCACTCTTCCCGTAGTCGTTACAATAATTGCAACAGCTGTTGTTTCATTTAAAGGGATCAGTTGAATTTGTTTTAATTTAGCGTCCCTTACCTCGTATCCTAAGACAATCGAAGTATAATTTGTTAAACTAGAGAGTATCGCGGCAGTTTGATTGGCAATCTGTTCAGCGGCATAATATCGCTCCGCTAATAATTGTCTTGCCTGTTGAACATCGGCTGGCTTCAATTGAAATGGGCTAAGCAGATGATCAACATAAAATCGATAGCCTTTTTGAGAAGGTATCCTCCCCGCTGAAGTATGCGGTTGTTCCAAGAAACCCATTTCCTCTAAGTCCGCCATCTCGTTACGAATCGTTGCTGAGCTGAACTTAATGTCTTTACGTTTGGAAATTGTGCGAGAACCGACCGGCTCCGCTCCTTGGATATAATTGTCAACGATAGCATTTAGAATCTGAATCTGACGTGTCGTTAACATCTTCTTCACTCCTTGTTAGCACTCACTCACAACGAGCGCTAATACCTTCTAGATTAAAAATACCAAACCAACTTTCCCTTGTCAACTATTCCAAAAAACGCGCAAAAACTTCATTTCCAAAAGGAATCCCTCGTTTGGTCAATCGAATGCGATCTCCTTGTTCTTCAAGTAAACCTTTATTTTTTAACTCCTCCAAAACAGGTCCAAATTGGGTTGCCAGTTCAATCCCATATCGCTCGTAGAAAACGTTTTTAGAAACGCCTTCAAGCAAACGTAACCCCATAATCATAAAATCTTCCATCGCTTCTGATGGGGCAACAAAATGTTGCTCAATCCGCGGTAATCCCTTTTCTTTCACTAACTGAATATAGTGATCCACGGGTCCAGCATTCTCATGGCGTTCACCGTGGACATAGCCATGCGCGCCGGCGCCAATTCCATAATATTCACAGTTCCGCCAATACGTTTTATTGTGGCGACTCTGAAAACCTTCTTTTGAAAAATTACTGATTTCATATTGAGTATACCCTTCTTCAGCCATTCTGTGTCGAACGACTTCATACATTTCCACTTCATCATCTTCGGGCGGAAGAGCCAGCTGATTTTTCTCATATAGAACATGGAATAACGTGTTTTCCTCCACTTGTAAACTATATGCTGAAAAATGTTGCAAATCTAACGAAAAGGCGATGTCGAGCGTTTCGTGAAAAGTAGTCAAGGTTTGTTTGGGCAACCCGAAAATTAAGTCGATTGAAATATTATCAAATCCCGCCCGTTTAGCGGCCGCGATGCTTTGTAACACTTGTCCCGAATCATGCATGCGCCCAATCTCTTTCAACAGCGCATCATTGAAGGATTGAGCGCCATAACTTAAACGGTTAATGCCCCCTTGGCGCATGATAACCAATTTTTCATAATCTGTCGTGCCTGGATTGGCTTCCATCGAAAACTCCATGCTTGGCGCTTGGTCTGGAAATACCCTTTGGACGGATTGAAGAAAGTAGCGCATCTGTTCATGATCTAAAAATGTCGGTGTGCCTCCACCGACAAAAATCGTTTCCACTTGTTGCGCGGGGACCCTACGAACCGTCTGTTTCATTTCTTCTTCCAACGCATAAAGGTAATTCCAAATCAGCTCCGAATCTTTTGTAACATAGGAGTTGAAATCACAATAAAAACATTTGTTAGTGCAAAATGGAATATGAATATATACTGAACGAGGCAATTATAACCCTCCCTATAAGCGGATAGATAGGAAAAGGCCTTGGCCGCGTAGCCAAAGCCTATCCCGTCACGCTTTATTTATTGTCCATTTGCAGAACCGCCATGAAAGCTTCTTGGGGAACCTCTACGCTCCCAACTTGTTTCATGCGCTTCTTTCCTTCTTTTTGCTTTTCAAGCAATTTTCTTTTCCGCGAAACGTCACCGCCGTAACATTTAGCTAAAACGTTTTTACGCATCGCTTTAATTGTTTCCCTGGCAATTACCTTCTTGGCGATTGAAGCTTGAATCGGCACCTCGAACATTTGTCTTGGAATCAATTCTCGCAGCTTCTCGCAAAGCGCGCGTCCGCGTTCATAGGATGAGCCTTTATGGACAATAACGGATAACGCATCAACTAATTCACCGTTCAGCATTATATCTAGTTTTACCAAATCAGAAGAACGATAACCGATTATTTCATAATCGAAGGAAGCATATCCCCTCGTATTCGATTTCAACTGATCAAAGAAATCGTAAATGATTTCAGAGAGCGGCATATCATAAACGATTTGCACACGAGTTTCATCTAGATATTGCATATCTTTAAAATCACCGCGTTTACCCTGACACAACTCCATAATCGCTCCGACAAAATCTTTCGGCACCATAATGGATGCTTTTACATACGGTTCTTCAATTTTATCAATCAATTGGGCATCGGGCATCGTGGATGGATTATCGATGATGATCTCTTCGCCGTCTGTTTTGGTGACATGATAAATAACACTCGGCGCCGTCGTAATTAACGTAATGCCAAATTCACGTTCGATTCGCTCTTGTATGATTTCCATATGAAGCAGACCTAAGAAGCCGCAACGGAAACCAAATCCTAATGCTTGCGAAGTCTCAGGTTCATACTGTAACGAGGCGTCATTAAGCTCTAGCTTCTCTAACGCTTCCCTCAAATCGTTATACTCTGAAGTATCGACTGGGTATAATCCACAGAAGACCATTGGATTGATTCTGCGATATCCTGGCAAGGCTTCTTCAGCTGGATGGTCCGCGCATGTAATCGTATCCCCCACTCGCGTATCGCCAACCGACTTGATACTAGCCGCAATAAAACCAACATCTCCAACCGTTAATTCATCAACAGCGATTGGAAAAGGAGAAGATGTCCCTACCTCTGTGACTTCGTAAACGGTGTTGGTCGCCATCATCTTAATTCTCATGCCTTTACGTAGTGTTCCGTTAACGACACGTATATTTGCGATCACGCCGCGATAAGAATCATAGGACGAATCGAAAATTAATGCTTGCAGTGGAAGATCCGGGTCCCCTGATGGAGCCGGCACTTTTTGCACAACTTGTTCAAGTATGTCTTCAATACCGATTCCGGCTTTGGCGGACGCAAGCACCGCTTCACTCGCATCGAGCCCGATCACATCTTCTACTTCTTTTTTAACTCGATCCGGATCCGCGTTCGGCAGGTCAATTTTATTAATCACTGGGATGATCTCTAAATCACTGTCTACGGCAAGATAGACGTTGGCTAACGTCTGAGCTTCAATCCCTTGGGCCGCGTCAACGACCAACAACGCCCCCTCGCACGCCGCTAAACTTCGCGAAACCTCATATGTGAAGTCGACATGCCCTGGTGTGTCAATTAGATGTAAAATATATTCCTGCCCATCCTTTGCCTTATACAATAGGCGTACTGCATTCAATTTGATCGTGATTCCGCGCTCTCTCTCCAAGTCCATTGAGTCCAAAAATTGGTTTTCCTTTTCCCTGTCACTCAATGTGCCTGTAAATTCAAGAATCCGATCCGCTAACGTTGATTTTCCATGGTCGATATGGGCAATAATAGAAAAATTCCGAATCTGTTGCTGTCTTGCGCGTCTATCCATCGTTATTAACCTCCCTGAGGCAAAAATGCGCTAATAATAATTATATCAGGGAAACTGTTACGAGGCAATAATTTGCTTTGGGCCACAGGTTAAGGGGTATAAAAAAACGTCCACCATCCGCCAATTGAGGTGAACGTTCATAACTTTGAATAACTGGCGAGAACCTGACCGCTCTTCCATATTTATAGGACAAAAGTCGATGATCCGTTTAAAAACGAGTCATCCACTCTAACGCTTTTTGAGAAATTGAGGTCAACCATTGTCCAATCTGATCTCCCCTTGGTTGCCTGACTGGTTGTTCCTTTCCTGCCCCTGACGTAGCTGAATAGGTTTGAAAAAGCGGTAAAATAGTTTCTTCCTCAATTACGTAATCTCTGCCCAAAACAGTCATCTCCATTTTTCCGTCCCCGCGTTGAGCCAATTGAAAAGACTGTGAGGGACCATCAGCCACGCCTTCGACGTGTCGAATCCCTTGTTCAGCCAAATGAATGCCTGTAATCATCAATAATCCCGTTAGCGCCACAAGTGTCATAAATTGCAGTCTCCACTTCATCCGCATCCCCCTAACATCCTTTAATGCGTATAAGCTGCAACATTTGTTCTATCGACTTTTTCGTGTAACGCGGCGTTTAAGCCGTTTGCAATGATATTGGCCATGTCCTCAACGAATTCATCCACTTCTTTCGGCGTAACGATTAAGTTATGACCTAACGGCTGCAACGTTTCTCGGATTAATTGACGTTTATCTTGTTCAGACAAGGAGCCAACAAGACCCATGATCACTTTTTTCCCTTCTTCCGTCGGGAGGTCTTGCGCTGTAAGCGGCTTGGTGTTTCCAATCGGCAAATTCACTCCATCGGGCGTCAACCGGCTAGCGGCTGGCGGATTAGCGCTCTCATTTATCTGTCTTCCTAAATGGGCTAAAACGTAATCAATCGTATCACTCGCGATGGAAGCCGCATCAACTACCGTTGGAACACCAATCGCAATGACAGGAATACCTAACGCCTGTTTCGTTAGCGGTTTTCTTTTATTTCCAACCCCCGAACCGGGATTGATGCCTGTATCTGAAACTTGAATCGTCGTATTCACCCGCTCTAACGCGCGCGAAGCCAACGCGTCAATTGCAATTACAAAGTCAGGCCTTGTTTTTTCAACAATGCCGTACACAATCTCGCTTGTCTCGATTCCCGTAATCCCCAACACACCAGGCGAGATCGCGCTCACTTGGCGATAGCCATCTTCTACATGTTCCGGCATTAATTCATATAAATGGCGGGTAACAAGCAAATGATCAACGACGATCGGACCTAAGGCGTCGGGTGTCACATTCCAGTTTCCCAGTCCAACAACTAGCGCTTTATGATCGGGTCCAATTCCGACATCCACCAAAAATTGATGGAAAGCTTGCGCAAATTTTGTCGCCACACTATTTTGTAACTCCGTATCTTTATTTCTTAGCCCCGGAACTTCTAACGTAAGATAACGCCCTGGTAATTTGCCAATCTGTTGAGCCCCTTCTACGTTTTTCACATTGACTCTCGTTAACCGAATTCCGTCGGCTTCTTCGGAATTCATTTCCACACCGGTAAATTGGACTATGCCTGTTCGTTCCGTAGCCAACTGATGCGCTTCCAAAGCTAAATCTGTTCGAATCGAATAATAACTTAAATCAAGTTCATCCGACTTCAACTCATCATGATCTGAACGCATCACACACACCTCACCCTTACATATTTTTACATTAACTATCATGCAATAAAACCGACTCTTTTATACTAATCATCATTGCAATTTGGTCAAAAACATGATAATATATTTTTTGTTGTCTTAAACTAAGAAATCTTACCTCAACGAGTTCAAGGAGGTGAATCTGATGCCAAATATTAGATCTCAAATCAAAAGCGCAAGAAAGAATGAGAAGAGACGCGAGCGCCGCGCCGCTCAAAAATCTGCTCTTCGCACAGCGCTTAAAAGCGTAGAATTAGCGGTTGCCACAAATGACCTTGCGGCAGCTCAAGGGGCGTACAAGCTTGCTGCTAAGAAGCTTGACAAGGCTGCTACTAAAGGTCTTATCCATAAGAACGAAGCTGCTCGCAGAAAGTCGCGCTTAGCCCAAAAGGTAAATGGCGTAACTGCGTAGATGATGAAAAAAGGCTGACTCAGATAAGTCACTTGTTCTGACTTATTTGAGATCAGCCTTTTTTTCTTTGCTACGCTCTCACCTGAAGCAAATCCTTTATTTTCATCATAAACAATTCCATCGATAGAACTTTATCAATTTGACCTGATTTTATTCGAAAATCTTCCTCCGCTAAATAAATCAAAATCGATCGCAACGCAGCCTCGCTAAACCGAGCGGATTTATCAGCCGCAAGTTTTATCGGATAGGGGTGAACACCAAGCTGTGAAGCCATTTGGCGTTGCGTATATCCCTTCTGGGTAAGTACCTTAACTTGAAGTATCATCCGAAATTGACGAGCCAATAAATGCAGTACAGTGAGCGGTTCTTCATTGTTTTTTAGTAGATCGTAAAAAATCCGCATCGCCTGCTCTAATTCCAGCGCGGATACTTTATCAATCAAACCAAAAATATTCTCTTCTAGCGTCCTAGACACGAGCTGATCGACAACCTCTTCTGTAATGACCCCGCCCTGTCCAACAAACGAAGCTATTTTTTCTATCTCCTGCGTTAGTCGGCGTAAATCTTGCCCAACGATTCGCTCTAGCGCCGTCGCTGCCCCTTGCTCTAGCTGCGCATGCTGTTTGTTAGCCTGACGAACCATCCAGGCCCAGAGCTCTTGTCCATGCATTGGCGGGAAAGATACGACCGTATTATCCTTCTGTAACTGCTTGACGATCTTTTTCCGTCCGTCTAGTTTTTCCGTCTCAGCAATCAGGATTAACACGGTCGTCTCCATTGGCTGATCAACGTATTTTTGAATAGAATCCAGGTCATGCTCAACAGCTGAGTTCGACTTCCCTCCTGTCAGAAAAAAGGCGTTTTTTACAATGACAATTCTTCGCTCGTCCATAAAAGGCATTGTCTCTGCGTCAAGCACCGCCTCTTGAATAGGCGTCTCCTCGAGATCGTATAGGCTAAAATTAAAATCAATCGCCGCTTCGTCAAGAACTTGTTGTTTCATAAATTGAATAAATTCCTCGATCATAAACGTCTCTGCCCCATACAGGACATACACGGGAGCTATCTTGCCTTGTCCAGCTTGCTTAAATATTTCTCGATAATTCACCGTACCTCCCCCTTCTTTTTTGCGCGCTTATTTTTTCACCACTTGTTTTTCTTTGACATCAATCAACCACGTTTCAGATTGTTTCGAATCGGCGGATTCCAGTCGATACTGTAAATGAGTCCCATCAATCCACTCAAAACTCGCTTGCGCCTCAATCCCCCACGCATCTGTTCGAAACACCTCTGTCCCCGCGCGATTTGTAATCACAATCCGATCTTCCTGTACGCGCGCGATCCACTGACCATCTGGCGAAGTTATGCCATTGTCTTGCTCAGGAAGCGAAATCATGGCTCGATTCATGAGCTTTTCCGGCAGTGGTGAGGCCAATAAAGAAGATTTCGATTCCGCGGATCTCTGTTGCGGCGAAGTTTCAGGAGCTAGCGCGAGCGCCTTATCCTTATCACTTTCAACACCATTTTTATCGATCCTTTCTTCCGTTTTGCTCGGTTCTCGTTGCTGGACCGTTTCCTGCTCAGTCGAAGCGTTGGGTTGGGGGTTAGGCTTAGTTTCTGGTTTGGATTCAGAAGCAGCTTGCGGTTCTTGCTTTACCTCCTCCTTAGCGGGTTGCCTATTTCGCTCCACATCCTTGTTTAAGGACTTGTCTCCACTGCCTTGCTCTTTCGCAAGCAGCGTATCATCAATCGATTTGGATTGGTTTTCTGTTGGCGTGGAATCTTCTCTATCACCTGTTGGTTCCGATCGTTCAGTTGTCCGATCATCTAGCATTTTCCCTTCCAGCGCGCTTTCTGAACGTATCATCTGATCCTTCAAATCAGAAGTTGTAAATATTTTATCCGACAAAACCCACATACAAGCAGCAGCCAGTCCACCCGCAACGATCGACCAACTTTTCCATCGAGCCGTTTTCATCTCGTGAAGTCGTTTGCTGACCCGATCATCTTCCGTTATAAGCTTGTCTTCAGGCGCTTCCTCTATTAACTGAGGCAAAATTTCATCAACAAGACTGTACGGCGGCTTTACCTGCGGTAAATTCTCTAAATTAAGTGATAAGCTCTTTAAATTTGTATAAATTTTTTGGCATTCGGGACACTGATTGAGGTGCTGTTCCATCGCTAAATATTGTTTTTCCGTTAAATCATTATCTAGATCCCTTTGCATATTTTCCATCGTCTCAGCGCAGCTCATACTCGAACACCACCTTTCTCATAATCTGAAAGAAGTTCTTTCAACTGTTGTCTAGCCCGAAACAAGTGCGATTTGACCGTATTAATCGGTAGCTCTAACGTTTCGGAAATCTCCGCATAAGAAAAGTCTTGTAAGTATCGAAGAATGACAACTTGCCGCTGGCGACTGGGCAGTAAATTAATCGCGTCTTGAATATCTTTGGCCATATGTGATAACTGAACTTCTTCTTCAACATTTGCGTCATCCTCTAATGGAAATTCATGTTCATCTATGGAAACGGCATCTCGCTTCCTGCGAAAATGGTCCATGCAAACATTCATCACGATCCGTTGCGTCCAGGTTGAAAACTTTGCTTTTGCCTGGTAGCTTTTAATATTTTTATAGATTCGAATTAACGCTTCCTGGGAGGCATCCATCGCATCTTGCTGATTTTTTAAAACATAAAATGCTGTACGGTAGATTTCATTTTCTATTTCTCTAAGCAGTTGAATGAGGGCATCGGTGTCGCCCGTTTGAGCGGCTCTGATCAACTCTGCTTCCGTCACTCCTGTTCCCCCCTATACAATTACTGACGCATCCGCCCCTTATTATGTTGCAGGGATGTCATCACATTCCAATCTACTTTGCCTATCTCTAGTGTAATCGATCCCGATTGATCTGTACGTAAAATTTTCGCATGATACTCTTCCAGCGTAGCCAACGTATTGGGATGAGGGTGTCCAAAACGATTTTTATTACCGACGGTAATAACTGCAATACTCGGTTTCAATGCAGCGACCCACTCTTTACCAGTCGAAGTCTTACTTCCGTGATGTCCAACTTTTAAAACATCAACCGGACCGACTATATTTGCTTCAAGCAATTGCCGCTCTCCCTCTTCCTCTAAATCCCCTGTAAATAAAATCCGTTTACCATAGGCCTCGAGTAGTAATGTAATCGATTCATTATTCGCGTTAGACATTGGATTTTCCGTCGGATGAAGAATCGTCCAAGCGACTGACTCCGAATCTCGCCACTGGTCCCCTCTTTTGCCCCAATAGAGCGGGATCGCTTTTTGTTTTAAAGTAGTAAACAGCTCTTTTTCCAACACAGTGTCAGGAGCTTGTCCATTACCAATTACTTGCTCAACCTTCATTTCCCTAAAGACGGCAGCCAGCCCGCCGATATGATCACTATGACCGTGCGTCATGATCACAGTATCGATTCGATTGATCCCCTTCGCTTTTAGAAAGGGGACGACAACCTTTTTCCCAGGATCATACGGTTCTTTTCGTTTTCTCCAACTATCCTGCTCATCATGATAATATGGCGCAGCGCCGCCGCTATCGGTTAAATAAACGCGACGTTGCGGTGTCTCCACCACGATCGCATCACCTTGGCCAACATCTAAAAATGTTATCACTACCTTTTCATCTTGAAAAGAGAGCAGCGGTAAACACAGGATTATGAGCAATCGCCCCAAATGCGGATGGAGCCACCGACGACCGCGTAAAATATGCGGCAACAGCATGAGCGTAATGTAGTAGACGATACACCACCAGAGTGAAGGACTTGATACATACGTTTGCATATGGTTTATTCCTGCCGCCCACTCTAAGACAGCGTATACCCACTCCAACATTTTAGAAATCAAATTAGCCAATAGAAACGGAAGGGACGGATGAATCAAACCGAGCAGCGCAGAAATGAAACCGAATGGAATGATGATATAAGAAAAAAGAGGAACAAACACGAAGTTAATGAGGGGGGAAAGAAAATGAAATTGATGAAAGTAATAGAGGAGGAGCGGCGTCGAGGCTAATTGGGCGCTAATCGTCACAGCGAGTAAAGAACGAATGAACTGACCACCAGGAAGCCGTTCCATTAACGGGCCCGTCAAGATTAACAACCCCCACGTAACGACAAACGATAATTGAAATCCAACATGCCACAGTTGGTAAGGATCCATCAGCAATATCAACAAGCAAGCGACGCCCCAAAAATTCAAACCATCGCTGGAGCGATGAAAATAGCGGGCAATCAACACGGCGATGGCCATAACCGCAGCCCTAGTTACAGACGGCGCGGCCCCAACTACCAAGGCATAGAGCGGAACGAACAAAATCGTTAAGATCAGTTTTGTTTCCCTCGTTAGCCCCGCCAGCCCGCTCAATTTGAACAAGCCCCCGACTAACACCGACATATGAAGACCTGAAATAGCCAACACATGAGCCAACCCTAACTTGGCGTATGTATCCGTTATTTCCGCGGATAAATCATGACGCATGCCCAAAGTCAATCCCTTAATCAATCCGCTTGTCGAACTGGGAAACACATCCTCAACCACTTGGGCAATCCTTTGCTGCAGCTGGTCGACTCGATAGCGTGGATTGAATGGAGAGGGAGGAACAATTTTCAAGTCAGAATACGAAGCGGGTTTTAGGGTCCAATGGATTCCTTGATAATACAAATAGCGTTTATAATCAAATGCGTTGGGATTACGCGGTGGGTTTACAGCGAGGATCGGTGAGAGAAATGTTAGTGAGGCGCCAGAACGGAGTTGTTCGGCTTGTTCGCGTTCCTGTTTATTTTTCAGGGGAATATAACACTCCGTTTTTTCATTGACAGACGCTCCCGCTATGTTTCGAATTCGAAGTGTAAACCGCATCGAATCACCATCAACTTTTACAGGAGAAAGGATGTCACCTTCAATATGTTGCAATTCTGTTGAAGCAGACAGTTGCGTTTGATGGATCCGATCGTAAAACGTGTAGTAACCGACCCCGAATGACCAAAGGAGCAAACAAATGAGCAGGAGTTTCCATTGTTTTGTAAATGCCATCGTGGTCAGGGCCACAACAGACACGATCAGCAACGCCAAAGCCGCAGCCCATTTGTGAGTGTTTAGAAAAAAATGGGCGCAAAGCAAGCTGAAAACATACAAAAGCGACACCCAGTAAAGGGGTCTTTTCTTCAAAAAGCATCCTCTCCTTTCTTCCCTTTATCATACCTGATTATTGGCAGAAAAAAAGCCCCTCCTAAAAGGGGACTATGTAAACTTTTCGAACATTCGGTTGAAAACTATACGTTTATAAATCGAAATACTTGAACCAATCCGTCCAGCAAAAATCCAGACAAAAAACGATAAGCGATAAAAGCAACAATCGGCGAAATATCAATCATTCCTAGTGGCGGAATAAAACGACGAAATATTGATAAGTATGGCTCGGTTATACGAAAGAGAAATTCCGCGAACCGATTACCTTGCAGTTGGGGCAACCAAGATAAAAGGATCCTCGCGATTAATGCATAATAATACAGCTCGATAAGTTTGACAGCCCCTTGTAAAATCAGCGCAGATATTGGTCCCAATTGACGTTCCTCCATGATTGTTTTCTTCTCCCACATCCAAAACGGTTATAGTCCCCGCTTCTAGGAGTTAGGATCTACTAGAAACCGCGACTTACTCTCGAGCTAAGTGAACAACTTCCACTCCTTGTAAGAAAACGCGATTCCGTTCATTCTTGTACGGGTGACTAAACACAATGCGCCTGACTCCCGCTTGATTGAGCAGCTTAGAACAAGTTTCACAAGGCTCATGTGTGACATAAGCCGTGGCGCCTTGGATTTCGTTTCTTCGCGCGTGGATAATCGCATTTTGCTCGGCATGAATCGTGCGGATGCAACGGCCTTGCTCATTAAGCAAACACCCTACTTCCGTACAATGTTCATGCCCCTGGATGGATCCATTATAGCCAGTGGAAACAATCGCTCTCTCTTTAACGATGACACAACCAACCGCTAATTTGTTGCAGGTTGATCGCGTGGCCACAACATCAGCTATATCTAAAAAGTATTCATCCCACGATTTCCTCATGCCTATTCCTCCCGCTCTTTCGACTCATTCACATTGTACCACAGCAAGCGCTAAGATTATAAGATATACAGATTGATCAAGAAAAAATTGCTTCTCAAAAAAAAGAATGCTAAAGTGTAATCGTACATTTTACAATAAAAGGAGCTTTACCATGTGTGGATTTGTTGCTCTTTACAATAAAACGAAACAACCTGTTTCTCAAACAAGTTTAAATCAAATGACAGACTTGCTCTCCCATCGGGGACCAGATGATGCTGGTTCCCATCTTGACAAATATGTTGGCCTTGGCTTCCGTCGCCTAAGCATCATTGATCTAAAAGGCGGAAGACAACCCCTTTGCAATGAGACAGGAGACATTTGGATTACATTTAATGGTGAGATTTACAATTATCAAGAATTACAAAGCTGGCTCAAAGATCGTGGCCACCGATTTAAAACAGATTCGGATACGGAAACGATCGTCCACCTCTATGAAGAAGTCGGTTTTGATTGTCCTAAGCACTTGCGCGGGATGTTCTCGTTTATGATCTGGGATCGGAAGAAGCAAATTTTGTTCGGGGCAAGAGACCATTTTGGCGTCAAACCTTTTTACTGGACAGAGACTGCCGATTCTTTTGCGTTTGGCTCTGAAATTAAAAGTCTTTTGGAAGCGCCAGGAACAGAAAGGAAGGTAAACCCGACTTCCTTTTATCACTACTTAACCTTTCAATACGTTCCAGACCCAGATACGATGTTCGAGGGCATTCACAAACTCCCGCCCGGTCATAGCATCACGATCAAAGAGGGCGAGATGAAAATCGAACCCTACTGGTCGGTTGAATTTAAACCGGAAGATCGCCCTTTCTCCCATTTTGTGGAAGGAACAAGAGAAGCGCTAAAGGAGTCTGTCGACAAACACCTCGTTAGCGATGTTGCCCGAGGCTCATTTTTATCTAGCGGAATCGATTCATCTAGCATAGTCGCCTTAATGAGACAGCATGAGGATGTAAAAACATTTACGGTTGGCTTTGATATTCCTGGATATAGCGAGCTAGACATTGCTCGAGAGACGGCGCAATTTTTAAAGTCGGATCATTACGAACTGAAAATCACCGCGGATCGCTATCTCGAAGAATTGCCACGGCTAATTTGGCATCAAGATGAACCTGTTGCAGATCCCTCCGCAATCGCTCTTTACTTTGCGGCGGAACTTGCCAGTCAACATGCGTCTGTTGTGTTATCAGGCGAAGGAGCTGACGAATTTTTTGGCGGGTACAACATCTATCGAGAACCTCATTCGTTGCGTCACCTAACCCGTATGCCGACTTGGATGCGAGCTTCGTTAGGCAACTTTGCTTCCTTGTTGCCCGAAGGTGTCAAAGGAAAGAGTTTCTTGATTAGAGGATCAAAAGAAGTGGAAGATCGATTCTTCGGAAATGCATTGATTTTTTCCGAGGAGATGAAACAAAAAATAGCGACAACAAACTTAGGCGCAGATCCCGCGTATAGGCGAGCGGATGAAATTACGGCAGAAATATACGAACGGGCCCACGCTTATGACGACGTAACGAAAATGCAATATTTAGACATCCATACATGGATGCGCGGAAACATTCTCATGAAAGCAGACAAAATGACGATGGCAAATTCATTGGAACTACGTGTCCCGTTTGTCGATCCGAAAGTGTTTGAATTCGCGGCAACGATCCCAACAAAGTACAAAATAGCGAACGGAACAACAAAATATGTATTACGGGAAGCGATGAAAGACCTATTACCTCCGCAAATTAAAAGCAGGAAAAAACTCGGTTTTCCCGTTCCCACTCGTCATTGGCTTAAACATGACTTTTATGACTGGGCCAGGAACTTAATTTATACATCAGAAACGGACGAGTGGATCAACAAATCCTTCGCGCTCCATATGCTTAAAGCGCACAAAGAAGGAAAAGCCGATTACGGTCGAAAAATTTGGACATTGCTTGTGTTTATGCTGTGGCACCAAATCTTTATCGAGCAAAAGATTTCGTTTGGTCCTTATGTTAGCCCCTATATTGAATCCCGCCGACAGCAAGCGAGATAAGCGTTGATACTATCCGTTGCTCAGTATAAAAGTAAATGCCCAGTATGGTAACGTTCCATACTGGGCATTTATTGTTCGCTTTATTACTTTTGGCTCGCGCGCAGCGCTTGATCCAAATCGTATAAAATATCATCAATCGACTCTAAACCGACAGACAGTCGAACCATGTCCGCTGAAACACCCGCTTCATGCAAACTTGCTTCATCCAACTGCTGGTGCGTTGTACTTGCTGGGTGAATGACCAACGATTTTGCATCGCCAACATTTGCCAAGTGGGAGAAGATCTCCAGACTGTTAATAAACTTTTTACCTTCTTCGATCCCGCCTTTTAAACCGAACGTAAAGATCGAACCTGGTCCTTTCGGCATATACTTCTTCCCTAATTCGTAGTATGCGTTTGTCTCCAAACCTGGGTAATTGACCCAAGAAACAAGTTCATGACCATCCAAAAACTCAGCGACTTTTTGCGCGTTTTCAACGTGGCGATCCATTCTGACCGGCAATGTTTCCAACCCTTGTAAAAACATGAACGAGTTAAATGGAGATAGCGCTGCCCCAATATCACGCAACAAAGTCAAGCGGGCTTTCATGATATAAGCAAGTGGACCAAGCGCGTCCGTATAAACGAGTCCATGATAACTTGGGTCCGCTTCGGTTAACAATGGGAACTTGCCGTTATCCCAGTTAAATTTCCCCGCATCAACAATGATTCCCCCGATTGATGTGCCATGTCCGCCAATAAACTTCGTTGCCGAGTGAACAACAATATCCGCTCCGAAATCGATCGGTCGGCAAATATAAGGTGGTGTAAACGTGCTATCGACGATCAATGGAATACCGTGTTCATGCGCAATATTTGCGATTGTTTCAATATCCGCAACATTGATCCGCGGATTTCCGATCGATTCGATAAATACCGCCTTTGTCTTTTCATTGATCTTCTCGCTAAATTGTTCAGGCTCGTCCACATCAACAAAATGAACGGTAATCCCTAGTTTAGATAACGTATGGGCGAATAGGGCGTACGTTCCTCCGTAAAGACTGCTTGATGATACGATTTCATCACCCGCCTGGGCAATGTTTAAGATCGCATATGTAATCGCAGCTTGTCCAGAAGCTGTAGCTAACGCGCCAACGCCTCCCTCTAACTGAGCAACCCTTTGTTCAAATGTGTCTTGAGTTGGGTTCATAATGCGTGTGTAAATATTACCCGGCTCTTTTAATGAAAATAAATCTGCCGCATGATCTGTATCGTTAAAAACGTAAGAAGATGTTTGATATATCGGTACAGCTCGCGAATTGGTAGTCGGATCAGGCACTTGGCCACCATGCAGAGCAATTGTTTCGAGACCTAACTTGCGTTCCTGTGACATTCCCTCACTCCTCATCATAAATTGACTTTTCTGAATAAAATCACTACTTTAATACTATTCTTCTTGATGATAACGTTTCAAATTCAATTCTGTCAATTAACTTGTACTGAAAAAGGCGGAATTATTAATCAACAGCAACCAAATCCCGTAATTTCTCAAAAGTCTTTTGACCAATCCCCGAAATCTCCATTAAATCTTCTTTTCGTTTAAAGGGTCCATGTTCCTCACGGTAAGCGATAATTGCCGCTGCTCGAGCAGGTCCAATACCTGGCAATTGCGTTAGTTGACCTTCATCCGCTCGATTAATTGAAATTAAGGCGCGATCCGCGCTCCCCGCTCCAGTTATTACACGCGCTGGAAACTCCGCCTCTGACTCGCCTACATAAGGAATATAAATCATCTGGCCATCCTGGATACGTTCCGCTAAATTAATGACCCTCTGTTCGGCGTTTTCAGCAAATCCACCAGCCAGTTGAACCGCATCGATCATCCTAGATTCAGCCGCAAGTTGATACACGCCTTGCTTAACTACCGCTCCTTTCAGGTCAATCCAAACGATTTCTTCCGCCGATTTCGGCTCATTCGGTTGAGAGCCATCCTCTGTTAAATCTGCCGATTCCGTAGGATAAGCTGAAAAGGCCACTGCGCCCTGCGGGCGATTGGCTTCACTAATAAAATAGGCAGCCACACTTCCCATCAATACGATAAAAACAAGAACGAAAACGATCAGTTTTTTCTCCCTGCTCGTCCATTCAAATTTCATGAGCAACCTCCTTGTCACGGAAAGACAGAGCCGATAGATTGCTTGTCTTCTATGACGGGTTTCTTTATAATTAAGGAAATTAAAAGAATAATCTAGCTCAGCGGGGGATTGTAATCATGGGTGTTCATCTTGAAATTTCTAAAAATGTTAAGTCGATTCGACAGATTATTGGGGAATACAAACGATTAGATGGGTTAAGAGAGAGGGAAATTGAGGAAGCAATTCAGCGGGCAAAACAAAAAGAAACGTTTTCGGTCGAGTCCATTAATCGAGTGACAGAAGCGTTGAATCAATATGCCGCGACACATCATCTCCCTTTAAGAAAACAGGTTACGGTTGACATGATAAATGAAATTTGTCACCAAGCTTAGTATAGCTTAACCGATAGCCAGGCAGCAATTATTTCTTTTAAATCAAGAGGTCAATTTTTACGTATGGAACTCCCTTCTCATTCATAGACATTACTTATAGCTTAGTGACGGAGGGAGTCAAATGATGAAAGTCGGCTTTATCGGAACAGGGAGTATGGGGAGTATCCTAGTAGACGCTTTTCTTACTGCTAAAACCCTAACACCTGATCAAATTATTGTAAGTAACCGAACGAGGGAAAAAGCTCTATTATTGAGCGATCGTTTCCCAGGACTGACTGTCGCGGAAACGAACATTCAAACCGTTCAGATGAGCGAAATCATCTTTCTATGTGTAAAACCGCTCGAATTCAAACGTGTTATCGACGATGTTTCACCTCATCTCGGCTCGAATAAAATCGTTATATCAATTACCAGTCCAATTCTAATTGAAGATTTAGAAAAGCAAATGCCTTGTAAGATTGCCAAGGTGATTCCAAGTATCACAAACTCAGTGGCAGCTGGAGCCTCCTTATTAATGTTCGGCAACAGATGCGGAAAAGCGGATCGCATTAAAGTCCGAAATTTGTTTGAGCAGATCAGCCGTCCCTTGGAGATTGAGGAGTCGAAGGTTAGGGTGTCCTCTGATATTGTGAGTTGCGGACCGGCTTTCATAAGCTATTTACTGCAACGGTTTATTCATGCAGCCGTTGAGGAAACGGGCATAAGTAACGAGGAAGCGACCTTCTTGACAACTGAAATGGTTATCGGTCTCGCAGCCCTCCTCTCAAGAGGACCATTTGATCTACCAACACTTCAGCAACGGGTATGCGTCCCAGGTGGCGTGACAGGAGCAGGAATTTTGGCTTTGGAGCAAATCGGTGATGTTTTTAATCATATGTATAAAAATACGCAAAAGAGATATGACGAGGACTTAAAAGACGTATCCGATATGTTTTATGGGACTAATCACTGAGCCGTTATCCCTACAGGGATTTGGCTCTTTTTTATTTTATTAAAGAACAGATAATTCCGCGGTTACCCATATACCCACTTCCTCTTTTCTGCATAGATTATAGGAGGTGATTGAGAGTGTCCCTGTTATTACAAATATCACATAAAGACAAACAGGCTGTATCCCAAATATCTACTGGAATTAAGAAAAGAATGAAGAACGAAAAATCATTTTCAGATATTGTGCTTTTTTGTATTGGAACGGATCGGTGTACTGGAGATTCACTTGGACCTCTAGTCGGGATGTTCTTACAACAAGCAAATGTACCTGATATTCAAGTGTGGGGAACGTTGGAAAGGCCAATCCATGCTCTTAACCTAAAAGATGCCCTCTACCGACTTAGCCTTATGTCCAACCCCTTGGTGATCTCTGTTGATGCTAGTTTGGGAATAACAAGTTGCGTCGGGGACATCCAGTTGGTTGACGGTCCGCTGCGGCCCGGTATGGGAGTCCGTAAAATATTGCCTCCTGTCGGTCACTTTCATATTAAAGGGATCGTTAACACGAGTGGGATTTTAGATGCGATGGTATTGTTAAATACCCGCTTGTTTACAGTGATGCAAATGGCAAAAGTGATTTCCCAATCGGTTATATTAGCCGTAAAAAAGAAATAGCCCCTTGTCATGAGCAAGAGGCTATTTCACATTGGTCTTTGGCAAGAGAAAAACAACCTCTCGCTTGTTGGAACGGGCGGCATGTTTGTTAAATCAGCGTGACAGTGAATATTCGCAAACCCGACTTCCTCTAACCAGGTTCGCAATTGCTGTTCCGAATAACCGCGTTGTAGATGCGTTTCCTCAAACCGCCTATAAAGTTCTCCCTCACGCGCAAAAAAGGTAAGGAAATGGGTAACCAGATTCTCTTCCTCAGCTTGACAGTCCCAAACATAGACAAGATCATCTTCAATCCAGTGAAACGATTGATCGGCAAACAGGTCCTTAATCTTATAAAGCGAATGAACATCAAATAAAAACACGCCGCCTGGCTTAAGCGAGCGGTACACGCCTTCAAAGGTCTGAAAAACAGCTTGCGGATCTGTAATATAATTTAAAGAATCACAAAAGCAAATAATACTATCCATTGGTTCAGGAGATCTTAATTCAACCATGTCTTGTTGGTACAATTGCAGTCGAACGCCTTCACCACGCCCTTTTTCCTCCGCGATGGTCAACATTTCTTCAGACAGATCAATCCCAGTTACCTGATAACCCCTCTTGGCTAAAAGGACGGAGATCGAGCCCGTTCCGCACGCCAAATCCATCACTTTTTTAGGGGTGAGTTGAAACTGCATCCACTCTGATTCCGCGAAACGAACCCACTCTTCATATGGAGCATCAGCCATAAACCGATCATACACTTGAGCGAGCCGCGTATAGCTAACCGACAATGCTGGCATCTCCCCAAATTCTTTCCAGATTGTAATATTCCCTTTCATCTCTGTGGAATATATGAACAACCACATCGCCTAAGTCAACCAACACCCATCTTGCGGCATCGTATCCGACTATTTTACTAATTTCAATCTCAGACTCCATTAAGTTTTTCCTTAGTTCAGCAGCTAACGCTTGCACCTGTGTTGATGAATTACCGTGACAAATAACGAAGTAATCAGCGATTGTGGAGAGATCTTTGATATCAAGGGTAACAATATTTTCAGCCTTTTTATCTTCCAAAACACCTGCCACTTGTTGCGCGATTTGCAATATATCCATTTTATTTAGTCCTCTCTCTTATACTGATTGCCTAATTTTTCATCTTCAGCCCAATGAAACACGCATGGAACCTTCTTCTATCGATTCACGTCATCGTCGCTCGAACACAATTTAGTGAGTTCATTATAAGTAGCTAGCGTTAGCGGATAAACCTGCTTCTCCCGTTTAACCAAAAAAACAATCGTGTTTGCGAGAGCTTTCAACATCGCTTGATCCAAATTTCGCTCGGCTAAGGCGCGTATTTCCTCCACCCCGGGGAACTGTCGACCTGGCTCAATATAATCTGCTAACCACACCACTTTCTCTATCAGACACATTCCCGGCCTTCCCGATGTGTGATTGGCAATCGCGGCAAGCGTTGCTGAGTCAGTTACCCCAAACGATTCCTTAGCAATGATTGCGCCAACAGGTCCGTGCCAAAGTTCTTTATCATAATTGAGCAAATCAGATGAAAGCTGAGTGTTCGCTTTAATGATTGTCTTCATTCGTTCAGAGTCCCAGTACTTGCAATAATCGTGTAAAATAGCTGCCAACTCAACGCGATTTACGCGATTTGAATCAACACCGTGGATTTTAGCTAATTTAACCGCTGTCTCCGCAACTCTGACAGTATGTTGATAACGATGGTCAGGCAGTTCCTCTTTTACCCTCCGCAACAATTGCTCACGATTCATACAAACCCTGCCCCTTTATGTACATTCTAACTTCTTCAGGGACCATATAGCGAATCGTTTTTCTGTTCCTGATCTTATCTCGTATGATCGTCGATGAAATGTCCATCTGCGGGATGTGAACCATCCGCGTATATTTTGAGTATGGAGAATCGGTCAATTGCGCGCCAGGTCGCTGAACCCCAATAAATTGAATCATTTTGATTAATTCATCGATTCGGTGCCAGTGGGGTAAATAATCAATCATGTCTCCGCCGATAATAAACGAAAATGTATGTTGCGGGTACTTCTGTTTTAGCTCCTCCACCGTTTTAATTGTGTAGGATGGTCCCGGTCTGTCTAACTCAATCGAGATTGCTTTAAAATAAGGAGCCCCTTGGATTGCTAATTTGACCATTTCCAGCCGATCCATTGCGGGAGTCACATGGCGATTGTCCTTATGAGGCGGAATCCGCGAAGGCATGAACCAAATCTCATCTAAATCAGCCTCCTCGCGCGTCTGTTCTGCGATCATGAGGTGAACCAGATGGATCGGATCAAATGTTCCGCCCAAAATTCCAATTTTCATTTTTAATGCGGCAGCTCCAGCTTTTTTTGTTCCTTTGACTCTTTGTACAAGACCACTGTTCGACCGATCAACTGCACGAGTTCAGCATTGGACCCCTCAGCTAAAGACTGGGCGACCTCATTTTTACCTGTTGCGCACGTATCTAAAATCGAAACCTTAATCAGTTCTCTCACTTCAAGCGCTTCCCCCACTTGCTTAATCAAATTGTCATTGACTCCCCCTTTTCCTACTTGAAAAATCGGAGTCAAATGGTGCGCTTCCGAACGTAAAAATCGTTTTTGTTTTCCCGTTAACATAAGATTCTCCTTCCTCCTTTATAATGATGATAGATCCGACGCGGATGGACGGACTCAACCGCGAATTAAGCGGAGTTTCTCCGACTAAATTGGGATTCCGATCAGACACGACGCGGATACACCGACTCAACCGTAATTTAAGCGGAGTTTCTCCGACTAAATTGGGCCTTCGATCAGACACGACGCGGATACACGGACTCAACCGCGAATTAAGCGGAGTTTCTCCGACTAAATTGGGATTCCGATCAGACACGACGCGGATACACCGACTCAACCGTAATTTAAGCGGAGTTTCTCCGACTAAATTGGGCCTTCGATCAGACACGACGCGGATACACGGACTCAACCGCGAATTAAGCGGAGTTTCTCCGACTAAATTGGGATTCCGATCAGACACGACGCGGATACACCGACTCAACCGTAATTTAAGCGGAGTTTCTCCGACTAAATTGGGCCTTCGATCAGACACGACGCGGATACACGGACTCAACCGCGAATTAAGCGGAGTTTCTCCGACTAAATTGGGATTCCGATCAGACACGACGCGGATACACCGACTCAACCGTAATTTAAGCGGAGTTTCTCCGACTAAATTGGGCCTTCGATCAGACACGACGCGGATACACGGACTCAACCGCGAATTAAGCGGAGTTTCTCCGACTAAATTGGGATTCCGATCAGACACGACGCGGATACACCGACTCAACCGTAATTTAAGCGGAGTTTCTCCGACTAAATTGGGCCTTCGATCAGACACGACGCGGATACACCGACTCAACCGCGAATTAAGCGGAGTTTCTCCGACTAAATTGGGATTCCGATCAGACACGACGCGGATACACCGACTCAACCGCGAATTAAGCGGAGTTTCTCTCGGTAAATCATCGCGCTCGACGCGCCCCGATTATCGCCCTAGTTGCTGCTCAACTGTTTTCCTCATTAGCTCCAGGGGCGCTTCATTCTCTGTCCACAATTCAAACGCCAATGCGCCCTGGTGGACAAACATGCCTAAGCCATTGTGTACTTTCGCTCCAATCCCCCGAGCTTGATTTAAAAGTTCCGTATACAACGGGTTGTAAATTAAATCACTGACTAACAAATCAGCATGTAATAAATCCGTTGGAAGCGGTGTCTCCCCCATGTTTGGATACATACCGACCGAACTGGTGTTGATTACGATATCAACTTGTCGCAAATCTTGAACATCTCCTAAGCCAACGGGTTCGGACTGAACATGACGCGACAAATCATCGGCAAGTTCCACAGCGCGTTCAATCGAACGATTCGCAATCGTAATCTGTTTGACCCCTTCTCTCGCAAGCGATACACCAACCGCCCTTGCCGCTCCGCCGGCGCCGACCAATAAAATACGTTTATCGGACAATGTAACCCTTGTCTCTTCCAATAAGGAGTGAACATAACCTCTTCCATCTGTATTATACCCAATTAATTTTCCACCGTCGTTTACAATCGTATTTACAGCTCCGATATCTAAAGCTTCCGCGTCGATTTCATCAAGAAACTTCATCACAGCAACTTTATGCGGGATCGTAACATTAACGCCCCGAATGGATAACGCTCGGATCGCTTCTACGGCGGCGCCAAGTTGCGCATGCTCCACAGCAAATGCCATATACGCGAAATTTAAACCGAGTTGCTGAAATGCGGCATTATGCATATTAGGAGACATCGATTGACTCACTGGATTGCCAAATAGGCCTGTCAACACGGTCTGATTATTCATTTCCGCCTCTCCTCCCTCTCTCTTATCCCAATTTATATGAGCGCATTTCGCAAAATAACAGATACCCCTCTTGGAGCATGGACATCCACACTTGCCCCTACCTCACCGACGGTTATCCAGCCTAGCCCGGAAATAACGATATCCTTTTTTTCACCTGGTCTAATTCTAAATGTTCGTCTCTGTAATGGCGGTAATTTCTTGTGGTTTTCGCCATGCGGCGGCGACAAAATCTTCGAACCGGCATGTGTTTCGAACAGCTCATCAGCCTTTTCCAGTTTTGTTCGATGGATATGCATCCGATTGGATACGTAAACAACGAAAGGTTGGCGTTTTCCGCTTACAAAATCAACGCGAGCCATACCGCCGAGAAACAGCGTTTGCTGATCGTTAAGTTGGAATACTTTCGGATTGATCCTCGTTTCCGGGGATATCAGTTTCAAATCTTCGGGATCAACCATATGAACAATTTGATCCTTATTAATAATGCCCGGCGTGTCAAATAACGAATGACGCTCATCGATTGGAATCTCGATCATATCCAACGTAGTCCCCGGAAATCGCGACGTCGTCAATTCTAATTCGTTTTCTCCATAATGGCGAAGCAAGGTGTTGATCAAAGTCGATTTTCCAACATTTGTAGCCCCAACAATATAAATATCTTCTTGGCGGCGATAGCGAACGATCGCCTCGACTAACTGATCCAGACCCCTTCCTTGTTTCGCGCTGCAAAGCATCACGTCAACAGGTTTTAAGCCCAGTTGTTTTGCTTCATACCTCATCCAATTGACCAATCGGTTCGGATTAATAGCTTGTGGCAGCAGATCGAGCTTGTTGCCAACTAATAAAATAGGATTGTTGCCTACAAAACGATGCAGCCCCGATAGCCAACTACCGTTAAAATCAAAAATATCAACTACTTTAACAACCAACGAATCTGTTGAAGCAATCCCATTTAAAATTTGAACAAAATCGTCATCATCCATCGATACTTGAGCGACTTCATTGTAATGTTTAATCCGAAAGCATCGTTGACAAATAACTTGTTCCTTATCGATCGCGCTGTTTGGAATAAATCCAGGCAACCGCTGATTTTCCGTCTGCAGGGTAACGCCACATCCAGCGCAACTCTTTGTTTCAATGATCTCTGTCATTTTATTTTTCCTCCCAAGTAATCAACCCTTTTTTTCTTAAGCGAGCAAGCGCAATACGTTCTATGCCTCGGTTTATTTTAGTGAAAAAGCCATCGGTTTGAGCAACAGGACTAACCAGAATGGTATAGAGCCCGAGCCGATTCCCGCCTAAAATATCTGTCAACATTTGGTCCCCAATCATCACAATTTGATTAGCGGATACCCCTAGTATGTTCATCGCTTTGTGAAAAGAGGCGCGGCTTGGCTTCTTCGCTCTAGATATGTAAGGAATACCCAACGGTTCCGCAAAAGAAGAGACCCTTGGTTGATTATTGTTAGAGACAACGATCACCTTAAACCCTTCTTCCCTCAATTGTTTCAGCCATTCCAATAGTTCAGGCGTCGCGTCTGGACGATCCCATTCAATCAACGTATTATCCAAATCTGTAATAATTCCCTTAATCCCTTTTTGTTTTAATGCTTGTAAATCTATCTGATAGATGGAAGATACATAAAGATTAGGAAGTAACTTTTTTAAAAGCACAGCCTCACACCATTCAATTTATTAAATTTACTTACTACTCCGAAAGCTATTTATAGTTAAAAAAACTGCAGGCAATAGCCGACAGTTCACTTGGAGCTGAAAAATAACGATTTAGGTTAAATAAGCTATAAAATTCCAACCTCCATTATAGCCCATTCAACCCATTTGGTATACATACCTTTCCTCGAATTCCTACCGCTAAAATCTACAATTGAATGTAAAAAACCAGGCTTAGCCTGGTTTAGATCTCACATGTTTTACAATAACCGTATATTTCAAATTTATGACCCGTAATCACAAAATCATCGCTCGGTTCTACCATTTTCTCTAAAGGACAAGCCTCTAAGTGTTTTGTTTTACCACAGCTTAAACAAATAACATGGTGATGATGTTCATCAGCGCCGCTACATTGAAACCGATACCTGCGTTCTCCGTTTAATTCTGTTTCTTCAATTATACCTAGTTCAGAGAACAATGATAAATTGCGATAGATCGTATCAAAACTCAGACTTGGAAAAGCGTCTTTCATAAAGTCCAGCACTTCCTTAGCCGTCATATATCTTTTTTGTTTGGCAAAAATACGTATCAATTCTTCACGTTTATCCGTAAATTTATAACCCTCTTGTTTAAGCAGATCAATTGCTTTATTTACATTCATGTGAGAATCTCCTCCCAGTTCTCCTAAGACCATTCTAGCAAAGGGTTGTTTGTACGGTCAATTTAACCGAAACATCTCGCGCCGCTCTTGAATATAAAAAATAGCGGTGATCACTCACATGTTTAAAATAAAAAAGAAAACGACCTGTTCTATCAATGATAGAGCAGGTCGTTTCTTCTTTTGATTGGAGCCTCTTTCGTAGGATTGCGCTGACGACGTTCACCCTCTTTACATGGGAGACCAAGCCGATTCCAACCTACTTTTCCAACTTCTAACTATGGATTTGTTTCTTCTGCTAAAGATATTGCCTTTTGATCCGGCAGCTTTTCACAGCAAGCATTGCTTTTATGGGGTAAAAGCTTGGCTACCTTTTGCTGCGGAAATCAATTTCAGTAGGACAGATAAAATACTAAAAATAGATGGGGCTACTTTCAGATCCGACTGCCAAACTGAGGCTTTTTTAGGAGAGTCCGACGCTTTATCAGACTCCCTAGATTTTAAGTTGTAGAAGTTTCACAGACACCAATCCTACGAATGTTCATCCCAATCACGTCTTGTATATACATTGTATACCAAAACACTACATTGGTCAAGCATCACTTTTAATTATTCAGAATTATTTTTCAATTATAGCTAGTAAATAGATCACAACAGCTAGTTCCTTACATAAAGCAATCCTGAGGCCAGAATTGTCATTCCTAGTCCAGCCCACATAAATGTTTCACTTCCGCTGCTTACCGCTAGATACAGAACAACGAAAGCAACCCAAATGAAAATGACGCTCATCAATTTTTGTTGTACAACTCGATCCTTCTTACGCTCCGCGGTCTCTTGAACCGATACTCTTTCTGAAGTTTTTTCTACTACCTCTTGCATACCCATCCTAACGCCTCCTTTTTATACACCCATCCCAATCTTTATTAAAATAAACGCGAGAATACCGACAAGTAATCCTTGCAAAATATTGTATACAACCGTGACTTTCAAAATATCTCCTTCACGTCCCGCTAAACCAGACACACCCGCTCCTAAAGCCGCGTTACCTGGAGAGAACGAGTTAGACAACGATGCTCCCGCTGTTTGCGCAGACAAAATAATCGTTGCTGAAATGCTTAAAACAGTAGCTACTTCATATTGCAATCCTGTGAACAAGATATTTGAAGAAGTACCGGAACTTGTAACAAAGCCGCCCAAAATACCAATGAACGGAGATAACAATGGGAATAACTCTCCAGTAGTCACAGCAATTCCATAGGCGAGATAAGTAGTTAAACCACCGACTGTCATCAAGACCGCCATCATCGTCATTGAAATAATCGTTGCCGTCGAACCTAGAGATTGTCCCAATGTTCGTTTCCAAGCCGCTCGAAATGCCCCTTGCGGCAAGAGACCCTTAGATTTATAGTAAGCAGCTGCGAGCGCGCATGAAATAACAATCAGCGTGCCTGGTGTCGTTAATATTTTTAAAGCTGAATACTTTTCAGCAGACTCTTGCATATAGCCGAACGCTGTGGTCGTTTCTGTGAACGGAAGGCCAAGTTGGAATTGATCTAAATAATTCTTGATCGGTCCGATCAGATAGATCGCAAACACAACGAGAATCAAAATAATGTACGCTGAGAAAGCGTCTACAAAAGATCTACCCGCAATCTCAGGGTCTTCTTCCATCGGCGCCGCGTCTTCAGCGGGACGGTACGCTTTAAACTTAGGTAAAATAAAGCTACCGGCAATCAGTCCAACACCCCCGGCTACGAAACAACCAACGTTAGGTGAAACGAGACAGGTCGCGATTAAAGCGCCGCCCATTACGAATGATAAGAATAGAACAGCAACGGTTCCTTCTTTAAAAGCTCTGAATCCACCGTAATTATGCAAAACACAAAATCCTGTAATAAAACCCCCAAAGGCTATAAACAAAG
Organism: Ammoniphilus oxalaticus; assembly: GCF_003609605.1. Classification (NCBI taxonomy): domain Bacteria; kingdom Bacillati; phylum Bacillota; class Bacilli; order Caryophanales; family Paenibacillaceae; genus Ammoniphilus; species Ammoniphilus oxalaticus. Next base: position 226,990 of record NZ_MCHY01000008.1, on the reverse strand, counting down.
ATCCCCAAAATGCCATCGGAGCAGCTTCAACCGAGCTTAATGAAAGTAACACGGAATAAGAAGAACCTAGAGACCCAAATGTGATTCCCCACGAGTGTCCAAGTAACGTCGTAATTACGGACGTAATTGGACTGAATCCAAGTCCAATTAAAAGCGGGGTCGCTACTGCAACCGGGACTCCAAAACCACATACTCCTTGAATAAACGTTGGGAAAGCCCAACCGAGAATTAATAATTGCAACATCTTGTTACCATTCGTCAACTTTGTAAAAGTAGCGGCAATGACCTTAAAGCTGCCAGTTAAATCGACGATGTTATACATGTACATCGACGCCCAAATAATAAAAAGTACGAATATAGTAGTCCAAAGCCCTTTTGCTGTGCCGTTTGCAACAACTTCAATTCCGCCGCCAAATGTAAAATAAGCTACCGCAACTGCAACTAACCAAGCTATTACACCCGCTCGCGCCCCGCTCATCTTAAAACCCATCATTAAAGTAAGTACGAGAACAACCGGGAGTGCTGCCAATATCCACGTCAGGACCGACAAATCCGGAAGACCGACTTGCGCCATATCAATACCCATAAGTGCCTCCTTACTTTCCCTATAAACATAATGAATAAAGTATTTACCCTTTTAAAAAGATTGAAAAAATTCAAATTACAGGTTTACGCACAAACTTATGTTAACCTTCCCACTAATCTAAACATGTAAAACATTTGACCTCTTTGAAAGATTGAGAAAATTTAAAACAAAAAAATTAATTTTAAAATTAGACTCTCCCTCGAAAGTAAGGGCTTCCAAAATAAACTTTTGTAAAAATTCAGTAATTGTAGGGAGGATCTCTTCAAAAAAGCGTTTTCAAACAGATCTATTTAAAAGACCTGATTTATGAGTAAATGAATTCCGCCTCTCCCCAATTCCAGTTAAATAGTCAAAACACTTGATTTCTCTTAGAAGTTAACCGCCTCCCTTTGTTTCAAATAACCCTAACCCACATTTTCTAATCCGAAAAAATTCATCCAAGCGCAAGGTTCATCAAATGAATTAAAAAGATTATTACGGTGAAAACAATGATTAGGAGTTTGTAAAAATGATATTAACATTTTTTTTTAGAGAAGCCTAGGGAAACCTGTCGACTAATTATGCGAAAATTCGACATTTTCGACCAATTGGGTAATTTCTTTAAAGGATATTTCTCTCACTTTATACTGACAAAACCCATTAAGGACAAGCTTACAGTGAGATACCTAAAGTTTATGAAGTAGACTTTAGCCACGCATTAGATGTTCTAAAAAAAAGTGACTTTTGTAATTAAGAAATAAAAAATCCCTGGAGAATTCTATATTCCCCAGGGATTTCACCTATCTCTGATTGTTAGTTTCTTAGATAAAGCATCGCTGAAGCTAGGACTGTAAGACCTAATCCGCCCCACATCATTGTCTCATTCCCGCTGCTAACCGCAAAATACAAAGCGACAAAAGAGACCCAAATGAATATTACGCTTCCTAATTTTTGTTGTACAACTTTATCTTTCTTGGGCTGCGCAACCTGTTTGACCGGTTCTTCATAATTCTTTTCTACTACCTCTTGCATACTCATTTGCAATCCCCCTTCTTCTATTTTCTAGACACCTAAGCCGAGTTTAATTAGCACAAATGTTAATATACCAACGAGAATTCCTTGTAAGATGTTGTAAACACCCGTTACTTTCAGAATTTCTCCTTCTTGACCGGCAATTCCAGCTACACCTGTTCCAAGAGCCGCATTCGCTGGAGCAAAGGAATTCGCAAGCGCTGCCCCTGTTGTTTGAGCCGCCAAAATAATGAAAGCAGAGATACTTAAAATATTTGCAACTTCATATTGTAACGTTGTAAACAAAATATTTGCTGACGTGTTGGAACTCGTTACGAATGCCCCCAAGATTCCAATGAATGGTGATAGAACTGGGAACATTTCTCCCGTTGTTACCGCAATACCATAAGCAAGATACGTTGTCATTCCACTCACCGTCATCAATACAGCCATCATAGTCATTGCAATGATCGTAGCCGTTGCTCCTAAAGACTGTTTTAGTGTTCGTTGCCATGCCTCACCCATTGCTCCTTTAGGTAAAAGTCCTTTTGACTTATAGAAAAGAGCAGCAAAGATAATGGAAATTACTATTAAAGTACCTGGCATCGTAAATACTTTTAGGGCCGAAAATTTAGTGGCGGCTTCTTCAAGGTAACCGAAACCTGTTACAGTCTCTGAAAACGGAAGACCCACCGTATACTTATCCAAGAATTTTTTAATTGGACCGATCAAGTAAATAACGAATACAACACCGATCATAATGATATAAGCCGAGAAAGCTGTAACGAACGATTTCCCTCTTACTTCTGGATCTTCTTCAATTGGAGCTGCGTTTGGCGCTGGGCGATAAGCTGGAAGTTTTGGTAAAATAAAGCTTCCCGCGATCAGTCCCACGATTCCAGATGCGAAACAACCAACGTTTGGTGAAATAAAAGCGCAAGTTAAGATCATCGTAGTACTCATCACAACGCCCATGAAAAGAGTTGCGACAAATCCATCTTTAAAAGCTTTGAATCCACCGTAGTTGTGCAAAATACAGAAACCAACAATTAATCCGCCGAAAGCAATCGAGATCGATCCCCAGAATGCCATCCCGTCAGGGTCAACTGGCGTTAATGATGTAAGAATGGAGTAGGATGATCCTAAGGAACCAAACGTAACACCCCATGAGTGACCAAGTAATGTTGTAATAACAGCTTTAATCGGGCTAAAACCTAGACCAATCAATAGTGGAGTTGCAACCGCAACGGGTACACCAAATCCACATACTCCTTGAATGAATGTCGGGAATGCCCAACCAAGAATTAATAATTGCAACAATTGATTTCCGTTTGTTAGTCTTGTAAACGTCGCCGCAATGACTTTAAAACTACCTGTTAAATCAACGACGTTATACATGTACATGGAACCCCAAATAATAAAGAGTACAAAAATCGTTGTCCATAAACCTTTCGCTGAACCGTTTGCTAAAACATCAATTCCGCCGCCGAATGCAAAGAACGTAACCCCCATCGCCAATACCCAGGCAATAACACCCGCGCGAGCCCCGCTCATTTTAAATGCCATCATTAAAACTAGCACAAGCGCGATTGGAGAAGCTGCCAATAACCACGTAAGCATCGACAGTTCCGGTAGGCCGACTGTTGACATATCAATACCCATAAGTACCTCCTAATAATATATCCCAATATTTATCATCTTTAAAAGATTTAGAAAATTTAAAATAAAAGAATGCCAACGCTATCAAGATGCATCTCTGTCTTGGCTCGAAAAGATTATGTCGCCACCTCAAAAGATAAAAAAAAATGGCATAAACTCAATATCACCCTCAGAGAAAGGGCTTTCAACTGTCATTTCATGAACATTATTATTTCTGAATCCTTGATCGGTAGCGCGATTCCGTCCCACTCATCTTGCCTTAGATCTCAACATTTTCTTTAAAAAAGCGTTTTCATAATCAGAAAGCACCAAAAGCAACGACCCTACTATTCATCTAGTATTCAAATGTTACCGCCGCTTCGCCTCCCATCCATTATTTTTCCCAACATATTCTGACTTTAAGATTTTTGATTTAGAGATGTTTAAAATCATGTTTATGCAAGTTGGGAATTTGTAAATTGATGTTAACATTTTTTTTATTGTAAGCCTAGGGAAATCTGTCGACATTTTTCGCAATGTTCTGCCTGTTCATTATCTTTATAACCTTACAAAGATTCTGAAAAGTTACTATTATCTGATTAATAATCGGCGTCTGGGTATTTGTTACCACTTAATGATTTATACATCTTGCCCAATCAATTGATTTAGATAAGTAATTTTATCATAATTTTTATTGCGCATTTCACATATCCAAACAAACGCTCCCAAAATTAATATATCTTTTTTTTAAACAGTTTTTTGGTAAGTTACTTATCGCCATATGTTTAAAATAAATTCGACAAACTCAACAAAAAATAATTGTTGCAATTTAAAAACACCCCCTGAGGATAACCTCAAGGGGGTGCTAAACGAATTAATTTCTCAGAAACAGGACCGCTGCGGCAACAACGGTAAGTCCTAAACCACCCCACATCACCGCATCACTACCACTGCTGACTGCAAAATACAAAGCGATAAACGCAATCCAAATGAATATTACACTAAATAGTTTTTGTTGGACAACTTTATCTTTTTTAACTTGCTTAACCGGCGCTTCCTCTAGTCGCTTTTCAGCTAATTCTTGTACACTCATTCTAACAACCTCCTTATATACCTAACCCGAGTTTTATTAATACGAATGTAAGAATACCGACGAGAATCCCTTGCAAGATGTTATACACCCCGGTTACTTTCAGGATTTCTCCCTCTTGTCCGGCGATTCCAGCAACACCTGTACCAAGCGCTGCGTTAGCTGGAGCAAAGGAATTCGCGAGAGCTGCCCCGGTCGTTTGAGCCGCCAAAATAATGAATGCCGAGATACTTAAGATACTTGCTACCTCATATTGCAATCCTGTAAACAAAATGTTTGCGGAAGTATTCGAGCTTGTTACAAACGCCCCTAACACTCCGATAAATGGAGATAATAACGGGAACAACTCACCCGTAGTTACGGCAATACCGTAAGCGAGATACGTTGTCATGCCACTGACTGTCATCAATACCGCCATCATTGTCATTGCAATAATTGTAGCCGTTGCCCCTAAAGATTGTTTCAATGTTCTCTCCCAAGCTTCCTTCATTGCGCCTTGAGGCAAAAGCCCTTTGGATTTATAGAAAGAAGCGGCTAGAACAATAGAAATGATAATGAGCGTTCCTGGCATTGTAAAGACTTTCAAAGCGGAAAACTTAGCGGCGGCTTCCTCTAGGTAACCGTAAGCTGTACTTGTTTCCCCGAATGGAAGTCCCACTGTAAACTGATCCAAGTACTTCTTAATTGGGCCAATGAGGTAAATCGTAAACACAACACCGATCATAATGATATACGCTGAGAAGGCAGTAACAAAAGATTTTCCTTTAACTTCTGGATCTTCTTCAATTGGAGCCGCGTCTGGCGCTGGACGATAAGCTGGAAGTTTAGGTAAAATAAAGCTTCCCGCAATCAGTCCCACAATCCCGGATACGAAACAACCAACGTTTGGTGAAATGAAAGTACAAGTGATGATCATCGTTGTACTCATAACAAGCCCCATGAACAGAGCCGCTAAAAACCCTTCTTTAAAAGCTTTGAATCCGCCGTAATTGTGTAAAATACAGAAGCCAACAATTAATCCGCCAAAGGCAATCAAGATCGATCCCCAAAATGCCATTCCACTAGGATCAACTGGGCTTAGTGAAATTAGAATGGAGTAGGATGATCCTAAGGAACCAAACGTAACACCCCATGAGTGCCCGAGTAAAGTCGTAATAACTGCTTTAACAGGGCTAAAACCAAGACCGATTAAGAGTGGGGTAGCCACTGCAACGGGAACACCGAAACCACAAACTCCTTGAATGAATGTTGGGAACGCCCAACCGAGAATCAATATTTGCAACAATTGATTTCCATTTGTCATCCTCGTAAAGGTTGCGGCAATGACTTTAAAACTGCCCGTTAGATCAACGATGTTATACATGTACATCGAACCCCAGATGATACAGAGTACAAAGATCGTCGTCCAAAGTCCTTTCGCTGAACCGTTTGCAAGTACATCAATTCCACCGCCGAAGGCGAAGAATGTAACCCCCATTGCCAATATCCACGCAATTACACCTGCGCGAGCTCCGCTCATTTTAAAACCCATCATTAGAATTAGGACAAGCGCAATTGGTGAAGCGGCCAATAACCATGTTAGCATCGACAGTTCCGGAAGGCCGACTTGTGTCATATCAATACCCATAAGTACCTCCTGTTATTAACATTTTTCAATCTTTGCTATCTTTTTAATATTCCGAAAATTTATGACACAAAAGGCCAATAGTTAATGGATGCAGTGTTTGTCGTTTGAGGATTTTTTTATTCATTCTCATTTTCATATTCAAGACACAGTTCTGGTTTATTTAATGGGAAAATGACAACACCCTCTTTTTCCATAATCACGGCCCCACACTTCGTGTCCCGAAGATACAACAAATCCTCTTCCGTCTTAAGATCACCACAAAAGCTATTCTGTTGTTGCCACTTCATCATTTTAAAAGAGAAAAATGGCAAATGCGCGATTTCTTTTCACACGATTCATCCGGTTAAGAAATCTTTTCGGTACCAGCGCTTTAAAAAAAGCGCTTTCATAAATGAAGTGGTAAACAGGGTGACGAATTACTTTATCGAACTAACTGTTTGAATCGGTCTCTAGCATCTCCTCCCCTTGTATTTCCATTCCAATCCACAGCTACAATAGACACTGACACTTCTTTTGGATTATCTAGATTAAGTCAGGATAAGTATTTTAAAATAGCGTTTATGGTGGTTGGAAATTTGTAACTTGAGTTTACCACGCTTTTACTCCCAAGCCTAGGTAAACCTTTCGACAAGTTTCACGAATATTCAGACTATTCAAAACAAAAAATCCAGTCTCATTGACTGGATCTACTATTCATTAACGAGTCGTTTCCTCACCATTCTTTTTCTGATCTTCCGCTTTGGTTTTCATTTTACAATCCATACAAATCCAATGATCAAACGACTGTCCACCTTGTACCGTCTTATAGCAATATTCACATGTTCCCATATTTATCACCCCACAGTTAGGATGACTTCATCTTATCGTAAACAAACCCGTTTCGCAGTGACATATTTCACTCTGCTTAATTTTTGAGTTGCTCCAACAAGTAGTTGGCAGCTTCTATACCAGACAATACCGCTGTTTCCACCCCGCCCAATTGGCCGGATTGATCTATTTGCCCAAACGCGTCTCCCGCGAATACAAGCGGATATTCAAAGCCAGCATCCAAAAAGGGCTGCTTTATTTTTTGTTTTGCCCGCGAAAATGTCCATCTTTTCACTTGTTTTTCTTCGATGTTTACTTTTCCAATCCACGGTTCCGCCGCTTTCGTTAATTCCGCGGCTAATTCATCGCTCGTATTCCAAAAGTTTTGCTTAGACCAGCTTTCACTAGCCTGAATCGTTAAAGATGGAATCGGAGAAATCCCTTTCTTTTTATTGTCGACAATGCTGTACAATGGATCGGGTAAATCCCCTCCAGCATATCCGCTAGAGAGTAAATGATCTCCCTCTATTGTAAACATAATCGCCAAGCAGGGCTCATACTCAATCGTGGCTAGCAAGCTTTTAACCGATGAATCTAATTCGTTATTCCCTTGCTCTAACAAGAACATCGTTTGCGGAACGGGGGTTGTCATGATGATAGCGCGGGCGTTGATACTTGCCCCACCGCCTGGATCGTAAACTTCATCGCTAGCGACCTCTTTATATGTTTGCGGCACATAAGGTTTCCCCTCTGATACCCATCGAAGAATCCAGCGCCCTCGCCCTTGCTGCACTTTCGTAACTCGCACCCTTAAACAAAAATCAATCGGGTCTGCAAGTTGGCGAATCAAGGCGGTCATTCCGCCACTGCCAATAAAACTATTACTCGCCTTTGAAAATTCCTCAATCCAACCCGATTCCTTCCAATTGGCAACAACCTTTTTAAAGAGTTCCGTTTGAGCTGTAAAATATTGAGAGCCATGATCAAATTTCGCTCCCGCAAATTCTCTGGTCGTCATTCTCCCGCCTAAGTCGCGACTTCGCTCCAACAACAACACATTCTCTTCTCCTGAATCGATTAACGTTCTTGCTGCCATTATTCCCGATATGCCACCGCCAATCACAACGATCGGAGCTCTACTAAATCCCATTTATCCCTCTCCCCAAAGGAAGTGACTTCCCAATTTATCTTTAGTAAATAGATCTAATTTTTCCATTTCCGTTTTATACCTTATTAACATTACTATACCTATAAACTGGGGATATGGCCACATTAAAATAGCGCATCTTCATACAAAAAAACCCAAAGGTTGTCCTTTGAGTTTTTGACAAATGGAACTTATTTTTTATACTTGGCATATAAAGCGTATGTAAATTGAGCCATTTTCAGTACCGCTATAAGACATCAAAACCTTGATCCTCAATTGCTTGTTTAATCGTATCGAGCGAAAGTTTCGCTTCATCGTAATCTACCGCTACCGTTTTTTCAACCAAATTAACCTTTCCGTTCGCTCCTAATTTACGAAGCGCTCCTTCTACAGTCTGTACGCAATGGTCACAAGACATCCCATCCACTTTCAAGACAATACTCATTCTTTTCATCCCCCTTTCTTTTCATTTATTCGCTTCTATATTAACATGTTCACACCCTATGCGCACACATACCGCATCACGTATGCGCGCGCATAAATAGATTTAATTTGGGCTGTACAGGCACGGACAAATTGTTCATCACATAGGCTTATATCAGTTCCCTATGTTGGAGGTGAAAGCCTTGCCTGGATTTTTAACAGCCATCTCTTTATTCGTTAAAGAGTTGGTTCTTTTTATCTCGTACATTAAGAACAATGCCTTCCCACAACCACTTCCCGATGATGATGAATTAAAGTATTTACAAAAGCTGGAGGGCGGAGACGAATTTGCCAGGAATATGTTGATCGAGCACAATCTACGCCTTGTTGCTCACATTGTTAAGAAATTTGAAAACACAGGCGAAGACAGCGAAGACTTGATTTCAATCGGTACGATCGGGCTCATTAAGGCTATCGAAAGTTACAAAACAAATAAGGGGACAAAATTAGCTACTTATGCAGCCCGCTGTATCGAGAACGAGATCCTAATGCATTTGCGTTCATTGAAGAAGACACGAAAGGATGTTTCCTTACACGATCCGATTGGCACAGACAAGGAAGGTAATGAATAAACATCAACGCTTTACATGTACAAAAAAACCTCCGACGCAGGCGTCGAAGGCAACGATCGAATATTAAGATTTAGAATTGGAACGAAGCGATTCCTTTTTATTTGACAACTCAATTAAAAACGGCCAAATTCCCATAAACAACAAACAAGTCACAATTAAAGCTACTAAGCCAATGAAAGGTGAGTCGTTAAAAAATATAGCAAGTGGAGCAATAATAAAAAACATACTCATGGTGCTTCTTTTTTTTGATTTTGCCGTTAAGTATTGTAGCTTACTACAATGTGGACAGTTCATGCTACTATCTTTTAAAGCTAGCGATGTTTTTATTGTTTCTTTCCAAGTCCACTTTCTTTTACAACTTTGGCATGTTGGCATATAATATCTACCTTTCATTTATAAAGTCACCTAGATTGTTCGTTTAATTTCATCTGACCAGGTTATACGAGATTTCGTTTACTACATAGCTACTTCACTGTCCGCATCTTCAGTTCGGGTTCCAAAGAAGATTTTCAACAATGGAGGTGTGACTAATGTCGTCAAGATGACTACAATAATGACTGAGGTATAATATTCAGCAGGTATTAAACCACTACTTAATCCCATTGCCGCTAAGATTAGGGCAACCTCACCTCTTGATATCATCCCAGAGCCAATCCCCATGGAAGATCTCATGCTAAATCCTGAAAGCTTCGCGCCAAGACCACAGCCGACAAACTTGGACACTAACGCGATCACCGAAAAGATAACTAAAAATCCTATTTGATTGCCGATTCCTTGAAATGTAACAGGCAACCCGATGCTGACAAAGAAGAACGGAACAAAAATTCCATTTGCAATCGGTTCAGTCTTCTGTTCAATTTCCTTTTTGAATTTCGTTGTAGAGATAGCAATACCCGCAAAGAATGTACCGATAATTCCCGCAACTCCAAGCATTTCTCCAAAATACGCAAAAGCAAAAGCGATAATGAGTCCGGCGCTTAAAGTAACCTCCGTTACCTGGAAGTTAGCAAATAACTGAATAAATTTAGGCAACAACAATTTAGCAACTGCAAAAATGACAACAAAGAATATGACTTGCTGTCCGAGAAGCCATCCAATATTGGCATCTCCTTCACCAAAGAAGCCCATTGCAACCGCAATTAGAATAACAACAATCACATCATCCAATACGGCAGCGCCTAGTAATGCAGAACCTTCCTTTGTATTCAACCAGCCGAGCTCTCTTAACGTTTGAACCGATATACTAACTGAAGTAGCCGCTAATAACAATCCCATGAATATGGATGCGCCTGTTGAAAAACCGAACACTTGCGATCCCGCGTAGCCCATAGCGATCGGCAGGATAACACCGCCAAGCGCGATTAACAAAGCGGACTTCGCGCTTTTACTTAAATCATCTAAATCTGTCTCCAAACCTGCTAAGAACATTAATAAAAGAACACCGATCTGACTAAACACAGCGATAATTTGTGTATCTTGGATCCAACCAAGCAAGGCCGGTCCTATAATAATACCAATGATAATTTTACCTAATACAGACGGCTGCCCTAATCGAACACTTATATGACCAGCAATTTTAGTTGCAAGTAAAACAATCGAAATTTGTAGTATGAATTCTATTACCAAAGCATATTACCTCCTATACATTATTTTCGGAATAAATCAGAGCAAGGTTATACACACGGGATTGGTAGCGGTTTCAACGAAACGAAAACTGAGGTGTTATAAGCGCATTATGCGCGCTTCATACATGATCCCTCCCCTCTTTTATTTAGTAAAATGGAATAGCTTTCTAAAAAACGCATAGAGGAGCCTTGGTGACAGGCTCCTCCAAATTACGTTAAAAAGCTTATTCACTTTTTCAATATGTTATAAGTAATTATAATCAACTTCACGAAAATGTCAAATCTTTTTTATTTTCTAAATTGACAGAATTATTGTCGATGCTAACGCTACTCCCTCGCTTCCTCCCGATGTAGTTTTTCAAGGATGTTCCAACCAGCTTGATGAAAGTTAGCAAGGACGCGGCTTTTCTCTTCGTTTGTGACAGTTGGGGCCACAACGTAGACCCTCGTGTTTCCAACATGGTATGTGGCATCATAATTTTGTTCCCGTTCCCGCATGCATTTATCACCTCTGAAACAAAATGTATGCTTGCCACGTTATAAGAAGAACGTCCTTACCACCTTCTTTTATAATTATGATAATATAAAAAAATTCAACTAACATCAATCATTGTTTTATAAATGACAATCTCGACTACGAACAACGAAGCATCGCTCTCAGACAGACTGGCTATGTCAACTCATGAATGGTCATCTTCTTTTCATCATAATATCTACTAAAGGAATGTCTAGCCAAGTCTACATCTTAGAGGAGGGTGACGATGGAACGAATCGCGATTTATTTACGTAAATCAAGAGCCGATCTAGAAGCTGAGGCGCGCGGGGAAGGCGAGACGCTTACAAAACACCGACGTCAACTAATCTCAGTTGCCAATCAAATGAAATTACAAGTGATACAAATTTTTGAAGAAGTTGTGTCGGGAGAACGAATTATGGATCGACCTGAAGCGATGAAGCTACTTAGGGCGGTGGAAGATCAACTATTTGATGCAGTGTTAGTCATGGATATTGATCGATTAGGTCGCGGCGATATGATCGATCAAGGGACGATCTTACGCGCTTTCAAAACATCGAAAACAAAAATTATTACCCCTAACAAAGTTTACGACCTAGATAACGAATGGGATGAGGAATACACAGAATTTGAAGCCTTTATGGCGCGGCGTGAACTCAAAGTAATTACACGAAGGATGCAACGAGGTCGAGTTCAATCTGTAAAAGATGGAAATTACATTGGGGCCCATCCTCCTTATGGATATGTCATCCATAAAACGGAAAAAGAACGCGCGCTTGTTCCACATCCTGATCAGGCCCCGATTGTAAAACTAATTTACGACTGGTACACACATGACGATCCGCGCGTTCGAATGGGAGGAAATCGAATTGCGAACGAGTTGAATCGGTTAGGCCATACCTCTTATACAGGCAGACGTTGGACCTCATCAGCTGTCTTAAATATTATAAAAAACGCTGTTTATATCGGTCGAATCCAATGGAAAAAAAGAGAGACAGTAAAGGCTACCGAGCCAGGGGTCGCATATGAAACAAGAACAAGACCTCGAGAGGAATGGATTGATGTCGAAGGTAAACATGCTCCGCTCATTTCTGTGGAGCAATATCAGAAGGCGCAAAATATTCTAAAACGTCGCTACCATGTTCCTTATCAAGTAACCAATCGACTAACAAACCCATTGGCCGGCTTAATCAAATGTGGTCTTTGCAATGGAGCGATGGTCTTACGCGCGTATACAAGACAACAACCGCACCTCATTTGTTACAATACGCAATGCCCAACGAAAAGCAGTCGGTTTACCTATGTAGAACAACGTTTGATACATGCTTTAACAGACTGGCTTCGTGATTATAAAGCGGATTGGACGACCTGGATTGAACATCATCAGCAAAATGACCCAAATCAAACATTTAAAATTAAAGAGAAGGCGCTGCGAACGCTTGAACGTGAATTGGATGAAGTAAACAACCAAAAAAACCGCCTACATGACCTTTTAGAAAAGGGCATCTATGATGAACCTACGTATCTAGAAAGAGCTAAACAACTTACCAAACGAATTGAAAATACGAACGCGGCCATTGCAGAGGCAAAAAAAGATTTGCAAGCTGAAAAGCAGCGTCTAAAAGTTAAAAAAGATTTCATTCCAAATTTTGAACAAATTCTTGCGCTTTACAATCACTCGGATGATCCAGCGGATAAAAACAACCTCCTGAAATCTGTCCTTAATTATGCAATTTATACGAAAGAGAAAGAACAGAGCAATGATCACTTCACATTGGTGCTTTACCCCAAAATTCCCCAATAACCCAACCCATACAGATAAACCGCGCATCTAATTGAAATAAGCTTAATCGATGTACTCGGAACAGATATAAACGATGTGCTGGATCAAGTGCAATTACAAATTGAAAAGAGCAAAATATATCAACATATTCACATTCTTGATGAACGAGAAAGAGAAGTTATTATCGGTCGCTTCGGATTGGAAACACAAGAAGAGAAAACACAACGTGAGATTGCAAAAGAACTTGGCATTTCGAGATCTTATGTTTCAAGAATTGAAAAAAGAGCGTTAATGAAACTGTTCAACGAGTTTTATAGGAAACCACGCGAACAACAAGATTAACTTGATTCAGAGAGGGATCGATTATTCGGATCCCTCTTTTTTCTGTTCGCGATTTTCGGCAAGTTCATCCATTATATTTTTGAAAATCGGGATAACTTTATTGGAAGCGTTCTTTTTCTCGCGTTCAGCGACTACGGCCACAACATATTGTGGGTCCTCAACAGGACCATAACCGATAAACCATTGATTATTTTTCCCCTCGTTGATTTGGGCTGTGCCTGTTTTCCCGCCAAGCTTCCATTTTGCGTCAAGCAGAGCCTGTCCTGTTCCCTCTTGCACAACCCTTTCCATCATTTTTTGCAACTGGTAGGCTGTATAAGAGTCAATCCGCTCTCCTTCAATTTGCTTTGCCGCAAAAGAATGAAATAAAGAACCCGTTTTATATCGGATCTCTTTTACCGCGCGAACACTTTCGAGCTGCCCGCCATTCACAATCGTCGCAACCATGTTGGCCGCCTGAAGCGGTGTCATTTGCGTATCGCGTTGTCCAATCGCTGTTTGAATCAACACCCCTTCGTCATTTTTGTCTGTACCCGACGCAAAAATTTGACCGCGATTTTCACCAGAAAACTGCTTAAATGAGTCCATTTTATAAAAGGGTTGTTGTTGCCATCCCACTTCTTGCGTTAACCCCATTTTTTTAGAATACTCCTCTATTTTTTCGGGGGACAAGCGGGATGTAGCCTCGGCAAAGGCAATGTTGCAGGACTCAGCGTACGCTTCAGAAAACGTGAGTTGACCATGGCCCCCATCTTTCCAGCAGGAAAACCCGTATTTACCATACTCCCCTTCGCAATGAAATTTCTCCTCAGGCGTAACCAATCCTTCTTCCAACAACGCTCCAGCTAAAACCGTCTTAAAGATCGAACCCGGCGCTGTTTGTTTCAGAGCGTGATTCACCCAGTTCCCCTGCTCTAAGTCAATTTGTGAAGGATGAAATGCAGGCAAACTTGTCATCGCTAAAACCTCTCGCGTTTTTGCGTCGAGAACGACAGCCGCCCCTTGTTCAATCTGTTGCTCCTCCATCCATTGCTCTACTTTTTGTTGCAACTCGCGATCAATCGTTGTAATTAATGACAACGGATAAAATTGATTATCTTGTTGAATCAGGCGGGACTTTAACCCATTCAGCGGATTGCCTTTTCCATCCACGAAATACGAAACCGTTGTCGGTCCAACCCCTTGCAAAAATCGATCAAAACTGCGCTCCAAACCTGACGCGCCAACTAAACTTTTTCGACTCATCTCACCACTTTTGAGTTCAGCCGCGTAATGCTTCGCGATCCAATCTGGATTTTGACTAATATAGCCGATCAGATGATTCGCGATCCCATCTGTTTGATATCTCTCCGTAATCGGCAGAGCCAGCACACCTGGCAACTTCAATGCTTCGACACGTTTAACTTCAGCTTCACTCAGCGCGATTACTTTCCCTGGAAAATCACGAAGGAAAGTAGGTTCTTTAACCTTCTCCATAAATTTCAATAAAGTATTTGGATCCATCGAAAGCATTTTTGCCAATTCCGAAACTTTTTGTTCCTCCAAATAACCACGAACTAACGGAAAGACAGCGACTCCGACCACTTCACTTCCCGTCAGCGATACGCCGTCGCGATCTTTAATATCTCCTCTTCCCGTATGTAAGACAATGGCTTGCTTTCGCTGGGAAACAGCTTCTTCTATTAGATTAATACGGTGTTTTGAAAATTGTTTAACATCAACCACTTGAATCCAAAACAACCTCGAGATTAATCCACCCCATAGTAATACAAAAGAAAATAAAATTAGAACAATTCTGCGTTTTATTGCATTTTTGATTGGTTTAGACATAAGAACACCCCATTTCCAACATTGTTGCCTGAAAATGGGGTGTTCATTCGGTTCAATTACGATTTATCCTCAAGTTTTCGCATGATATCCAATGGACTAACGGGATGATCAACTTTCAAATTTACGACCATTAATGGATGTGGGGCGCGATCGATCTTGTTACCTTTTTCATCCCACATTTGTTGCGCTGTTTGTCTAAAAAACAAACCATTCGGACCGAAAAATTCAACGGTCTGTCCCACAGCAAAGTGATTTCTTTGCTCAATTGAAGCGATAGAATGTTCGGCGTCATAGTCTAACACGATTCCCGCGAATTCAGATTCGGCCAACACTTCAGCTTCTTGGTATAAATGATCTACTGCGCTCGGCGTATCGAAAAAGAAACCTGTTGTCGTAGAACGATGGGTCGCTTTATGAACCTCCTCCAGCCATTCTTTCTTCAGCTGATAACCATCTGGATCGGCGCAGTAAGCATCAATCGCTTGGCGATACGCGTTGACCACCGTTGCCACATAATGAATACTTTTCATTCTTCCCTCAATTTTTAGAGAATCGATGCCTGATTCAACGATCTCGGGTATGTGCTCGATCATTGACAAGTCTTTGGAACTAAAGCTAAACGGCGCTTCCCCTTCTGTAAATAAAGGAAACTCCTCTTCGGTCGCTTGCTGCAACGGATCTTCGAACATGTCATAGCTCCACCTACAAGAATGGCAACAACCGCCGCGATTTGAATCACGGGCTGTCATATGATTAGAAAGCACGCAGCGACCAGAGTAGGCCGGGCACATCGCGCCATGAATAAATTGTTCGATTTCCACATCTACATTCTTTTTAATTTCCCGAATTTCCTCAAATGAAACTTCACGGGCAAGCACGACTCTGGCAATACCTTCTTCTTTCCAAAACTTTACTGATTGCCAGTTGGTCGTAGAAGCCTGCGTACTCAGATGAATTTCCAAATGAGGAGCGCCTCGTTTGCAACTTTCAATTAGAGCGGGATCGGCGACAATCACAGCGTCGATTCCAACCTCATATAGTTTGGCGAAGTAAGCTTCCACCTCTTTCATATCCTCATTGTGGGCAATGATGTTTGCCGCCACATAGATTTTTGCGTTATGGGCATGAACATACTCGGCCCCTTCTCTCATTTCCTCAAAACTAAAGTTATCCGCGTTCGCTCGCAAGCTAAACTGTTGACCACCGATATAAACAGCATCCGCTCCATAGTGAATCGCAACTTTTAGTTTTTCCAAGTTACCCGCTGGAGCCAGAACTTCTGGCTTTTGTAAAATAGGTCCACGCTTAATTGGTTGCGCCTGTTCCATTGTCTTACTCATCCAACTCACCTCACTTTAAAAAATTAACTCTTTGAAGAAAAAGCCAGTCGTTAACGGTCTTTTTGGATCTTGAAATTCTTCAATGGAAGCCAATAACGTATCCATCTTTTCATAATATTGATCGGGGTCAGCTACATATAAATCGATAGCCTGCCGATAAGCCCGTGTGACGACCTCGTTGTATGCGATTGGTTTTAATAATGTTTCAATGCGAAAGCTATCTATTTCAGAATCAATCAGTTCATCCAAATGGTCTAAAATACAAATATCATCGCTGCTCAAAATATGTGTCCCGCTTTGATCTTCATATATTGGGTAGGTAATATCTTCTCTTTTCTCTTCTTTCAGATATAAGCCCCGCTCTATATCTATTCCTTCCTCTCTTGCGTCGCTTTCCAGGTGATCAAAATACGAATCGACAAGCAGACGCTTTGAATGAAAGATACAAGATACACCATGAACTTGAATGCCAATTTCCAGTTCAGATTGCTCTTTAATATCAATAACCTCTTCCATATTCAACTCTCGCGCTAACCACGCTCGCTTGATCCCTTTTGTCTGCCAGTATTGCAACGTTTGCGCGCTTGTCGCAATAATCTCAGGGTTCCAATGTAACGTTAAATCTGGAGCAACTTCCCTCGCAACCATTAATACGGCTGGATCGGCGTATTCGATCGCGTCCACTTTAAGTTCACGCAACTTTTCAATATATTGGTCTAATCCACTCAACATTTCATTATGAAACAAGGCATTGACGGCGACATAAATTTTCTTGCCGCGTTCACGCGTCACTAATACGGCCCGTTCAAGTTGCTTCATAGTAAGAACGCCAGGTAGCCGTAAGGAATACGCTTCGTCTCCAACAACGACCGCATCGGCGCCAGCGTCTAATAATCGCGTGAGTTCCTCTATATTGCCCGCAGGCGTAACTAGCTCTGGTTTTATCATTATGTCATTCACCTTTCTTAACCGAAAACGTCAGTCCATCCCCAATCGGAATAAATGAGGTTTCTAAACGGGGATGCTCGACTAAATAGCAATTAAAAGCTTGAATTTTTTTGACCATTGGGGCCCATCGTTTATGTTCTACATGCTCTTCGGCAACTAATCCTTTAAATAAAATATTATCGCAGATAATAATTCCGCCAACTTCAAGTTGCGGTAAGTAAAGATCGATATAGTTTTTATATTGGCCTTTTGCGGCATCTAAAAACAAACAATCAAACCGCAACTCTTCGGGTAAACCATCCCCTGCATCACCGACGACCAACTCGACACGATCACATATTCCGGCCTCTTTAAAATTTAACAGAGCCCGTTGGCTTCTTTCTTGATCTATTTCAATTGTCGTAATTTTTGCCTCGGGCGCCGCCTGAGCAAGCCAAATCGTTGAATAACCAATCGCCGCGCCAATCTCTAATATTTTTTTAGGTCTATGACTAAGCAATAACGTTCGAATGAATTGAATACTGGACAGTTGAATAATCGGAATTTTTTCTTGCTCCGCTTCTTGTTCAAGACGGTTCAACAGATGATTCCGTTCAGGAACCATTTGCTCAATATAACGATTTATATTCTCATATACAATCATGACGAAGACACTCCTATGTCTTTGCATTTCAAAACTTGATTTATCTTAACACAAACCGATCTAACATCGCTATCGAGCGGTTTGTTTGCTAACCGCAATATTTCTTAAGTGCTCTTGATATGTTTTCGAAAAAAAGTGTTCCCCAGACCCATCCTTTTTTGTTACATAAAAGAGAAACTCATGGGATGTCGGGTTAACGACGGCTTCAAGCGCTGAGATCCCTGGAGCGGCAATCGGTCCAGGGGGCAATCCTTTGTGTTTATACGTATTATAAGGATGGTCCAATTCCAGATCTTTATAAGTTAATCGATCCTTTTGTTCGCCTAACCCATACTGCACAGTCGCATCCGCCTGCAACATAATGTCTTGTTGAATTCGATTAAAGTAAACCCCCGCCACAATCGGTCGCTCTTTCGCAACCGCTACTTCCCGCTCTACAATCGAGGCTAACGTGACCATCTCATGAATCGTAAAGTTGTGTTTGTTTAGTTGCTCGCTCCAAGCGGGATTGTATTCTTTATCAAACTGGGCCAACATCCGATCGATAATCTCATGCTCAGATAATTCCTTTTGAAATTGGTATGTTTTTGGGAATAAATAGCCTTCTAAGCGATAAGGTAAGGATTTGGGGATGTCTTTTACAAATGGGTAAGAAAAGCTCCCTTTGTTCACTTCATTTAAGAATTTCTTCTCATCGACCAAACCCTTTTCGGCTAATAATCCCGCGATTTGTTTCACGGTCCATCCTTCGGGTATGGTCACATCAATCGAATCGACATACACTTGACCACTGGCCAATTGATCGATGACGCGATCCACCGATTCGCCCGGCTGAAATTGATACTTACCGGCTTGCAATTGCCTACCCTTCCCTGTTTGACGCAAATAGACAATAAATGATTGCTTATTTTTGATAATGTGATGCTCCTCTAATAACGAGGCGATTTGGGAGCTAGAACTCCCTTGCGGAATATCTATAATAACAGCATTGCCTGGTTTTGTCGGTTGCAAAGAGAACTGATACAACTGATAAAAACCCGCTAACGCGATTACAACCAAAAGACTGACTTTAACAAATCTTTTCATTTCACTACTCCTCCCCCTTAGGTTCCCACATTATCAACAATTCAAACAGAAACAAAGTTCAAATGTTGACAACATTCTACATTATACTTCATTTTTAACCGTTAGGAGGAGCAGAAAATGAAAAAGCTACATCGCATTAAGTTCGACGTAGCTTCATGGCTTTAGGACTCAAATTCGGCTTCTAAAGTTTCAAACGTAGCAATTACATTTTCTTGCTCTTCTTCCGACTCAATCGGGTACAACATGCCATCCGATTTATCTAAACGCAGAAAGTGAACTTCTACTTCTTCTTGTTCCCGCTGATCATCCGGCACCAAACATAAGTAGGTTCGCCCTTCAATATCGAACATGTACATAACTTCAAAGTCGCGTTCTTCGCCAGTTTCGTCATCCGCTAATGTGACGACTTGTCCCACTAGTTCTTCATCCATGTTTTCATCCCCTTACGTTTGTTTAAAATCTAAAAATCCTTGCAAGATCATAACCGCCGCCATCTTATCAATCACTTTTTTTCGTTTCTTTCTGCTTACGTCTGCAGCGACTAGCATTTTTTCCGCAGCCATCGTCGTCAATCGCTCATCCCACAAATGGACGGGCATCGCAAACGTTTCTTCTAATAATGCGGCAAATTGTTGAGACAACTCCCCACGCGGTCCAATGGTTCCGTTCATGTTTTTCGGTAATCCAACGACGATCTCCCGCGCTTCATATTGTTCCAGCAATGCCTTTAACTTTTTCAAATCTTCCTCGATGTCCGATCGTCTAATTGTCTCGATACCTTGCGCTGTCCAACCTAATTCATCGCTTACCGCAACACCGATCGTTTTATCTCCTAAATCTAAACCCATAATACGCATGCGCGCATTCTCCTCTATCTCATTTTACGTACGATGTTGAGCCAAATAAGAACGCACCAATTCTTCAATTATTTCGTCTCTTTCTAATTTACGAATGATGCTTCGCGCGTTATTGTGTCTTGGGATATAAGCAGGATCCCCAGATAGTAAATAGCCGACCACTTGGTTAATTGGATTGTATCCTTTTTCCTCCAAAGCATCATACACCGTTAAAAGGGCATCCTTCACTTGCACATCCGCTTCATCTAACTTTAGATTGAATTTCATGGTTCTGTCCAATGAACTCATCATCAACACCTCTTTTAGATATATCTTAACTACCAATAAATCCTATACCTAGTTTTTTCGATAGACACTCCCTATTTCCTTTATTTTCTTAAAAGATTACGTGTATTGGCGCGTTTATCGTTGTTCAACCCAAGTTGATACATATTGAAGGGCTTCATTTAATTGGGCTGGATTCCTTCCGCCCGCTTGAGCCATATCCGGACGCCCGCCTCCGCCTCCGCCACAGCGGGTAGCTACTTCCTTGATCAGTTTACCTGCATGATAACCTTGTTCCACCAGATCTTTCGTTACGCCTGCCGTTAAATTCACTTTTTCTCCCTGAACCGAACCGATTACAACAACAGCGGAACCCAATTTCCCTTTGAGTTCATCAACCATATTGCGCAAGTTTTCCATATCCATCCCGTTAACTGCAGCCGCGAGCACCTTGACCCCGTTCACTTCTTGCATTTGATCTGTTAAAGAGGACGCTTCAACGTGACTAAGCTTCGCTTTAAGGGATTCATTCTCCCTTTCCAGGTCACGAATTTGATTCCTTAATAGACCAATTCGCTTGGGCACTTCTTCGACTTTTGCTTTTAAGTCATCAGCCAACTGATGCAATGTTTCCGCTTGATTGTTCAGGAATTCAAACGCGGACTGACCTGTAACAGCCTCAATTCTCCTCGTTCCCGCGCCAATCCCCGCTTCACTCACAATTTTAAACAGGCCTATTTCTGCTGTATTGCTAACATGACAGCCGCCGCACAACTCTAAACTATAATCGCCAACTTGCACGATACGGACGACATCCCCATACTTTTCACCAAAGAGGGCCATCGCCCCCATCGCTTTCGCTTCTTCAATCCCTTTTTGCATCGTATCTACGTCAATCTGTTCCCAAATTTTTTGATTGACCAAAGCTTCGATTGTTTCAAGTTCTGTCGAACTAATCGAGCTAATATGCGTAAAGTCAAATCGAAGACGACTGCTGGCGACAAGTGAACCTGCTTGGTTGACATGCTCGCCTAACGTATCCTTCAAAGCGCGGTGCAGTAAATGGGTAGCCGTATGGTTTTTAATAATATTTAATCGAGCTTGTTGGTCAACAACTGCTTCCACAGTCGCTCCGACCTTCAGGCTTCCTTGCTGCGCAATCACGTCATGAACGTGTTGGCCATTCGGCCCCTTAAACACAGCCTCTACCTTTAATTGGATATCGCCGCTCACGAGTAATCCTTGGTCGGCAACCTGCCCTCCGCTCTCGGCGTAAAAAGGCGTTCGGTCCAAGATAACTTGACACTGCTGTCCCTCTGAAACAAAGTCTACCAACTGATCATTCACGATCAAAGCAACCACTTTGGCGCTTGCTACCAATTCATTATACCCAACAAACTCACTCTTAACCTTTATTTCAGAAAGAATGCCTCCCTGGGTTTTCATGCTGCCCACTTCTTGTCGGGCGGAACGAGCGCGGGCTCGTTGTTGTTCCATGGCATTTTCGAAACCTGCCCGATCGACAAAAAGTCCATGTTCCTGCGCAAAGTCTTCTGATAGATCAACAGGGAAGCCATACGTATCATAAAGTCGGAATAACTCTTCGCCGCTTAATTGGGTTCGATCAACTCTTTTCGCCGTTTCGACCATCTGCTCTAAAATAGCAATCCCGTCATGCAATGTTTCATGAAAACGTTCCTCTTCCCCACGAACAACCCGTTCAATAAATTCGCGTTTTTCGACGACCTCTGGGTAATGTTTCCCCATCACTTCACCGACAACCGCCGCCAATTGATATAAAAATGGTTTTTCCACGCCAAGCACCATGCCATAGCGAACGGCGCGTCGCAACAAACGGCGAATGACATAGCCGCGTCCTTCATTCGATGGCAAGGCGCCATCAGCAATCGAAAACGCAATGGTTCGAACGTGATCGGCGATGACTTTCAAGCCCACATCGGTTTCCTCAGCAGCGCCATATTTTACGCCCGATATTTTACTTGTTGCTTCAATAATAGGGAATAGCAGATCAGTTTCATAGTTATTACTTACGTCTTGAATGATCGATGCCAGTCTCTCTAAACCCATCCCGGTGTCAATATTTTTCTTTGGCAACGGGGTATACGAACCATCCGCATTGTGATTGTATTGGGAAAATACAAGATTCCAGATTTCTAAATAGCGTTCGTTTTCGCCGCCGGGAAATAATTCCGGGTCGTTAGGATCGTTGCCGAAAGCTTCGCCGCGATCGTAAAATATCTCACTGTTTGGTCCGCAAGGCCCTTCTCCAATATCCCAAAAGTTCCCTTCCAACCGAATAATTCGTTCCTCTGGCACACCGACTGTTTTATTCCAAATATCAAATGCTTCATCGTCTTCCGGATGGATCGTGATTGATAGCTTGTCCGCGTCAAAACCGATCCAATTCTCATCGGTAAGGAATTCCCACGCCCAAATAATCGCGTCTTCCTTAAAATAATCGCCAATTGAGAAGTTACCAAGCATTTCAAAGAAGGTATGGTGTCTCGCTGTTTTTCCTACATTTTCAATATCATTTGTGCGCAAAGATTTTTGTGAATTGGCGATGCGCGGGTTTTCTGGAATCACCGTTCCATCAAAATATTTTTTAAGCGGGGCCATTCCACAGTTAATCCAAAGTAGCGATGGGTCGTCATGCGGAACAAGCGGGGCGCTTGGTTCGATGCGATGTCCCTTCGATTCAAAAAAGTCTATAAATAGTTGCCGTATCTCATTAGAAGTAAGCTTCTTCACAAAAAAACCTCCATCGTCATTAGCATAAATTTATAAAAAACCAAAAAACTCCCATCCCTAAAAATCAGGGACGAGAGTTGTGCTCACGCGGTACCACCCTGGTTGCCAACTCGTTTTCATAAAAACGGGCATGGCCTCCTTCTCCTTCACCGTAACGAGGTGAGATCGGCAGGGTTTACTGCTCTCTGGATTAGCGTTCAACTATGCCTTCTTAGAACCCTTACAGCCCAGGGGTCCCTCTCTGCAAAGAAGCGAACATAATTTACTGGATCCTTCATCAATCAAATATCCATATTCACCTGACATTATAGTTATTCCATCATCCCTTGTCAATGTTTCACAAGACGGGCGACGGCATGGTTAAAAACGACACGGCTCACGGCAACGATTGGTACAGCAAAGATTAACCCAACCAGGCCACCAACTTCACCGCCAACAAGTAAAGCTAAGATGATTAAGATCGGATGCAGTCGCAACTTTTTGCCCATAATGAGAGGCGAAAGAATATTTCCTTCAACAATCTGAATGATTAGGTTAATGACAAGCACCCAAATCGTCATTTTTACAGAGATCGTTAACGCTACAAAAATGGAAGGGATCGCTCCGATTAACGGCCCAAAGTAAGGGATAATGTTCGTAACCATAATAATAAAGGCCAAAATAATAGCATAAGGCATTCCCAAAATCCAATAACCTAAGTAGGCCAAACCCCCGATTACAAATGCAACAATCAATTGACCCGCCACGTAATTTCCTAACGCATCGTCAACCTCTGCAATTACTTTTCCAAATTCTTTACGATGGCTGCGCGGTATAAGCAGCAAAATTCCTTTTTGAATGACCTTCATATCTTTCAATAAATAAAAAACAAGAAAGGGAATGACTAGGAAGCCGATCATCTTAGATAATAGTTCGCCAGCCCCATTTAATACACTCGAAAAGAACAACGATGTTTTTTGCTCCATAGTTATCAACGCATGATCGATACTTAACCTCAAGCTATCAGGCAAATCATATTTATGTTCATGAATTTCATCCAGCCACCCTTGGTAAGTACGAATTAAGTCTGGCAAGTGTTCTCCGAAATCCTTAAACTGAATAATCGATGCTGGAATGACTTTCATTAAGAACACAATACTGATCAGCAGAAACGTAAAGTAGATAGTCAGGACTGCAATTCCCCGCGGGACCTGACGCCGATGCAAAGCGTGAACAATTGGATTAAGCAGATAGGCAATCACGATTGAGATAAACAGCGGAAAAATTAATGCCTTTAAAATACGCCAAAACCAATTTAGTCGAGGGGATAAGTCGATGATGAGATACAAACTACATACCGCAAGTAAAATTGCGACTAGCGCAAACAAAATCTTAATCCATTTCTGTGAGGTTTTTTGATCCACGCTATCCCCCTTCCCCTCTTTTTAATGGTAACCTTATCGTTTCCAAAAGGGGCGAAGAATATCGCAAACGAAAAAAAGGGCGAAGCGGAGATCCGGCGCACCGCCGTCTCCGCTCGCCCTTCTTACAAATTACCGAACCATTCTGCTTAACATTCGAGTGATTCGACCGCGACGGATCCATCCGAATGATCGATTTGTCCAATGTGTCATTTTACTCATCGGACTTCGATTTCTTTTCGACACCCATCCGAACATAGCAAGACTGATTGCGCCCAAACCGACCATCCAAGACATTCTTGTTCTGTTCATTAAATCTCCTCCTGTTCTATTTGCGTAGATGGTAAGATTACGGCATCATCACTAATTTTAGCGTTTTCCACGTGAGAAACCGTCTTTCTACCCTCAACGATATCGGAAAAAATGCCGTCAGAAAGTTCATAGCCGACGATTTCGCCAAATTCTGTTTGAAAATAAACATCTTCAATTTGCCCCAAAAATTGACCGTCTGAACTAATTGCAGGCTTCCCAATAACAACAACAGGCCCTGTTCGAATTCCATTATAGCCTTCTGCGTCTTGGGCTGGTTGTAAGCCCTGCTCATTTTTAATGACCACAAAATCCTCTCCAAATGCATGGACTTTGTGTAAAGGAACAAATCGATTTTTTCGGAAAAGGGCTTTTACCTCCACAAGCAAACCTTGAAATGTCCAATCATCGCAAAATAGAACATCCCGAACATTTCCGCGCTCCTGACCTGATTCCAAATCAAGCACCGGCAAGCTGATCACTTCATTTGCTTTAAGCATGGGAAGACCCTCCTTCCGCACCCTTATTATGTGGAATTGAAGGAGGGTCTATGTCCTACAAATTTTTCAATTGTTTTAACGTGTTTAAAGCTAAGGTGTGATTTGGATTTAATTTGATCGCCTGCTCGAGAAACTTTTTCGCTTTTGTTAGATTTTCGGAATAGGCATAAGCCACTCCTAGATTAAAATAACCATCTGCATGAGTCGGATCTAGTTTGACTACTTCTTCAAAAACTTGCTTGGCATCAAGGATATTTCCTAATCGAGCCCAAGCTAATCCTTTTGTAAACAACGCCTCTACATCTGCGGGATCCGTTTCTAAGCAACGATCAAAAAAGGAGATTGATTCATCTAATTTTTCCAAATGAAAGTTAGTCATCCCCGTCATAAAAAACAAATCATGATGATCCATTCCAAGCGCTGCGGCCTGCTCATACTGCTGAAGCGCTTCGTCAAATTGTTTCATATTATAAAGCGCATTGCCGAAACCATAGCGCGCAATCGAAAAATCTGAATCTAATTGCAACGATCTTTTAAACCAGACGATCGCGTCATCATTATAACCAGAGCTGGCTAACACGTTGCCAATATTGCAATATGGTTCTGGATCATTTGGATCGATTTCATACGCTTTTTGAAAAGCGTCAAGCGCCTTATCAACATGACCAGAAGTAAGCTGTTCTAATCCAATTTTATTCCATTCTTTCGCAGTTTTCATCATGAGGAAGACTCCATTTCCGTTAACGCCCGTTCAATGACGCCGCCACCCAAACATTCTTCGCCTTTGTAGAATACAACGGATTGACCAGGCGTGATCGCCTTTTGCGGCTTTGCAAAAACGACTCTACACGTATGGTCCGCTTCAAGATGGACGGTTACTCGTTGATCCGGTTGTCGGTAGCGGAATTTCGCTTCGCATGTAAACGGCGCTGAAGGCGCTTCCCCGCTAACCCAATGTAAATCAGTTGCGATTAGACCTTCCGAAAAGAGAGCTGGATGGTTGGCGCCTTGTCCGACCAACAAAATGTTATTTTCAAGATCCTTGCCGACAACGAACCACGGCTCGCCCGTCCCTGAACCACCGCCGATTCCTAAACCTTGCCTTTGCCCGAGGGTATAATACATCAACCCATCATGCGTCCCTTTCAGTTCGCCATCCAACGTACGCATTTCACCCGGTTGGGCGGGTAAGTAATTGCTAAGAAACTCTTTAAAATCGCGTTCTCCAATGAAACAAATACCAGTGCTGTCTTTCTTCTTTGCTGTCGCTAGTCCCGCTTCAAGGGCAATTTTACGCACCTCTTCTTTTGGAAGGTGACCGATCGGGAACAATGTCCTCGATAATTGCTCTTGACCAAGCACATGCAAGAAATAAGTCTGATCTTTGTTTGTGTCCGCGCCCCGCAACAGACGATATTGACCATCTTTAAAAGCAACCTGGGCATAATGGCCCGTCGCTAAATAGTCAGCCCCGAGCTGGATCGAGCGATCTAAAAACGCGTTAAACTTAATTTCTTTATTACACATCACATCAGGATTCGGAGTTCTCCCCCATTTGTACTCGTCCAAAAAGTAGGTAAAAACACGATCCCAGTACTCTTTTTCAAAATTAACGGAATAATACGGGATCCCGATTTGGTCACAAACTTTACGAACGTCATCAAAATCTTCTTCTGCTGTACAATGACCAAACTCATCCGTATCGTCCCAATTCTTCATAAATACACCAATGACATCATAGCCTTGTTGCTTAAGTAGCAACGCTGCCACGGAAGAATCAACCCCTCCGGACATGCCAATCACAACACGTGTTTGCTCAATTGGTTTCTTTACCATCGAACCACTACCTATCTGTTAATCGTTTTATAATTGCAGCTGTTTTTTGAGCCGCAACGCGCCCTTCTTCTATCGTATTATTCCACCCAAAACTAAATCTAACGGCTGAACGCAAACGATCCTCACTCAGTCGCATCGCCTGTAAAACATGGGAGACCTCTAAAGAACCAGCCGAACAAGCTGAACCGCTGGAACAGAAGACACCTTCCAAATCCAGGTTCATTAACATAATCTCCGTGTCCACTTTTGGAAAACTTACATTTAAAACATGCGGCAAAAATGCTTGCCGATGTCCATTGACTTCATATTCAACGCCTTCAAGCTGCCATGTTTCCAACATGACATTTCTGATCGCAAGATATTTTTCTCGTCTTTCCGTAAGACTTTGCTGCGCAAGTTGGACTGCTTTCGCAAATCCAACTATACCTGGAACATTCTCCGTTCCCGCTCTTCTTTGCCTCTCTTGAGCTCCACCATGCAACTGCGCTGAAAACTTCACGTTTTCCCTTATGTACAATGCTCCGATCCCTTTCGGTCCACCAATTTTATGCCCCGAAACAGAAAGCAGATCGACTGGGAGCGTGTTCACATCGATCTGCTCAACACCAAAAGCTTGTACAGCATCGGTATGAACAAGAACTCCTGTTTCTTTCGCCAACTCTGCAACTTCCGCGATCGGTTGCAAAACGCCTACCTCATTGTTACCGTACATCATGCTGATTAGAATGGTTGTCTCCTTGATCGCCGCTTTGAGATCCTCGAGTCGGATCCGCCCTGTTTCATCAACAGGAAGATAGGTAACTTCAAAGCCTTGCTCTTGCAAATATTGACACGTATGAAGCACGGCATGGTGTTCAACACTTGTCGTAATAATATGGTTACCCCGCTCTCGATTGGCAAACGCGGCGCCAATGAGCGCAAGATTGTCCGCTTCTGTGCCGCCGCTCGTAAACACCAACTGTCTTCCAGTAGCTCCAAAACTATGCGCAACAATCGTTCGCGCCCGTTCGATCTCACCTTTTGTCTGGCGACCGAGCCTGTGGGTACTCGACGGATTTCCATATACCTGTTGTAAATAAGGAAGCATTAAGTCGACTACTTCAGGATAGACAGGGGTCGTTGCCGCGTGGTCTAAATAAATTCCCATCCACAATCACCATTCCTTTTACGGGATGATTTTATTAAATATAAAACATATAAGAGCCGCGATCTCCCTCTTCTTCGTACACAATCAAATCCTCTAGCGTCGTTGAATCTAATACCTCGGAAATCGCATCTCGGATGCTTAACCACAAATTGCGCTTAGCGGGATCTTCTTCTTCTTCAAATTCAACCGGACTAATCGGACCTTCCAATACCCGAATAATATCACCGGCTGTGATCTCTTCTGGATTTTTACTAAGAATGTAACCGCCATAGGCGCCGCGCACACTTTTTACTAATTCCGCGTTACGTAAAGGGGCTACCAATTGCTCTAAGTAGTGCTCAGATAGATTGTGCCGCTGCGCAATCGTTTTTAGCGATGTCGGCCCTTCACCCAAACGTTGCCCCAATTCCATCATTATTGTCAGTCCGTAGCGACCTTTCGTGGAAATTTTCATGTCCAACCTCTCCTCTATAACCCTTTTTTTCCTGTATCTACACGCTTAAGGTACATGGAAATCTTCTGCTCATGGCCATTTTCCGTCGGACGATAAAACTGTTCTGAAACGCCATCAGGCAGATATTGCTGTTCCACGACATTTTCCGGGAAATGATGCGGATATAAATAACCTTGTCCGCGCCCTAGCTTAGCTGCTCCTTTATAATGAGCGTCCTTTAAATGATTTGGAACAGGCTGTTGTCCGTTATTCTTCACCCAACTCATCGCCTCATTGATCCCTTTATACGATGCGTTACTTTTCGGGGCCGAAGCGCAATAGGTTACCGCCTGGGCAAGCGGGATTCTTCCTTCAGGCATACCCAAAAATTGCAAGGCTTGAAAAGCGGAAACAGCAATCGACAACGCCATCGGATCCGCATTGCCAATGTCTTCTGATGCGGCGATGACAACGCGACGGGCAATAAATAAGGGATCCTCGCCAGCCTCAATCATTTGAGCCAGCCAAAACAACGCGGCATCTGGGTCTGAACCCCGAATCGATTTAATGAAAGCGGAAACTGTGTCATAATGGGCGTCACCTGATTTATCATAACGAACGGCGCGCCGTTGAATGGATTCCATCGCTACTTGCAAATCAATTTCAATCACTTGTTCCGCATTCGGGACAGTCGTCGTTACCGCTAGTTCCAAAGCATTCAACAAACGCCGAGCATCGCCAGATGAGTATTGTAACAAATGTTCTCGCGCTTCCTCACTGATCTTAATTTTTAATTCTCCATAACCATCTTGAACATCGTTTAAGGTAGCGTCCAAGATAATCGCTAAATGTTCATTCGAAAGCAGCTCCAACTGAAAAACTTGCGAGCGCGACAACAGAGCCGCATTGACTTCAAAATAAGGATTTTCCGTCGTTGCTCCTATTAAAATAATCGTACCTTCTTCAACATAGGGAAGCAAGGCATCCTGCTGCGCTTTATTAAAACGATGAATCTCATCGATAAACAAGATCGTCCTGCGTCGGCTCATTAGATAAGTTTCTTTTGCTTGTTCAATCACCTTGCGAATATCTGCGACACCTGCCGTCACGGCATTTAGCTCAGTAAAAAAAGTTTGCGTTGCGCCAGCAATCACTTTTGCCAATGTAGTTTTACCCGTGCCAGGCGGCCCATAAAAAATTAGTGAGGAGATTTGATCAGCCTCAATCGCCCGACGCAACAGCTTGCCTTTTCCAACAATCTGTTCTTGTCCAACAAATTGATCAATCGTCTTCGGTCTCATACGCGCGGCAAGCGGCTGTAAACGTTGCTCTCCTTGATTATTATTGTCATATTCGAACGAAAATAAGTCCATATTTCCTCCTTTTCATTGAACTCAGCGCTTTTTATTCATTTACTCGTTCAATTTTAATGTTTGCTTCTTCCAATAGATCGTTAATGACAACGCCAGCCATAATTAACCCAGCAACGGATGGGACGAAAGCATTACTCGATGGCGGCATTTTAGCTTTTCGAATCGGCGTCTCTTGATTCGGAGCGACCTGCTGCAGCACATCCACTTTTTGTTTAACAGGAATTTCTGTTGAAAAAACAACCTTAACCCCTTTATTAATCCCGCTTTTTCGTAATTCTCTGCGCATCACTTTAGCAATCGGATCGTACGACGTTTTAAACAGGTCCGTTACTTCGAAACGTGTCGGATCCGTCTTATTCGCCGCCCCCATACTGGAAATAATCTTAATTCCCCTTGCTTTTGCTTCTTTTACAAGATGAATTTTGCTCGATATTGTATCCATTGCATCTACAATATAATCGATCTGTTCAACAGCGGAAAACAACTGCTCAAATGTTTGTTCATTGTAAAACATGTTTAAAACGATCGCTTCACAATGCGGGTTAATCTTGGCGATCCTTTCCTTCATCAATTCTGTTTTTTCTTGACCGACCGTGTCCAACAAGGCATGGATTTGGCGGTTTATATTCGTGATGTCAACAACATCTTTATCTAATAGAATGATCCGACCTACGCCTGAACGAGCAAGAGCTTCAGCTGTGAAAGAACCAACGCCGCCGACGCCTAACACAGCAACCGTACTGTTCTTCAACACTTCAATTCCCTCTACTCCAACAGCGAGCTCCGCGCGCGAAAACTGATGCAGCATCTGATGCTTCCCCTTTCAAAAAGACAAGTTTTCATATATGGTTTCCTATTTATTAAATAGTAAATATAGCATAATTGAAAAGAAAAGTCCCGTTTTCGAACGAACAGCCACAAAAAAAAGACCTTTCGCTTAGAAAGGTCTCTGTTCGTTGTTTTCATTAAAAGAGTCCCATTATGCCGTACAATCCTTAGTTTTGAACCTGCTCAAAACTAATCCCTAAGAGAGGGTCCATCCTGTTCCTTTAGTTCCTGTTCCACAAAAATCACGGCTTCATTTCCTAAAGAAATCTGGAATTCTACATGTCTGAATGTTGGGCTCAAAACGTATCGGTTTTACGTACATCTCAGGACTCTTATAGCTTTATAATACTCTATAATTAAAGCGTTTGCAAGGCGTATATAAGTCTATTTTGTTACTTCTTCTGGTAATTGTAGGGAGATGCTTAATTCATCCAATTGCTTCTCGTCTACCTCTCCAGGAGCGTCTGTCATTGGATCGGCCGCGCTTGCTGTTTTCGGGAAAGCGATCACCTCGCGTAAGTTCGAGCGACCAGCCAATAACATTACAAAGCGATCCAATCCTAGGGCGATCCCCCCATGCGGCGGCGTGCCATACTCAAAAGCATCTAACAGGAAGCCGAATTTATCCGTGGCCTCTTCTTGGCTAAACCCAAGCGCTTTAAACATCTTCTCTTGAATATCGCGCTTATAAATACGCATACTGCCGCCGCCCACCTCAAAACCATTTAACACAAGATCATAGGCTTGGGCTCTAATTTGACCTGGGTCAGTATCAAACAATTCAAGGTCCTCTTCGACGGGCATTGTAAACGGATGATGTAAAGCAACATACCGTTTCTGGTCTTCGTCGTATTCTACGAGCGGGAAATCTACAACCCAGGCAAACTTAAACACGGAAGAGTCGATCAATCCTAACTCCTTACCAAATTTCGTACGAAGCGCCCCCAACGTATCGGCAACGACTTTCGCAGTATCAGCAACAAACAACAACAAATCCCCTTCACTTACAGCAAACCGCTCTTTAAACTGAGCCATCTCTTCCTTTGTAAAGAATCGCGCGATCGGTCCTCTTATTTCACCATCCTGATAAGCGATCCATGCAAGACCTTTTGCCCCGTATCGAGCGGCGAATCCCATCAAATCATCGACATCTTTACGGGAAAAATGACCGCACCCCTTTACGTTAATTCCTTTCACTTGCCCACCGCGTTCCACTGCGCCGCTAAATACTTTAAATCCACATGCAGCCGCAATATCGGACACATCTGTCAACTCCATGCCAAATCGTAAATCAGGCTTGTCCGAACCATATCGATCAATGGCTTCACGATACGTTAAGCGCTGGAAAGGCGCCTCTACTTTCAATCCGATCGACTGTTCACAAACTTGAGCAACCATTTTTTCCATCAACGGCAGTAACTCCTCCATCGTTAAGAAGGATGTTTCAATATCAACTTGCGTGAATTCAGGTTGACGATCCGCCCTTAAGTCCTCATCCCGAAAACAGCGAACAATTTGGAAATAGCGTTCATATCCAGACACCATTAACAATTGCTTGAACAATTGCGGGGACTGTGGCAAGGCAAAGAATTCACCGGGATGAACTCGGCTTGGCACTAAATAATCGCGCGCTCCCTCTGGCGTGCTTTTCGTTAACATGGGCGTTTCAATCTCAAGAAAATCATTTTCATCTAAAAAATCGCGAAACGCTTTACTCACTTTATGACGCAATATAATCGATTGTTGCATCGCTGGACGGCGCAAGTCTAAGTAGCGATACTTTAGTCGAATGTTCTCATCGACTTCCACTTGATCCTCTATTTGAAACGGCGGGTTTTTCGCTTCGTTCAATATTTCCACATCAGAAATATGCACTTCAATTTCACCCGTGCTAATCTTTGGATTCACTGTTTCCGCAGATCTTTCTACGATATTTCCTTTCACTTTTAAAACATACTCATTACGGACCCGATCACCGATCCGATGAGCTTCCTGATTGTATTCAGGGTTCATCACAATTTGAACTAGTCCGCTGCGATCACGGAAATCGATAAAGATGACACCGCCTAAATCCCGACGACGTTGAACCCATCCGCATAGTGTTACCTCTTGCCCAATCTCTGTCTTACTCAGTTTGCCGCATTGATGCGTACGGTAATAAGCCATTACTTTTCCTCCTCAATCGTATTCATATTAGTTGCTATAAAGTTTACGACCTCGTTTAAATTTACTTCTTGTTGTTCTCCAGTCGCCATCGTCCTGACGACAGCGATTCCTTTTTCAAGTTCATCATCGCCAATGATCAATGTGACGCGGGCCTGATTACGGTCCGCCGCTTTGAATTGAGCCCTCATCCGCCGCCCTTGATAATCTTTGTCAGCTCGCAGACCATGCTTACGCAATTTGTTTAATATACATACAGCCTCTTTCTCCGCTTGCTCGCCCACCGCAACGACATAACAATCCAGTTCACGTTTCACTGGCAACTCGATCTTTTGACTTTGCAACGTTAGCAGCACCCGTTCAATGCTCATTGCAAAGCCAATTCCCGGACTATCATGCCCGCCAATTGATTCGACTAATCCGTTGTAGCGGCCACCGCCGCAAATCGTTGTAATCGCGCCGAAGCCCTCCGCCATAATCTCAAAAGCTGTTTGCGTATAATAATCAAGTCCGCGCACCATTCTTGGGTTGACATGGTATGCGATCCCGAGACGGGTTAAGTGTTCCTTCACTTGCTCAAAATTAGGCGAACAATCATCACACAGATGTTCCGTAATGTTTGGCGCTTGTTTCGTAATCTCTTTGCATTTCTCAGCTTTACAATCCAAAATCCGTAGTGGGTTTCGATCAAATCGGGACTGACAATCTGCGCACAGTTCTTCCCGTCTCTCGCCTAGATGTTGGACAAGATGGTCTCGGTGAACAGGACGACACGTGTTGCAACCGACACTGTTGACTTCCAATCTTAAATCGTGTATCCCAAGTTCTTCATATAATCCCATTGCCAAGGCAATCACTTCCGCGTCGATTGACGGATCATACGATCCAAGCGCTTCTACACCGAATTGCGTAAACTGTCTCATACGCCCCGCCTGGGGACGCTCATAGCGAAACATTGGTCCAATGTAATACAGCTTTACTGGCTGATTTGGATCGCCAAACAGTTTGTGCTCCGCAAAAGAACGAACCACCGCCGCTGTCCCTTCTGGACGCAACGTAATATTCCTCCCGCCTTTATCTTGAAACGTGTACATTTCTTTCTCAACAATATCCGTTGTTTCTCCAACTCCGCGTTGAAAAAGTTCAGTATGTTCAAAAATAGGCGTTCTTATTTCCTTATAATTGAACCGCTGACATAAATCACGTGACTTCTGTTCAATAAACTGCCAAAGTTCCACTTCCCCTGGCAATACATCTGCGGTTCCTCGTGGAATATGAATCGACATTGTTTTGTTCATCCTCCTTTTCAATCACTGCTCCTACGCGCCCAACAAGCCTACCTCATGGGAATCTAAAAATAGGGGTAAACAGAAAAATCTCCCGCCACTGACAATAACCGTCAGGGACGAGAGATTATGATTCACCCGTGGTACCACCCTACATTGGAACTTACGATAAATTCCACTCATTCACATAACGCTGCGCGCGCCGATAGGCTACTCTCGTTCACCTATGGTCCTCAAGGATGTCGTTTCACGAACACTGTCTAGGGAAGTGATTTCAGCCTTGGTCACTTCCTCTCTGCGCTAGCCGATCTTGCTCGCTACTGTTCCTTTCACCGGATCAACTATTTAACTGTTTTCATGTTACTGATAACACGATTGGTTGTCAAGTTTTACGAAGAATATATAGATTCAAAGTGCTCGTCAAGCAACTTTAATTTGTCTTCTGTATATTTTTCAAACGCTAAGTTGTATGCCCGCGGCTCCTTCGGATTCGCAAATCGAGTAATTTTACCTGTGCGCGGATGAATGAACTTGCTGGACGCGCCGCAACCTAACCCAATGATTGTCTGAACTTCTTCCATAATCATAATATTGTAAAGACTTTCAAGTCCTGGTTTGGCGTAACCGACATTTTCTAAATTGCCCAATATATTTTTCTGTCGATACAAGTAATAAGGAACATACCCCTGTTGGGCGGTCCATCGTTCCGCTAACTTCATCATTTCCACAACTTCATCGCGGTCCGCTACTTTATACTTACTTTTATTTTGCGTCATTTCCGAGGCGCGTTTAAAAGAAAGGGTGTGCACAGTCAACGATTCGGGCATCAATTTTTCCGTTTCTCGCAACGTATGCTGGAATTCATCTAAACCTTCACCCGGCAATCCGATAATTAAATCCATATTTATATTATCGATGCCCATTTCCCGCGCCAACCTGAACTTTTCAATCGTTTCTTCAACTGTATGATGCCGACCGATCGCATCGAGCGTTTCTTGATGATATGATTGCGGATTAATACTGATCCGATCGATTTCAAACCGATTCAGCACAGCTAACTTTTCTGGGGTAATCGTATCAGGGCGCCCCGCCTCTACTGTAATTTCCCGAATGTCATTCACGTTTGGAAATGAATCAAACATCCGCCCATAAAGCGCCGCCATTTCCTCGGCAGATATGCTTGTCGGCGTTCCGCCGCCAAAATAAACCGTTGTGATCGCAATCCCGCGATTTTTCAACCATTCCCCAATTTGCTGCATTTCATAATGCAATCCACCCAAAAAAGAATCAACAGAACCCTGCTGTCCTTGGATCGAGTAAGCGGGGAACGTACAATAAGCGCATTTCGTTGGGCAAAATGGGATTCCAATATAAATACTGACCTCTTCGCCAAGCCGATAAAGATCTGGGGCCGCTTGTAGTTGTCGCTCCGTGATTTGTTGCATCAATTCCACTTTTTCCGCGGTGAGTAAATACTCCTCTTGAAGTTGTAATTGCGCCTGCTCAGCGCCCAAACCTTCCCTTCGCTTGCGATGCGCCAATTTTGTAGGTCGAATTCCTGTCAAAATCCCCCAAGGCTGTCGCATTCCTGTGTAGGCTTCTAATAAAAGTAACAAAGTCTGATGGATCACACGTCGACGATGCTTTCTTTTTTCTTCCGCATTGAAGTTGGACGGAAAAGACGCTTCTTGAAATTCTTCCGTCATTATATCTGTGTCTACAACGAGCAACTGAGCTTTTACTTGGATCATCTGCTCGCTTATATGTTCGATGAATTCCAACTGAAGTGTTGTTTCTTGTTCATTTGTAAAGATGACTTTTGCATCTTCAAAAAAGAGCTGAACGATATGGGCGACTTGCCGCTCCATCGTCCGATCAATCCCGATCACACGAATAAACATCTTTAAACTCCTTTTTAACTGAATTCAGCTGCAATCCCCTACTTTATTACATAAAGAAGTGAATGGGTATTCACTCCGATATAGCGGGCGTTCAAATTCTGGCTGAACCCCAGTTAATCTCTCCATCGGAGAAGCTTATCGTGTTTAATTTAACATTTCAGTAAATACTGCGCAAGAATTTGAGCGAATCCCTTTGCTGATTGGTTTGAACTGAATTCGCTCGTGATCATCAAATTCCATAATTTTATCCCGAAAATCGGTCCCGTTAATCGATCGCATTGACTGATTCACCTTCCAGGTTTTACTGCACGCTCTCATTGCCACTTCCCTCCCCTTCTCTTGATTCAGAACATGCTAAATGGTCGCCTACTAAAACTGCACATTCGTTATCCTCTGGTTCTTTTTATCTATTCTGCCCAATTCTGGTCTTTTGTTGCTTAAATATTGGAGGGTTTTTCAACTTGGTAACGAATGGTAACTGTTGGAAGGAATAAATTAGAAAGGATTATCATATATGTTACGTCGATCCCTATCATATGGACTTGCTCTTTCGTTAATGTTCAATGGAGTAAGTTGGTCAATAGCTTCACCAACATTAGCGGCTAAGGGACAAGGAACGGTTAAAATCGCGGTAAGTAAGTTGAACGTTCGGACGAAGCCTGGACTCAGCCACCCCGTGATAACACAGGTTAAACAAGAACAGCGATACACTGTTGAAGCTATTAAAGACGAATGGATTCAAATCAAATTAGATAATGGGGAAAAAGGTTGGATTGCCGATTGGCTTGTTGAAGTTGAACCAACCTCATTTAAGACGTTAAAGGACTTGAGGACCCCTCTTATCGATGGATTACAAGTTCGGACAGGCCCTAGCGCGGACTTCCGGTCAATCGCCACAATCAATCGTGGAGAAAAATTCACACAGGTTGAATCTAATGGCGATTGGACGAAAATTGAGCTGCCATCTGGCCAAACAGGATGGATTGCAAATTGGTTAAGCAACTCGGCGACAGCGGATGATAAAGACGAGGATGAGATCCGAGCGGTTGCAATCGCCACGAATCCCTTGTTAAACATCCGCGCTAAACCAAGCTCATCCTCTGAAATTATTGGACAATTAACGCAAAACGAGTCAGCCGAGATTTTAGCTCGTCAAGGGGACTGGACACAAATTCAACGGGATAATCTAGTCGGTTGGGTGGCGGATTGGCTGCTAGAAGAAGTGGACAGCGCAGCGCAGCCCGAAAATAAAGATCACGCCCCTTTCGTAAAAACATTAAAAAGTGGAACCCATATCCGTTCTGGTCCAGAAGAAAAACATGAAATTATCCATATCGCAAGTCAGGCTGAAGTGATTCCTGCCCTCGCCAAAGAAGGTGACTGGTTTAAAGTACGCTTAGAAAATGGTCAAACTGGGTATGTTGCTGGATGGATCGTCTCGGCCCATGGTCTACCCCCAGTCGAACGGAAGGAAACGAATCAGAGTCGTCATGGGACTCTGCAAGGAAAGGTCATTCTCATCGACCCTGGTCACGGTGGTAGTGACGCGGGGGCAGTGGGTCCACACTTAGGCACATTGGAAAAAGAAATCAATTTAAAAGTAAGCCGATTGCTTGGACAAAAATTGGAAGCGGCTGGAGCAACCGTACGGTTTACAAGATCAGACGATCGAAAGGTTTCCTTAGAAGATCGCGTCTACCTGGCCAATGTTCAAAATATCGACGCCTTTATTAGCATTCATCATAATACAATCGAAAACGAACAAATAAATGGAATTATCACTTACTTTTACGGAAATGATAAAAACCGTAAACTAGCGCATGCCATTCAATCAGAAACGGTAAACAGCACCGGTTTAACCGATCTTGAGGCTCGCTTTGGCAACTTCTTGATTCTAAGAGAGAATACGCGCCTTGCTGTGCTTTGTGAGCTTGGTTTCCTGACCAACTTCGAAGAGGAAGTAACGGTAAATACAGATACTTTTCAACAGCAAGCAGCGGCGGGGATCGTCAATGGACTCTTGCAATACTTTGCAAACGAAGAAAAATAACCAGGAAAGCTCTTGAGCTCGCCTGGTTATTTTTCTTCTTAACTTTCTACTATGAGCGTGACCGGACCATCATTGATCAAATTGACTTCCATCATGGCTCCAAAAACACCTGTTTGCACCTCAACCCCCTGCTCACGCAGCGCCTCGTTAAATAAATTATACAAGGGTTCAGCTTGTTCTGGACGGGCAGCCGCCATAAAATTAGGGCGTCTTCCTTTACGTGTATCACCATATAAAGTGAATTGTGAAATGGATAAAACGCTCCCATTTACATCTTTGACAGAATGATTCATCTTTCCGCTTTCATCTTCAAAAATTCGTAGGTTTGCAATTTTCTCGGCCAAATATCGAGCGTCTTGTTCCGTGTCGCTTTCCGTTATTCCAACTAATAATACAAGTCCAAATTCAATTTTACCGTTCACTCTTCCTTCGATCGTTACTGTAGATGCTTTAGAACGTTGCGCAACTACTCGCATCGCAAATTTTAACTCCTTCTTAGATGTTTAATACCCTTCTTACAGAATACACATCTTTAATCCGTTTAACCCGTTCAACAACTCTTTGCAGATGATTGTTATTTACAATCGCAATTGTCATATGAATTCTAGCCACTTTATTTTTGTCCGCTTTCCCCTCGACAGCAATGATATTTGTTTTACTGTCTGACACTTCGCTCAATACTTCATTTAAAAGACCGCTGCGATCATGCCCTGTGATTTCAATATCGACATTGTATTCCTGGGTGAATTCTTCTTCCCATTCAACCGGAATAAACCGATCTTGCTCGACCTCATTTTGAATATTCGAGCAGTCGGAACGGTGAATTGATACCCCTCGTCCTCGCGTAATAAAGCCAACGATCGCATCACCTGGAATCGGTGTGCAGCACCGAGAGAAGCGAACCAATAAATTGTTGACGCCCTTGACAGAAATACCTTGATCTGGTCTTTTCCGCCGATGAAAATCTTGTTGTTTGAACTCAGGAACCGATTTTTCCTCGCGGTTTTTTCTGATTTTCTCCGTTACGCGCGTCACAAGTTGGGCCGCTGTTAAACCACCATACCCGATCGCCGCATACATATCTTCTTCATTATTAAAATTAAATTTGTTCGTCGCTTCGGCAAGGTTTTCCGAACTCAAAGCCTCTTTCGGTTCAAAACCTTGTTTTTTCAGTTCATTTTCAACAAGTTCTCTGCCCTTTAAAACATTTTCGTCTCGCTTTTCCTTTTTAAACCACGCCTTAATCTTATTCTTTGCCTGTGACGACTGGGCTATTTTCAACCAATCCCTACTTGGGCCATAGCTATGTTTAGATGTGAGCACCTCAACAATATCGCCCGTCTTTAGCGAATGATCTAACGTAACAATTTTATTGTTTACTTTCGCTCCAATACACCGATTTCCGACCTCAGAGTGAATTCGGTAAGCAAAATCAAGCGGCACAGAACCTTTTGGCAGTTCGATGACATCGCCTTTTGGAGTAAATACGAATACAACATCCGTAAATAAATCCATTTTTAGCGATTCCATAAACTCTTGAGCATCTTTTGCATCGTCTTGCCATTCTAAAATTTCTCTAAACCAAGTTAGCTTACTTTCAACTGAGTCTTTACTTGCCCCTTTTCCTTCTTTGTACACCCAGTGCGCGGCAATCCCATATTCCGCGGTGCGATGCATTTCATACGTGCGGATTTGCACCTCAAGAGGCTCCCCGTTCGGTCCAATCACGGTCGTATGCAACGATTGATACATGTTCGCCTTTGGCATCGCAATGTAATCCTTAAATCGGCCAGGCATTGGCTTCCAAAGTGTATGAATGATGCCAAGCGTTGCGTAACAGTCACGTATATCCTCGACAATGACGCGGACAGCAAGTAAATCATAAATTTCGTTAAACTCTTTACTTTGCGTGATCATCTTGCGGTAAATGCTATAAAGATGCTTAGGCCGACCTGAAATATCCGCATCAATACGCATTTCCTTTAATCGGTGACGGATCTCCTCCATCACTTGCTCGATATATTTTTCACGTTCCGTTCGTTTCTTTTGCATCAAATTGACAATGCGATAGTATTGTTGAGGATTGATGTAGCGTAACGCGATATCTTCCAGTTCCCACTTAATTGAAGCAATCCCCAGCCGATTCGCCAAAGGAGCAAAGATCTCCATCGTTTCATTGGCAATCCTTCTTTGTTTTTCTTCAGGAAGATGTTTTAACGTCCTCATGTTGTGTAGACGGTCCGCTAGCTTGATAAGAATGACGCGCACATCCTGAGCCATCGCCAAAAACATTTTACGATGATTCTCAGCTTGCTGTTCTTCTTTTGATTTGTACTTAATCCGACCCAATTTTGTAACCCCATCAATAAGGTTAGCTGTATCTTCTCCAAATATTTGTTTAATTTCATCAAGAGTAACAGATGTATCTTCAACAACATCATGCATGAAACCGGCAGCGACAGTAACCGCATCCATTTGCATGTCAATCAAAATTTCCGCAACGGCAATCGGATGGACAATATAAGGCGCGCCTGATTTGCGTACTTGCCCTGCGTGGGCATCCCGCGCAAGTTCAAAGGCGCTCATTAGCATATCTACATCTTTCTTAGGAAGATACCTTTTTGATTTGGCAATCGCTTGTTCAGCAACGTGTTCAATTGCAACAGTATCCACGCTCATATAAAATTCACCCTTCGCCTATTCGAACCTGTATTTTATCTTCCATTATCTTTGAATATATATCGATTGTAAAGCTTCATCATTCAAAAAAGCAATATTCCTACCCTCCTATATTTACGGAATTGTTGCAGGAATATTGCTTTTTATTAAATTGATTATGATAATTTAATATTTCACAAGGGAAAATACATCGACATCGCTGATTTTTTCCCTGCCTTTTAGATACGTTAGCTCGATTAAAAAAGCCGCCCCGGCAATTTCCCCACCGAGTTGTCGAACAA
Source organism: Ammoniphilus oxalaticus (assembly GCF_003609605.1). Classification (NCBI taxonomy): domain Bacteria; kingdom Bacillati; phylum Bacillota; class Bacilli; order Caryophanales; family Paenibacillaceae; genus Ammoniphilus; species Ammoniphilus oxalaticus. The sequence goes on along the minus strand of NZ_MCHY01000008.1, from coordinate 185,860 downwards.
GATTGACCGTTGTTTCAATCGTTCCCCCCGTCGCCAACAAATCATCGGCAATCAATACGCGTTGCCCCGGTTGAATTGCGTCTTTATGCATGGCCAGCTGGTCTTTACCGTATTCCAATTCATACTCAAGGCTGACTACTTCACCTGGCAATTTTCCGGATTTACGCACTGGAGCAAAGCCAACACCTAACGCATACGCTAAAGGCGCTCCGATTACAAACCCCCGCGCCTCCGGACCCGCAATCACATCAATTTTTAAAGACCGAGCGTACTCAGCCATTTCGTCGACCATGTCTTTATATGCCTGCCCGTCCTTTAAAAGTGTCGTTATATCTTTAAATCGAACACCTTCCTGTGGAAAGTCAGGAATAACGCGTATTGCCTTCTTGAAATCCATGCCAAAAATCCCCCTCAACAACTACATTTTTTATACAAGTCTTATTTACGTGCAATCAATGCTGGAGTTCAGACGGACTGGAATCAAAATCACTATAATACGGATTAATATGAACCATCACATCATGAACATTATCAAAATCTGAGATCAGCCTCATTTTTACACTCTTACCAATCGCATGACCTTTTTCAACCGTTATATTCGGTTTAACTGCTATTTTTACGTCAACGATCACGTAATGACCATGTTCTCGGGCCAGTAATTGATCAACAGCAAGCACGCCATCCACTTTTTCTACCGCTTCCACAAGACTTCGCGCATCATCTGAGCGCATCACATGATCCAATGTATTATGTATAGATTCTTTCATGATATCATATGACATCTTTAATACGAGTAACGAGACGATAATTCCAGCGATTGGATCTAAATAAAGCAGGAATGGATGTCCGTATTTACTTCCTATGATCGCTCCGCCGATCCCCACCATTGCCGCTAAAGAAGAATAAACGTCCGAACGATGCTCCCAAGCATTCGCGATTAAAGCTGGACTTTTTAACCTTTTACCTAAGCGATACTTGTATCGAAACATGGCTTCTTTCAACGCCATCGAGACAAACGCGGCGAAAACAGCAATCAAGCCCGGGGAGCTAAGCGGCTGAAACAAAGCCTTGATCGAACCATAGCCGACTTGCAAGCCAATAATGAACAGCAGCATTCCGACAATCATTGCCGTGATTGATTCAGCCTTCCCATGTCCATAGGGATGATCTTCATCTGGCGGCTTTTTCGCGGCGCGCAGTCCAATTAACACAGCTAATGACCCGACAACATCGGATGCGGAGTGAACTGCGTCGGCTACTAATGCCTTACTGTTTGCGGAAAGACCAATGATCCCTTTCCCGACTGCTAGACCGATATTTCCAACAATACCGAGCCACGCGGCAAACTCCGCTTTCTTAAAACGATCTTCACTCATAGCGATCAACATCTGCCCTCTTCATGTTATAGTAAAAACCCGCGGGATCACGTCCCGCGGTGTTCATAACTAGTTTGCGCCTTAGCTGGCTTCATTATTTGTAAGCGGGCGTTTTTTGAAAAGCTCTTTGCCTTTCCAATCCAACCATAATTGCGCCGCAATAAAGATTGAGGAGTACATTCCGAAAACTAAGCCGACCGTTAACGCCAATGCAAAGTTACGAATACTCTCACCGCCAAAAATAAGTAAAGCAACAGAAGCGAACAATACCGTAATAACTGTGTTTAACGATCGAACGATCGTCTCTTGAATACTCACGTTGACGACCTTCTCCAGGTCTTCCATCCCCTTAACTTTATAACGGGGCAAGTTTTCCCGAATCCGATCAAACGTTACGATCGTGTCGTTAATGGAATATCCGACAATCGTTAAGATCGCAGCGATGAAAGTTAAGTCCACTTCAATCTTAAAAATAGAGAATACAGCAATCACGGCAAATGCGTCATGCAGCAAGGCAAGCACGCCTGTCACCGCAAATCGGTATTCAAAGCGGATTGTTAAGTAAATAATAATTCCGAGTGACGCGAGACCCACTGCATAGATTGCTTGACGGACCAATTCACGGGCCATCATCGGGTCAACGGAGCTTTCCTCAATATCGACTTGCTCGCCATACTTTTCCGTAAGAGCCGTTTTCGCGCTTGCAACTTGTTCTTTACTCAACGCTTCAGTAAACCGAACCGCGGCCCGTTCTTTTTGATTCCCTGCTGTCTCAATCGTTCCAGGAGTAAGACCAACCGTTTGCAATTCAGCGCGAACATCCTGTTCCGCAAACGTTTCCCCAACTAACACATCCAACCTTGTCCCGCCTTGGAAGTCAACGCCAAGGTTAAAGCCGAACACAAGAATGGCGATAATCCCAATAATTTGAATAAAACCAGATATTGTAAAGAAAACCTTCCGTTTACTTACATAATCTATGTTTTTAAAGTTCATTGATCTCACTCTCCTTTACGCCGTAAAACCAAGGCTTACGCAGCGCATTGGAGCGAACCCAGATCGACAGCAATAATCTTGTGCCAAGTACGGCAGTCAACATCGTCATCACAATCCCGACCATCAATGTCACGGCGAAACCTTGAATGGAGCTTGTCCCGAAATAAAACAGCACGGCTCCCGCAATCATCGTCGTGATATTTGCGTCTAAAATCGTCGAGAGTGAACGACGCTGTCCCGCTCGCACAGCGGAAGTCAACGATTTACCCGCTCGCAGTTCTTCCTTGATCCGCTCATACGTAATAATATTAGCGTCAACCGCCATCCCAACGGTTAAAATAAAGGCGGCAATCCCAGGCAAAGTCAATGTCGCATGCATCCAATTTAGGACAACTAAGATCGTATACATATAAGCGACCAGTGTAACAATCGCAATAATGCCTGCCCATCTGTAAAAAAGGAACATAAACAAAAAGATAGCTCCAACCCCGATAATACCGGCAAAAATAGCCTTATCTAGAGACTCCGCCCCTAATTTAGCTCCGACACTGTTTGAATAAATCTCTGTCATCTCAACAGGCAACGCGCCCGCATTTAAGATATTCGCCAACTGTGTTGCTTCTTCTACAGTGTATTCTCCCGTAATCGAAGCATTCCCGCCAGAGATAACACTTTGTACTTCTGGACTTGTCAAAATTTGTTCATCAAGCGCAATGCTAATCCGCTGATGTAAATATTCTCTTGTGATATCCTCAAACTTTTGCGCATTTGCTAGCTTCAAAGAGATAAAAGGACGGTGAAGTTCATCATATTGGACAGACGCTCCATCCTTGGCTAGATCGTTCCCCGTCATTAATTCTTCCCCATTCGGACCAAGAAACGCTAGTCTGGCCGGTTCGCCTAACAATTTTCTCGCCTCTTCTTGGTTCGTCACCCCGGCTAATTTAACGCGAATCCGATCTGAACCTTCAATTGCGATTTCCGGTTCAGCAACCCCGAGAATGTCGATCCGTTTTAAAATCGCTCCAACAGTATCTTTCATCGTATTTTTGGTTAGTTCCTGTCCTTCTTCAATTGGCTTAACCTCATACAACGTCTCGAATCCGCCTTGTAGATCGAGGCCAAGCGTGATTCCCCCGATCACTCCTTTAGCGGTCGTTCCGATCAAGGCAAACGTGATCCCTACAACCGCTAAAAAGGCGACAATTCGGTTCCATTTAATCATGGTTGTTCTTTTCCTCCTTTTATCTCTCTAAATCCAAGACACAAATTAGCAAGTTTTTATCTTCGTACACCGAAGTGTAATTGATTATCTCACCGCGTCTTTTTATTCAACACGACCATTATACGCATCTGTGAAAATCGAGTCAATTATTGGCTTAACACTTCAGAAAAGGAAGGATTTAGTCTATATTTCCCCACGATACATTTTCATCATCATCCAATTCATAAATTTCGTAACGGTTAACGACAAAATGTCATTGACCACTTTGTGCAATGGCGGTACTTCTTGCGCATAATTTGTCGACACACATTCCCAAATTTCGTCGGCGCTTACTTGTTCATAACCGAGCAGATGAAACTCTTCCGCTTTACTCTGACAAATCGCGCCCATTTCACGCTCCAATTCCTCCAGACTACGTTCTACTTGAGCCATCCTGTCCCCCCCTTTTTTTATTTGGTCTTGTCCCTATTGTACATGCATAAGATGTCTATGTAAGTATTAGCAAACAGAAGGAGCTCTCGGGATGTCAAAGCAATCATTCTTTAAAGGTACTTTAATCCTCGTTGGTGCGGGATTGATTACAAAATTGATGGGCTTTATCAATCGGATTTTTTTATCGAGAATTATCGGAGCGGAAGGAATGGGTCTCTATCAAATGGCCGTTCCGACGATGTACCTTGTGATCACTCTAACACAGTTTGGCTTGCCGATCGCGATTTCCAAACTGATTGCCGAAGCGTCTGTAAAAAAGGATAAGCAAAAAGTAAAATCGATTTTAAAAATATCATTGCTGCTCGTTTCTGTCCTTAGCGTTATCTTTACGACAGCGATGATCCTCGGCGCCCCTTTAATTTCAAAGTATATGCTCACCGATCAACGCGTGTATTGGTCTTTGATCGGAATCGCGCCGATTATTCCCATCGTGGCCGTTACATCGATCATTCGGGGATACTTTCAGGGGAAACAAAATATGATCCCTACCGCTACCTCCCAATTAATCGAACAGTTCGTACGCATCTTTACCGTGCTCATTCTTGCTTCTTATTTTATGCCGTATGGTGTCGAATACGCCTCTGCTGCGGCGTTAGTTGGCGTGGTGATCGGAGAATTGGCGGGAATGATCTCCTTGTTTTATCAATTTAGACGGAAAAACTTCATGCCAATTTGGGTCGGCTCTAAAATGAGGCATGCCCTTCGCCGACATAGCGATACAATCAAAGGTTTGCTACGCATCGCCGTTCCCGTCACGTCTGGACGTTTGATCGGTTCGCTCACATTTTGGATTGAGCCGATTGTTGTCGCCCAAAGTTTAGCGATCGCTGGACTAACGACCGCAGCGGCCACAGCTTACTATGGTCAATTGCAAGGAATGGCCATGCCATTGCTTACTTTTCCGACTTTCTTTACTTATTCTCTAGCTGTTTCGCTCGTTCCTGCCGTAGCTGAAGCGCGCGCCGCAAATAACTGGAAAATGGTCCATCGACGCATATACCAGTCATTGCGGATCGCTCTCGTGATTGGCGCTCCCTTCACTGTGCTACTGTTTATCTTCGCTGAACCGTTAGCGCAAGTCATTTACGGTTCAACGGAAGTTGGGACAATTATGAAGGTGATGGTTCCCTTTTGCCTATTTCTATATTTTCAGGGACCACTAGCCGCGGCCCTGCAAGGTTTAGATTACGCCCATGCCGCAATGAAAAATTCCATCTATGGAGCCGTCATTAAAACGGTCGCCATTCTCTTTTTAGCAACCCAACCTGCCCTTGGAACACATGGTATTACGATCGCGATTAGCATTGGAATCGTGTTAGTCAGCTTGCTTCACTTTTTTAGCGTGGTCAAGCTCACCCAATTTACAATAGATATTAAAGACCCGCTAAAGGTCATGCTTGCCATGGGTTTAATGGGATTCGCAGGTGCCTATTTATTTGAGATCTTAACCTCGCGCTACCCACTGCCAATCACTTTATTAATCGCTTCCATAGGGGCGATGCTCATTTACGCAGTGGCGCTCGTTTGGTTAAGGGTTCTTGGTAAACAAGACGTGCAACGAATCCCGGGTGTAGGGAAGCTGCTCGCTCCCTTTTTTAAAGCGCGTTAATTTTTCTTATCCAAAAAAACGCGTCCATGACTATCCATACTACAGTAGGCCACTTCATTAAAGCGTCGCGCGCCAAACTTCTGAACTTCGTTTTTTAACCAAAACCGCGTTTGACCAATCTGTTGCAAGTTCTCATCAAACACGCGACCGTCAAGAATAAGCAATAACGGAAGTGGTCCTATTGGATATTGCGTGACAACCGATTCCATCTCCGCCATTTCGATATCTGCCGCCGCGGTGCGTAATGGTGATACAGATGAAGACGGAGCAGATGTAGTTTCCCTTTGGTTTCGATTTTTGGTGGTTTCGGTTTGCTTCTCGTTCTGGTCGCTCGCGCCTTGAGTACGGAAAATCGGTCCGAAAAGTTGATGCAATGCCAGCATCAATCCAATCGGCAGCAAAATCATCGATAAAGGCTCACTAGGCCGATCAATTCCAATTATCGACAATTGGGCTATGATAAACGCAATTAACAAGTCAGCTAGCGACACTTTTTTACTTTTAAAAAGGAGATGCATAGCCAACATGATCAGAAAATAGAAAAACAAGGCGCGGATCATAAGGATAACTAAATCCATTGGAATCCTCCTCGTTACAGCGATTATTTCCTAGTTTGAACTTGACGGGTAACATCTATGTAATCGAATCTTTACCAACTCACCCATTTTTCAAAGTTAGACAGCCTGTCATAAACAGCCCTGTCCCAACATAGATTGTACAAATTGCATATTTATTTTGGGAGGGTTTTTAACTATGAAAACGATCGCTAGTTCGTCTTCTCCGATCATCACGGGGGCGCTTACCACACTTGGGCTCGTCGTCATTGGCTCACTACTTACATCGTTGTTGTTGCATTTTAGTCAAATGAGTGAGCTCACTTTACCTTACTTCACTTACAGTATTAATGGATTGAGCTTATTAATTGGCGGATACATAGCTGGGCGAAGAGGGGGACAAAAAGGATGGTATTTTGGCGGCTTAACAGGAGTGGCTTACTTTATACTTGTCTTTCTTATCGGATTTCTTGCTTTTGATGTTGCCCCCCAACTTTCCGTGCTCTTATTTTTGGTGATCGCTTTCGTCGTCGGCGCGCTTGGCGGAGTGCTTGGTGTCAACTTGTCACAGTCAACTAAATAAATCAATACTTGGGTTACATGGGGTCGTCCAGTGAAGCGGTGAAAAGCCGTTGTCTCGGGGCCCCCTTTTTGTTTGAAAGGGTGGCTGCGGATTTAAGGGTGATTTTGAGGGGATAAGCTATTTCACGATGTGGCGCGCTGCAGTGTAAGGCTGCGCGTAAATGGGATCGACTCATTGTTTCTAGCGGGAGATTTGACCGTTACAGCAGAGCTTTTCATTGTAATTCATTCTGTAAGGGGCTTCCAGACCTTTACATTCATAATATAGATGTATTTATCTGGATCGGAGGCTCTAGCGGGAGTATCGGCCGTTGCAGAGGCAATTCTTCATCCGTCTATTCTGTAACGGGAGATTTGACCATTACAGAAGGGTCGAGATGTTGTATCTCGCCACGCTGATCCAAACGACGACTGCCCATAGTTGTCTAAAGTCCACTTATGTAAACTTGAGGATGAGATTTGACCAAAGTTAGTTGTCGCAAGTCCATCTATTGAGCTCTCTACCCCTTTTTCAGGCAGATAAATCACCTTAGTTGACAGATGTCCATCTATTGGGCCTACCAAATCGGTTGTACCCTACTTAGTTGACAAAAGTCCAACTAACTCGATCCATCTTCGCTTCAATTTACATCCCAGCCGCAACACTTCGAAACCTTAACCCGCCTTAACCCCAAAATAATAACAGGCGCAAGAAAAACATACGTTTCTCTCACGCCCGCTACTTCGCATCTAAGTTGTCGTTAGAGTTTCAGTATCAGTATCAGTGTCAGCATCACTTGCTTTTACCTGATTGATCGCTTGTCTGTCGATGGTAATTTGGATGTTATCAGCAATTTGAAGTTGTACACTGCCATCATCTAATGACATGATCGTCCCATGAATTCCACCAATCGTAACAATTTTATCTCCTACCTTTACCGCGCCTAACATCGCGTTCCTTTGCTTTTGTCTCCGTTGTTGCGGACGAATCAGTAGAAAATAAAAAATAGCAACCATTAGAATAAGAGGTATAAAGGATCCGCCTAACCCCCCTGGTGGTGACGCCGCTAGTTCAACCATAAACAATCCCTCCTTCATTATATATAAAAGTGTCTAGAAAGACCTTTCTTCACTTAGACCATACTGCTCAAAAAATTCATTTCTAAAATCCAACAAGCAGTCGTTCATAATCGCATCTCTCACATTTTCCATCAACCTTATTAAAAAGTGAAGATTGTGATACGAGGTCAAGCGCAGTCCCAAAATTTCATCCGCATGGAACAAGTGGCGAATATAAGCTTTGGTGTAGTTGCGGCACGTATAACAATCGCATTGTGGGTCAAGCGGTGTGAAATCCTCCTTAAATTTAGCGTTTCGAATGACGAGTCGACCTTCGCTAGTCATACAAGTTCCATTGCGAGCGATTCTCGTCGGCAAAACGCAATCAAACATATCAATGCCTCGAATCGAAGCATCGATTAACGCGTCTGGCGAGCCTACCCCCATTAAATAACGCGGTTTACCCGCTGGCAATAGTGGAACCGTATAGTCAAGAACTTCATCCATGATTGATTTCGGTTCACCTACACTCAGTCCGCCGATCGCATAACCTGGCAAATCAAAGGAAGTGATTTCCTTAGCGCTTTGTTCACGAAGGTCACGGTACATTCCACCTTGAACAATCCCAAACAAAGCTTGATCCTCGCTACGGTCGTGCGCGGCGATACAGCGCTCCAGCCATCGTGTCGTGCGTTCCAAAGAGCGCTTCACATAATCATGCTCCGCAGGGTAAGGGGCGCATTCATCAAAAGCCATAATAATATCAGCGCCAAGGTCATTTTGGATTTCAGTGGCGCGCTCTGGACTTAAAAAGAGTTTTGCCCCGCTCAAATGGGAACGGAAATGAACGCCTTCCTCTTCAATTTGTCTCAATTTACTTAGACTAAACACTTGAAAACCGCCGCTATCTGTTAAGATTGGTCGGTCCCAATTCATAAACTGGTGCAGTCCACCGGCTTTTTTTACGATGTCGTGACCCGGTCTTAGAAACAAATGATATGTATTACTTAAAATAATCTGAGCATCCATCTCTTTTAATTCTTCAGGACTCATTGCTTTGACGGTTGCTAGTGTGCCAACAGGCATAAAGATCGGTGTTTCGATCGTCCCATGAGGGGTATGTAACCGACCTCGTCTGGCGCCTGTTTGTTTGCATGTTTTGATCAGTTCATATGTAACGGCCAATCTTCAATTCCTCCACTCTAAAACATCATTATACATGAAAAGAAGCGGTTAAACGATAAACATCGCATCCCCAAAACTGAAAAAGCGATATTCGTTTTGAATCGCTTCATGATAGGCGCGCAAAATAAGTTCCCTGCCTGCAAAGGCGCTTACCAACATCACAAGAGTTGACTTAGGCAAATGAAAATTCGTAATCATCCCGTCAACAATTGAAAAGGAATAGCCGGGATAGATAAATATATCGGTCCATCCATCGCCTTCGACAATCGTTCCGTCGTGAGAACTCGCTACCGTTTCTAAAGCGCGAGTCGCTGTGGTGCCGATCGCGATGACTCGCTTTCCTTCGCTTTTTGCGCGATTGATCAATGCTGCATTTTCTTCTGATATTGAATAGTATTCCGCATGCATTTTATGTTCCGTAATCTCATCAACCTGAACGGGTCGAAACGTCCCTAGCCCAACATGCAACGTGATATAAGCAATCTGGATTCCTTTTCGGCGAATTTGTTGCAAGTACGCTTCGCTAAAGTGAAGTCCCGCTGTCGGAGCAGCGGCAGAACCTGGATGTTTCGCAAAAACCGTCTGATATCGTTCCGCATCATTTAATTGTTCTTTAATATACGGCGGAAGCGGCATTTGCCCAAGTTCATCGAGTATCTCGTTAAATATTCCTTCATATTCAAATCGGACCACCCTGCCGCCGGCAGACGTATAGCCTTCACAGACCCCAGTCAACTTTCCATCGCCAAAACTAAGCGTCGCTCCCTGTTTTATTTTTTTGCCTGGTCGAGCAAGAGTTTCCCACCGATCATCCGCGAGTTGCTTCAATAACAACAATTCAACTTTTGCCCCTGTATCTTGCTTCACACCAAACAATCGAGCTGGCAAGACGCGAGTATCATTTAAAACAAGCAGATCACCCGCTTGTAAATACCCTAGCAAATCAGTAAATTTTCGATGTTCAATCTTCCCCGTTTGCTTATCTACGGCAAGCAGTCGTGAAGCTGTACGCTCTTGCAGCGGGGTTTGAGCAATTAATTTTTCCGGCAAATCAAAATCAAATAATGTTACGTCCACATCTGTCCCATCCTTAATCCATCTGGCTTCATTCTATAGTTCTAGTTTTACAAGTTTCCCTCGCCGCCATACCTAACAAACGCGCCCCAACACGATTTATCTAAACAACCGCATAATATAAAATAGGAGCGACAACACGATGCTTACGATGATACTTGTCATAAGCGGGAAATAAAAACGGAAATTTTCCTTTTCTACAACGATATCTCCGGGTAATCGGCCCAGATTAAGGAATCGGCCGCCGAATTGCCACACAATTCCTACAGCAACCATCACCAGCCCACTTATGATCAATAATTTCGCGACAGGATTCACCTTATGTCGGCACCTCCCGATTGAAATGTTCGTAAGCTAAGCGCGTAACGATTCGCCCGCGCGGCGTCCGTTGTAGAAAACCGATTTGCAGCAGATAAGGTTCATACACATCTTCAATTGTATGGGCTTCTTCTCCGATCGTGGCCGCAATTGTTTCAAGACCAACGGGTCCCCCAGTAAACTTGTCGATAATCCCTAAGATCAATTTACTGTCAATGTCGTCTAGACCAAGCCGATCAACCTGCATCCTCTCTAAAGCTTTCTCTGCGACATGCTCTGTTATACGCCCGCTACCTTCGACTTGAGCAAAATCGCGCACTCTTTTTAATAAGCGATTCGCGATCCGCGGAGTTCCCCTCGAACGCATCGCAATTTCTTTGGCGGCTTGAGTCGCAATTTCCATATCTAAAAGTTCAGCCGTTCTCTCTACAATAAAGGAAAGTTCATCCAAATGATAGTACTCCAGCCGACTAACCACACCAAATCGGTCTCTTAGTGGCGAGGATAACAATCCCGCTCGTGTTGTCGCCCCAATTAATGTAAATGGAGGCAGATCAAGTCGCACGGATCGCGCGCTCGGTCCCTTCCCAATAATGATATCGAGCCCAAAGTCTTCCATTGCGGGATAGAGCACTTCCTCGACACTGCGATTTAAACGGTGTATCTCATCAATAAATAGTACATCGCCATGTTGCAAGTTTGTCAAAATAGCCGCTAAATCGCCAGGTCGCTCAATCGCCGGTCCTGACGTCGTTCTAAGCTGCACGCCCAATTCGTTCGCAATGATCATCGATAACGTCGTCTTACCGAGTCCGGGGGGACCGTATAACAAGACGTGATCTAGTGACTCCTTGCGCATTTTGGCAGCTTCGATATAGACCTTCAAGTTTTCTTTGATCTGTTGTTGCCCTATGTATTCATCTAAAAAGCGCGGTCGAAGGCTCAATTCCATGCCAATGTCTTCTTCAGACATTTGCGCCGAAATAATCCGATCATCCATCCCTTCCCGCTCCCCTTCATTTCATTTATGAACTAATGAACAATTGCAAAGCTTTTTTGATCAACTCTTCCGTTGAATCTGTCTCTCCATGTAACTTAGCCATCACTTTCCGCACTTCATTTTCCGAATAACCTAAGGCCAATAGCGCTTCGCTCGCCTCATTAAAAGCGGTTGTGATCGATGACGACGTTTGAATCGTTTGCCCCTCTGCCATTGGGTCGGCCAAAAGTCCATCTGCAGAGCCAGGGATCAGGAATTCGTTCAGTTTGTCTTTCAATTCCAAAATCATTCGTCCCGCCGTCTTCTTTCCAACTCCCGGAAATTTAGTTAGAAAATTCATATCTTCATGTTGAACCGCTGTCACGATTTGATGCGGTTCAGCAGCGGCAATAATCGCCAATGCGCCTCTTGGACCAATCCCTGTCACATCGAGTAATTTACGAAACAAGCCACGTTTATCCCGCGAGCGGAATCCGTACAGTGAAATCGCGTCATCCCTAACATGATGATGTGTATAAACGCGTAAACTTTCCTTTACTTTCATTGCGTAAGGATTCGGGCAAAAAATCCGATACCCGATCCCTTGCGTCGTTTCCAGCACGACGGAATCCGATTCTACATATTCTACCTGACCATCGATAAAGTCGATCATCGTTATTTATTCTCCATTCATTCGTATTTCTATATGAGAGGAATGAGCATGGGTAATCGCGATACCTAGCGCATCCGCAGTGTCATCCGGTTTCGGAGCTTCCTTCAAATGCAATAAAAGTTTAACCATTTCCTGAACTTGCCTTTTTTCCGCCTGTCCGTACCCGACAACGGCCTGCTTCATTTGCAATGGCGTGTACTCGTAAACAGGCATTGCAGCTTGCTCCGCGGCTAAGACCATCACTCCCCTTGCTTGTCCAACAGAAAACGCCGTCGTCACGTTTCGATTAAAAAAGATCTTTTCAATAGCCATTACTTCTGGCTGATACTTCTCCAGAATACTCGTGAGCGCCTCATATATTTGCTTCAACCTTAACGGTTCTGGCGTATGCGCTTTCGTTCGCAGGCATCCATACTGAATTGGGATGAGCCTACTTCCTTGTTTCTCAATGATGCCAAAGCCAACAATGGCAATCCCTGGGTCGATGCCAATAATTCGCATTTTTTCCTCCCACTTCTTTTTATCCTCTATTTTACACTATATCAAAACATACGAACATATGTCTTCCATTAAAAATTAAAAGGAGCTAGCCTAGATCATTAGGTTAGCTCCTATCTGTCCCTACTCATCCACCGCTTGTCGATGATGGGATGACAAACTTTCATCCGAATATTCTCCGTATGTCGATAAAATACTATTGTATTCCGCCAAGTCATGGATCCGAATCCCTTGTTTTAAAAGGTCGAGATCATTTTGAAATAACCCGGATTCGAATTTATCTGTATTGATTTGGAAAAAAGTTTGAATCACTTTTTGTTCTTGTGGCGGTCCTTCAAACAATGTCAAAACTTCCCCATCCGTTAAACCGAAATAGCCATGTTCCTTGCACATAGGCGCCAAATCATGTTCTAACTTCTTAAATACATAACGATTGTCTTGTTTGGAAACGAGTTCCCAATCACTATATTCCTTAAACAATTGATCAGATGAAGAAACCGTTTTGGTTACCTTTTCCTCTTCCTCTACACCGCAAACGTACGTTTTTTGCAATGTAACCATTACTTGCTCTTGAGCAAGCGCGGGTTTAGCCCATTTCGCTTGTTCGTTCACTTTTGTACTGCTATTCAAGTTCAGTGTGTCCATCATCAGCCATGCCGATCCCACAAGTATAGCTAGCACGAGAGCGCTAATTAAACCAAGGAAAAAACCATGGGGTTTCAGACTTTTTCTATTATTACGCATAAATACCCCTTCTTCGCTTTTAACTCCATTTATCCCCATTCGAAGAAGGTTTTATACACGTTTATGAAATTTTATAAATCTTAGTCGCCCGACTATTGTACTGGTTAAAATTTAGGAGGTGATGGCGGCGTTTGACGCTTATGTTCCGAAATCCGTCGCAATCGCTCCACAATTTGTAGGTCCTTATCGGGGATTTCTTTCCCGTCTAACCAAGCATCTATCTGCTCATAGGTTGTCCCGAGTTCATCTTCATCGGTTTGATCTTCCCACAAACCGGCGCTCGGTTGTTTATCGATAATCTCTGAAGGAACACCTAACACACGTCCCCATTCATAGACTTCCCTTTTTTTCAAATGGAGCAAGGGCAATAAATCAACCCCGCCGTCGCCATATTTCGTGAAATAACCTGTATAATATTCCGCGGCATTGTCTGTGCCAACGACTAAATAACGATAATGGGCCGCTATCGCGTAAAGCGTTGCCATTCTCATACGGGCTCTTAAGTTCCCGTCATTCACCTTGCTGACTTCCTCGCGATAAGCCTTTTTATATTTTAATTGTTGATCGATCACTTTCAATAATAGGTGATGTGACTGTGTAAGGTCGACTTGAGTATAGTCTAGCCCGAAAGCTTGTACGACTCGCAACGCGTCTTCCCCATCCTTCGGATTTGAATCACATGGCATGATCACTCCTAATGATTGATCAGGAAAGGCTCTTTTGATTAACCCCGCAACAACGGCGCTGTCAATCCCTCCGCTTACACCTACAAGTAGACCAGCAGTAGCGCTTTGTTGGACTTGGTCACGCAACCAATTTACGACTAAATTGATTTTATCCTCTATTTTACTCATTATGAATCGACCTCCCAATCTAAGACTTCACCTTAAGACAAGTGGAATGACTGTCGCTGCTAAGTTTAGAGACAACAGCCATTCTCCCTCATTTTATCATACCACAATCGTTGATTCGCTTTGCTGTTCTTCGTATAAAAAGTGTTGACTGCCTCTAAAAAAGTTCATCCGTTGCGACCATTGTTTTATGATCATCGTCAAATACGCATCAATTTTTTTAGAAACAAAGCGACGCTTCCCCTCATAAAGACCGATCACTTCCCGCATGAAATTATCCGGATAGCGCAGCAATAAATAAACGAGCGCATATTGTTGTTCAGTTAAGGGGACGCTCAATTGATATTGTTCCATCATTCTATAAAAACAATCGAACTGCCATTTCTGTTGATCTAGCGTCCGATCAATCATTTGGATTAAATCAATTAGTGGCGTGTCATACATTGCCGTATCGTAATCAATCAAGAATGTCTTATCACCGATCAAAAAATTATGACTTGCCAAATCGCGATGGGCTACCGCTCTCGATGCGAGCGCTGCTTGGTACTCTTCAACAATCGGAGAACGACGAGCCATATCTAACGCTGCTCGAGCTTCAGCCAGGATATAAGGAGAGATTCGAATAATCCGCTTTTCAAGATTTCCGACCGATCGGCTACTCTGCAATTTTTGCGTCACGAGCAAGAACCGTTCCAATCGATTTTCCCATTTCTCAATAATAGGGGCCGCCTTCGTTTCCAAACTTGGTCCCCCCTCAATCCCCTTCGCATGCCGATGATACTCACCTAAACAATGAACGGTCCGCATCACATCATACACATCATCGTATTTGGCGTCACGCCCCATAATTGGCCGAATCGCAACAAAATAGCTCCCATTGAATGGAACGACCGAACGACCCTCTTTTGTATCGTAATAACGTAATGTTTCTGAAAACCCTTTTTGGAGCAGCTGCCGGGAAAGAGAAACAACCCAATCCGCTTTTTCTTTTGAAGAATAGCTCTTCACATAAAGCAGCCCTTTATTTGTGTCCGCTACAATTGCTTTCCTCTTGTCCCGAATCGCGTACACCTGACGCCCCCAGTGACGTTGAATCATTTGAGTCAACTGAACCTGCATCGTCAACAGCTCCTTTTATTTCTATCGATCAAAAAGGCCGCGCGAACGCAGCCCTCTTGATGTAGAACTTTTAGACTGATGATGACTCATCTTCGCGATCGATTGGCTCCAAATCCGGGCTACCCGACGCATAATCTAGATCGGATTGAAACGGAGCTCCCGCTTCTCTCATGTAATGACCTTCATGATAAAGCGTTGGGTAATAGGGACGCGTAAAAAAGTCTGAATCATACGGACCATGCGCCAAAGATTGCGTTTGGGATGGAAATGGAACACCGCCTCCATATGCGTGTGTCTGCCATGGCGTCAAGTATCCCGCGTCCGAACCGAAAGTTGTTCCGGGATAGGTATGTTCATAATAACCGCTCGGCCCGTATGGCATCGGTGGTTGACAACTGTTACATCCGTATTCATACGGCGGATAGAAGGAGTATGGAGCTTGATAGGACGGTTGAAAACCAGAACCGAACGCGTAGGGCGAATAGGGCGCGTCAGCAGGTTGCATCGTTACACCGCTAGTGTAGGGTCCATATCCTTGCCACGCTTGCGGAGGATATAAATAAGGGTCGAACATCGTCGGAACCCCTTGATATGGATAGCCTACAGTTGGGTTAAATTGACGGGTTCCATCATCTGAACTACTAAAATCGAATGATGACTGCGCCTCAGGCATCAACGGTTGCTCCATGACACTCGGAGTTATCGGTCTTACCGAAGATGATTCTAATGGATCCATTGACTCGAATGACTGCTGAACATTGACCAACTCCACATCTTGCTTCGCTTGTTTGGAAACAGGAACCACTTGCTTTGTCTTTAAACGAATTCCTGCTGTGGGCACCTTTACTTTAGCTCCAGCCGTCAATTTCTCTGGATCCTTCAGATGTTGATTGATTTCACGTAAACGCTCTAAGGGAACATTGTATCTCTTTGCTATTTTAGCTAACGTTTCTCCTCTTTTTACAATATGGATTCTCAACGCTAAGACCCTCCTCTAACATAAGTCCATACATCATATGCAAAGGTGGGCCAATTGCTCATTTTGATTCAAAAAGAATAATTTGAAAACGTTGCGACACAAAAAAGGATTGCTCCATTGCGGAACAATCCTTTGCATTCGTCGTCAGGCGGCCAAGCTTCGACCCGCTACAAGCAACGATTAGGTTTACTGTTGAACGACATCGAATACTTGCTTCCCATCTACTTCCACGATGCTCTTAAATTTTTCAAGTAACGTATTAGTAATCGGTCCAGGACGGCCATCCCCAATCTTTCTGCCATCTACTTCGTTAACAGCAATGACCTCCACCGCTGTTCCTGTTAAAAACACTTCATCGGCAATATAAACATCATGTCGCGTAAATGGTTCCTCTTTCACCGTATAACCCGCTTCAATCGCTAGTTTCATGATAGAATTGCGTGTGATCCCTTCTAGGGCGCCGAGGTAACTTGGCGGTGTATAGATAATATTATCTTTAATGACAAAAATGTTATCGCCCGACCCCTCGCACACATAACCTTGCGCGTTCAACATCAGCGCTTCACTAACTCCCGCCAAGTTTGCTTCAATCTTAACAAGAACGTTGTTCAAATAATTCAGCGACTTGATCTTTGGATTCAAAGCGTCGGGTGTATTTCTTCGGGTCGGCACCGTAATAATTCGAATCCCTGTCTCATAATGGTCCTTAGGAAAAATAGCTAATTCCTCAACGATAATAATCACCGTTGCTTTCGGACATTTCCGTGGATCTAACCCTAAATCCCCGACACCCCTAGAAACGACTAATCGGATATAAGCGTCCTTCATCCCGTTGCGGCGCACCGTTTCCAGCATCACTTCTGTTAATTCCGACTTCGTTAAACCGATCTCCAACAAAATTGAGTTAGCTGAATCATAGAGTCGGTCGATATGTTCTTTACATTTAAATACATTCCCATTATAAACGCGGATGCCTTCAAAGATCCCATCTCCATACAATAATCCATGGTCAAATACAGATATTTTAGCATCTTCTTTTTTAACAAATTCTCCATTTAAGTAGATCCATCTGTCCACGCCTGACACCCCACAACCTTATAAAGATTTTGTCAATTATATCTGAAAAAGAAAAGTCTCCTGAACGAGACTTTTTACACGTTTCATCATTATTAATTATTGTCATTATAGTGTTCACGTAATTTGTTTGTCAATCAACAAATTCAGGAGCCGACCGTGACCTGTTTGACGTAGCACGGATAGGAACCTAAGTTCCTTACTTGGCAACCGAGCGCTTCCATTTCCGCAAAGGCCCCTGGCAATAATATATCGTCCATTTTTTGTTCGATATCAATAATAAAATGATAGTTCCCAAGGCCCGTCTTAGTTGGACGAGATTCGATTCTTGATAAGTTAATTTTCCTCCATGCAAAAGCAGCTAATACTTGATGGAGCGCGCCAGGGAAATCGGACGGCAACGTCACAAGCACGGTCGTTTTCTCGCGATCTGTCGCCTTGCCTTCTAGCTTTTCGGAACTCACTAACAAAAAGCGGGTATAGTTATTCGATTGCTCTTGAATCGACTCGCGTAAAAAATGAACCGGATAGATTTGTTGGGAAAGGCGGTTTCCGATCGCAGCCCAACGTTTATCCGGGTTCTCGCTCACGAGCTGAACGGCCTCCGCCGTGCTTTTCGTATACTCGATTTCCACATTTGGCAGATGTTCTTGCAAGAATAGTCTTGATTGAGCAATCGCTTGCGGATGAGACAGGACCTTTTCGATTTGTTCTAGCTCTATTTGCTGCGCGCCCATTAAATGCTGGGAAATCGGATAGGCTAATTCGCCGCGAATCGGCACATCAATTCGATGAACCAACCAGTCCATCGCTAAATTAACCGTTCCTTCTATTGAATTTTCAATCGGAACGACTGCAAATTCAACGTCGCCACGCGCTAACGATTCCAACACATTCGGAATGCTGGAAAAGGGAATGAAGCTGGCCGATCGATCTTCAAAGAAAAAGCGAGCCGCTTCCTCGGAAAACGTCCCGATCGGACCTAAAAAAGCTACTTTTCTGTCCATCTTGCTCATTCTCCAATCTTTTCTTTCCACTCTACTCGGTCTCAAAAGGGGTGTCAACAACTTCAACCCTGGCGCCTAGACGGTCAGGCAATAGACGCAATACTTTCGATTGGATCTCGTGCTTCAGCAATGTTTCTTGCATAAATTTTCCAAGTTCGTCGTCCTCACCATGCAGCAAGGCAATCACGGTCGGACCGGCTCCGCTCAATGCGGCTCCCAAAGCGCCATACTCATACACACCTTGCAATAGTTCTTCCATACCAGGCACAAGACTCATCCGATAAGGTTGGTGCAACTTATCTTGCATTGCCGAAGCTAACACATGATACTGACCACTCGCTAAGCCAGCCGCTAGCAAACTAGCGCGCCCCACCGAAAATACGGTATCTTGTTTGGAATATTGTTGCGGCAACACATTGCGCGCCTTCTCTGTTGAAAGCTGAAAATCAGGAATAACGGCTAAAGCTTTTAATTGAGGATCTGGGCTAATTTTCAAATACGGAACTCGCTCTTCTTCCATGACGGCGACAACAATTCCGCCGAACAAAGCGGCTCCAACATTATCCGGGTGCCCTTCCAGCTCGGCGGCAATTGACAAGATCTCTTCTTTAGAAAGCGGTTCGCCCGCAAGAAAGTTTGCCGCGACTAATCCGCCGACGATCGCGGTGGCGCTGCTGCCCAAACCGCGCGTTAAAGGAATATCGCTTTTCATTTCGATACGCAACGGCGGAAGCTCTCGAGTAATTTTGTTAAAAATGAGTTCTGCCATTTGGTAAACAAGATTCGTTTGGTCTGTCGGCAATTCATGTAATTGATCACCATGCATAATGACCTCAGGACGATCCGAAACAGTCATTCGGATCGTCGTATATAACTGAAATGCCATTCCTATCGTATCAAAGCCCGGTCCTAGATTAGCTGTACTGGCCGGCACTGTAACTTGAACTGTATTTCTCATGACTGTACCTCTTTCATCCCCGCGCCTCTTGTTCGCATTCGACTAGCCATTATTTATCCTCTAGACCCTCTACGCGGTAGTAACTTTTGATTTCTTTAACAGCTTCAATCGTTGTCAGCTCCGTTAAAATTTGATCCATGCCTTTTTTGGATGCCATGTGTGTGATTAAAATAATCTCGGCTTCCGCATGATCGCGGTTTGGTTGCTGAATAATCTGTTCAATGCTAATATCATAACTCGCTAATCTTGTCGTAATTTCCGCCAACACGCCTGGTTGATCGGACACTAACAAGCGCAGGAAAAATTTCGATTCGATCTGCTCGGGCGTCTTTAAGATCGTTTCACGATAAGGGGCGACCACGCTTTTACCGCTGATACCGAGCTTCATGTTTTTAACAACAGTGACTAAGTCAGATGTTACCGCCGTCGCTGTCGGCAATTCACCCGCTCCAGGGCCGTAAAACATCGTTTCGCCTACCGCTGCGCCATACACATAAACAGCATTAAACACTCCGTTAACAGAAGCCAACGGATGTTTGCGATGTATCATCGTTGGCTGCACACTTACTTCAATACAGCCTTCATCTCGCTGCGCGATCCCGAGTAGCTTGATGACGTATCCTAACTTTTTGCCGTAAGCGATGTCTTCAGCCGTTACGTTCGACATGCCGCGCACATCGACATGATTTAAATCAAAATCAACTTTAAATCCTAGGTTGCTTAAGATCGCCATTTTTCGAGCCGCGTCAAATCCTTCGACATCCGCTGTCGGATCCGCTTCCGCGTAGCCTAGCTCTTGCGCTTCTTTTAACACGTCTTCGTATTGAGCGCCTTCCTGGCTCATCTTCGTCAATATGTAATTCGTCGTTCCATTGACGATTCCAATCATTTTATGAATACGATCGGAGGAAAAGCCATCGACTAACGCTCTTAAAATTGGAATTCCACCAGCTACACTCGCCTCATAGTAAACATCGCATCCTTTTTCAGCCGCTTTCGCTAAAATTTCGGTACCATGCAACGCCATCAAATCCTTATTTGCTGTGATGACATGTTTACCGCGATCTAACGCATCCAAAATATATTGTTTCGTCGGTTCAATTCCGCCAATTAATTCAATCACAATGTCGATTTCTGGATCTTCGATAATATCTGCGGCAGATAACGTAAATAAGTCCGCGTCAAGTTCGATGCTTCTCTTTTTCTGTAAATCACTCACAAGCACTTTCGCTATTTTAATTTCTACTGAAGTCTGTTTAAGAAGATCGTCCTGATGCATTTCCAAAATACGCGCAACCCCTGTACCTACTGTACCGAGTCCTAATAATCCAACTTTTACTTGTTTTTTTTCCATGATGCATTCCCCTTTACCTAATTAAAATCCTTGTTAACCTCTTCCAACAATCACTGCTTTCGTCACACCATCTAAATTTCCAAGTTTTTCGATAAATTCGGCTGTCGTAAGATTCATAAAAGCTGTATCGATTGACATAGAAACATGGGCCATCCCTTGGACAGGGATTGTTTGATTGATTGTTAACACATTTCCGCCCTGGCGAGCCACAAAACTTAGAAATTTAGAAAGAACTCCCGATCGATGCTCTAATGTTGCCGCAATCGTAACGATCACTTCCCGCGACATCGCATTGAATAAAAAAACGCCATCTTTGTATTTGTAATAAGCGCTTCTGCTCAAGCCGACTTTCTCTACCGCCTCATTCACGGTCAAGGCTTCCCCAGAATCAAGCAGCTTTTTAGCGTCGACTGTTTTTAAAATCGCTTCTGGCAATATTTCATCACGGACTAAGTAATATTTCTCCTCGCGTTTCATCCTAAGTCCTCCAGCAGAAAACATTTGTTTTCGTATAGTGGACATTATAGTGCATTATATCCTCTTTGACAATAGAAAAAAGTCGATGAGGCTCTTTCCTTCCCTCAATCGACTTTTAGCCTATTCCACAAATTCAAATTCAAATTCTCCAATTCGCACGATATCGCCGTTTTCGGCCCCAAGTTCACGCAATCGTCGGTCAACGCCCATATTGCGCATCGTTCGCGTAAATCGTTGCACAGAGTCATGAGAATTTAAATTAGTCATTTTCATCATGCGCTCGATATGAACCCCTTCGACCACATACAATTCATTTTCCCTGCGGATTTCAAATTTATCAGGTTCTTTTTCCGCCTTATAAACAACTCGTTCCGCGGACTCTTGCTCCAATTCCTCAACGAGTGGGGCGACAGGAATCGTTTCCAGTAAGTCAGCTGCTGCGTATAACAGTTGTTGAATTCCCTGTTGTGTAGCCGCGGAAACAGGATAAATCGGAACTTCTTCTCCAACAAATTTACGGAATGCGATTAAGTTCTCTTCCGCTTCTGGGAGATCCATTTTATTTGCGGCAACAATTTGTTTACGTTCCTCTAGCTTTTGATTATAAAGTGTTAACTCCTGATTGATCTGTTGGTAATCTTCGATTGGATCGCGGCCTTCGCTTCCAGCCATATCGAGCACGTGGATAATGACGCGCGTTCGCTCTACGTGACGCAAAAATTGGTGACCCAACCCAATTCCTTCATGCGCCCCTTCTATCAATCCAGGTAAATCAGCCATTACAAAACTCCGTCCATCCCCTACATCAACAACGCCTAAATTAGGCGTTAACGTTGTAAAATGATAATTGCCGATCTTCGGTCTCGCCGCGGACACAACGGAAAGAAGCGTTGATTTTCCAACACTCGGATAACCAACAAGACCAATATCAGCCAACACTTTAAGGTCGAGACGAATATTTCTTTCTTCACCTGGCTCGCCATTTTCGGAAATTTCGGGCGCCGGGTTGACTGGGTTCGCAAAACGGATATTTCCTCTTCCGCCGCGTCCGCCTTTGGCGACAACGAGACGTTGCCCATGAGAAACCAGATCGCCTATCAAATCCCCTGTATCGTCGTCATAAATGGCTGTGCCGGGCGGAACTCTTACGACCATATCCTCAGCGCCTGCCCCATGTTGACTTTTACTGCGACCGTTTTCCCCTTTGGGCGCTTTGAAATGGCGCTGATACCTGAAATCGACAAGTGTTCGCAACCCTTCATCGACCACAAACACAACATCTGCGCCGCGTCCACCGTCCCCGCCTGCGGGACCTCCTTGCGGCACATGCGCTTCGCGACGGAAAGCAACCATGCCATTCCCGCCGTCCCCGCCTTTGACATAGATTCTTGCTGTATCAACAAACATTTATCCTTTCACCTCTGCTTCTATGGATAGAGGTACATAAAACTCCATAATCGATTCGCGCTTATTATGTAATCCTTCCACAAATAGCCCTTCTTCATCCCCCAATTGTTGCGCCAAAGAGCGCAAACTTTGCAAACAAGCCTGTTCATTCAAGAAACCTTCATATTCTGCTGAGATATACAACTTTTGATCCAACGACTTGATAACGACAACCAAGGTATTCGGTTGTCCCTGATTGAAAAGGCCGTGCTGTTGGTAACTCTCAACGACCCCAATCACAAGCTGTGAGATCTGCTGTTGATTTTCTTCTGGAAGGCGGGCTAAATTTACAATTTCGGGTACCTCTACTTCTAATTTTAATTCGGGATGCAGGGCATTGTATGTTAACAAGTACGCCACCAGCGGGCTGATTCCCAAAGATGAAATTCGACTATCATTGTTGGCGTTTTCTGTCACGCGCATGATATATTCTTCGCACAAATCATACCGCTGCAGCTTTAAATAACCGAGCACTACTTGAAAATGATTCAATAAATCATGCCTTAAAAGACTTAGCGTTGTCAAAAATTTCTGTTGTTCTTCCTGGATTGAATTATCTATAGACCGTTTACTTTCCAAAATTAAAGCTTCCTCCTTACACGGAGATACAAATTACGTATCTCTCTCCAGCTTTTCCAACGTATCTATCTTTTCAAATGTGGAAAGATTGGAAGAACGTGGATGCTTCACTAGTATAACACAAAAAACCCGACATCAGTCGGGTTTCTTTTACTAGATTTTTACGCTTCTTGCGCAACTGTTTCGATCACAACTTGCTTACGGTCGCGACCCAAACGCTTAAAGCGAACAACGCCATCAGAAAGCGCGAATAACGTGTCATCCGCTCCTCTTCCAACGTTAAGTCCAGGATAAATTTTTGTGCCGCGTTGACGCACAAGGATGTTACCAGCCGTTACAAATTGTCCGTCTCCGCGTTTAACGCCAAGACGCTTTGCAATACTGTCACGTCCGTTTCTAGTAGAACCTACTCCTTTTTTAGATGCAAAGAATTGAAGATTCATTTTTAACATGAGGTCCACCTCCTGGTATTATTCTGATCATTAATACTGACAAATTGTCCATATTCAAAAGCTACCGACTGCAGGGAGGCGATCATTCCATCAAGTAATAGCTGAACCCTTTGATGGGTTTCCACATCTTCAAAATGCGGCACCAAACATCTAAGATAGCCATCCTTGCCTTGTTCCACACCAAGCTCAACATCAAGCAAACTGTGAATGGCGTTAATCGCCCCAAATGAAATGCCAGATACAGCAGCGCAGACAATGTCTTGTCCCCGCTCCGCATACCCAGCATGTCCTACAATCGTGAATGATTCAACGTCCCCCGCATCGGTACGCCGCACTTGCGCTTTAATCATTTCATTTAAGCGTTGATCGCTTCGATGACAACCTTAGTGAATGGTTGACGATGACCTTGCTTTTTGTGGTAGTTCTTTCTGCGCTTATATTTATAAACGACAATCTTAGTCCCGCGACCGTGCTTTTCAACCTTAGCTGTTACAGACGCGCCATCTACAGTAGGACTTCCTACTGATACGTTACCGTCCTTGTTAACCATTAACACACGATCAAAAGTTACTGTATCTCCCTCAGTTTGAGGAAGCTTCTCAATATATAGTTCAGCGCCTTGCTCAACTTTATATTGCTTTCCGCCAGTTTCGATAATTGCGTACATTCACTGCACCTCCCTATTCATATACTCAGACTCGCCAAACACAGGCGCGAAATAAATCGACTTATGATTACCTGAGCTGCGCGGTTGTAGCATGTATGACAGAGAGTCAAACATGATATCAACAAAAGAAAGATTATCATACTAACAAGCTCCGTGTCAAGTCCACACATTCCCATCTACTCGATGCTATTCAGCTTGAATCGACGCGGCCCGCTTTTGGGCATCTGAGAAACTTCCCGTAAACAAGATCCGATAATCCTGTTCAGATTGTTGCAGGTTCGTTTTCAAAATTAGTTTTGCCCCCGTTCGCTGCTCCATTTCCTTTACCTTGAAATTTCTATCCTCAAAAAACGCAATTAAGCTTGGGTTCACTTCAATTAAGAGAGCCTCCACACCCATACCCGAGACATACTCTTTAATTTCTCGCTCTAATTTTGCGGCGATCGTCATTTCAGAGCGCGTTTTTCCCGTACCTTCACATGCCGAACACGTTTTCATTACAATTTCATCGACCGTTTGCCTCACTTTTTTCCTCGTCATTTCAAGCAATCCGAGCTGTGTAAACCCATACACATGAATCCGCGTCCGTTCCTGTTTGGCCCGCTCCTTCATCTCTTGTAAAATACGAGAGCGATGTTGTTCGTTGCGCATATCGATAAAATCTACGAGGATAATTCCTCCAATATCTCGAACCCTCAATTGTCGGAAAATTTCATCGATCGCCTCGCGGTTTGTTTGAAAGACGGTCTCCGCTAAATTGACGCGACCTACAAACTTTCCCGTATTGATATCAATCGCTGTGAATGCCTCTGTTTGATCAATCACTAAATAACCGCCGCTTTTTAACCACACTTTTTTGAGCAATACTTTTTCCAATTCATTTTCCACTTCAAAGTGATCAAAAATCGCTGTTGCGCCTTGATATAATTTTAGTTTCTGATTGATTGTTGGAATCACATCGCCTAATTGTTCAAGAAGGTTCCTATATTGTCGCGCGTCATCAATCCAGAACTCTTCAATCTCATCCGTTAGAATATCACGCGCAATCCGTGTCACTAACTCTACATCCCGATGAACAATCTCTGGCGACTTCACCGCCTTCGCCTTTACTTGCGTTCGTTCCCATAATTTTTTTAGAAAAATAAAATCGGCGCGGATCTCCTCTTCACTGGCTTCTTCAGCAACAGTCCGCGCAATAACCCCTTCGGTCCCCTCACAAAGCGCGCTTAATAGCTCTCGCAGACCGTCACGCGCGTGTTCGTTCTTAATTTTTGCGGAGACGCCAATGTATGGATCAGTCGGCATATAAACGAGAAAGCGACCTGGAAAACTAAGCTGGGCCGTCATTTTAGCTCCCTTGCTTCCCAGCGCTTCTTTCGTCACTTGAACGAGTAATTCTTGTCCTTGCCTGACGACTTCTCGAATGCTTGGCGCTTTACCATCTTTTTTTTGTTCCGCGGCGAGACAATCATTCACATGCAGATAGCCATTTTTTTCTTGCCCAATATCAACAAAAGCCGCTTGCATCCCGGGCAACACATCGATTACCCGCGCCTTATAGATCTTTCCAGCAGACCCTTGTCGCGCCGATCGTTCAATGAACAAATCGACCAAATGGTTATTTTCCATCACCGCTACCCGTGTTTCTATGTAGGCGCAATTCGCAATAATCCGTTTCAAAATGCACTCCCTCTTTTACCTTCACTTTACCTTTAGTTTACCCAACTGTAATGATTTCTGAAATAGTTTTATTCGGATTCTTCTCAAAAAAGAACGAGAGGATGCGATCTTCACACAATACCGCAATTCGGTTGGAGCGTAAATCGTTCACATAAAAGCGATGAAAAGCTTCTTTTTTCAATAATTTTACGGCCCCGCTAAGGGAAGTGTCTGGCGTTATCGTCCGCGTGACAATCGGAAGCGTATCCTTTTTTTGCAAATCTCGCTTCATCAATAAAAATCGGATAAATTGATATTGACCTTGTTTCCAAGCCATCCTATTTTCAAAAAGAAGATAGACGCAAATAATAATCAAATTCCACTGAAAGGAAAATAAAAAAGAAACCGCGATTAAGACAACTAAACAGGAGCTAGACCAATAAAGTGAATATTGAGCGGCATAGTAAAAGGAAATAAATTTGCTCAGCATCGCTTGCAACACTTTTCCCCCATCCAACGGCCAGATCGGCAAAAGATTAAACCCAGCGATCAGCGCATTGCCCGTCAGAAAAAATTCACTCCACGCATCTCCCCAAATTCCAAAGCGCCAAAATCCATATCCAATCACGATCATGACGACATTGACAAACGGACCAGCCAAAGCAACAATCACTTCATCCGCTGCTTTCGTTGAACCCCCTTCATCTACTTTTGCCACACCGCCAAACGGAAGCAATTCAATGCTTGTTACACGCCAACCAACGGCTAACGCAGCGAAAACGTGACCGAGTTCATGCATAATCACGATCGCAAATAAGGTGATCAAGGCCATAAATTGCCCCGTCGCAGCGGCAGCGATCGCAATCAACCAAAAGAAAGGGTGAATTTTTAAGCGAATGCCTGCAATCTGAAATCTACTCAAACGTAATCACACTCATTGGATCGATATATTCGTCTTTTGTTTGCATGCTAAAATGCAAGGTAGAACCCGGCTTCATGTCCGCGATTGGTTGGCCCGGTTGTACCCAGTCCTCGGCTGAGACGCGAATTTCATTCAATCCTGTATAGGTCGTCTTTGTTCCGCTTTTATGAAGAATCGTAATTGTATTGATTCCTTCTTCCTCTTGACCCGCAAACAAAACAACCCCTTCGTCAACCGCCTTCACGGTTTCGTCTTCAGCTACGATTTGAATCGCGGTCCGATCGATCGCAAACGTTGACGTCACTTCCCCTTTAAGCGGAGTTAACAGTTCCGCTTGTTTTGCCGTCGGGGTCCAGACGGCTTGTGTTGAAAACGACTGCGGTCGAATCGTAGGGAGTATCGTTGGGTTGATGCCGAATCTATTTTCTACTTCCGCAACAACCCCTTGAAAGTTAAATTCACGAGTCATCACCTCACCAATAAATTGTTTGCCCTGATTTGAAACAGGGGAATCCGTATGGTAGATAATATAGCAAACACTTACAATAAACACGGAAATCATCGTTTTGAGCAGATGGGTAGATTGAGGTTTTTCGGATCCATGTTCATCCTCATCATCCCACGTGTACTCATCACTCCAAAAGTCCCATTCATCATTTGTTGATCGGGTGATGGCGCTTTGTTCAGAGTTTACTGCCGTATTCGGATCAACTTCTCCATAAGCAGAAGTTTCCTGTTTCATTTCTTCACGCAAACGACGCAATCTCGCTTCCCGTCGTCGCCTGATTGATTCCAAGCTCATGTTACCCGCCCTCCCCTAGTCTTGTCCTTGCCTACAATTTATGTACAAGCAAGACAAGTTAGAACAGGGAAAATGAGGATCACGCCCTATGTTACAAACTTTTTCTGAAAAATAAAATAGCGAGACCTATCACTAGATCCCGCTACTTGATTCCAAATAAACTTTTCACTTTTCTAAAAAAACCACCCTGATTCGGCTCCTCTAATCGAAGCAACGCAACCTGATCGCCAAGAATCCTTCTGCCGATATTACGATAAGCTAATCCGGCTCTAGATTCATGGTTCATCACGATCGCTTCCCCTTCTTTAGAAGCTTTAATGACACCAGGGTCATCGGGCACAATGCCTAGGATTTCAATTCCCAATTGCTGAATAACATCATCGACATCCAACATATCGCCTTGTTTCATTGCTCCATAACGAATCCGATTAATGATTAATTTTGGAGGACTTGTCTTCTCCTTTTCCAACAAACCAATCACCCGATCGGCGTCCCGAACCGCTGTTGGTTCAGGCACAGTCACCACAATCGCATGATCCGCTCCGATTACCGCGTTTTTAAATCCCTGCTCAATCCCCGCCGGACAATCAATAATAATATAGTCAAAATCTTGTTTCAATTCCATAATGAGCGCTTCCATTTGTTCAGGTGTAATCGCGTTTTTATCTTTCGTTTGTTTGGCGGGCAATAAAAAAAGATGATCGAATCGTTTGTCTTTGATCAACGCTTGTTGCAGTCTGCACTCGCCCTCAACGGCATCGACTAAATCGTAAATAATTCGGTTCTCTAGGCCCATCATCACATCTAGATTTCGCAGTCCAATATCCCCATCGACTAAGCAGACTCTTTTTCCACTTAACGCTAAAGCTGTTCCAATGTTAACTGAGCTGGTCGTTTTACCGACCCCGCCCTTTCCAGATGAAACTACGATCGCTTCTCCCATTTAAATTCCCCCCATGTTACCTAGAGCCCCTTTATCACGAAAGTAATCAGATCGTAATCGATGCAACTGATTTAATTTATCGATCGACATCTGCCCTTCTTCTAAATAAGCAAATTCCATCTCATAGTTGCCATCCATCCACTCATCAGGAGGTCGACTAATAATGTCAGCGATTCGCAATTGTGTCGGACGCAATTGCGAAGCGGCAATGATTGCTTGCTCATCTCCATTACACCCCGCATGAGCCATTCCACGCAGAGCGCCCATCACAAACAAGCTTCCCGCGCAATAAACGCAACCTCCCGGATTGATATCGCCAAGCAACAGCAAATCCCCCTCGGACCTCAATTCCTGTCCTGAACGAACCGTGCCAATTTCAACCCGCATAATGGACGCCAATTTATCTAGTAAAGCTTGTTCCTTCGTAATTACATCGGATTCAAGTGTCCTCACAACTAAGTTAGGCCTTAAGCCGATGATGTCGCGAAGTTCTTTTTCCTGTTCCACATTTAAATAGCGATTACCGAGCTCAATTGTAATCTCCACAGGGGGGCCCGAAAGGATTTGTTGATGACTATGCTCCACTTTTTCTTTTAATTGAGCATAGAGTTCATCTAACGAACAGACGTCATCCAATTGAAACACGAGTCCGTCTTTCTTCCCCTTGATGGTTACAATATTCTTTATCATTGTCATGCAGCGATCCCCCCACATTCATTTCATTCGCCGCGGGGGATTTATTTTCCTGCTTTAGCCCTCTATATTACTAAATCCTCTCCTCATCCTGCCTGCCATCACTGATTTTTTCTAAAAAACGCGTGATCGGTTGGTACAAAATAAGCGCGACCAACGCATTAAATGCCGCTGTAGGCAAGTGGGTTAACAGATCATAATGTCCGCGCGCTAATCCGAATAAATCGTATAAAAAGAAAGTAATGCTCTCTTGAACATACACGCTCAAAAAAACAGTCAAAATAATTAAAAATATATTAAGCTGAAAATATTGGTAAGCTAGCGCTGAAAGATAGGGAATGAGGGCCAACGAAAAGGCGTAAACCCCAATAACCCCCGTATAGTTGATATCGAACAATAGACCTATCAAGACGCCGAGCAAAAACGCTTTTCTTCTCCCGACAAAAAGCGAAATAAAGACGAGCAACACCAGCGCAAAACGAGGCAGGATATAAAATGAGCCTTCCCAGGCATTCATACTAAATACTTGCACAATCGTTCCTTCCAAAATAAAAGACAAAACCAAGAGGCCGATCAAAATGCCCCACCTCACGATGCGTCTTCTCCCTCGTCAGCGGACGTCGAATTGTCTGGCTGGCGTTCAGGGGTCGGAATTTCGGGTGGCGGAAGAAACGAACGTTCAACGACAAATACCTTTTCTAACTGATTTAAGTTCGCGCTCGGTTTAATAAAGACATCCTTTGTTAAAAACAGGTCATTTGTTTTTACGGAAATCACTTCGCCTAGGATTAATCCGCGCGGGATCGTGCCGCCAAGTCCAGACGTAATAACAAGTTGCTTTGGCGCGACTTTCGCTTGCAACGGTATTTTTCTCATAATTAACAAGTTGTTCTTGGAGTCATACCCTTCTACGACGCCGTACACCGATTCATCCGCTTGCACGACCGCTCCAATGTGGTTTCCATGTTCAATATCAGTGACAAGTTCAACTTGCGCTGAATACTTCGAAACGCTTTGGATCCGCCCAATGTATCCTCCCGGTGTAACGACCGCCATATTGGGTTTAATCCCGTCTTTACTTCCTGTATCTATAATCAACATGTGGTTCCATCGATCAGGGCTTCTCGCCACGACCTCGGCTATTTTCAATTGATAATCAGATAGTTTTGATTCTTTCGCTTCGAGCAACTTCGCATATTGTTTATTTTCTAATTTTACCTCATTTAATTGGGCCGTGAGTTGTGTAAGTTGTTGCAAATTCTGTTTTAATGCTTTATTTTCCTCGTATACGTGGTATATCTCTTGAAAACTCTCAAAAAAGGCCGCCACTGCTGTTGCGGGCTTATAGACTAACCCCTCTACAAAAGCAAAAGAATCTCTGATAACTCGTTCTGGCCAAGTAGGAAAGGGGCGATCCTTCACCGTGATTCCCATCATCGTAACCAAAACAATCAGACTTAATAATAAGGCAAGCAATCGTCGCTTGAAAAAGAAATTCGACACCCGATAACACCCGCTTTTCTATCTTCCCCTTTTAGAACGTGCCGTGATCCCTGATTTAGATTTAAACAGATGAAGATTTTCTAGAGCCCGACCTGTCCCAATTCCAACGCAATCTAACGCGTTTTCGGCAACAAGAACAGGCATGCCTGTCTCCTCACTTAAAAGTTTATCCAAGTTACGAAGCAATGCCCCGCCACCTGTTAGCACAATTCCACGGTCCATAATATCCGCCGCCAATTCAGGCGGGCTTTTCTCTAATGTCACTTTCACAGCGTCAATAATGCTGTTGACCGTTTCTAGCAACGCTTCAGTAATCTCATGAGAAGTAACCTCAATCGTTTTCGGAAGGCCGGAAATAAGATCTCTGCCGCGGATGTCCATCTTTTCATTTTGTTCGGAAGGCATCGCTGAACCAATTTCCATCTTAAGCGTCTCGGACGTTCTTTCCCCGATCATTAAGTTATAACGCTTCTTTATGTATTGAATCACAGCTTCATCCATTTCATCGCCTGCAAGACGAACTGATCGACTGGTCACGATTCCTCCTAAAGAAATAATCGCCACTTCAGTCGTTCCGCCGCCGATGTCGACGATCATACTACCTGTCGGTTCCCAAACCGGCAGATCCGCTCCAATCGCAGCCGCAAACGGTTCCTCAATCGTGTAAGCTTCTCGCGCGCCCGCTTGTTTTGTCGCATCCTCTACCGCTCTTTTTTCAACCGCTGTAATTCCGGAAGGCACACAGACCATCACATTTGGCCTTCTAGAAAGAATCCCTTGATTCTTTTGCGCTTGCCGAATAAAATACCGTATCATTGTTGCTGTCGTTTCAAAATCGGCGATGACCCCGTCCTTCATCGGCCGCACTGCGACGATGTTTCCTGGTGTTCTACCAATCATATTTTTCGCGTCATTTCCAACCGCTTCAATCGAACCTGTATCCGTTCGAATTGCCACGACTGAAGGTTCACGCACCAAAATTCCTTTTCCTTTTACATAAACAAGTGTATTTGCCGTACCGAGGTCAATACCCATATCCCGAGAGAAACCACCAAACATCGCATAAATCTCCTTCCGTCATCTCAACATCTGTAACCGTCTCATCAACATTTTATTATAAATAGTTTTCCGGTCGAATTCAAATACATCCATTTTCTTTTAAACTGTAAAAACGACCATCGCCTATAATCACATGATCAAGCACTGCAATTCCAATAATCTGTCCGGCGTTAATTAAACGTTTCGTCACTTCAATATCTTCCTGACTTGGCGTCGGATCTCCGCTCGGATGGTTATGCAAACAAATAATCGCTGCGCTACTTCTCCGAATCGCTTCTTTAAACACCTCGCGCGGATGCACAACAGATGAATTTAAACTACCAATCGAAACCGTGTGTTGGGCCAACACTTGGTTTTTTGTATTGAGGAACAAACAAACGAATTTTTCCCTTTTCAAATGTCTTAACTCTTCCATCATCAATTTTGCGACATCTTCTGGGGAACGAATCGTCCATCGTTGCTCGGGAGTCGAATTAGCAATTCGCCTGCCCAGCTCAATTCCAGCCAATAGTTGAACAGCTTTAGCGACGCCGATCCCTTTGATTGCAGTAAGCTCTTCAAGAGATACATCAAGAAACTGACGAATTCCTCCCACCTGCCCTAATACACGCTGCGCCAGACTTAACACTGATTCTCCCGCTGTCCCCGTGCGAAGCAAGATCGCAATCAACTCCGCGTTCGATAAGGCGTCTAAACCATACTGAATCATTCTTTCTCTCGGCAATTCACTGGTCGGGACATTCACTAAGCTGTTCGTTTTCATTTTGTATAACCCCTTACATCTATTTATTCCCGATGTTTACGAGTATGTCTCTGATGAACCTGTTTTAAAACATTGACTCCAAACTGCTCCAAGTATTGCGCCAATAAACGAATCGGCATCCCAACGACTGAAAAATAGTCCCCTTCAATTCCATTTACAAAAAGTGAACCGAACCCTTGGATCGCATAAGCGCCCGCCTTATCCCGCGGTTCTCCGGTCAAAATGTAGTCGCGAATCTCTTCTTCTGAAACGGGGCGCATATGCACCTTCGTTTCCACCCAGCCTTGCTGGCATACCCCGTTTTTCGCATTGATCACAGCGAGCCCGCTAAACACAGAATGGGTTTGACCTTGTAGACTCGACAACATTTGAAACGCCTCTTGATCGTCCACTGGCTTTCCTAAAGCTTGTCCTTTGTGAGCAACAACCGTGTCTGATCCAATCACGATTCCCGACTGATAAGAACTTGCCACATCAGCGGCTTTGCGAACAGCCAACATCTCCACAAGATCCGATGGCTCTACCCTACCGACTACCGTTTCATCTGCTCCACTGGGATGGATCGTAAATTCGAGTCCTAAATTTTGTAACATCTCCTGACGCCGCGGGGATGCTGAAGCTAAAATAATTTGCTGTTGCATACGATCACGCGAGCCCCTTTCTATTCCCATTCCTTTGTTCTTCTATCAGTCCATTACCTATTTTTAGCGTGGGTTCAACCTTCTAATTCCTATCATAATTTCAGTGTAGCAAACGAACCTCTTGTCAACAAATTTTGTTTCAAGCTGAAAGGCCTAAATTCTTTAGCTTTCAGCTTGAAAAAGAGCTGACCCTCGTCACGTAGGGTTAGCTCTTTCGTTCATCGCTTCTTTATTGAAACGAAGCAAGCAGCTGTTGTTTACTCATGAAGGCGTCAAGTAAAGCTTGTTCCGCCTGCCAAAGATGACCAACGGCTGGTTGTTTCTCGTATTGCTCGAGGGCTTTAACTCCCTTTGTAAAATCTTCTAATAAGCGGTTGCCGACCGCTTGCTCTGATTCAGGAAGTTTGCTAATCAATTCTCTGCCTGATTGGAGCGCGTTGCGGTGCGTCTCTGTAATCGACTTCATTTGCTCGGCGCTTAGTTGTCCCGCCGAAAGCGCCGCGTTAATCGAGCTGCCGACCGCTCCCACAAAGGCTTGTTCTTGCTCAAACCAACGTGTCCACTCTTCGGGCGAACTTGCTGCCCCCTGTTTCAGGGGGACGGTGAGCGCCTTTGC
Organism: Ammoniphilus oxalaticus; assembly: GCF_003609605.1. NCBI lineage: Bacteria > Bacillati > Bacillota > Bacilli > Caryophanales > Paenibacillaceae > Ammoniphilus > Ammoniphilus oxalaticus. Next base: position 151,953 of record NZ_MCHY01000008.1, on the reverse strand, counting down.
TTCTCCAGTCATCTCTTTTACAAATACATCCGTATCTTTAAATTGAGCGGCAAGCGCGGCCGCTTGCTCCCGTTGCAAAGCGATCCCGAATAACAAATGGGTCGGTTGATCACCCAAAAACTTGCTTGGCCAACCTTTGCTTTTCATCTCTGCCACGTAGGGAGCCGCGCTTGCTTGATCTTTAAACACACCGCCTTGCACAACATAATACGTTGTCGGCGGCACTTCAATTGAAACTGTTTCGCTCGCTCCGGTCACTGTAATCGACGGTTCTTCGGATGATTTTTCATCTGCTTCCTGCTCATTCGTTTGTTTTTCTTCGTTTGTCGCCGCTTGTTCTTCTCCAGATGAAGGGAGCGCGGCCAAATCGTTCCCATCTTGAATCATTCCTGATTGGAAAAAGGAAAGAACCACATAGCCGAACAACAGACCAACCGCGACCGCTCCTGTTACTGAAGCCATAACGCCTAAGATCCCTTTGGAATCGCGGGGCGTGGACAGGAGTTGTTTGCTTGTCTCACCCGTTGTCGCGACATACTTTGGTCCATACCATAGATCAGGATCCGGTTGCTCCTCATCGGAACGCTCCTTGCCACGCGCCACTTCTTTCATTGACGCTAAGAACCCTTTTTCTTCTTTTGGTTCTGTCTCCTCCAAAACAGGAGCAACCGTTTTTTTATCGATTTTCTTTTTCGGGCGCCGCTCTTTTTTAGCGGGCTTCTTGAAAACGACCTCCTCGGTCTCGGTTGCAGTTTCAATCACCTTTGGCGCCGTTTCTTCCGTCTCTGGTACCTCATCAATTTTCGTAGGTTCGTCAGCTTGTCCTAACTTAATTGTGATTCGAGCTCGATTGTTGTCCATCTATAATCTCTCCTTTTGATAGAGGTTCTTAATCCATATCTATGAAAAGTGAGAGATTAATAGAACAATTGATTTATCCGAACAGCCCATTCAATCTTTTGTAATCGGATCGACTGGAATCTGCTCAGACAGCACTTTTATTGCTTCACGCATCGCCGCCTCTTTTGCCTCTGCCGTTCCTTCTGGATTTGCGCCTTCATATTCATCCTCATCCGTTGTCGTCTGCGGAGTCTCAATCCATGATTTAGGAACAACGATAATCGAGCTCTTCCCACCCGTTTCCAGCTCAAGCGGCGGTAGCTCTGGAATAAATTCAACTGGCTGCTTATAATAGAAGACTTTAAAACTCAATTGAATCACCGGTTTTGAACCAACCGCATCACGGCGCGTATCTAAATACTGATATTCCCATTTTTCAACATGTGTTAAACGATCGTTAGTTCGCAGTAAACCTAGAAAATTCATCAGGCTATGATAGGTTCCTGTCGCCTCTACTTCAAATCTAATCATCCCGAAAGGAATATACTCCTCTAATTCGGGGGCAATCTTCGTTACACCATCTGATTCGTCATCTGTCTTATCATTACCGCCTTCAGCTTGTCCGATAATTCCCTCTAAAAAACGTTCAGGTTCCGTAATGAAGATCCGTTCTCGTTGACGAGGCGGCGCAGCGTCACCTTCTTGCTCTGCTGCTCCCTCTCCATCTTCTTTCATATCTTTCGCCAATTCGCCTAGTTCTTTCAGAAACGTAGTCACAAGATCCTCATGGGTCGGCTTCACTTCATTCACTTCCGCGCTTTCGATGTTAATCCCCGTCACATTTGCGATTTGCTCCAGATCCGCTAAAATGCGGGGCAATTCTCTAGCCGTCGGAACTTTGCGAGCATAACTCAACGCCTCTGCCTCATTGGGCGGGACAGGCATCGTTAGGCGTTCTTTTTCTTGCTCATGTTCGCTTATAAATTGTTTCAACTCATGCGCCTGCGCTTCCATCGCGGCCACTTGTTTAATCTTAAATTCATAAAGCAATAAAAAGGCGCCCAAAATGAAAACGAGTCCAGCAACAAAAATCAATCCCAATGTGAGATAAGAACGCTTCTCAAACGAGCTGCCCTTGAAAGGATTGAGACGGGATAATTCACGTTTAATCATCGCCCCGCGCCCCTTTCGTATACAAAGTGAACTCGACGATTTTCGCTTGCCGCGGGTCCACGTGATAGTCCTCATACACTTCTGATTCTTGAATAATCCGCATATACGAGCTCTCAATCGTGTCTAGGTTTTCAATTTGATCAAGAAAATAGGCGGCATCCGTCAAATTATAAACAGCGGCCGTTCCTAACACGCGATTCCCTTCCCCTTCTAGCTCCAACAAAACCGCATGGTCCGGCAACGCCGTTGAAACCTCCTCTAACACAAATGCCCAACTCGGACCGCGGTTCGCTTCAATTCCTTCTATTAAGGCTTTATATTTACGATACTCCTTCAATTCTTCTTCCCGCTCTAGCACTCCACGGTTATAGGCAATGTCTTGTTCCAATAGACTTTTCTCTTTTTTAAGCGCAATGACCCTTTCCTCAGCGTGGGCCAAAATCTTCTCCTGCTGCAAAATATATTGCGTAATCGAAATAGACATAAGAAGCAAGATAAAACAAATAAGCAACAGCAGCTGTTTAAAGTGTTTAACAACGAATGGTTCTTTCGGAATTAAATTGATTTCCAACTTAGTTCACATCCTTCAGCGCCAGTCCAAATGGAACGACAAAAGAAGGGGATTGCGGGCCAAACTGGTCACGCAACGAAGGGGCGATATATTGCTCCCGAATCCCCTCAACCAGCACTTGCAAGTTCAAACGAATGGACAAATAATCCGCTAGTTCATGCAAGTTCGTAATTTCCCCTACCAAAATAACTTGAGCAATTTGCTGATCACGATTATTTAACGTGTATAAATAAAAGTTGATAATCCGCTCCAACTCTCCACCCATCTCATTGGCAAATGATTGAATCATCGAACGCTGCTCTTGAATCTCTACAAAGTCGCGCGCATCCGTAGTACTATGATCTGAATCATAAAGGAACGCATGCACATCCAACGCAAACGATCTGACCATCTTCAAAACGCGATCATGGACGATGCTCACCTCCGTGCTTTTATCCCCTACATTAATAATCATAAACGTACGGTCCAATGCCCAAGCTTCATTGGCCCGCAACGCTCTAACGACGGACAGTGGGCCCAAGTCCACACTTTTCGGATTCAGATCAAGTTCTCGCAACAGATCGACATAAGAGGTTATGTAGGCTTTTGGGGCGATCACGAGCATCAATTCCAGACGTTCCTCCCCGTCGCCTGTTTCCACATCATTTAAAATTGAAAAGTCAAAAACATATTCATCAAAAGGCGGTTGAATTTGGTTCTCAATTTCTAGCTCAATCGCTTTTCTTAATTCTTTTTTTGGCGCGTTACTTATCTGTAAAGGACGCAGCAATACTTGTTGGCAATCGATCGCCAAATGAATTGACTGGTTTTTCAGTCCTGTCTTCTCTTTCATCAAAAAAAGGATCTCAAAGAAATGGTCCTGATCAACGATCTGTCCCGCCGTGACCACCCCCGCAGGGATCGGCTCACTATAAAACTTCTTAATTTGGACGTCTTCCCCTGTTCGCTCCAGTTCTACCAATTTGATGATCGTATCCTTTATTTCCAAACCTACCGTTCTTTTATTTTTCCAAATTCCCCAGTTTAACATCACGCTAGCTCCCTTTTTAGGAACGAAGGATCCAGTTCAGATAAGCTAAAATGATCTCATTCCCCCAAAAATATGTAACGAAAATACCAGCCGCTAAAAAAGGGCCAAATGGAATCGCTTGTTTTCGTTTAACTACTTTCGCCAGCAACAGGATGACACCGATTAATCCGCCGAACAAGGACGCCAACAAAAAAGAGACAATCACCGGCTGCCAGCCAAGCGCCATCCCAACGACAGCCATTAGTTTGATATCACCGCCGCCCATCCCGCCGCGGCTAACAATCGCAATCAATAACAACAACCCGCCGCCGACCAACATACCGATCAAATACGTAAGCGGCGGTTGCGGATAGTAGAATAGGCGAACCATCATGAAATAAATGAAGAAAAATAAGTTCACTTTATTCGGAATAATTTTATACAATAAATCACTGATTGTAATCGAAGCGAGGAATGCCATTAACGGCAAAGCAATCAGCAACTCCAATCCCCAGCCTACCTTGTAACTAGTATAAACGAGCACGCTAGCGGTGAACATCTCCCCCACAGGGTAAATATAGGAAACCTTCGCCTGACAATAGCGACATCTTCCCTTTAATAGAAAGAAACTAATAACAGGGATCAAGTCTAGTGGACCCAAGCGATGTTCACAATGGACACAATGTGAAGCGGGAAACACGATCGATTCCCCTTTTGGAATACGGATAGCGACAACGTTGAGGAACGATGCGAGGAAAAGGGATAGAAGTGTGATGAAAATGAAGATAAGAGTGTTCATAGAGGCCTCCTTCTAATGGGTGTTAGCTTAATCATGTACGAAAAAAGAAAAGAAGACAAGCCCTATGGGGATTGTCTTCTAAATTATTTAGTTTAATCGATTGGTGTAGACTCACCTATAGTAACAGTTACTTTTCCTTGAACTATCTTTAATCTAAAGAATTTATTTGAATCTTCAGCAGTTGGAATTTGTGCATCATTAGATTTTACATCCAAATAATCCGTTAATTCTATTGATTCTTTGTCAAACTTTACATATCCCAGCCGAGAGGTTTCAGGCTGATTAATCCCCTCTGTCCTCGTGTGACTTGTAAGATCCAGCACCATTCGCTTTGCAGCATCCTCAATAATTGCCTGGGTTTGGGCATCACTATTAACTTTTGCACTATTAAAGTTAGTCATCACACTTGGTGCCGCAATTGCGGCGATGATACCCAAAATGACAACTACAGCGAGTAACTCGATCAAGGTTACCCCTTTTTGATTGTTCCAAAATCTTTTCAACGCCATCCACATAGTCAGTCACCCCCATTTTTCACAAATCAACCGCTATACTCCGTAAACAAAGCCCCTCCTTGAAGGGGGGGTATTTCGAATTATTATTCTTATTATGTCGTAGGCTTTTCATTGGCTGTTTTAAATCCATTAAATACTATTTTACCATTTGCATTAACAGTTATTTTTACTTCTGTAAAATATTGATTATTAGACGACTGCTTCGGCACGTCCTGTAAATAACCACCATCTACTAAATGAACCTTTATTTTAATGGTGCCATCCTCTGGTATCGGATTATCCAAAGCAAACCTTTGCACCGCATCTTTAATTATTGCTTCCGTCTGAGCATCCGAATTCGTTTTGGCACTATCAAAGTTCGTCATAACACTCGGTGCTGCAATTGCCGCAATAATCCCTAAAATCACAACAACCGCGAGTAACTCGATCAAGGTGACCCCTTTTTGATTGTTCCAAAATCTTTTCAACGCTTCCCTCATGTTTCTTTCCCTCCCATTAGTAGGTTTTAAAAACAAAAAAAATCCGCCCTCGCAACATAGAGGCGGGTTCGGTTGCGCTACTCGTTTCCTTCATTCTAAGCGCCCATCTACAGAATGAAAATCATCACGACCCATTTATAATTACCACTCATTTCCTGTGTCTCCATTATATAAAATTAGCCCATTCTCGACAAGAAGAAAATGCTAGAACCTGTTACAATCTTGTTAACAGAGGACGTCTCTCTGTTAATCACGTCATTCCTTCATATAATGCGAACATCGGCAACAACACAGCAAGCACTATAATTCCAACGATGAACGAAACAACAACTAACATGATCGGTTCGATCAACGACCTCATCCGCTCCGCCATTTGGTCCACTTCTTCCTCGTAATAATCCGCTACTTTCCCCATCACTTCATCTAGATTCCCCGTTTGTTCACCGATCGCAATCATTTGCGAGACCATTGGCGGGAAGATTGAATTTTCCCTAAAAGGTTGGGCCAGTGGTTGTCCCTCGCGCAAGTTATCTCGGGCTCGGTTCAATGATTGGGAAATGACTTGATTGCCGACGATGTCGACGAGAATTGCGAGTGTCGGCACAACAGGCACCGCCGCTTGGTAAAGTGTCGAGAATGTGCGACTAAACCGAGCCAGTGAAGATTTTATCAGCAAAGAGCCGACGATCGGCAGCTTCAGTTTAACCCAGTCAATTTGATAGCGCCCTTTTTCGTTTTTTCCATAGAGGAACAAAACAGCCCAAATGAGGACAGGCAAACCGAGCAATAGGAACCAATACAAGCCGACCCATTCACTAACCCCAAGCACAAAACGCGTGATCCAAGGCAACTCGAGTCCCACATTTTGAAATACAGAAACAAACTGGGGCACCACTTTCCACATTAGGAAAAAGCTGACGAGCACAGACAAGATCCCGACAGCAATCGGATAAAACAGCGCCGACTTTATCTTTCCTTTTACATTGTGCTCCTTTTCAAAATAGCCAGCTAGTTTGTCCAGCATGTCATCTAAGCTCCCGCTCGTTTCGCCTGCGCGAGCCATGCTGACAAAGATGACAGGAAACACTTTACGCTGCTGCTGGCAAGCCACTGACAATGATGAGCCAGACCGCACATCCTCCAGCACGATTTCAAGCGCCTTTTTCAACACTTTACTGTCCGTCTGCTGAACGAGAATTTGTAACGCTTCGGCAATCCCGACCCCTGCTCGCAGCAACGTAGCAAATTGACGGCAAAACACGACAAAGTCTCTTTGCTTGACACCTGGCGTTAAAATCTCAATGTCTTTCGTCAAGATCGTTTGCTTCCGTTCATTCAAGTGTGTGATTAGCATACCCTGTTGCTTTAAGTTCCGAAATGCTTCCCGTTTATCGCGGGCTTCGATCTTCCCTTGTATTCTCTTTTGTTGAGCATTGTAGCCCGAATACGTAAACTCTAGCATACGGCGCTCCTCCTTCCCTCATTAACCCAATTAATCAAATCGTCCGAGCAAACTTGGACAAATTTCATAAGCGGCTGCCGAGTTAATCATTCCTTGATTAACGAGTCGCGTAAGCGATTGTTCCATCGTCACCATTCCAAGTTGTGAGCCCGTCTCCATCATCGATTTAATCTGGTGCGCTTTTTCTTGCCTGATCAAATTTGCAATCGCGGTTGAATTGACCATCACCTCAAAAGCTGCGGTTCTACCACTTCCATCAAGTAGCGGAATCAACCGTTGAGCCAACACGCCAAGTAAATTACTCGATAATTGTAAACGGACTTGCTGTTGTTGACCTGTCGGAAAGGCATCAATGATTCGATCGATCGTCTGCGGCGCGTTCGTAGTATGAAGTGTCGCCAACACTAAGTGACCTGTTTCCGCAGCGCTGATTGCCGTGCTGATCGTTTCCAAGTCGCGCATTTCACCTACGAGAATAACATCAGGATCTTGACGCAATGCAGAGCGTAGACCGCTAGCAAATGAAGCTGTATCACTCCCGACCTCTCGTTGATCCACAAGGCCTGTTTTGTGTCGATGCAGATACTCAATTGGATCTTCCAACGTGATGATATGTTTAGCGTAGGTTCGATTAATATGGTCCACCATCGCCGCTAAAGTGGTTGATTTTCCGCTGCCCGTTGGCCCCGTAACTAAAAACAGCCCTTGTTGTCGTTCACAAATCTGACGAACTAAAGAGGGCAAACCAAGTCTGTCCATATCCGGTATTTCATGTGGAATCGTTCGAATCGCTAAACTTAAACTGCCGCGTTGCTTATAAATGTTGACACGAAAACGAGAAATCCCTGGCAAACCGAAAGAAAAGTCAATTTCTCCGTTCGCTTCTAATTGGCGCGTCTGTTCATCTGTCAATAATTGTTGAGCGGCGCGTGTCGTGTCATTTCCTTCACAGATTGTCGTCGACGCTGGAACGAGTTGTCCATGCAACCGAAAAACGGGGGCAGCTCCAGTCGTCATATGTAAATCAGACGCTCCCTTTTGCTTTGCTTTTTTTAATAATTCAATAATATCCATCCTGATCACTCCCACCATCGATTAGTCGATCGTTACTCTGACCACTTCTTCCAACGTCGTCAACCCCTGCGCCACTTTATGCAATCCATCCATAAACATCGGTGTAAAACCATGCTCAACCGCATGCGTTTTGTAATCTGTTTCTGCCTGACCTTGATTAATCAACCGTTTCAACTGATCATCCACAGGTAAAACTTCTTGAATCGCGATGCGGCCTCGGAATCCGCTCGTATGACAGTTCACGCACCCTTTTCCGACTTTTACCTTTTCAACATCCATCCCATATCTGGCAAACAACGCGGAATCTTCCGCTGTTATTTCAACCGATTCTTGGCAATGGGCGCAGATTTGACGCACTAACCGCTGACCGATCACCCCACGCAATGAAGAGGATACTAAAAACGGTTCGATTCCCATATCGACCAAGCGACTGATCGCGCTCGTCGCGTTATTCGTATGTAATGTGCTTAATACTAAATGGCCCGTTAACGCCGCCCGAATCGCCATCTCCGCCGTTTCCTTGTCTCGAATCTCTCCGATCATGACGATGTTTGGATCTTGCCGCAAAATGGAACGCAGTCCGTTGGCAAACGTCAAGCCAGCCGACGGATTGACCTGCACCTGGTTAATGCCCGCCAGTTGGTATTCAACAGGATCCTCGACCGTAATAATGTTAACGTCATCGTTATTCAATTGATTGAGCGCCGAGTAGAGGGTTGTTGTCTTACCGCTCCCCGTCGGCCCTGTAATTAAAATCAACCCGTAAGGAGCTGAAATTAACGTTTCAAAAAGGGCGAGATTGTGTTCCGAAAAAGCCAGTTGTCGAATACTTCGATGAGCGTTTAACATATCCAAAATTCTTAACACCGTTTTTTCGCCGTGAATCGTCGGTAAGGTAGATATTCGGATATCAATTTGCTTGGCGCCGATCATCATTTCAAAACGACCATCTTGCGGCAATCTTCGTTCCGCAATATTGAGGTTTGCCAGAATTTTGAGTCGAGAAGTCATTAATCCTAGCATCGAAATGGGGTATTCCCGCTCCGTTCGTAACATGCCATCCACCCGAAACCGAACTTTCACGCGACTTTCTTGAGGGTCCAAGTGGACATCACTGGCCTCTAAATCGACCGCTTGCGCGATAATTTCATTGATCAGCCGCACAACAGGGGCGTTATCATCGGCCGCTTCATTTTGCAGCGTTTCCTCCGTCATTCCAACGATTGCGTCCATCATCGACTGTTGACCACTATAGTGCTTGTTAATCGCCCGATTCAACTCATCCCGCATTGCAATCACAGGAGATACGGGATACCCCGTGTTTAGCCGAATTTCATCGATCGCATAGTAATCTAGTGGATCCGACATCGCAACTACCATTTTGCCTTCCTGAATACGCAGAGGCAGCACATGATATTTTTTTGCAAGCTGTTCATCAATTAAGTGAATCGTCTGATCATCTAGTCTTTGCCGATGTAACTGCACATGCGGAATCCCTAATTGGAATTCTAGCAGTTCTATCTTTTGTTGCTCGGTAATATAGCCTCTAGTAATCAGCAAATCGCCGAGTTTGATCCCCGACTCCTTTTGCTCTGCTAACGCTTGTTGCAACTGTTGGTCGGTAATCAAACCATATTCGACGAGTAGATCGCCTAATCTTTTTCTTTGGTTCAAGTTTATCACTTCCTTTGTGAGCTAAATTCGACTTGTGTGTCGTCACCAGGGATATCTTTGTAGAAGTCCCCACTTTCTCTTTTGCCAGTTCCCTTGTGTTTTCCGTCAAGATATTCTTTTCTCACTTCGTAGAACCCGTTAAATCTAGAATTTCCTACACCATAGGCAAAAAAGGAGCCGTTCACAAGTACATTGTTAATATTCAAGGTTACACTATTTTCGTTATTTAAATTACCGTTTATAATAAGCATACCTCTAAAATTCCAATTAACATCTTTATTCAGCGTGAGAAGACTATGTTCATGATATTTATTTTGCGGCTTATCAGTATTATAGAGGAGAACATCCTGACCATTTTTAACTTGGGTTACGTAAATTATAAAAACTTTGTCCTTCGCAGTGGAAAAGTTCAAATTTGTCGACGTACTAATGCGATCGTCCAAACTAAGTTTAAACGTAAATTGACTTTTGTCCTTTCGAACCAGCGCCTTGTTCATTGCCTCCTCTAACCCTTTAAACGTCTTAATATCGTTTGTATCTCCATAATCAAATTTAGTAGGTTTAAATTGCTGAATTCTATTTTCCCTTTCGGCATCGCTTAACCTTTTAAAGTTGTTACTGTCTCCCTCTAAAGAGCCAATAGGAAAATTCGATCCGCCTATCGTCTCCAAATCAATCACATATTCCAATTCTTTCTTAACGTAAAAACGTTCACCCTCATCTTTTTCTTCATTCGGATTCAACTCCCCAGCAATAACAGTCATCGTCACCTTATATTTTACATTTGATGTAGGTTTGTATTTAAAAGAATATAAAAGCGTATCACCGTCTGGCAATTCAATATTAGTTACTTTTTCAGACCTTCTCGGATAATTTTCAAAATAATCTTTGGCGTGCTGAATTGGATCGAGTGAGGGGTTTTCCGGCGTTGAATATGCTTCCAAATAAGCAATAAAAGTATCCATCGCTCCATATAAATACTGAGTCACTTTCTTTTCATATTCAGCCTTATTCGTCGCTAATGTTTGCGTACTTACCATTTTTAGTAATACGGGGGAAAAGATACCGAGCGCCATCAACAGCATCAACACATAAACAAGGGCTGACCCACGATCATTAAGTAATTTCTTCATAAAAACACACCCTTTTTTTCCTGGTGATTGCTATAATTGATTTAATAGAAACGACTCTGTCTAACTCCATTATAAATGAGGTTGCTATTAGATGAACATCAAAAATAATCAAAAAGGCCTAACTTTGATTGAAACATTGGCGGCAACTGCTATTTTAAGTCTCGTTGTCCTCATGTTTGCTAACCTCTCTGGATATACACTGCTCGCTGATCAAAAAGACGATCAACAATATAGGGCTTTGCAACTAGCTGAAAAGACGATTAATGAAATACGAAAGGAAGCTGCGGAAGAACCACCTTATAGCAGCGAAAAACTTCAGACAGAATTTCTAAATAATTTTAATAAAGAATCAGGCGCCTTTTCGATTCGAGCGACACACACTGATGGAGTGGCTCCCTCTAAACATTCTATATCACTAGCTACCGTGATCTTAGCAAAAAAAGAAACTGGTGGGGGATATATACCTGAAGACATCTTCGTAACCGTAAGCTGGGGTGATCAGGATGAATAATGAAAAAGGACTGACCCTTATTGAAATCATGGCTGCGCTGTTCATTAGTACAATCGTGCTAGGGGTTGCTTTCATGGCCTTTTCCGCAATTAATTTAGATTGGAATACGACCACTCAAAAATATAATGATGATGCTCAGATTCGAACAACACTGAATACGGTGTCGGAAATACTGGCTGATAGTAATCAGGTTTATTATGTGGAAAATGACTATTCAAACGAGCTTAGAATGTGGAATGGGGCGAGCAAAAATTATAAAGTTCTCTATTATGATGCGGGGAAAAGAAATTTAACCTTATGTGAGCGATCCGAAGGTTTTCACGAAGACGACTTGTCGCCATGTATTAGCGGGATCGAACTAATGGAACCTGAAAGCGTGGTTGATAATCCGAAGTATATGACATTGACAGATGAAGCCAATGGTAAAGGAGAAAAAGATGATATAGCCATCCCAAGTGGCTCTGGGATTGAACAAGGTGAGCTCATCATTGCCCACTTCTACTTTTATCGGACAAAATACAATGTTCATGCTCAAGCGGATAAGACGGCAGCTCCGACTGATACAATTCGAGTAAAGCTGCTAAAGGATCGTTTAAACTAAAAATAGGATAAGGTGTTCCCCTTTCACAGTACGATGAATTTTTAACCCAACTCATTTGGGCGCAATCTGTAAAGGTCGAAAGTGCCTTTACAGTTAAACGATCAACCGGCAGCACTATAGAGAGGTCAAAACTCCCTTTACAGCGAAAATAAAAGAGATAACACGAGATATTCGCTCTGTAACGGTCAAATCTCCCTCTGCAGCGTTCATATTCATTCAATCCATGCTGCAAGGGTCAATTATCCCTTTAGAGACCCTTTCGACATCGCTAAACCGCCTGACCAACCAACAAAAACAGGTGAGAAAACTCTCACCTGCTCCCACCTTCTATTCATCATTTTTCTTTCATCATTTCCCTTGTAAATGATCACGCAACCGAATTGCCACTTGCCAAATGTCGCCCGCTCCCATCGTTAACACGATGTCGCCCGCTTGACTAATTTTGCTCAAGTGGTCAAACACGTCGTCTTTGCTCGGCATGTAGACAGCCTGTTCATTCGAGTTTTGCTTGATCAAATCAACTAGCTTTTCCGACGTAACATCCATTCTTGTATCGTTAGCTGGGGAGTAGATGTCCGTTATAATTACTTGATCCGCTCCCGCAAACGCGCGACTAAAATCATCTAACAAGAAAAATGTGCGCGTGTATCGTTGCGGTTGAAACACAGCTATAATCCGACGGTTCGTGGATTTAGCCGCTTGAATTGTCGCTACAATTTCAGTCGGATGATGGGCGTAATCATCCACGATCAAAACATCTCGTTCCTCACCAATCACTTCGAAACGACGCTTTGCTCCTCGAAAAAGCTGGATTACCTCAGCAATGTCGGCAAAAGGAATGCCCGCTTGCAGACAGACGATGATTGTCGCCAACGCATTTTGGATGTTATGCCTTCCTGGCACAGAGAGTTTGATGTCTCCTAAAACTTGATTCCCCTGTCTTACTTTGAATGTGATCGTTCGATCGCCATACACGATGTCTTCCGCGGTAAAGTCGGCCCGTTCATCCAATCCATAAGTGATCACATCACTGCTGATTTGTGGGATGAGCTCGCGAATATATTCATCATCGGCGCAAACAATCGCTTTTCCGTCCTCTTTTATATGGGATAAAAACTGGCAATACGCCTGTTTCAAATTTTCAAAATCACCGTCGTAATTTTCCAAATGGTCAGGACCGATGTTGGTGACGACAGCAAGTTGCGGGTGGTATTTCAAAAAGGAGCCATCGCTTTCATCCGCTTCCGCAACAACATACGGGCTATCGCCCGCCCGCGCATTACTGCCAATATCTAAAATTTCGCCGCCGATAATATAGGTTGGGTCCGCCCCCGCCTTTTCCATCACAAGCGAGATCATAGAGGAGGTTGTCGTTTTTCCGTGCGCGCCCGACACAGCGATTCCTGAGCGCTCATTTAGAATACGAGCTAACATATCTGAACGGTGGATCAGCGGAATATTCCGCTTTTTCGCTTCCCTTAATTCTACATTGTCTTTTGGAATATCAGTGGAATAGACGACGATGTCCGCCCCTGACACATTCTCAGCTTTATGTCCAATATACACTTGGGCCCCGCGTTCAAGCAGCTTATCCGTTAGCTCCTTGCGGGCCATATCAGAGCCGCTAACTTTGTGTCCCATATCGACTAAAACCCTAGCAATCGCGCTCATCCCGTAACCGCCTATTCCGATAAAATGAACATGCTCGGTTGTAGTTGTCACTAGAGTATCACCATCCTTCTCCTGTCAATCAGAGCTTTTAAAGAAACATTTTTAATAACGCAGCGCGTATTTTTGAAATCAAATATAATGATCCTGTCGCAAGGAAGACAGACTGTCCATCGTTCTGTGACCGCAACCAAACATCCAACGCTTCGCGCCAATCCAAAATCGTATGGACTGATAGCTTAGGGTTCGTTACTCGAAACAACGTCTCGATCTCCACGGGATCCGCCGCCCGCGAATGTTCGATATCCGTGATATAAACCTCATCACATAGTGGAGCTAATCGCTCAATCATACCTTTTACATCTTTATCCCGCAAGGCGGAAAAAAGAACTATTATTTTGTTCTGCGCGAATCTTTCTTGCAACGCGTCACGCAACGCTTCAACGCCTCCGATGTTGTGCGCCCCGTCTAAAATGATGTGCGGGTTATTATGTAATATCTCGAGTCTGCCTGGCCAACGCGCATTCGCAAGCCCTTGCTTCAATTGCTCCAATTCGAAATGAACCGCAAAATATTGTCGCAACACTTCCAAGACCATCACCGCTAAAGCAGCATTGTCCGCCTGATGTTTACCGATCATGCCAATCTGTAAATCGCTATAGTTTCGAAACGGTCCCTTAAATTCAAATTTCTCGATTAATTCCGAAAAATCCGTCGTCGTACGCTCAAATGTAAACTCCTCGCCAAGTTGGTACAAGGGAGCTTTTTTTGCGCTGGCGACATTTTGTAATACCGTTAACGCCTTAGGATCGGTCTCAGCGGTAATGACAGGGAAGCCGTTTTTGATGATCCCCGCTTTTTCAGCGGCAATCGCTTCTTTCGTCGAACCGAGAATATCGGTATGATCAAGCCCAATGTTTGTAATCACCGAAACGAGCGGAGTGACAACGTTCGTCGAATCCAATCGTCCCCCTAAGCCTGTTTCCCATAGCACAAAATCCGGATAGCTTTTCGTTGCAAAATATAATAAAGCAAGGATCGTTGTCACTTCAAATTCGGTTGGACTTCCCCATTCAGACTGCTCCAGTTCCTCCACAAGCGGTTTTACCTGCTGAACGAGTTCAACAAACACTTCATCAGAAATGGATTCGCCATTCACTTGAATCCGACTTGTGAATGTATCGATTGCGGGTGAAGTAAACACGCCCACTTGATAGCCAGCCACTTTTAACACACCGTTTAAATATTGTAAGGTCGACCCTTTTCCATTCGTGCCCGCCAAGTGAATGAACTTCAAGCGGCGTTGCGGGTTGCCTAATCGATCCAACATCCAGTTCATCCGTTCCAACCCGGGTTTAATGCCAAACTTTTGCAATTCTTCCATCCAGTTCAAAGCTTGTTCAAATGAACGCATTCCGCTTATCCCTCATCTCTAGCCTCATCTTTTTTCAGTATATGTGTCGCTGCTTAAACCAATGACAGAGGGAGCTCACTCCCACTGTCAGATAAGTTTAAGTCCTATTCAACTAAACCAATTAGCTTTTTAATTCTTCAATCCTTGCTTTCACTCGCGCTAATTTTTCTTCATAGTCGCGCCCTTTGGCGCGCTCTTCTTCAATGACCTTTTCAGGCGCTTTTGCGATAAAGCCTTCGTTATTCAGTTTTTTAGCGACGCGCTCAACTTCCTTTTCCAAGTTTTGAGCTTCTTTATCCAAGCGAGCGATCTCTTTGTCAATGTCGATTAAACCCGCAAGCGGCAAGTAGATTTCCGCCCCAGTTACGACAGCGGATACGACCTTTTCAGGCACATTGGGTTCGAGCGCTAATTCAAACTGTTCTGGATTACAGAAACGGTGAAGATAGTCCACGCCTTGTTGCAGCAATTCTAGTGATTCCTGATTGGTCGGTTTGATAATCAACTCGATCTTTCTGCTCATTGGCACATTCATTTCAGCTCGAATATTTCGAACGCTGCGAATGACGTCCATCAATAAAGACATTTGTTTTAAAGATTCGGGATAATGATGTTGTTTATCTTCTTCAGGCCAAGCTGCAACCGTAATACTCTTTCCGTCATGCGGCAAGTGTTGCCAAATCTCTTCTGTAATGAACGGCATGAACGGATGCAACAGACGCAGCGTCTGGTCTAAGGTGTGACACAACACTGATTGAGTCGTCTTTTTCTTCGCTGTGTCCTCTCCGTATAAATGCAACTTACCCATCTCAATATACCAGTCGCATAGATCATCCCAAATAAAGTTATACAAGGAGCGCCCCGCTTCTCCAAACTCGTATTGGTCAAGCAAACGTGTCACATCTGAAATTGTTTCATTTAGACGCGTTAAAATCCATTTGTCTGTCATTCCTAACGGACCTCTTAAATCGATCTGGTCAACGGTGAAACCTTCTAAATTCATCAAGGCAAAGCGAGATGCGTTCCAAATTTTGTTGGCAAAGTTTCTCGCCCCCTCCACACGCTCCCAACGGAAACGCTGGTCATGACCTGGCGTGTTCCCCGTAGCTAGCATGTATCTCATCGCATCGGCTCCATAACGCTCGATCACATCCATTGGATCAACGCCATTACCTAACGACTTAGACATCTTATTACCGTCTGAATCACGCACAAGTCCGGTGATCAACACATGTTTAAACGGATTTTCGTCCGTAAATTCAAGCCCTGTAAAAATCATGCGCGCCACCCAGAAGAATATAATATCATATCCTGTTATTAATACATCTGTCGGATAAAAATGTTTCAAATCTTCCGTTTGTTCGGGCCAGCCTAATGTAGAGAATGGCCATAAGGCAGAGCTGAACCACGTATCCAACACGTCATTATCTTGTTCTAATTTTTCGCTGCCGCACTTTGGACATTTGTGGATATCGGTTGAAGAAACCGTCATCTCTCCACATTCTTCACAATACCAAGCAGGGATGCGATGGCCCCACCAAAGTTGACGAGAAATACACCAATCGCGAATATTTTCAATCCAATGTAGGTACGTTCGTTCAAATCGATCCGGCACAAATTGAACTTTATCTTCACCTTTTTGTTGTTCGATCGCCGCTTCCGCTAATGGCCCCATCTTGACGAACCATTGCGTGGATAAGTACGGCTCGACAACCGCGCCGCTGCGTTCACTGTGACCGACTTGGTGAACGTGCTCTTCAATCTGGAAGCAGACGCCTTGTTCTTGTAAGTCTTTGACGATTTGTTTGCGGCATTCAAAACGGTCCATTCCTTGATAAGGTCCCGCGTTTTCATTCATTGTTCCGCTTTCATCCATCACCAAAATGCGTTCCAAATCATGTCGGTTGCCAATTTCAAAGTCATTCGGGTCATGGGCTGGCGTAATTTTAACCGCTCCGCTTCCGAACTCTTGATCGACATAATCATCGGCAACGATCGTGATTTCGCGTCCGACAATCGGCAATTTCACCTTTTTGCCAATCAACGACTGATAACGTTCATCGTTCGGATGCACCGCTACTGCCGTATCCCCAAGCATCGTTTCTGGACGCGTTGTCGCCACCTCGATATGACCGCTGCCATCAACTAACGGATAGCGTAGGTGGTAAAGCGCGCCTGTTACTTCTTTATACTCTACTTCGATATCAGATAGGGCCGTCTTTGTTTGCGGGTCCCAATTAATAATATACTTACCTCGATAAATCAGACCTTTCTCATATAACCGAACAAAAACTTCGCGCACGGCGTTCGACAAACCTTCATCTAACGTAAAACGTTCGTGGGAATAATCGAGCGATAGTCCCATTTTGGACCATTGCTGACGAATAATATCGGCGTACTTGTCCTTCCACTCCCATACTTTCTCCACAAACTTTTCTCGTCCAAGATCGTAACGGGATAAGCCCTCTTCCTTTAGCATCCCTTCAACGCGCGCTTGCGTCGCAATCCCCGCATGGTCCATTCCTGGCAACCATAAAGCGTCATAACCTTGCATCCGCTTCATTCGAATCAAAATATCTTGAATCGTATTATTCAGGGCATGTCCAATATGTAAATTCCCTGTCACATTCGGCGGCGGAATGACAATCGTATACGGTGTTTTTTCCGAGTTTCTCTCCGCTTTGAAGAACTCTCCTTCCGACCAATAAGGATACCATTTTTGTTCCGCTGCTTTCGGATCATATTGAGTGGGCATTTCTTTCGTTTCTTTATTCGACACAACGACTTCCTCCTACCTATAATAACTATCCAATCATCACAAACTATTTTTAAAAAACAAAAAACTCCCCCATCCAAAGGACGAAGAAGTTCGCGGTACCACCTTTGTTAATATAGCGTGATCAAAAATAACGCCATACTCACTTAAGCCCGATAACGGACGGGTTCCGTTTCCTCCTACTTCACTTCAGAAGAAAAGCTCACGGGCTACCTTCACCAGCTACCTCCCCAGGAATCTTCCAGCCACGGATTCCATTCTCTAGCGGGTTTCACTGCTTACTCCTCCCATTCAAAGCCTCTTGCTATCAAACTGTTCCTATTTTAACAAATTACTATCATAATAGACAAGAGGAAAGGCTTTTAAACAACACGACCGTCCCGAATTTGAATCGTACGCGAGGCATAGGCGGTCAATTGTTGGTCGTGAGTAACCATCAAGATCGTTTTTCCTAGCTGATTCATCGTTTTAAATACGTCCATCATCACTTTCGCATTCTCGTCATCGAGGGCCCCTGTCGGTTCATCCGCTAAAATGATTTCAGGTTCATTCATAAGCGCCCGCGCCATTGCGACACGGCGTTGTTCCCCGCCGCTCAATTGATAGGGCAGTCGATCTGTTTTATCCGCCAAACCAACTTTTGCAAGCAATTCCGCGCCCCGCGTTAAATCCGCTGAACCCGCGTAACGACCAGACAACGTTTTGGGCAAAACGACATTTTCCACGGCGGTCAATGTCGGGATTAAGCTCGGGAACTGGAAAATAAATCCACACCTCTCAGACCGAATCGCAGTCCGCGCACGATCTGAAAGATCCGTCACATCTTGTCCCGCAAACCACATTTTCCCTTCTGATGGACGATCGAGGAGTCCGACGAGCGCCAGAAAAGTGGATTTTCCGCTTCCTGATGGGCCGACGATTGAAACAAATTCTCCCGTTTTAATTTCCAAATCGATTTCATGCAAAGCCTGAACAGTATGTTCACGACTCAACCGGTAACTTTTCATCACTTGTTTCAAACGAATCATCAAACTATTCCCCCTCTCTAATCGCCTCGTAAGGTTCTAATTTCAATGCGCTTCGGATCGGAATCATGACAGCAAACAGCGAAATGAGGACCGTTAAAGCGGTCACGCTAAGTCCGATGAGGACGCCTGAACCCCACCTTGGGAATAAAAGCGGTAATTGCATCACTTGCATAATAAAAATGCGATTGTCGTACAAAATAGCTCCCGCTGTCAAAGAACCGATACTCGCTCCCATAAAGGCGGCAAGCCCCGCTTCAAACAACAGTAACCGGTAGACAGTAAACCGCGTCGCTCCCATCGCCCGCAACATCCCGATTTCCTTGCGACGTTCGCTAATCAACGCCGTGAACATCGTCATGACTTGCAAAGAAGACATAATCAGGACCATCGCAATCATCACATAACTTAACAATTTAACAGGAAATATTTGTGTTTTAATCGTTTCCTGCAACCCTTTTCCCTGGGCCACATCCACCCCAAGATTCATTCGCTCGATTTTCCCTTGCACAAACGTCTCTAAACCAGGTCTTACTTTTAACAAAATAACTGAAATCTGAGAATCGGGAAATTCAAGTCCTGATCCCTTTTTGCCATTCAGTTCCCGAGCTGCGTCGATCGTCATAAAGATCGTGTGATCCGTGCCCATTCCAGTCGGAAACATGACCCCTTTGACTAAGAAGTCCTTCCCAAACAACGTCACCCACTCATCGACATAGCGATTGTCATAATGATAGATAAAGTTTTTTCCGCCGGCTTCTGAACCGATTAAAATCTCATACATGCCAAGTTCTTTATCCCGGGCCATCCAATGCTTTAATGTAAAGTCGGTCTTGGGATCGAACGCAACAATCGGAAAATCCCCCTCTGTGCGACAGCAAATCGTCGAAACGGTCTCCAGATAGAGTTGCGTTGTGATTTGCTCTACTTCTGGAATTTCACTGATTTGCTCCGCTACTTCATCGGGCATATAAAAAGGTGTCGCTGTCCCCGAAAGAATCAGATCACCCGCTTGCGAACCATAGCCTGCCGGCACAACGAGTAAGTCAGCGCCCATACGGCTTGAACTCGCTTCAACACTGCGTTCCATGGAGTGAATGAAAAAATAACTAGAAAATAAAATAAATGCGGTTAAACCCGCGCTCCCGGCAAGTAGCGCGGTTCTGGATATTTTCCTTCTGAGGTTTCTCCAAGCAATGATCACCTGCTGTTTCAACGTCATTCACCACCGTTCCTCGCTTTTCTCTTGTTTGCCTAAAGGTCTTTTCGATTGAGCGTATAGAGTGTAATTGTAATCGTCCAAACTATCATGATCGTCCATAAAATTGTATGAATAATTTGTACCTTACTTAACATTGGGTACACCCCGCCTCTTTAATAGAAATGGACAAGAGGGGAGCAATTGTCCCCTCTTGGCGCTATTCCAGTGTTTTTAAATACTCAATCATCGAGCCCATTTGATCCTCAGACCAATCCGCCCCTAATGCCGGCATCGTATTACGACCGTTTCTCATTACATTTTCAAATTCTTCTTCCCCGAGTTGACCGATTGTACCGATTAAACTTGGTCCAAGCCCACCGCTTAGGTCTGCTCCATGACAAGCTAAACATGATCCCGCTAAGCCTTTTCCCGCCTCAACGCTCACACCAGCCGCCAGCGTTTCCCGCTCATCTAATGGTGTCGCTCCTAACGCATAAGCTACAGCCCAGATGCCAAGAAAGGTATAAACAAAGACAAGAAACTTTGGAATCCGACCATGTCCTTGCTTCATCCCGTTGACAACATCGACATGTTCTTGCTCCTGCTTAGCTTTATCGTTATGCCGCTGATTGTTTTCCATCTCCTAACCCCCTTATTCGTCATCCAACATCCGATATTTAATCCCTTCCACATCTTCAAACTGACCGCCTTTTTTGGCCGCAACGTACATTAAAATAGCGGATAAAGAAAAAGTAGCCATGATCGTAATTAACAAGATTGTGCTTATTGACATTCCTTTCGCCTCCTCACAATTCTTTATTGAGCTGGCTTCAGGCTCATTAAGTATGCGACTAAATCATTCAGATCAGTTTCGCTTAAATAATCATAGCTAGGCATAATCGAGCCATCCACTACTTTCTGCGGGTCCTTCAGATGCTCCAGATTCCACTCCGCGCTTGTTCTTGCCCCAACCCACATTAAATCTGGCCCGGTTCGGTTTGATCCCCACAAGTGCGGTGAATCGTTCTGATAGTCCGCAGGTACAGTTACAGGTCCAATATTCATTGCCAAGTCGGCTTTAACAGGTCTCACAACTTGCGTGTGACACGTGTTACAACCTTCCCGAATGTAAATCTCTCTGCCCGATGCTTCCGCTGATCCATCTGCGTAGGCTCTCGCCTCTGAGTTTTTATTCGTAGCCATCAT
The DNA here is from genome assembly GCF_003609605.1 of Ammoniphilus oxalaticus. Lineage (NCBI taxonomy): Bacteria > Bacillati > Bacillota > Bacilli > Caryophanales > Paenibacillaceae > Ammoniphilus > Ammoniphilus oxalaticus. The sequence goes on along the minus strand of NZ_MCHY01000008.1, from coordinate 130,822 downwards.
TTCATCGTCATAGAACGGTAAAATAATCGTGGCGAACGTTCCCATCATGAACAACACAAGCGCCGCGATAAAAATACCTAACGCACTTTTCTCCATATCCATTTTGGTGAAATCCCTCCCTGTTCTTAAGCTGAGACTAATTCAGATTTATCAACTTCGTAATGTCTCCCCGCTTTTAACGTCATGAAGATATTCCAAGCAAAGAAGAATTGAGCAACGATCATCAGTGTGCCGCCCACAGCTCGAACCGCTACGAACGGTCTCGTCATATTCACCGTTTCCATAAACGGCAGTCCGTCCATCCAGGCAAATCCTTGCATCACACCAGCAATCCACATACTAAACGCGAACACAAGAAACCCGACTACCGAGAGATAGTAATGCCAATTTTGAGCTACCTTGCTATAGATCTCTTTTCCGCTGATTCGCGGCACAGCAAAGTAAATCATAATAAAGCCGATGAACGAAAATGCTCCGAATGGGGCCATATGAGCGTGCCCTGGCACCCAATGCGTATATTTAATAACGGCGCTTACAGACATTAGTGCTTGGAAAGGTCCTTGCAAACAAGCCATTAAGTAAAATATCATTGCGGTCATTAAAAATTTTAAATTGACGTTATCTCGAACTTGATGCCATTGACCTTTCATCGTGCCAATGACGTTCGCCAATACGGTCCAAACCGGAATAATTAATAAGATCGATGGGATAATTCCCGCTTTCTGTAACCAAAAAGGAATTGGGCTGTTAACAAGATGATGCGGGCCATTCCAAACATAGAACGTACCGATCGTCCAGAAACCAATCAATGATAATTTATGACTATAGATTGGCTTCCCTGTTAATTTTGGCAGAAGATAATACATCGTTCCGATTCCAACTGTTGTAAACCAAAGCCCTAATACGTTATGTCCATAAAACCAGTTCATGTTTGCTTGAATCGCTCCTCCAACGAGCGGAGCAGGCACATTACCGACAATCCAAACGCCCGGCAACCAAATCAATGAACCGACAAAATACCAAATACTCACATATAACTGTTGCTCTTTTCGATTCTTAATTGTCATAAAGACATTCACAGCAACGAGAATAGCTAAAACTGCGACAAGGATATCTAACCATAATGGAAGTTCCGCGTATTCAACACCCGTGGAATATCCTGTTGCTAAGATGACTACCCCCGCAGTAATCCCCAAATTCCATAACACACAAGTGAAATTCCCCAGTTTTTCACTCCAAAGCTTTGTGCGTAACAATTTAGGCACGATATAAAACATACAGCCGACGTTTACCATCGAAAGCCAAGCTAATAAGACTCCGTTTGTATGAATCGGACGAACCCGCCCGTAAGTTAAATATTCAGATCCCCCCATAAATTCAGGCCACACTTGTTTAAAAGCGACCACTAGTCCCGCAAGCATGGAAATAAGCAACCATCCAATTGCGGTATACCAGAAATTTTTGGCTGCGCTATGTTCTGCATTACTTAACATAACAATAAAACCTCCCCATTTTTAATGAACCCTACCCCATTTTTCATTTTGCTTTGCTCACTACCCCGAACACATCCCCCCAACCGTTTAATACTATTACAAAGGTGTTAATGTTTAGAATGCTCAGTATTTCACAAACTCTTATTATCTATAATAAGGTAAAATTAGTGTTAATCAATACATTAATTGTGACAAAAATGTGATACTCACTCCATTGGTGAAAAAGCGCAAATAAAAAGGATAGGAAAACGATAAATGGGTCGTTTTTTCCTATCCTAGCCGAAGTCACAGGGCTTCTTTCTATTGATTGAAAGCACCCATAGGTGTTCGCCTTCATATAGTAAAAAATATAAGGAGTACGCTGAAAGGACGGGTGATGGTCAATGAAACGTTATAAATACCATCCCACTTATATGAAAATTAAGGCGGGCATCCAACAAATCATTTTGCCATTAGGTATCTTTCAACTCATTCGCACGCTATTTTTTCCCACGTCTTTTGATGTCGTGTTGTTCTTGATTATTTCCTTTATCTATATCGGAATCGAGTTGGATTGGTTTTAAAACACACCAAACAGGGGAGATGCATCATTCGCTCTCCCCTGTTTTCTGATCCGCTAAGCAGACGCGCTTTTTTGTTGATCGATAAACCGACCAAAAAAGGTAGTCAGCTCATCCCAGTGGTTTTGTTTTTGTAAGTCTTCTAACAACTTTTCACCTTTAATTTCACAAAGACCATCATTTTTTAAGTACTCGTCAAAATGAACCCACACATCCCAAGGAATCGCAAACTGAGTAAGAATGTAGATAAGTTCATGTTCTGTCAAGTTTCGTTTACGCATGTAACCATCCAAAAAAGCGATCACAGATTGCAAATTCCAATCGCTTTTTTCATATATTTCACGTATGAGAAAAGCTGAATCTTGATGCATCGCGGACAGCGGACGATTGATTCCGCCATGAATCATCCAACCGCGTTGATCCCATTTAATTTGCTCCAAGTTAAACCAACAAAAAGATAACGGAAAATAGGAAGTGTGTTCTTGCGTCCCTTCCCATAGCTGACGCGCCCTTCTGAAGCGTTGATACAGTAAGGGTAAATTAGCGTAAATCAATTCATCGATCAGTGTTGGTTCCGACTTTTGCTCAATAATCTCCATCACATTTTTAATCAACGTGCTTCCGTTGGTAAAATAGTCTTCATTCAACTTGGCGTGACATTCTGTCGTCACTTTTTGATCGATGCGGTCCAACGCGGAGTGAAAATGCGCAAAAAGCTCGCCCGCCAACTTACACTCGTCTTCGCGTTGGAGATCGATCTGTCTTCCTTGTGGAAAAACAGATAAAGCAAAATAATGACCACGATAATGAACATACTTCTTTTTATTTTGGTTAACTAAAAACCGCTGGGCTCTACGCCCGTCTTGCCTTGTTAATTCCTCGCGCCACATATTGGACCAACGCAATAATTGCGCATTATCCCAGATACTGACTAACCTTTTTCCTCTATTCGTATCAACTACATAACCGTTCTCCGCCGCGTGGGCTTGAATCACTTTTAATCGATAACTTGCAAGCAGTCTTTTTAGTTGATTCAACGTGACTTTCAATGATGGTCACCCCTTTACGGGAATATACAACAACTGACCCGCTGTCACCTGATTACGAGCCGTCCCGTTTGATCGTAAGATGGCATCAACAGTCAACTCATATCTTTCAGCAATTTCATCAATCGTTTCATCTTTTTGAATGATACATATTTTTACTCTTGTAAATTGCTCCGCGTCGTCTTCCATGAAATTCCCAAGGTAAGTTGCGTCACGATCTTTTTCATCTAATTCGGCAGCTTCATCCTTCTCGCGCGACTCATTCACATCAGGAGCCGCTTCCTCTGTTGCGACTGGCGCTCGATTTGCAAAGAAGCTAGAGATGGAGGAAATCGGCTCTTCTTGTTGTTCCGTCTGTCGTTTATTCGTAATCGCGATCCGCACATCTTGCTCGGCTGGTTCTTCTTGAACGGTTTCATCACGCTCTTGCGCCTCATGATCCGCTAGATGGGGAATCGGAATCACATTGTTTTGCGTTGATTCCTCACGTTCCTCAGCTTCATCGTCCCGCGCGTCAACGACCTCTTCCGTTTCTTCTTCGCGAGGCAATTCCGAATCCTGGGAAGCTTGAGTTGATTCCACTTCAAAGTCAGGCTCACGATCCAATCGCTGTTCAGTTGGCTCTACCTCAGCCTCTGGCTCATCGTTCAATTGGATCGGCTCACGCGATTCAGTCGACTCCCTTGAATCGATGCTTTGGATCACCTGCTCGCTCGGCTCATTTGTCTGCGATCTTTCTTCGGGTTCGCTTGTGGCCGATTCAAGTTCCGATTCTCTAAATTCGGATTGCGCAATCGGTTCTGGTAGTTCCGAATCTTTCAGCTCGGGTTGCTTCAAACGTTCTGGGACTTCTATTTGTCCAGACGACTCCTCCTGCTCATGGCTTCGATTTTGGTCTTGATGATCTTGTTTGCTTGAAGCTTGTTCCTCAAAAACTTGAAACGGTTCTAAAGAGGAATCTTTTAAATCAGGAGTGAGCTGTCCCGCTGTATAAATGAATTCATATTGCTCTTGCGGCGCTGGCTTATTTTCCATTGGTTCCTCCTCATCAACTAAACCGCCGATAATCAAACTTGCGGTAACTTCGATTTGATAGGGAGTTTTAATATCATAGTCAAATGAACTTACATACGTATAAATTTCATTTACATTTTTCACTTTTGTCCGCGGTAAGGTAATTTGGATCGGTATTTGATGGTTCAAACGGTCGTTTTTTGCTAAAGGAGAAAACGGACCTCGATCCGTCGCTAACGGCTCAAATAATACGGACTCCTCAAAACTGTCCGGCAAGTCATCTGTCGGTTGTAGTTTACCGGCATCTTGATTGCCCCTATAATTTCCATACACAATGAGACTACCTGTTATTTCAATACTGTCCCCGTATTCCTTACTCTCGATTTGTTGAACTAATTCGAGATCCTCTATCTCTTCAATCGGGATTTGCTCATCCGTTAAATGTAAGACTTCTTTCAAATCAATTTGGTATGTTCCTTGCCCATTTTTATGCATCATGTATAGTCCTCCTTCCCCATATTACCTTCTCCTAAAATATATTGGCCTCCCCGCATGGTTAGAACTAAAAAGCGACTTTCATCTAATCGAAAGGGCAGAAAAAAACAAAAAGGACAAGGGTTTATCCCTCGTCCTTCTTATCTGTTTATAAATTTTTAAGCGCGATTCGATTCGCCTGAATCGTAAATTCAATATCTTCATCGGAGTGTTCCGTTGATAAAAACATCCCTTCAAATTGGGATGGCGGAATCGATACGCCCGCTTCAACCATGTTTCTAAAGTATTTGGCAAATCGGTCCAAATCACTTGCCTTAGCCCCATCATAGTTATGAACGGGTTGATCCGTGAAAAACAGACAGACCATCGAACCGACTCGATTGATCGTAAATGGAATCCCCGCTTCTCGACAGTTCGCGGCAATCCCTTCTTCTAAACGCTTTGCCTTGTGCTCCAGCTCCTCATAAACACCTGGTTTACCTAACTCTTTCAACGTCGTATATCCCGCCGTCATCGCCAACGGATTCCCCGATAGCGTGCCCGCTTGATAAACAGGTCCCGACGGAGCGATTTGCTCCATAATTTCTCTCTTTCCGCCATACGCTCCAACCGGTAGCCCGCCGCCAATCACTTTTCCTAATGTGGTTAGGTCTGGCGTCACGCCGAATCTACCTTGGGCGCAATGGTAATCAACACGGAAACCAGTCATGACTTCATCAAAGATCAATACTGTTCCATGCTGCTCTGTGACCTCCCGCAACCCTTCTAAAAATCCAGGCAGCGGCGGAACAACCCCCATATTCCCAGCAACCGGCTCAACAATGACAGCGGCCAAATCCGAACCATATCGTTCAAAGGCAAGTTTGACACTCTCTAAGTCATTGTATGGCACGGTAATCGTATTACTTGCGACATCGCTTGGAACACCTGGGCTGTCAGGCAAAGCGAGTGTAGCAACGCCAGAACCCGCCTTGATCAACAAACTATCCGCGTGACCATGATAACATCCTTCAAATTTCAAGATTTTATTTCGTTTCGTGTAGCCGCGCGCAAGACGCAAAGCGCTCATCGTCGCCTCTGTACCCGAATTAACCATCCGAACCATTTCAACAGCAGGGAGCAGTTCAGTCACCAATTTGGCCATTTCAGTTTCCAGCTCCGTCGGCGCTCCATAGCTCATTCCTTTTTCCGCGCTTGCCTGGATCGCTTGAACAACAGTCGGATGAGCATGTCCAAGAATGAGCGGTCCCCAGGATAAAACATAGTCTATGTATTCATTGCCGTCGACATCGATCACTCTTGATCCTTTGCCCGATTCAATATAAAGCGGAGACATTCCAACCGAACGGAAAGCGCGCACAGGGCTGTTTACACCTCCCGGCATATACTTTTGCGCTTCCTCAAAGTATGCGCGGGATTTCTCATGATTTTTACTCATAACAATACCCTCCTTTGGTTTCGTTCCATTACTCGAATTATCGTTCCTGCAACCACCTAGCCACATCTTTTGCAAAATACGTCAAAATCAAATCAGCGCCCGCTCGTTTAAAACCGATCAGTAATTCAAGGACGACTTGCTTTTCATCAATCCACCCATTCGCCGCGCCTGCTTTGATCATCGAATACTCACCGCTCACATTGTAAGCAACAAGCGGCAATTCAAAATGATCGCGAATGTCGCGAATGATATCCATATAAGCCATAGCCGGTTTAACCATTAAGAAATCCGCGCCTTCTTCCACATCAGACAGCGATTCACGGATCGCCTCCCTGCGATTGGCTGGGTCCATTTGGTATGTTTTTCGGTCGCCAAACTGTGGAGTAGAATGCGCCGCATCTCGAAACGGACCGTAAAAAGAAGATGCGTATTTGACCGAATAGGACATAATCGGGGTCTGCTCATAACCCGCTTCATCCAATCCTTGGCGAATCGCGGCAACAAAACCATCCATCATATTGGATGGGGCAATAATGTCCGCTCCCGCTTGCGCTTGAGCAATCGCCGTTTTCACCAACAATTCCAGACTCGGATCATTGTCAATAACGCCATCTTTAATTATGCCGCAATGGCCGTGATCTGTATATTGACACAAACAAGTGTCAGCAATTACAACAAGTTCCGGTGCCCACTCCTTAATCTTAGCGATCGCCTGTTGAACAATACCTGTCTCAGCATAAGCTTGAGTTCCTTGTTCATCCTTCTCTTCAGGAACGCCAAACACCATAATAGACTCGATTCCGAGCGCGCTAATTTCTTGTAATTCTTCTTGCAAACGATCCAACGAAAAATGAAAAACGCCTGGCATCGAAGGAATCTCAACCTTTTTGTCCGTTCCTTCCACGATAAAAAGAGGGTAGATAAAATCACTGGCTAGCAGATGCGTCTCACGAACAAGGCTTCGCATAGCCCCGCTCGCGCGCAATCTGCGGTGTCTGTTAAAGCGCATCCTTAATTTACCTCCTGTCCTTCGTAAAGATCGCAAATCACTTCGATCAAACCGTCGATCGTATAGCGTTTGGCAACCGTATCGACTTGCAATCCCTGTTCTTTCGCCGTCGTCTCTGTCACAGGTCCGATACAAGCGATTTTTACATCTTTCAAAAGTTGATCCAGCGGTTCTTCGCTCATCAAATGAAGAAAATTGAGCACCGTTGAGGAACTCGTAAACGTAATCAAATCGACCCGACCCGCTTTCAATTGTTTGAGCACGGTTTCTTTTCCTTTCGATGATAGCGCGTTTTCGTAAGTAATGGCTTCTGTTACATCGACTCCCCAAGAGCGAAGACCGTCTGGCAAATCCGCTTTGGCCATATTCCCCCGCGGTAACAACACCTGCTGACCAGCCGCTAAAATTGGTCTTAACGTTTTGAGCAACCCTGACGCTTGATAATCGTCGGCGACCAGCTCGGTTGTTTTACCATGTTTGGTAATCGCTTCCGCTGTTTTTGGTCCAACCGCTCCAATTTTGGCCTCAATTTCTCGAAAAGAACGACCACTCTCTGCCATTTTTTCCGCAAAAAAGTTTACTCCATTAACACTTGTAAAAACAATCCAATCAAAGCGAGCCAATTCTTGAATTGCCTGTTGTAAGGCGGTCGAATCCGACGCCGGTTTCAATTCAATTAATGGAAATTCAATGACGGTTGACCCAAGTTCTTCAAGCCGCGCGACAAGATCACTCGCCTGACTCCTCGCTCTCGTAACGACCGCCATTCGACCGGCTAACGTTTGTTTATCCTGTTCACGCTCGGTCATTCTTGACTCTCCTCACGCACTTGCTCTAAGATCTCAGCAGCCCCTTGATCAATTAAGGCTTGGCCGAGGGCGGTCCCCAACTGTTCCGGATCGGTTCCTTGCATACGCTCTTTGAGCACAGTCTTTCCGTCTGGAGAGGCAACCAATCCGGTAATCGTTATCTCCTGATTATTTTCCGTTATGGCGTAGGCGCCGATTGGAACTTGGCAACCACCTTCTAATGTTCTCAAGAACGCCCGTTCCGCCTGAACCGAAATCGATGTTTGACGATGATTCAATCGAGCCAACAGATCCAACACCTCTTGATCGCTTTCCCTGCACTCGATTCCTAACGCTCCCTGACCGACTGCGGGCAAACTGATTTCAACAGGAATATATTGGGCAATATCCCCGTCCCACTCTAAGCGCTCTAAGCCTGCCGCCGCTAAAATAATCGCATCATAATCTTCTTCTTCCAATTTCCGTAGACGGGTTCCAACATTTCCGCGAATCCACTTAATTTTTAAATCAGGACGAAAAGCTAAGATTTGGGCCCCTCTTCTCAAACTGCTCGTGCCAACGATCGCCCCGGCAGCTAATTCGTCTAACGTTTTTCCTTCTTTGCTGATCAATACATCGCGAACATCGACCCGCTCAGGAACACAGCCGATCGTTAAGCCTGCTGGCAACGAAGACGGCATATCTTTCATGCTGTGGACGGCCAAGTCAATTTCTTGATCGATCATCGCTTGCTCAATTTCTTTTACAAAGAGTCCCTTCCCGCCTACTTTGGAAAGCGTCACATCTAAGATCCGATCTCCTTTTGTTACGATCTTTTTCATCTCAAATTCATACGGGAGCCCTAATGACTTTAATTGACTGATCACCCATTTTGTTTGGGTGACCGCCAATTCGCTTTGCCTCGTGCCGATGATAATTTTCCTCATGCCTGACAACCCTCCACTTTTAAAAATCAATTCCGTCTTAGTGTTACCTGTCGCCTAAAAAAGTCTATCTTAGCCATTGATGGAAAGATGAAAGCGACCCGGAAATAAAAAAGTTCAGCAATACAAACACAAATGCGAGCACGTTCATCATCGCTAGCTTTTTTCCTTGCCAACCATAATTCACGCGACGATATAAATAAACGCTATATGCCACAACAACCAAAATAGAAAAGAATACCTTCGGATCCAACCAGATTGTCTGTCCCACGATATGAGCCCACAGACCACCCAATATAAGGGATAAAAAAAGTAAGGGGACACCGATCATCGTTAATCGATACGCATATATATCTAACAACCCAAGACTTGGCATCTTCCTTAACAACGGGGTCCACCGCTTTTCTTTTAACAGTTTGACCTGAATCATATACATGACAGAAAGGATAAAGGCAAAGGACAGCGCGGCGTAACTGAGTAACGCCAAACTGATATGAATAAATAACAATTCAGAGATCAACTGCTGCGAAAGTGCCGGTGTTGCTGTCGGATTCGTAAATACCGTAACAGACATGACGCTGAAACCAAGCACATTTGTAAAGAAGATAAGGAGATCCATCCGAAAAAAATGATTGATTACTAACGATAAGGTTACTAAGATCCAAGAATAAAAAAAGAGCGTCTCAAACAAAGTTAAAACGGGAAAATAGTCTTTAGAAATAAACTGAAGGACAAAGAATATGGATTGAAAGACCCATACAATCGCAAGCAACCAGAAGGCCATTTTATTGACCTTCTGGTTGCTTTGTAGAAAATCTGAAAAATACATTAGTACACTTATCGCGTAAAGATAGATGGTAACATCATACATCCAACTTTCAATGTTCACCAACGTAACTCCCTTCTTTAGGAGCGCGCAGCTGCCTCACTAACATAGAAAGTCGGCAAACGCATTTCATTAGACCCTTGTTGAATTTCTTCTTGTTCTATTCTCTTTTGTTCGATCATTTTTTTATGCTCTTGTTCCGCTAATTCATCTTCTAAAGCAAAGATTTTTGTAAACAAATCTAATGCCTCGTCACCTTGCGCCGCCATTTCTTTCATCCGAATCAGCGGATCATGCAACATCTGATTGACAATCACTCTAGAGTACTTACGAATCAAGCGCAACTCTCTTTCTGAGAGATGCGGTAATTTATTTTCCACATTGCGGATCGCTTCTTCATGGAAACGCAGTGATTTTTCACGCAACGCCGTAATCAATGGCACAACACCGAGCGTGTTTAACCACGCCTTAAAAGCAACGATCTCTTCATCGATCATCATTTCAATCTTTGTCGCCTCGCGCGCTCGTTCTTCCATATTTGCCTGAACAATGCCTTCAAGGTCATCAATGTCGTACAAAAACACATTTTCAAGTTCATCCATGGCGGGATCAAGATCCCTCGGCACCGCAATATCAATCATAAATAAGGGACGATGTGTCCTTTGTCTACTAATCGCTTGGATATCTTGTTTTGTGACGACATAGCCTTCCGCCCCAGTTGAGCTAATTACAATGTCCGCTTCAATCAAAGCCGAACTTAACTGCTCAAATGTGCAAGCTTCTCCCCGAAATTGATCCGCCACCGTTTGCGCTCTTTCTAATGTTCGATTTACAACGATAACTTTTTTTACACCGTTCGCGTGAAGATGTTTTCCGGTCAGTTCGCCCATCTTTCCCGCCCCAAGAATCACAACCGTCTTTTTATCAAAATATCCAAAAATCTTCTTGCCGAGTTCAACCGCTGCATAGCTAACCGAAACCGCATTTTTGCCAATGTCCGTTTCGGAATGGGCTCTCCTCGCAACCATGATGGCTTGTTTGAATAAATTATTAAAAACCGTACCTGTCGCTTTCATCTCTTGACTCAGAATAAAGGCGTTGCGAACCTGTCCAAGGATTTGTGTTTCCCCCAAGACCATTGAATCCAACCCGCAGATCACTCTAAACAGATGATCAACGGCATCGTCATTTTCCTTAATATATAGAAAATCTCTAAATTGTTCGCGGTCAATCGAAAACCAATCAGCTAAAAAACCCCTCATATAGTGCCTGCCGGTATGAAGTTGATCGACAACCGCATAAATTTCCGTCCGATTGCAAGTTCCTACGATCACACATTCTTGGACACTTCTTGTTGAACGCAACATCTGAATAGCCTGTTGCTTCTGTTCCTCCTTAAATGCGAATCGTTCGCGAATTTCCACCGGGGCCGTCTTGTAATTCAATCCAATCACGAGGATGTGCACTCAAACCACCCCATTTTTTATTAATCGTATTTTTTAGTTTCCCCTATTCCGATAGAAGCAGACGTAATTAACGTCGTAATTGTAATGTGTAACAATATATTAAAAACTATCTGTATGCATGTTAACTTATTATACCATGTTCTTTTCCAACATGGTTTGACAAATTGTGATAGCTTTGTGTCCAAACATACCGTTTATTCACACAATTAGCTAATTGTTCATACAGATAGATTATAGCCCAGATAAAATTCAGGAGGTTGAAAGAATGAATAATTGGCGGCGAACTGCTGGCTTTCTTTTTTTAAGTTGTATCCTAACGCTGTTAGCAGCTTGCGGCAACGGGTCCTCTCATCTAACAAAAATTCGTTTGTTTGAAGTGACCCATTCTATTTTTTACACCCCGCAATACGTTGCTTTAGAAAAAGGATTTTTTGAAGACGAAGGATTGGATGTGCAACTTACAAACGCCAACGGCGGAGATAAAGCGATGACTGCCTTGCTTAGCGGGAACGCGGAAGTCATTCTGATGGGCGCTGAAGCTACGATCTATGTTAAAAATCAGGATGCGATTGATCTTGCTGTCAACTTCGCCCAGCTGACTCAAACAGATGGATCATTCCTCGTTTCGCGGGAACCGATTGAAAATTTCAGTTGGAATATGTTAAAAGGAAAAACAATGATTGGTCAACGCAAAGGCGGAATGCCGCAAATGGTAAGTGAGTATGTGCAGAAAGAAAACGGTGTGACTCCCTTCCAAGATGTGAAAGTCATTCAAAATATTGATTTCGCCAACTTAGGCACAGCTTTCGCCTCTGGAACAGGTGATTTCGCCCATTTATTCGAGCCTGTCGCATCTAAATTGGAACAAGAAGGAATCGGGCATGTAGTCGCTTCATTTGGAGAAGAAAGCGGTAAGCTACCGTATACTGTATTCATTACAAAACAAAGTTATATCGATCAACATCCTGAAACGGTACAAAAGTTTACAAACGCTGTGTACCGCGCCCAACAATGGGTCGCCGCCCACTCCACGGAAGAGATTGCCGAAGTCATCTCTCCACAATTTCCTGATCTAGATCGCGAAACATTAATCATTGTGCTAGAACGCTTTAAGTCGCAAGATTCTTTTGCAACCGATCCTATTCTACATGTAGAACAATTTGAAAATCTAGCCAAGATTATGGAAGACGCCGGGGAATTGAAGCAAAAAGTCGACTTTGGGCCAATTATCAATACCGATTTCGCGCGCAATGCTGTTCAAGAGTAACAGAACCACGGGGCCTTATAAGCCCCTTTTTTCAATTCAGACCCGATTTTCTTATAAAAAGAGTCCTCCCTGGGTATTCTTAACCTAACAGATAGCATCTCTAGGGGGGGAAACTATGGAAGCTAAAACGAAGCGCGGGCTCTTCTATAGATGGGATCGAAGCGAAGATTCGATCTTAAAACAACACCTAGGTCCGCAGGGTCGGCTGCTTTTAATCGTAAACACGCTGTTTTTACTCGCAGAAGCTTTGTCTGGAACATTCGTCAACGTCTACTTATGGAAAGAAGGCGGCGGATACGCCTTAATTGGTTTATACAATGTGGCCTTTTATTTGGCTATTCAGATCACCTTCATGTTTTCTGGTAAATGGGTCAAAGTCCACAATAAGATGTCTTGTTTAAGAGCGGGCATATCGATCGCCGCCGCTTTTTATTTATTGGTCTTATTTCTGGGAGACAACGCGATTCATTACATTTTGCCGCTTGGATTTATTCAAGGAATCGGCCACGGTTTTTTTTGGCTTTCTTTTAATATTATTCTTTTCGAAATCACAAGTCGGGAAAATCGCGACAAATATAACGGGTTAGCCGGTGTTTTCAGTTCTTTTGTCGGAATGGCCGCTCCATTGGGAGCTGGTTATTTCATTTCAAAAATGACAGGGATGAAAGGATATTATGTTATTTTCTCCGTTTCGCTTGGCGTTTATATTACGGGGGCGATTTTAAGTTCTTTTCTGCATAAACGAAAAGCGGGCGGGAAGTTTTCTGTCAGACAAACATTTTCCATTATTCAAACAAACAAAACTTGGCGACTGCTTTTTTTAGCGATGATTGGACAAGGCATCAATGAATCAGTCTTTACATTTTTAGTCGGCATCTTAGTTTTTGTGGCGACGAACAATGAGTGGAAAGTCGGCATTTATACGTGCATTACGTCTGGTGTCGCTTTCATATCCTTTTACGCGGCTGGTAAGTATTTGTTACCCGAATGGCGAAATAAAGCGCTGTTCTGGGGCTCAATCTTAATGTCGATATCTGTGTTGCCCTTGTTTTATGTAACGAACTATTCAACTTTGTTATGGATGGGGATCGGAATCAGCTTGTTTAGTCCCTTGTTTCTGATCCCAGCTGTTTCGATCGTATTTGATACGATCGGTCAAAACAATAAAACCGCTGAATGGAAAGTAGAAAACATCATCATTCGGGAAACCGGGCTCAATGTGGGACGATTACTGGCGCTCGCTGTATTCATCATACTAATCAGCTGGAACGATCAACCCCTCATGCTCAACAGTATTCTGTTTGCCGTCAGTCTTGCTCAATTGATCACATGGCATTACATGAGGCAGATAAAAATAGAAATATAATTGAATCACCCATCTTCCTATTCTGAATACGATAGAAATAGGAGGTGGGCGATTATGTGGGCTAACCATCTCATTGCCTTTGACCGTGTCAGTAAAACGTTTATGACCAAAAATGGCGAAAATCAAGCCGTCGATGATATTTCCTTGACCGTGGATGAAGGTGAATTCGTTAGCATCCTCGGTCCAAGCGGTTGTGGAAAAAGCACCTTGTTATCGATGTTATCCGGTCTTTTTCAACCAACCAAAGGAAAGGTGTTCGTCAACAACGAGTCTGTTACAAAACCTCGTAAAGATATCGGGTATATGTTACAGCAAGATTACCTGTTAAGCTGGAGAACCATTCGGCAAAACATATTATTAGGTCTTGAAATTCAAAACGCGCTCACAAGTGAGACAGAACGACACGCGTTGCGATTACTTGCCGAAATGGGATTGCTCTCATACAAAGACCATTACCCGCACCAATTATCTGGCGGAATGCGTCAACGCGTCGCGCTCGTGCGCACGTTAGCAACAAATCCACAAATTTTATTGCTAGATGAACCATTTTCAGCTTTAGATTTCCAAACTAAATTGCGTTTAGAAGATCTTGTCGCCGATACATTAAAAAGAAAAAAGAAAACCGCCATTCTAGTGACTCACGATATTTCTGAGGCAGTCGCCATGTCGGACCGAATCTTTGTGTTAAAATCCAGTCCGGGTAAAATCGCAACGACAATCGAAATCCCAGATTCATTACGTGAACCGCTCCCATTCGCTAGCCGGGATGTTCCTGATTTTCAACATTACTTCCAACTCGTTTGGAAGGAGTTGAATACGAAATGAAGGATTGGAATACATGGTTAGAACGCGGCGGCAAATCAAAAGAACACCGCGACTTCTTGAAGAAAGAACGAATATACACGCTCTATGTCGGTTTTACACAACTCGCTATCTTGGTCTTGTTTATCGGAATGTGGGAATGGGCTTCGACCATGAAGTGGATCGATCCGCTTCTATTTAGTAGTCCTTCGAATATTTGGCGTGTCTTTATCGAGATGGTCGCTCGCGGGGACCTTCATCCTCATATCTTAGCGACGGTATGGGAAACGGTTGTCGGCTTCCTCGCTGGCACAGCGATCGGCACCACCATTGCCATTTGTATTTGGTGGTCTCGTTTTTTATCGCGGGTGATAGATCCATTTTTAGTGATTCTCAATGGGATGCCAAAAGTCGCCTTAGGTCCCCTGTTCATCGTTGCCTTCGGCGGTGGATTCACAGCGATCGTGGCCATGGCCGTTGCGACTTCCGTTATTATTACAACGATCGTTGTCTATGGCAGTTTTAAGGAAGTCGATCCTAATTATATTAAGCTCGTGCAAACATTTGGCGGAAGGAAGCGCCAGATATTTAAAAAGATCGTGTTGCCCGCTTCCTTTCCAACGATCATTTCAACTTTGAAAGTCAACGTTGGGCTTGCCTGGGTAGGCGTCATCGTCGGTGAATTTCTCGTTTCGAAACAAGGGTTAGGCTACTTAATCATTTACGGATTCCAAGTATTCAACCTAACGCTTGTCTTTGTGAGTCTCTTCATCATCGCCATCTGCGCCACGATTATGTATCACCTCGTTCAGTATACCGAAAAACATTTATTAAAAAATCGCAATTAAATTAAACAGAAAAAAGAGAAGGTTGTTCCGCTCCAATAAGAACGACCTTCTTTTTATTGTTTTTTTACTTTATCAATCAAATACCGTCATGTATAATAGAAACAGTTTTTTTATTTGATATAGAGGTGAGTTTCTTGAAAAAAACCATAATCGCTGACCTCGCGCTCCTGTCTGTCGCGTTTATATGGGGAATTACGTTTGTGATCGTGCAAAATGCGATTGAAACGTTGCCTCCTCACACGTTTAACGCGCTACGCTTTTTTATGGCGGCGGTCTTATTGTTTATCATTATTGCGCTATTCTTTAAAGAGCAACTACGAATGTTTTCGAAAAAGATGTTCATTAGCGGTTTTATTCTTGGCATCTGGCTATTTGGCGGGTATGCTCTGCAAACAATTGGCTTACTGCATACGACCTCATCGAAAGCTGGATTCATCACCGCCCTTTCTGTCGCCCTCATCCCACTGTTTAGTTTCCTTTTTTTGAAACAAAAACTTCAGTGGCCCGCGATTGCAGGCGTTGTTGCGGCAACAATCGGTCTGTATTTCCTAACGCTTGGCGATTCTTTGTCCCTAAACAAAGGAGACTTTCTCGTATTTTTGTGCGCGATCTGCTTCGCTCTGCAAATTATCTTCACTGGAATCTACGCTCCGCATTATCCAGCGATCAGCTTGGCGTTTGTTCAGATTTTAACAGTAGCTTTATTAAGCGCGGGAGGCGCCTTTTTCTTTGAAAATTGGCAAGCTGCTTTGACCCCAACCCGTTTGTTTCAACCTCAAATTATTTGGGCGTTACTGATTACAGTCGGTCCAGCGACCGTCTTTGCTTTTTTAGCCCAAACAATCTGTCAAAAATTTACGACCCCTACACGCGTTGCCCTCATCTATGCGATGGAACCCGTGTTTGCCGCCCTTGCTTCTTTCTTTTGGACTGACGATGTGTTAGGATACAAAGCATTAGGCGGATGCCTACTCATTTTTATCGGAATGATCTTGTCGGAACTACGGCCCGAACAACCGTTTGTTAAGAAAACGATCAAGCAATGATTGGAGTTGAAAGATAAAACCGTGTACAAGATGATCACGATTGATGTCGACGATACATTGCTCAATGATGCGGGAATCGTAACAGAAGGAACAAAACAAGCGATCATGCAGGCGATGGAGCGCGGTGTCAAAGTCACGTTAGCAACAGGACGGATGTATGCTTCTGCTGTACAGGTAGCGCAACAAATGGGCTTAAACGTTCCATTGATTACATATCAAGGCTCTCTCGTTAAAAACCTGATCGATGGCGAAACACTCTATGAACGTTTTGTCCCACAGGAAATTACCGAACTTTTATTTGATTACGCGGACAAACATCAGTTGCATCTTCAGGGCTACTTTCAAGATCGACTTTATGGAACGGAAGATAACGATAAGATTAAACGCTACGCTTCGATCGCCAAAGTCCCCTACACCATTGAAGATGCGGCGTTCTTACGAGCCAAGCCTCTAACTAAATTATTGTTCTTTGAAGAACCTGACGTTTTGGAAATACACGAACAACATTTTAAAAAAGTGTTTGGTGATCGCGTCTACATCACAAGATCAAAACCATTCTTTTTAGAAGTTTTGCACCGAGATGCGACAAAAGGGCATGCGGTCCGTTTCCTCGCCGAACGATCTGGGTGCTCGATGTCAGATGTGATCGCGATCGGAGATAGTTGGAACGACCATGAAATGATCGAGGCAGCAGGTCTTGGAGTGGCAATGGACAATGCAATCGATTCCCTAAAAGCAATTGCTGACTATATCACACGAAGCAATAATGACGATGGGGTTAAACACGTCATTGAAAAATTTATCTTAAAATAAAAACAAGAGACTGTCTCGGAAAAATTCTTCCGTTCAGTCTCTTTTTATTTGGGCAAGCAACTGTTTCCAAGCTTCGTCTTTTCCTTGTCCTGTTTCAGATGAAAACAGAACAATGGAATCCCCTGACTGCAAGCCAAGCGTTTCCTTCACGATCTTCTGATGTTTTTGCAATTGCCCTTTCGATATTTTATCCGCTTTCGTTGCGACGATCACGACAGGAATGTGATAAAACTTTAAGAATTCATACATCGCTTTATCATCCGCAGTGGGAGGATGACGTAGATCCACCAGTTGAACGACAGCCCGCAACGGATCTCTTCCAACAAAATATTCTTCAATCATTTTGCCCCATTTTTCTTTCTCCGTTTTGGAGACACGAGCAAACCCATAGCCAGGCACGTCTACAAAATAAAATTGTTCGTTAATCTTAAAAAAATTTAACGTCTGTGTTTTGCCAGGTCTGGATGATGTGCGAGCAATGTTTTTCCGATTTAACATGCGGTTGATAAATGACGATTTCCCAACATTCGAACGCCCAGCCAGAGCAATTTCTGGCAGGGCATCCTGAGGGTATTGGGCAGATGCGACAGCGCTAATAATAAATTCTGCCGTATTTACCTTCATACTGTGACCTTCCCATCATCAATGACTAAAGCTTTGTCTAACACTTCATCAAGATGTTCGACCGGGATAAATGTCAAGTCTTGTTTTACCGTATCTGGTATTTCGTCAATATCTTTTTCATTTTCCTTCGGCATGATAATCGTTTTTAAACCAGCGCGATGCGCCGCTAACGACTTTTCTTTCAAACCGCCAATCGGCAACACTCTGCCGCGCAACGTAATTTCACCTGTCATCCCAACTTCCTTAGAAACCGGTGTGCTGCATAACGCGGAAATAAGAGCGGTTGCGATTGTAATTCCAGCCGATGGGCCGTCTTTAGGAATGGCGCCCTCAGGAACGTGAATGTGGATGTCGCTTTTTTCGTAAAAATCGGGATCGATTTTTAACTCCTCCGCGCGAGAACGTATGTAGCTAAACGCGGCCTGCGCCGACTCCTTCATCACATCGCCTAGTTTACCAGTCAACGTCAACTTCCCTTTGCCTGGCAAAACGGCAACCTCAATCGTCAACGTGTCACCGCCCGCTTCAGTCCAAGCAAGGCCTGTGCAGGCTCCTACTTGATCTTCTGTTTCCGCCAGACCATACCTAAACTTACTCTTGCCGATCAACTCTTCAAGCGTTTCAAGGGTAACATTGAGCTCTTGCGCTTCGTCGCTGACAATCTGTTTAGCCGCTTTCCGACAGATCGTTTCCATCATACGGTTTAAATCTCGAACCCCGGCTTCTCGTGTATACAAACGGATAATTTCTAGCAGTCCTTCTTCCGAGACCGTTAGTTGCTCTTCCGCCAAACCGTGTTCTTCCATTTGTTTAGGCAACAGATACTTTTTTGCGATATTTAATTTTTCAATCTCTGTGTAGCCCGGGATATGCAACATTTCCATCCGATCAAGTAATGGTCTAGGAATCGTATGCACTGTGTTCGCTGTTGTAATAAACATTACCTTGGATAAATCATAAGGTTCTTCAATGTAGTGATCACTGAACGTGTCGTTTTGATTCGGGTCTAACACTTCCAATAGCGCCGCGGCGGGATCACCCCGAAAATCATTGGCCATCTTATCGATTTCATCCAATAAAAAGACAGGATTAACCGTTCCAGCTGTCTTCATTCCTTGGATCACCCGGCCCGGCATCGCCCCGACATATGTGCGACGGTGCCCCCGAATTTCGGCTTCATCCCTAACGCCCCCCAAGGAAATTCGCACAAACTCCCTTCCAAGGGACCGAGCGACAGAACGGGCTAACGATGTTTTTCCAACACCTGGAGGTCCGACAAGACAGAGTATTGGACCTTTTAATCGTTTGACCAGCTTTTGCACCGCCAGGTATTCGAGCACTCGCTCTTTCGCCTTTTCTAAACCATAATGGTCTTCATCCAACACTTCTTTCGCATGGTTAATATCTAGGTTATCTTCAGTTACTTTTGTCCAGGGTATGGAGAATAACCAGTCGATATAGTTACGAATCACGTTTCCTTCAGCAGAGGTTGGAGGCGTCTTTTCCAGTCGGTCAATTTCTTTTGCAATTTTTTCTTCTACTTGATCCGGTCCATCAAATTCGCTTAGCTGTTTACGAAGTTCTTCGACTTCGCCCGCTCTTCCTTCTTTATCGCCTAACTCTTTCTGGATCGCTTTCATTTGTTCGCGCAAATAGTATTCCTTCTGCGTTTTTTCCATCTGTTTCTTAACGCGTTGGCCTATTTTTCGTTCTAACTCTAACACTTCGCGCTCATTGTTCAAAATCTCCAGCAATATTTCTAAGCGAGCTTTGACATTTATCGCTTCTAGCACATTTTGTTTATCCTTCATCTTCAATGTCAAATGAGAAGTAATCACATCAGCTAAGCGACCTGGTTCATCAATATCTGATACAGAGGCTAATGTCTCTGGCGTCACTTTCTTTGACAACTTAATATATTGCTCAAACGTCCTTAATACGGACCGCATTAATGCTTCGACCTCGGCCATTTCGTCCATTTCATCTTCTAACTCGCTAATAGCTACCTCGAAATACTCGTCTTCGTTTAGAAATTGATCGATTCTCGCTCTTTTTAATCCTTCTACAAGCACTCGAATCGTTCCATTTGGAAGCTTTAGCATTTGCTTAATCTTAGCAATCGTTCCCACCTTAAAAATCTGCTCTTTCGTCGGCTCTTCAAGGTGAACTTCTTCCTGTGTTGCCAGAAGAATTAAATTATCATCCACCATTGCCTTTTCTAACGCTTTTACAGATTTCTCGCGACCCACATCAAGGTGAAGAACCATCGTTGGGAAAACTAATAGACCTCTTAACGGAAGTAACGGTATCTTTCGTTCTCTCCCTGTTGTTCCCATTATGACACCTCCCTGGCCTCTTCTATGGACAATATTTTATCGTAACTCTATGTTATTGTCTAACCTTTCCAACGATTGAAGCGGTTAAATCGAGATTGACGATGCCGATAAAACGTCATTCGCCGCTGGAATGACCTTTGATTCAGATGCGACGTCTGTCCCTAAAGCATGTTGAAACACTTCTTCAACTCGCTTTACTGGAATGACCTTAATGTCCTCTACCGTGTCAAATATTGCTTGCCAATTATCACTTGGGATGATCACTTGCTTACAACCGGCCTGCTTCGCAGCCTCAACTTTTGCGACAATCCCGCCAACGGGCTTCACATTGCCGTGAATACTTACTTCACCTGTCATCGCCGTTAGATTATCCACTGCTTGCTTATGAATGGCTGAATAGATAGCTGTCGCCATCGTCACACCAGCAGATGGTCCATCGATTGGGGTTCCGCCAGGAAAATTGATATGCAAATCATAATCCTCAATATTCGACCCTTGCAACTTCAACACAGTCAATACATTTTCCAACGAACCTTTGGCCATCGATTTTCGACGAATCGTTCGATAACCGCCGCCCATCTCTTCTTCTTCAACAACCCCTGTAATGGCAATTTTACCTGTTCCAGGTTGTTCCGTTTGGCGCGCGGTCACCTCGATTTCAAGTAGCATTCCCATATTCGGCCCATACACGGCTAAACCGTTCACCAAACCCACTTGAGGCTTATCATGAACTTTTCGTTCTGCGCGAGGCGATTTTTGACTGCTATGTACAACCCATTCCACATCTGCTTTCGTCACTTTATCACGCTTATCTGTGATCGCTAAACCGACCGCAATCTGCACGGTATTAACAGCTTCCCGACCATTTGTCGCATACTTTGCAACCACTTCAATCGCGCCTGGATCAGCGACAAAGCCCATTTTTTTAACTGCATTTGCCGCAATCTTTTTAATCTCATCCGCCAACAAAGGACGAAAGAAAATTTCTAGACAACGTGAGCGAATCGCAGGGGGGATTTCATCAGGCGTTCGCGTCGTTGCCCCAACCAACCTAAAATCAGCGGGTAACCCATTCTGAAAAATATCATGAATATGTTGGGGAATCGTTGTGTTTTCTTCATTATAATAAGCGCTTTCTAAAAATACTTTTCGATCCTCGAGCACCTTTAACATTTTGTTCATTTGAATCGGATGAAGCTCACCAATTTCATCAATGAACAACATCCCGCCATGCGCCTTAGTGACTGCGCCTGGTTTTGGCTGTGGAATACCTGCTTGTCCCATCGCGCCCGCTCCTTGATAGATCGGATCATGGACAGAACCAATCAGCGGGTCCGCAATCCCTCTTTCATCAAAACGGGCCGTCGTTGCATCCAATTCTACAAAAGCGGATTGATTTGTAAAAGGGGATAGCCTACTTTTCTTTGCCTCTTCTAAAACAACTCGAGCCGCTGCCGTTTTTCCGACACCCGGAGGTCCATAAATGATGACATGCTGCGGGTTTGGCCCACATAAGGCCGCTTTTAACGTTCGAATTCCATCTTGTTGCCCAACAATATCTTGTAAATGAGAAGGTCGTGTTTTTTCCGCTATCGGTTCGGTTAAGGAAATCGCTCGTAACTTACGCAAAGACTCCATCTCTTTACGAGATTCACGATCTACAGCCGTTCGGTTCGTCCGTTGATTACGAAGCAAATTCCAAAAATAGATTCCGATCACCACTGCAAAGAAAACTTGTACCACCATCAGCAACATCGACCAATTCATTTCTATTCCCTCCCATAAAGTTTACTATATGCAATATTATTGCCTTTATGAGAGGAAATTAGACCTTCTTTTACCAGCCCAAGCGATCTTTAACAAAAAAGGGCGCTACTCGCGGCAGCACCCTCTAACAAATTTTTATGCGCTTTCCTTTGGTTTCTGAACGAGCCCTTCTTCTGTGTACATCAACGGCTCACTCTTCTCGATTACCGTTTCTTCCGTAATCACACACTTCACAATATCATCGCGCGAAGGCAAATCATACATCACATCGAGCATGATTCCTTCAATGATAGAGCGTAGACCTCGAGCGCCAGTGTTTCGTTTGATCGCTTCTTTAGAAATCTCTTCTAAAGCGCCTTCTGTAAACTCGAGTTCAACCTCATCCATCTCTAATAGCTTCTGATATTGCTTTACCAAAGCATTCTTTGGCGCGGTTAGAATCTCAACCAGAGCGCCTTCATCAAGCGGCTCTAACATACTCATAACCGGCAGACGACCTACAAACTCAGGGATTAAACCAAATCTTAATAGATCTTCTGGCAACGCCATCTTCAAATATTCACCTGGTTTCAGATCTCGCTGACCATCCGCAGCTTCTGTTCCAAAACCGATGACTTTCTTCCCAACGCGACGCTTTACGATTTGCTCAATGCCATCAAACGCGCCTCCGCAAATAAAGAGAACGTTAGACGTATCGATTTGAATAAACTCTTGATGTGGATGTTTTCGTCCACCTTGTGGAGGAACGCTGGCCACGGTTCCTTCCAGAATCTTCAGCAACGCTTGTTGCACCCCTTCGCCAGAGACATCTCTAGTGATCGAAGGATTTTCCGATTTTCTGGCCACTTTATCAATTTCATCGATATAAATAATGCCACGTTCTGCTTTTTCTACATCATAATCAGCAGCTTGAATCAACTTTAACAGTATATTTTCAACATCTTCACCCACGTAACCTGCTTCTGTTAAAGAAGTTGCATCCGCAATCGCAAACGGCACATTAAGAATTCTTGCAAGTGTTTGGGCAATGAGCGTTTTACCGCTTCCCGTAGGCCCAAGCATCAAAATATTACTCTTTGACAACTCGACATCATCAACTTTAGACCCTGTATTAATACGTTTGTAATGGTTGTAAACAGCAACAGCCATTGTCTTCTTCGCATCTTCTTGCCCGATGACATATTCATCAAGGAACTTTCTAATTTCGTTCGGCTTCGGAATTTCTTTAATATCAATCTCTTCTTCCGCGCCCAATTCCTCTTCTACAATTTCTGTGCACAGTTCGATACACTCATCACAAATATAAACGCCAGGACCGGCTACTAACTTACGAACTTGATCTTGTGATTTCCCACAAAAAGAGCACTTAAGTTGGCCCTTTTCATCATTAAACTTAAACATACTATCACCCCTTAGGCTTGGTCTCTATTAGTGATCACTGCGTCAATCAAGCCATACTCCTCAGCTTCCGACGAACTCATAAAGTAATCTCGATCCGTATCTAGCTCCACTTTTTCCAAAGGCTGACCTGTATTTTCCGCCAAAATTCGATTTAACTGATCCCTTGTTTTCAAAATCCATTCCGCATGAATCTTGATATCGGTAGCCTGACCCCTCACCCCGCCTAATGGCTGATGGATCATCACTTCACTGTTAGGGAGGGAGAAACGCTTACCCTTTTCACCTGCGGCTAGCAAAAAAGCTCCCATACTCGCCGCAAGTCCAATGCAGATAGTAGAAACATGAGGCTTTATAAATTGCATTGTATCATAAATAGCCATGCCTGCAGTGACAGAACCGCCCGGTGAATTTATGTATAGGTGAATGTCTTTATCTGGATCATCCGCCGCCAGAAATAACAGTTGGGCAACAACAGCATTAGCCACCTCATCATCGATCTCTGTCCCAAGCAATATGATTCGATCTTTTAGTAGACGGGAATAAATATCATAAGCTCGTTCTCCTCGATTGGTCGTTTCTACAACCATAGGTATAAACATATCGCCATTCCCCTCCTTTGTATCATTGTATCACTTTTGTAAAAACAAGGCACGAACATTCTCGCGCCTTGTTTTAATCTCCTAAACGTTAAGCCGTCACCTTATTCCACTCTACTAGTAAATCAATTGTTTTGCGAATGCGCACGTCATTTTTGATCCCTTCAAATTGATCGCGCATTTCGAAAAAGCCGCGAATTTCTTCAACTGGTTGTTGATACATGTCCGCTAAGTTTTGCAATTCCTCTGTAATATCTTCTTCAGTCACTTCCACATTTTCAGCTTTGGAAATCGCTTCTAACGTTAAGGAATTACGCACGCGTTGAGCCGCGTCCTCCTTCATTCTTTCTTTGATTTCATCTTCATCCGTATTCGAAATCCTTAAGTATAGCTCCATGTCAATTCCTTGTTGCATTAGGCGTTGCTCAAGATCTTTGAACATGTGATCCACTTCGTGTTCAATCATCACTTCTGGAATATCAACTGTAGCGTTTTCCGATACTTTCTCGATGACCGCTTGACGCTCATAATTTTCTTTTTCTTCCTCAGCTTCTTTTTCAAGTTTATTCTTGATGTCTGCTTTCAATTCATCTAAAGTGTCAAATTCACTGACATCTTTCGCTAACTCATCGTCTAATTCCGGCACACTTTTTCGTTTAATGCTATTCAATTTCACTTTGAATGTAGCTTCTTTTCCAGCTAGATCGTCAACATGGTAATCTTCAGGGAATGTAACGATAACATCCTTTTCCTGTCCGATCTCCATCCCAATCACTTGATCTTCAAAGCCAGGAATGAATGTGCCCGATCCGATCTCAAGATCGTAATCATCGCCTGTTCCGCCTTCAAAAGCAATGTCATCGACAAAACCTTCAAAATCGATCGTCGCTTGATCGCCTTCTTCCGCCGGGCGGTCTTCAACGACATTTAATTGCGCGGCGCGCTCTTGCATTTGTTGCAATTCCTTGTTAATGGCTTCATCCGTGACTGAAAAGTCTTGCTGTTCGATTTCTAGACCTTTGTATTCTCCTAATTCAACTTCTGGTTTCACAGTCACTGTCGCTTTAATAATCCAGTTTTGATTTCTTCCCATTTGGTCAACATCAACATCTGGGCGATCAATCGGATCAATTCCTGTTTCTTGAACAGCTTGTCCATACACTTGCGGGAAAAGAATTTCCAAAGCTTCTTGGTAAAGCGACTCTACACCAAAGCGCGCTTCAAAGATATTGCGTGGAATTCTCCCTTTTCTAAATCCAGGTAGGTTAACTTGTTTAACCACTTTTTTAAACGCTTGATCTACCGCGCCTTCAACCTGATCCTGTTCAACTTCAATCGTTAAGACACCTTGATTATTTTCAAGTTTTTCCCAATTGGCTTTCATTTTATTCTTTCTCCTCCTGAAAATTAAATACGATCTTCTATGTAAAGATCCTATCTGAACGGAATTTTATCATCGTCGATACTCGTAAAATTATAACCCTCTCATTATATCTCATAAGCTTGACCGATATCAACCGATCATCTAAGACATTTATAAGGTAATTATTTCAACGTCCCTCTAAATTCAACATAAGTTCGAGCGCTTGATAACACTCCAAAAGTTTATCGACGGGCGCCTCGTATTGTTCAGCGACCTCACTTATGGATGATTGATTGTTTAAGGCATGATCCGTCGCTAAATGCAGCGCGCCAGCCCACGTTCCAACGCGATCAAATTTAGTGTAAAGAGGATAAGCAGCAAGTAGGAATTCAATCCACAATTGCAACGCGAATGAAGAAAACATCGGATCATTATCATACGTCGTATTAGTTACGATATCAATGACCGATTGCGCTGATTCACCCAACCCTTGCTCAAAATCAGGCGTATCAGCGACCTTTGTTTTCCTGAATCCCCCCCACTTATAGACATGAACGTCACCTGATTCTCCAAGCGCTTTCAAAGCATTCAGGGCAAATGTCTTTAATATGGGGTCCGCTGCTCGATTCGTTAACAAATGTTTTAACGCTTCAATACTTTCTGGTCTTTCAACATATTTTAGTTGTTCAATCGCTTGCAGTTGCCGATCAAAATCACCGCTTGCCAAACCTCTCATTAACTTTACAACATAATCCGCGTCCGCTTCCAACCGATCATGGACTTGTTGCCCCACTAACGAACGTTCTGGCTGATTATCGTCTGTTGTCTGTTCCAACAGGGTTTCGCATGAGAGATAGATTTCAAAAAAATCCTGATAAGCTGTCGGTGATAAGGCTTGTTCGGCAAATAGCCGCGAAAGGACTTCACATACCCGTTCATACTTCTCTAAATGAATGAGCGATATAACATACATCCGTAAAACGTCCGTGAGTTCCCCCTGCTCCTGCTGCAACATCCTTTCGGCCAGCGCTACTGTATCCCGATGCAATTCAAGATCATGATAAATCATCAATAACTCCAACGCAATCTCAGCCCGCTCTGGCTCGAGCGCTAACGCTTGCTCTAGATGTTCTCGGGCGCGCTCATAATCTTGTGAATTCTTCGCTTTCAAGGCAAGAATAACATGTCTATCAAACAGATTCGGAAGCGATATGACGTTATCGGTTGATTTGTTTGTCATTAGCTCGAGGTTCACCCCTCTGCAAAATAGCCCGTATCATAGAAGGCGGGGAAGCTCTGTCACAAACTTCCTAACAGCCTCTCCCCGATGGCTAATTTTATTCTTTTCGCGTTCAGTCAATTGCGCCATCGTCAGATCCCGTTCAGGCAGATAAAATATGGGATCGTAACCGAAGCCTTCATGTCCGCGCGGAGCTAAAACGATTTCTCCTTCGCAGCTGCCAGAGCATGTCCACGTTCTTTGCCCCGGGGCGGCAAAGGCAAGCGCGCAACGAAAACGCGCTTGCCTAGCGTCGACGGGAGTTGCGCTCATCAATGCAATCAATTTTTCTATATTATCACGATCGGTTGCGTTTAAGCCAGCGAAACGCGCGGAATAAACGCCTGGCTGTCCGTCTAGCGCGTCAACTTCTAAACCAGAATCATCAGCCAAAGCAGGTAGTCCGAGTAACTTCGAAACCGTCTCCGCCTTTTTGATCGCATTCTGTTCAAAGGTTTCGCCATCCTCTTCAATTTCAGGACACTCGGGATAGTCATCCAATCCTTTGACTACAATTCCGTGTTCGCTAAGCATTCCGTTTAACTCTTCAATCTTTCCTTTGTTTCGCGTCGCCAGCACGATAATTGCGCTCATTTTAATCACCCTGATTAATGTAGGTCGCCACTTCGCCTAACGCTTCTTTCTGAAGAGCAACTAACTCCTGAACGCCTTTTCGGCCTAATTCCAAAAGGCCTTGCAGCTGGTCATACGTAAATGGCTTTTCTTCGCCCGTCCCTTGCACTTCAACGAACTGCCCGTTGCCCGTCATCACAATATTCATATCTACAATGGCGCTTGAGTCCTCGACATACGCTAAATCTAGAGCCATTTCCTCACCGATAATCCCGACGCTCGTCGCCGCCAAATAATCCCGCAATGGCAATTGCGCCCACTCGCGCTTTTCTCTCAATTTTCCTAATGCGTCAGCCATCGCGATGAAAGCCCCCGTGATTGACGCCGTCCGCGTTCCGCCATCCGCTTGAATCACGTCACAATCCAACCAAATGGTTCGCTCTCCTAACGCTTCCAAATCGACAACGGACCGAAGCGCTCTGCCAATCAAACGTTGAATTTCCATTGTTCTACCGCCGATTCTACCCTTGCTAGCCTCACGAATATTGCGCGTTTCTGTCGCGCGCGGCAACATCGAATATTCCGCGGTAATCCATCCTTTTCCTTGCCCGCGCATAAACGGGGGAACCTTTTCATCAATCGTGGCAGTACAAATCACTTTCGTATCGCCAACCTCAATTAAAACGGAACCTTCAGCATGTTTTATGTAGTCTTTCGTTATTTTAATAGGTCTTAATTGATCTAAATTTCTTTGATCCACTCTCATTACATATCCCTCCCAATCTATTACTGGATAATTATAGCATAACTCCATCCTTCATATCATTGCCTATTCAATACGGTTGCATGTGTCATAAAAAAAGAAAAAAGAGGCGGATTGCTCCCCTCTTACATTTTCCCAGGATTCATTTGTGTCGGTCTTGAAACCGGCTTACTATAATCTTTATCTCCGGCTGTTACATTTGTTTTGCCATTTACCATAAATTGAACCTGCCCAACATCCGCATTCTCGGTCAACGACAAGAGAATGGAATCCATTGCTAGCGGGTTCGCTTTACCATCGTTGTAATCTAGAATTTTCTCATCTAAATTAACGGTAGCTACACCGTTATCAATTTTCACATCAAGCACCTTCGTTGTCGGTAGAATAGAGGAGAATAGGTTCGCGCCTTGCTTCGGTCCCCTAATCAATTCATTTACCGTTGCCATCGCTTTGTCATCCGTACGCGAAATCAAGCGAGTAACCGGAACGAAATAGGTTTCTTTATTAGCCATTTCCCCTTGGAAATAAAGAGTAATCGGTGTTGTCTCACCCATTTTCACATTTGCCGCCAGTTCTTTATTGATTCCATCCGCCCGTGAAAGCGACGAGATGGGTGTTCCATCTACCGGCATGACTTCTTGGGGATGTCCATTTATCCAAATTTTCACTTCCTTTACGGATTCAAAGGAAGTAAGAGCGAAGGTAATCGCGTCCACGATCTTTTGCTCATCTTTCGCTTCATAATTTCCAAATTTATCTGAAAAATCTACTGTCGCTACACCGTCCTTAATATTAACACCTTGCACGACTGTGCCTTTTGGGAGTAATGCGGTGAATCCATCGGGCTTTACGTCCTCAATTGGCCCGCCTTTAACCATGTAATTCAGAACTTGCTTCGCTGGCCCTTCCGCTTTCGGTAATTGTACGGTAATCGGAACAACAAAGCCTTCCGGATCCATGAGATAGACAGGAGTAGCAACATCTTCTACCATCGCTTTTGCTGGGTCATCGGTATCCGCTTTCCCCTGATCGCCAATAAGACTAAGCGTAACTTCTTCACTCGGTCCTTGCGGTTTGTTGTTTTTTGACATTCTCGGCGGATCAACCGGCTTTGAGCCTGTAGATTGTTCGGGTCCAAACAACCCGCATCCTGAAAGCATAGCCACCGACAAAGTCAAAGGAATAAGTACAGTTAATTTCCGTGACATTTCTTGTCCCTCCTCAAGGTTTCTGTATTCTATATATACGAGCCTTAAGGAGATTTATACTAACTATTTGTCCAAGGTAGAGTACAAACTGTCTGATTCGCTAGATTGACCTGTTCAAGATCGAGCGGGGCATTCAAAAATGTTCTTGCAATTTGCTCCATGACAGTCGAATTTCCGCTCACGAAAAACTTATGCTGGAGCGGAACCGCTGGCTGATTTTGTGATGCGAGCAAACCTTTATAATCGAGCACAACACTTAGTTCCCGCGCCGTTTCTTCTGCCGAGCTAATCAGCTTCACTTGTTCCCCAATGACAGCGCGGATATATTTGGATAGCAACGGATAGTGGGTGCATCCCAAAATTAACGTATCAATTGGTACCCCTTTAAACGAACTTAACGATCTTTGCGCAATCTCGTAAGCCTCTCGCTCATTTGAAATACCCGCTTCCACAAAAGGAGCCAATTCAGGGCAAGCCAAACTGTAGACCTTTACATTCGGATTGATTCTTTTTAAGGCCTGTTCATAAGCTCCGCTCCGAATCGTCCCCTCCGTTCCAATCACACCGATCACGCCGCTCTTCGTTTCCTTGATTGCCGTCCTCGCGCCTGGGTCAATCACACCGATAATCGGAATTGGAGCCACTTGCGAAATTTCGCGCAACACAACCGCAGTCGCGGTATTACAAGCGATCACTAACGCCTTCATCCGCTGTTGAGCTAAGTGGGCAATCATCTGCATCGTAAATGTTCTTACCTCTTCAGCTGGTCGCGGTCCATAGGGACACCTTGCTGTATCTCCAAAGTACATCAACGGCTCTTGCGGCAATTGCCGCATAATTTCATGCGCAACCGTCAAGCCGCCCACCCCAGAATCAATTACACCTATTCTCACATTGTCTCCATCCTTTTTGCTTGGATTATTCTATATCTTATTCATTTTTATCCCTCATTGCGTCTCCGCCAAAAAATCAGGAGCTATCAAACGCCGCTTTTACGCGGTTTTCTCCATATCCGTTTCAAATAACGCTTAACGTCGCTCCAAGCGATCACTTTAAATAACATTAACCCGCAGCCATAACTAGTAACACCTGCGGCCACGAGCCACATGACGGACGCAAAAACCTGAGAACGATAAGCGAGGGCTGAATGCGGGAAATAGGTAATTAAAGCGATCAAGACAACGCTCATTAGCGCGGTTGGCTGAAACCATTTGACTAGTTCCCAACCAATCCTAACGTTCTTTTGCAGCGATGCATAAATAGCCCACAAACAAAGGACAGACATGATCACATAAGCAAGCAGCGTAGCGTATGCCGCGCCTTGAATCCCCCATTGTCTAATCAATAAGACATTCCCTGAGATCTTCGCAACCATTCCCGCTAAAAGAAACAAGGCGGGATAAAACTGCTTGCTCAAACCTTGTAAAACACCAGATGCCGATACCGCTAAAGATAGAAAGAACGTTGCCGCAGCGAGAGCTTGCAACGTTGCGCTGCCATGCGCATCCCCATAAAATAAAATATTTAATGGATGGGCGATTAAGACCATGCCGACACTCGCGGGCAAGCCAATCAATACTGTCACCTGTAACGCTTTGCGTATTTGCGCTCGCTTTTCCCGCATCGTTGCTGCCGAAGCAAGCGCGGGAACGACGGCAAGAGCAAGTCCTGTCGCATAGAAAGAAGAAAATTGCACGATCGGAACACCGCGGCTATAGATACCAAATTGTTCAGTAGCTAACGAATTTGACAAACCGCCGCTTTGTAGTAAGTGGATGACGGAGACCGAGTCGATCATCCCGATCACGGGAATCATTAATGAGCTGAGGCTGACGGGGATTGACACAACGAGAATTCTCCATCCATAGCGCGCGCGTCTCTCGCTTCGCTTTAATGAATCGCCTTGGTTACGGCTCAATCGAAAATAAGCATAGAGCAAAGACAGCAGAGCAATCGTTAATCCAAAAAAACTTCCGAACGCGGCGCCAGCCGCCGCAACCGCTACCCCTTTACCTTGACGCATAAACAAATAAACGATATAAGTCATCGCGCTGACACGAACGAGTTGTTCAATCACTTGGGATGACGCGGAAAAAACCATCTGTTGGCAGCCGTTAAAGTAACCTCGTAAAAGAGCGACAAATGGAACGACAAGCATTGCGAAAGCGAGCGCTTGAATCGATAATTTCGTATCGTGATTCCCAATCCAACCCGCGATCCTTGATGACCCAAAGAAAAATAACAAAAAACCGCCAATAGAAACAAACACCATTAAGCGAAAAGCTGATTTCATGACCACAGCAATTTCCGCTTCACGTTTTAACATTAGATTTTTTGAAATTAACTTAGATATAGCGATTGGAATCCCAGAGACAGATAAAATTAAGATCGTATTATATATCGGGAAAACGAGCTGATAAAGAGCTAAACCTTCATTACCCGCAAAATGCTTCAACGGGATCACATAGAATAGTCCGAGTAATTTTGAGACAAACGCGGCAACACTAAGCGCGATCGCTCCTTTTAAAAACACCTGCCTTGACACAATGATCCCTTTTCCTTTCTGAATACAACTTACTCCTAAGCGCAAAGTCTAGATTTTTGCGAACTACCTCACATTATGCTTTTAAATTAGAATCGATGCAATTACAAATCCAAACAAAAAAATAAGAGGAGTTCTCCAACTCCTCTTTCGCCTTAGTTATAATTATTGATCGCAAAACAATGTTATCTGCTTTTCACAAGCAGTTCAATTGCTTCCTTTACAAGCTTGCTCGTATCGCCGCCTGTTTCTTTTTCATCTAACAAACACTGTTCCAGATTAACAGCTACAATCGTCGCAATCGCCTTATCTGCCGCATTTCGCACGGCCGAAAGTTGACTTACCACATCTTTGCAATTTTTCCCTTCGTCCATCATACGAAGAATCCCGCGAACTTGACCTTCCATCCGTTTTAAACGATTCTTTATTTCATCTGTATACATAAATGTTCACCACCCCATCTTATACACATACACGTATCTTCCATTATAAGCGAACCAAACTGATTTAAACAGCCTCCAAAATGGTTTAATCTGGGATAAGCGGAAAGGTGAATATTACGTTTTAAAAAGGCGAAAACAAGAGAATAGGATTAATCTTCTTCTAAAAATAAGGTTTTATCCCTAACCACTTGTCGTTATTCTAAATTTGAATGGGGCATATTTTTTTGTTTACTGGTATACTAAACTAAAGCTATATTTATTTCATTAAAATAATTACCTGGGAGTGAGTATAGGTGAGCGGCAGCGAATTTAGAGAATACATGAAGAAAGAAGCCAATCAAATCCTATCCAAAATTAAACGTGAAAAAAATCCAACTAAAAAACACTTACTTTGCGAAAACTTACTAGAAATTTATGAAGAACTGGATATTGAGGTAGCGTCAACTCACTCTCTATGGGCCGAAATAGAAATGAATTATGAAGATTTCAAAAGATAACTCTCCTGGGAACTCACCCAAGAGAGTTTGGTTTTTAATATGCGGCCGCTTTACATAAGCACGGTCCCGAGCACGACCGATGTTCCGATAATAACAGCCCCTAACAATCGAGCCACTGCTTTATTCCCTTGCGCGATTTCATCGCTCACTTTAAATTTAGGGGTTAAAAATTCAAATAATAAATAAACAAGTGATAAAATAACCATTCCAATCACGGACCAGCTAATCATTGACAGCCAGGAAAGACTGTTATACGAAACCATCGCCACGATAATCGATAATCCAAGCAATTTACTGCCCAAATACATCCCTGCCGCTTCGTTCCCTTTCTGAATTTCCTCTAGATCATTAAATTTAGTCAGCCTACCAAATATGAATACACCGACTAACATAATCGCTATAATTAACACAACTCCGATCGCTACGTTGACTAAATCAAACAACTCAATCATATAGCACCTCCATTTTCCTCGATCCCAGCTGGAATAAAGTACGCTAAATTACCTGTCACTTCTCCCCCGACACGCGGCAAAATACCCGCAAAAACGCCACCGATCACAAACGATCCGATCAGTAAATACCCGTTGAATTGGCCTTCTTCCGTCGGTATTTCCATTCTTTCCTGCTTGATTCGTTTTTGATAGATCCGCGGTTGACTGCTGTAATAATCCCTCGTTGCCAGGGCCTCTTCATCATCTAGCTCATGTTCCCAGCTAACCTTGCTCGGTGCGCCTTGTTCATCAAAAAGCAACGTCCCTTTCCCTTCCCTTCCAAAAAAAGCTTTAGAAACCCACGCAACTTTATTTTCACGAAAATAAGTATCTTCAAAATAAGTAGGTAACAAATAATTGGCAATGGTCTCGCATTCTTCATCCGTAAAAAAAGGAGCGCCAGTGTTCCATAAGCTAGGAAGCTGATCATTCTTTTCATACAAAGACCAAATTAAGGCCATAAATCCCTTCGATTGGGTAATAATGCTTTGGACTGGATTAATAATTGCCAGCTTTTTTTGCTCAATCAAATCGAGAATAGCTCGACCAGTTTCAAAGCCATCCTCATCTGTGTCATGAACTAAATATTCTAACGGATACAGTCGATACCAAATATCAACCTGCTCCCCTTCGTAAAACAACCCAACATTCGGTACTACTTCTAATTTGTCTAATGGAGCAAAAATAGCGGGATATCCCGCTTGACGGGCTAAATTCATTAAATGTGTCGTATTGCATGCGTCCTCTTCATGCCAATCATAACATGAAAAAACAATCTGTCCCGTAAACCCGCATTGACGATAATATTGAATTAGCGTTGCGAACGATTTACGAATTTGCTCATCCATTGCTTCCGATGGATTGATCATTCCACCAACTCGCTCAACGATGGCTCCCGCAAGGTATGCCGTTTCTGGAATCCCTGTTGGCGTATCGGTATTATTTTCAATTAACTTTATCCCGTCCGGCTGAATAATCCAATCCTGCCTCGACACCCCATGATAAGGAACTTCCATGCGAGCGTTCGCAATTAAGGCGGGATGAACACCTAATTGATTAACGAGCGCGGGATCAGGCAAATAACGCTGCGTAAACCGGAGCGTCTTTTGAAATATTTTATCTACTTTTTTCGATGCGTTCTCCAATAATTCTATTTCTTTTTTAGAAAACACGGTTATCGCAGGCACACAATATTCTTGATCATACATGCGATGATATGGAATTTTGGCGCCTAGTTCACCCGAAAACAATTCATTGTGACTGAGCGGCAATGCTTTAACTTTTCTCATCGTTTATCCTCCAGAAAAAAATCCGCCGCTTTTCTTGCCGCCACTGCCTACCCCTTGCTTAATCATCGGTGAAGAGGAGCGGATTGGAGAATCTTTAGAAGCGTAGCCATGACCCCGATAATAAGAAGAATTGTTATTATCACAATCCAGCTCCCATTTTCCATTCCGATCTCGCTCCCACTTGCATTCATCTTCGGCCGTTAATTGTTGGCTTCCACACCCGCTTAACGCGATTGGCGCGCTAAACAATAAAGAAAAAGCGACCCATTTTTGAAAAAACGGTGTCCCCTCAGGCGGTTCCGTTAAACCTGATTTTTGAACTTCTTTTTTAAACCATGTTTGAACTTCCTTTTTCATATATCTTCCCACCTCCATTAATCGCGAAATGAGGTCTCTTGTATAAACAATAAAATTTTCTTTCGATTCGGATCCAAAATTGCGTAGTTGACCTCATAGTGCTTTTCGGCTATGCGCAAATAATGGTCCAATAACACTTGCGCCGCATGCCATGTTTGCTCAAATGTCGCCACCGTTAACAGATGATATTCATTTTCTAAAACAACCCAGTACTCAGCTTCGTAACGTCCGGCCAAATCATGTCTAGCAAAAACGACTTGTTCAATCTGCTCACCTGTCGGCGTTTCTTTTATTTCAAACGGTTTAATATAAATACAGGAGTAGTCCCCTTCTGTTTCATTTGATGTATGTTCCCATATTTTATTGCGAAGCACAGTAGCATCCACTAACTTTCTAATGAATAAAACTTCTCGGCTCACCAACATCCGATTAATCGTCTCAATCGGTTCAGAATTTTGTTCATCCCAATGTTGATATATAAGCGGCAACTGTTGTTGTGACAAGCGCTCCCCTCCTTTTTTTATCTTTAATAAATGATACTACTATTGCTAACGTGTGAGTATAAGACTTGTTGCTCAAATTTGGCGAAAAAGAAAAACCCCCGCTTTGCGCGAGGGTAACACGGGGTCCTAACCTGTCAACCAAACAACGTTTCTTGATGCCACTAATACTTCAATCATTATTCAGGAAAACGAAGTTCTCCGACTTTCAATAATTCGACAACTGCTTGCGCCCTACCTTTAACGCCAAGTTTTTGCATAACATTGCTGATGTGGTTGCGAACTGTCTTCTCACTGATAAACAGTTGTTTTGCAATTTCTCTCGTCGTCTTATCTTGTACTAATAATTCAAATACTTCTCTTTCACGATTGGTTAGTAAAGGCTTAGACTTTTGCTCGTTTCCCTCCAAAAAGTCTCCCCTCCTTGCTACGGGCTCAATAACAAGGCTAAGGGTACAGTCACATTATTGTATGATTGGGCGCGGGTAGCGGTGCGGACTCTAACACGATTGGGCCGGCGCCCACATTAATTATTATTGAATTTAGGGGCGCGGACCGTTCGAGCAAGCTATAATCGGCTGCTTTAAACCAAGCAAGCGGATCTGCGCCTGTTTCGCGGAGCGAGTAAATATGTACTGACACGTCCTAATATCTAGGTAACGCGCGCCGATCTCGTGTTGACTTAGTTGGATGATGGGCTCCGTCACTTCTTTGAAAACTAACACAATTTCCCCAAAACGAAAGCATTCCTTAATACAAGTTTTAGCAGAATACCCTGGGGCTGATTCCAATAAGTGGACAGGCTCAAATCCAAATTGCTCAATCAAATGCTGTCGGTCCGCTAATTGTTCCTCATTTTTTGTAGTTACGTAGGCATCAGGATATAAAAATGGATATTTTTGCTCCAAATACTTAAAGTCTATTCCGTGAAAAAACATTAAACGTTCACCTTTCTTCACTATCGTCTATTGCTCATTATGTTTTTCCGCGGTTAAATTCATACATCAATTAAAAAGCGCCTTCGTTTGTTGCTTTGTCAACAAACGAAGGCGCTCTGGGAACTTTAGGGTAGACCTAGTTACCAAAAAACTTCTTAATACTATGCTTCGTCGTCTCCCGATTCATCGCCGCGATCGACGTCGTTAATGGAATACCTTTCGGGCAAGATTGCACACAGTTTTGCGAATTTCCACATTCGGTAATGCCGCCTCTGCCCATTAACCCTTCTAAGCGTTCATGCGCATTCATTTTCCCGGTCGGATGTTCATTAAATAGTCGCACTTGAGAAATCGCGGCAGGACCAATAAAAGGCGAACCCGTATTTACATTAGGACAAGCTTCTAAACAGACACCGCAAGTCATGCATTTGGAGAGTTCGTATGCCCATTGGCGATCTGCTTCCGGCATGCGCGGTCCAGGACCAAGATCATGTGTTCCATCGATCGGAATCCAAGCTTGGACTCGTTTAAGCGAATCAAACATGAACTCGCGATCGATTACCAAATCCCGCATCACTGGGAACGTGTTCATCGGCGCTAAACGAATCGGCTGTTCCAACTGATCAATTAAAGCTGTGCAAGCCTGCCGTGGCTTCCCGTTAATGATCATTGAGCAAGCGCCGCAAACTTCTTCAAGGCAATTGGAATCCCAGATAACAGGTGTCACTTTTGACCCTTTAGAATTGACAGGGGCCCGTTGAATTTCCATCAAGGCCCCGATCACGTTCATATTTTGTCGACTTGAAATTTTAAACTCCTCTTTGTAAGGAGCGCTTTCCGGGTCATCTTGACGCGTGATAATCAATGTAACTGTTTTTTCTGGCATTACTGCGCCGCCCCCTTCTTCGTCGTGTAATCCCGCTTACGAGGCTCCAGCAAAGAAGTATCAATATCTTCATAATGGATTTGCGGTCCTTCGGCGGACCATGCGGCTATCGTTGTCTTTAGAAACTGTTCATCATTTCTGTCTGGAAAATCAGGTTTATAATGAGCCCCGCGGCTTTCATCACGTTTTAAAGCGCCGATCGTAATCACACGGGCTAACTCCAACATGTTCCATAGTTGACGAGTAAATGTTGCCGATTGGTTGTTCCATTTGGCGCTATCGCTCACATTAATCCTCTTATAACGCTCCATCAACTCTAAAATCTTATCGTCCGTTTTTTGAAGACGGTCATTAAATCGCACAACTGTAACATTATCAGTCATCCATTCCCCTAGCTCTTGATGGATCAAATAAGCATTCTCACTGCCGTCCATCTTTAAAATTTCGTCATATTGCTGCTGATCCCGCTTTAATTGTTGATCAAAAACTGAGCTAGACAAATCAGCCGCCGATCGACTTAAACCATTTATATATTCAATCGCTTTCGGTCCAGCCACCATTCCTCCATAAACAGCCGAAAGCAATGAATTAGCCCCTAAGCGGTTTGCCCCATGTTGAGAATAATCACATTCGCCAGCCGCGAACAACCCTTTAATATTCGTCTGTTGGTCATAGTCAACCCATAGACCGCCCATCGAATAGTGCACGGCGGGGAATATTTTCATCGGCACTTTCCTCGGATCCTCACCCATAAACTTTTCATAAATATCAATAATTCCACCAAGCTTAATGTCCAGATCACGCGGATTCATATGAGATAAATCAAGGTAAACCATATTTTCGCCGTTAATGCCCATTTTTTGGTCAACACAGACAGAAAATATTTCTCGCGTAGCGATATCGCGCGGCACAAGATTTCCATAAGCGGGGTATTTTTCCTCTAAGAAGTACCACGGCTTTCCATCTTTATATGTCCAAACACGTCCGCCCTCTCCGCGCGCGGATTCGCTCATCAAGCGTAGTTTATCATCTCCCGGAATCGCCGTTGGATGAATTTGAATAAATTCGCCGTTCGCGTAATAAGCGCCTTGCCGATAGGCGGCCGAAGCCGCAGCCCCGGTATTAATGACAGAGTTTGTTGATTTCCCATAGACGATGCCGGGACCGCCTGTCGCCAGTATTACCGCATCCGAACGAAACGTTTTAAATTCCATAGAACGCAAGTTTTGAGCGACAATGCCGCGACACGTTCCTTCATCATCTTGAATAATGGATGTAAACTCCCAATGTTCATACTTTGTCACAAGCCCCTTCACCTCATAACGGCGGACTTGCTCATCCAACGCATACAACAATTGTTGTCCTGTCGTCGCCCCTGAAAACGCCGTTCGGTGGTGTTGTGTGCCTCCGAAACGTCTGAAGTCGATCAACCCTTCAGGCGTCCGATTGAACATGACGCCCATTCGATCGAACATATAAATAATCCCTGGGGCTGCCTCAGTCATCGCCTTTACCGGCGGCTGATTTGCTAGGAAATCGCCGCCGTAAATCGTATCATCGAAGTGTTCCCAAGGAGAGTCGCCTTCCCCTTTCGTATTCACCGCGCCATTTATTCCGCCTTGGGCGCACACGGAGTGAGATCGCTTGACAGGGACGATGGAAAACAACTCAACTGGCGTCCCTGCTTCCGCGCATTTAATCGCCGCCATTAACCCGGCCAATCCTCCACCAACAATGATGACTTTGCTCATTCCACGTTCCTCCTATCCATTGATTACTGCTGCTATCTCTACGGGGTTAATAAATGCGAACATCGCCATCAAGCCAAGATAAGACAAAATGACGAAAAAGCCAAGACAGGCGTATGTAGAAATCCTTTGCGATCTTGGTCCAACCGTAATCCCCCATGAAACGAGGAACGACCACAACCCATTACTAAAGTGAAACGTGGCAGCAAGCAGACCGATGACATACACGGCAATCATCCCTGGCATTTGAAATACACCAACCATCAAGTCATAAAATCCCTCCGGTTGCACATTTCCAATCGCAATTTGCACACGTGTTTGCCAGACATGCCAACTAATAAAGATTAGAGTTAAAATCCCAGTAGCCCGCTGTAAAAAAAATAATACGTTACGAAAGTAACCATAATTCATGACATTGTGTTTCGCTTGCAATGCGATATACAAACCGTAAATAGCGTGATAAAGTAGGGGAAGAAAAATGAAAACGACCTCTACAATGATCAGAAAGGGAATGCTCTCCATTATCTTAACTTGAGCTGTAAAGCGTTCTTTTCCGTAAGACGCTAAAAAGTTGGTGTATAAATGGAGTATCAAAAACCCTCCCACTGGAATAACCCCCAGTAACGAATGGAGCTTCCGATTAAAAAAGTGTCGGTTCGTCGCCATCCAATGATCCCCCTTTCAGTTCGTTGAAAATTACTCTTACTTCATTTTATTCGTCAAACGTCACACTTATTTCTTTTTTAGCAAACCCCCTTCTTTCATTACTCCATATTTTCAATAAGATTCATATAATCTCAATTTTGTAAATATTGTTAATTAATTTTACACGTATATTTTAAGAGCGTCAAGAAACGAGAAAAAGCATTTCAGACTGTGATTCATAATCTACTTCTACTGCGCATATATTGACATTATATTAAGCGTGAAGGAGAGGTTTCTATGAGACAAAGCTTTGCCGTTTCTTCTCTATTTAAAGAACGTATCCTACTTCCTCCTGAAAGCGTGTCGAACTCATCGCTTGGATATTTATTTTTTAGAGAGAAACTTCTAGAGCTTGTGTTAGGAGATAGCGAAACACATATTTTGTACTGGGTGGGAAAAGAGCTGGGGAATTCTCTTGATATTTTAGTTACCGAAGAAATTGAAGATATTTTTCTTCAGCTTGATCTTGGACAAGTACATATCACACAACAAACAGCCAACTTAGTGAAATATCGGATCTCGCACCATCGATTTAATTTGTTGCCGCCCTCTCGCTTAGAAAAAACATGTTATTTAGAAGCCGGGTTCATTGCGGGGGCCTTTGAAAAAGTAACATCCTACTATTGCGCCGCTCATGTTACATTACAAGAAAATAAAGATCAGGTTGACGTCTTGATCGAAGTGGCAATTGATCGAGCAAAAAATTTAGCCACTTAAAATAGAAAAAAAGAGAGGACCAACGGTCCTCTCTTTTCATATCTACTAGAATCTTATTCCGCCCGCAACTTTTTCAATACTTCAGCCGCAAGCTTATCGCCGATTCCCAATTTTCGATATTCCTCAACGCTTGCTTCTTTCATTTTTTTAATCGAACCAAAATGCTTGAGCAGTAATTGCTTTCTCTTTGGCCCAATCCCTTTGATATCATCGAGCTGAGAATAGAGCATCGATTTACCGCGAGTTTGTCGGTGGAACGTAATCGCGAAACGGTGCACCTCATCTTGAATACGTTGCAATAAATAAAATTCATGGCTATCCCGCGCAATGTCAACATCGCGCGGGGGATCGCCTAATAACAACTCCGCGGTCCGATGCCGCTCATCTTTAGCCAACCCGCATACGGGGATATAAAGCCCCAATTCGTTTTCCAATACATCTACCGCCGCCGATATTTGCCCTTTCCCGCCATCAATCACAATCAGATCAGGCAATGGCAATTTCTCGCGAAGCGCTCGCGTATACCTTCTACGCACGACCTCGCGCATCGATTCATAGTCATCCGGACCGATCACCGTCCTAATTTTATACTTACGGTATTCCCTTTTATCTGGCTCGCCATCCGTAAATACAACCATCGCTGAAACGGGATCTGTTCCTTGAATGTTAGAATTATCAAAAGCTTCGATACGATACGGCGTTCCAATTCCGAGCAAGTTCCCCAAATTAACAACAGCTTGTGTCGTTCTTGAATGATCTCGGGCGATTAATTGAAACTTCTCTTCAAGCGCGATCCGAGCATTCTCGTACGCCAAATCAACTAGTTTTTTCTTTTCCCCTCGTCTTGGAACAAATACCTTTACGTTCAACCATTGTTCCAACGTCTCGGCATCAGCCCCTACCGGTAAAAAGATCTCTTTCGGCGCCACCTGATCATCATAATAAAACTGAGCGACATAGGACATAAAATCGGCTTCTTCTTCTGCGTAGTAAGGAAACATCGCGACATTGCGCTCGATTAATTTACCTGCTCGAACATGGAAGACTTGCACACACATCCAGCCTTTATCGGCCGCGTAAGCAAAAATATCACGATCAATTTGATCTGTAAACGTAACCTGCTGCTTGACCATCAACGCATCGATCGCTTCGATTTGGTCACGGTATTCTTTTGCTTGTTCAAACTCGAGTCGATCCGAAGCATCCATCATCTTTGAGACCAACCGCTCACGGATTTCTCCGTGACCCCCATTCAAAAAGCGGTGAATTTCATCGACCATCTCTTTATTCACATCATCACTCACTTCGTATTCACAGGGAGCGAGACATTGATCAATATGATAATATAAACAAACTTGTTTCGGTATGTTTTTGCATTTACGTAAGGGATACAATTTATCTAGTAAATTTTTCGTTTGCGCCGCTGCCCCGGCATTGGCGTACGGACCGTAATACTTAGAACCGTCGCGTTCAACTTGACGGGTAACTTCCAATCTTGGGTGTTGATCATTTGTAATCCGAATAAAAGGATATGTTTTATCGTCCTTTAACAACACATTAAAACGGGGATGATGCTGCTTGATCAAGTTACACTCCAGCAACATCGCCTCAGAGTTACTTCTCGTTACAATATATTCAAAATCGGCAATCTCGCTAACAAGGTGTTGCGTCTTACTATCGTGACTGCCTGTAAAGTAAGATCGGACACGATTTCTTAGCACTTTCGCCTTACCGACATAGATCACTTTGTTTTCGGCGTTCTTCATTAAATAACAACCCGGCTTTTCAGGAAGCAGCGCTAGCTTATCTTTAATCAAGCCCATTTAATCACTCCCTATCCGCCTTTTATTTTACCACAATTCGAACCCTTATGTAGAATGGCAAAAGCCCCTAAGACGGATGTCTTAAGGGCTCTCCTTAAAAGTTACACTCATATCCAAGTCGCCTTGGTCCCTAGAACTTAAACGTGTTTATTCAACGTGCCAACGAGAGCGTCTTTCGGTTGAAAACCTACGATTTTATCTACGACTTCCCCGTCTTTGAAAACGAGTAACGTCGGAATGCTCATTACTCCAAAACGTCCAGCCGTTTCTGGATTTTCATCTACATTTAATTTAGTTATCTTTACCTTATCTCCGATTTCCGCATCTACTTCTTCCAATACTGGGGCAATCATCTTGCAAGGGCCACACCAAGGCGCCCAGAAATCGACCAAAACCGTTCCAGATTGTTCCACCTGTTGCGTAAAATCAGAGTCCGTTACATCAATAATAGCCATGCGAAGCGCTCCTCCTTTAGGGTAAATAGGTTTATCTTTCCAAATCTAAGTATAACATAATCTTTTCACAAAAAAATAGTTTGCCTGCTGCATTTGATTTTCCGCATCCCCTTTATCCTACCCTAAGCGATTATGAATCAGACAAGAGCGCTGTTTTTAATTCTTCCGTCAGAAGCGGCACAATCTCGAATAGATCCCCCACAATTCCATAATCCGCAACTTCAAAGATCGGGGCGTCAGGATCTTTGTTAATGGCAACAATCACTTTCGCTTGCGACATCCCCGCTAAATGCTGAATCGCCCCTGATATTCCGCAGGCGATATACAAATCAGGCGTAACCACTTTGCCTGTTTGACCAATTTGCAACGAATAATCGCAATAGTCCGCGTCACATGCCCCGCGTGAAGCGCCTACAGCTCCCCCTAATAGATCCGCAAGCTGTTGCAACGGTTCAAATCCTGCCGCGCTTTTTACGCCGCGTCCGCCCGCCACGACCACTTTTGCCTCTGAAAGGTCAACGCCTGTCGCTGTTTTCTTGACAATTTCTTTGATGATTGTTCGAATCTGGCTGGTTTCTACTTTATAGTCGATAATTGTTGGGTCTGTTTTTGAGTCGAGTGGTTTTGCTGTCATGTTATTCGGTCGTATCGTAGCCAACCAGCGGTCTTCTGCCATCTCCACTTGCTGGAACGCCTTTCCCGCATAAATCGGTCTCGTAAACGTTATTTTCCCAGCTTCCAATTGTATATCGGTCACATCAGAGACTAACCCGCGCCCTAAACGAGACGCTAAACGGGGCGCGATATCTCTGCCAACCGCTGTATGACCAAATAACAAAATATCGGGCTTTTCTTCCTGCGCTAATTGATGCAATACTTGCAGATAGCCGTCTGTTGTGTAATGAGATAGCTGATCGCCCGTTACGAAATAAACTTGATCCGCCCCAAACCTTCCAAGTTCATGCGCTAACGTTTGGTCATCACAGCCGATTAATACGGCTGTGATTTTGCCGCCCTCCGCAATTTCTTGGGCCGCGCTAAGCATTTCAAAAGAAATATTTCTTAACGCGCCAGCACGGATTTCACCTAACGCCAGGATATTTCTCATCTAAATCCCTCCTTTACACTACTTTTGCTTCATGACGAAGGAGTTGCGCAAGTTCTTTTACCTGTTCCCGCGGGGCGCCGGCTAACATTCGACCCGCCTCCTTTTTCGGCGCGTTAAATTGATCCACGATGACCGTCTTTGCCGCGATTTGATCCGCATTTAATCCTAAGTCATCGATAGTTAAACGTTCCATCGGTTTTCTTTTTGCTTTCATAATGCCCGGTAATGAAGGATAGCGAGGTTCATTTAATCCTTGCTGCGCCGTAACTAATAACGGCAATGGGACTTCGATCGCCTCTGAGTCTCCCTCAACATCCCGAATAACAGTAGCGACCGAATCCTTGATATTAATTTCTGTAACCGCCGCGACATGGGCGATCCCAAGTTCCTCCGCCAAGCGCGGTCCAACCTGGGCAGCCCCATGATCGATCGACATATTACCGGCTAAAATTAAATCGAAAGCGCGATCTTTAATGACGGCGGCTAATACTTTGGATATCGTATGCCCGTCTCCATCCACTATATGCTCATCGGAAACAATCACTGCCCGATCAGCCCCCATTGCCAGCGCCGTACGCAAGGCGCTTTCCGCTCGCGCTGGACCAACCGTAATCACGGTCACTTCACCGCCCCATTCATCGCGTAGCTTAATTGCTTCTTCCACCGCGTATTCATC
Organism: Ammoniphilus oxalaticus; assembly: GCF_003609605.1. Taxonomy (NCBI): domain Bacteria; kingdom Bacillati; phylum Bacillota; class Bacilli; order Caryophanales; family Paenibacillaceae; genus Ammoniphilus; species Ammoniphilus oxalaticus. Next base: position 86,517 of record NZ_MCHY01000008.1, on the reverse strand, counting down.
GTAAGGATTTATGATAAATTCGGCTCCATCATCCTTTATTTGACCTTGCTCAATAATAATTTTTTCCTCTGTATCAAACGTTTGCTTCATTACGACTAATAAATTCATTACGCTACTCCTCCTTTAAAGAGGTTTTTAACGATCTTTAAAGACAGCTTTTCTTTTTTCAAGGAAGGCGCTAACCCCTTCCCTCGCATCTTCCGTACAAAAGAGTTGCCCAAATAATTCCGCTTCTAAAGCCTGACCTTCTTGCAATGGAAGGCGCAATCCATCATGAACAGCTTGCAGCGCCGCGGAAAGGGCCCGACCACTTTTTTCTAGGGCGATATTTTCCGACCACTTTTTTGCTGTTTGCGACAAAGTCTCATTAGGCACAGCCAGATTAACTAACCCAAGCCGCTCGGCTTCAAGACCGTTTACGTGATGCCCCATGAGTAACAGCTCTAATGCCTTCGCTTTACCAATCATCCGCGGCAGCCGTTGCGTGCCAGCAAAGCCGGGTATTAAACCGAGCGTTAATTCAGGTAAACCAAGCGCGGCTTGCTCTGTGGCAAGCCGTAAATGGCAGCTTAAAGCAAGTTCTAGTCCTCCTCCAAGGCAAGGCCCATTGATCACGGCTATAACCGGTTTTGAAAATCGTTCGATCCGATCAAACACTTTTTGCCCAACGGTAGCTAACTGCGCGCCTTTTTTTTCGTCGCCAAAAGCTTGCGCTAACTCTTTCACATCGGCCCCCGCCACAAAAAAACGACCCGCCCCTGTTAACGCGACTACTTTTATCTGTTCACTTGCCTCCACATAATCCAGACAAGCGGACAGCCCGACAAAAACTTCGCTATTGAGAGCATTTACCGGGGGGCGATAAATCGTCACATAACCCACTCGGTTTTCCACTCGTAAATCAACATGGGTAAACTTCATCTTGCTTCCCTCCAATATATGAAGACAAGGCTTCAATCATGAGTCTTGTCGCGCTGACTGATTGGCCGCCTATCCTTCTATTAGCAACTTTTTGAGCACTTTTCCAATCGATGATTTGGGCAATTCCGCTCTAAATTCATACTGTTTAGGCACTTTAAAAGCAGCCAACCGCTTTCGACAAAACTGATCTAGTTGTTCTTCTGAAACGGTTTCCCCTTCTTTCAACACCAAAAAAGCTTTTACCGTCTCACCGCGATAGTCATCCGCCACGCCAACAACCGCCGCTTCCGCGATCGCAGGGTGTTCAAACAACACTTCCTCCACTTCACGCGGGTAAATATTAAATCCACTGGCAATAATCAGATCTTTTTTACGATCAACAATGAAGAAAAATCCATCTTCATCCATGTAGGCTAGGTCACCCGTATATAGCCAGCCATCGCGTAATACGGCTTCCGTTTCATCAGGCTCATTCCAATACCCTTTCATGACTTGCGGACCTTTGACGATTAATTCGCCAACCCCACCCGGGGGCAAGGCTTCCCCGCTCTCTAGGTCAACTACTTTCGCGTCCGTATCTGGCCATGGTAAGCCGATGCTACCGTTTTTTCGTTGGTCCCAAAGCGGATTTGCGTGAGTGACTGGCGAACACTCCGTCAACCCATACCCCTCCACGAGTCGACCGCCTGTTACTTGTTCGAACTTTTCTTGAATTTCTAGCGGCAACGCGGCTGAACCGCTTAGGCAGGCCTCAATCGACGATATATCATAATTTGAAAGTTCGGGGTGTTGCAAAAGCGCGATATACATCGTTGGAGCCCCGGGGAAGACCGTCGGCTTTTGTTTTTGAATCGTTTTTAAAATGGAAGGAATCTCAAAGCGAGGTAATGTGATTAGACAACCGGCAAAACAAATGGATAAATTCATCGCCACCGTCATCCCATACACATGAAAAAATGGGATCACCGCTAAAAAGTTTTCCTTTCCTTGTTCAGCCTTATAAAACCAAGCTCTACATTGAATCACATTCGCAACGAGGTTTCGGTGAGTAAGCATGACCCCTTTCGCCACCCCCGTCGTTCCCCCCGTATATTGCAACAACGCCAAGTCTTCAGAAGGGTCGATAGAGGCGGGTGAAACGCAGGGGCTAGCGCTTACCAATAAGTTCTTGAAAGAAAAGTCGTCTGGCTCGATTTTTTTAATCTTCCCCTTTAATCGCTGTATGACTGGGAATACCCAGCTTTTGGGAAATGGTAAATAATCCTGTATTCCTGTAACGATGACATGTTGCAGTGACGTCTGTACCTGCGTCTTTTTGACAATCGGATACAGCAGATCAAGACAAACAATAAATTTGGCTCCTGAATCACCCAATTGATGCGCCAATTCACGTTCCTTATATAATGGATTGACTTGAACGACAACGGCTCCTAGCATTAAAATACCGTAGTAAGAGATGACCGCTTGCGGACAATTCGGCAACATGATCGCAACACGATCACCCTTTTGGATCCCCTTTTGCTGAAGGGCGCCCGCAAAATGTTGCGCATCAGACAGCAATTCACGATAGGTGATTATTTTTCCTAAAAATTGAATCGCTCGATGATCCGGGTATTGCTTTGCCGCTTGCGTCAAAAATTCAGTTAAAGCAATCTTTGGATAGTCTAATTGAGCTGGAATCATTGGGGGATAGTTCGTTAACCACGGCTGACTGTTCATGTAATCCCTCCCAAGCAAAAAAAGCGCTACTCATACTTATGAACATGAATTCCTTCTCATGCCATCAGTAAGTCGCGCTTTTTAATGGAAAAGTGATTACGGTCCAGCCGTTTCAGGCAGTTTATCGTCCTCTAATGTTTTTTGTATGAGGTGTTGAATTCGCTTTTTTTCCTCATCACTAACAACGTGAAACCATAAATTGTACCCGTGTTTTGGCATCCGCCGACTCGTTCCCCCCAACTCCATCGTTTCAATTTCTGAAGAAGAAAAGCCTTTAAACAATATCGCAAGTCGACCGATTTCATCGCTCGTCAAGTCTGTCTTTACATGCTCTTCTAAAATATCCATCAATTTAAAAACACGAAATAATGTGGTAAAGCGAGTTGCCTTATCCGCTAATTGTTTCATGACTTCCTGTTGTCGATCCATTCGGTCAAAATCGCTTGCGTCAGAACCAATCTCGCTTTTTCGAAAACGAGCATAATCTAACGCCTGCTTCCCATCCAATTGTTGCAACCCAGGGTGTAGATCGATTTCTGTTCCATCGCTTGGATCGCGATACTTCATACGACGCTTCACATCCACTTTCACTCCATCCAGTGAATCCACCAGCTTAATGAATCCTTCAAAATCAATCGTTGCATAGCGGTCCACTTTAATTCCTAGAAAGTCTTCAATTGTCTGCTTGACTAAAGGGGCTCCGCCGTAAAACATTGCATGATTAAATTTATCTTGACCGTACCCCGGAATCTTGACTAACGTGTCCCTCGGAATCGAAAGCAACTTAACCTGTTGCGAAGTCGGGTTCACAGCAGCCAATATAATCGTATCTGAACGCGCTTTCTTTTCCCCGCGAGTATCAACCCCTAAAATCATAATGGTAAACGGATCCAATCGCGGTCGCTGTTCTTTCTTTTTTTGTTCGTTCGGCGGGGATGGTTCTTCGTCTTGCCGCCACTGATCAGATTGAATCGAATGTAAAGGCTCGAACCATTCCCCTGTCATCCGCGTGTATTTAAAGTAGCCGTATCCCGTCAGTCCAACGCTCATCAAAAAACCGATGAGAAGCGTAACCACAATCGCTCTCTTCATTGTTAATAAACTCCTTCTGCAATCAGGACTCGACAGCTCAATTTCACTGTATCAGTACCCAGATAATCTAAGTATTTGTCAATCACAGCAGATCTAACCTTCGTTTATTGGGAAAACTTCCATTTCAATAGTCAAACTGCTATACTTAAGTGTACGATGCAGGAGAGGAAGAAAGAAGGTTGCTCCATGAGTAAGGTATTGATTTCTGGTTACTATGGGTTCGATAATGCCGGGGATGACACGGTTCTATTCGGTATCATTAGCTCCCTCCAAAAACTAAACCCCGCGATTCAAATATCCGTTCTCTCCAATAAACCTCAGGAAACAACGGCATTATTCGGCATTCCTGCCTATAATCGATGGCGGTTTTCAACGATTATGAATCAACTAAGACAAACCGATCTACTAATCATGGGCGGCGGCAGCTTACTGCAAGACGCAACGAGCCCGCGTAGCGTAATGTACTATTTAAGTATCGTTACGATGGCCAAACTACTGAATAAACCGGTCATCTTTTACGCCCAAGGATTTGGACCGATCTCCCATCCCGTTAGTAAATGGTTGATCAAGCGGATCGTGAACAAAGTGGATGTGATTACGGTTCGTGATCAAGGTTCAGCGGATGATATGAAGCAACTAGGCGTGACCCGCCCGATTCATATTACTGCCGATCCTGCCGTGATGATCCATCCAGAGGACGTTGATCTTGAATTAAGCCGCGGCAGACTTACGCATAATGGAAATAAATCGATTGCCATCTCGGTTCGAAAGTGGAAAAACGAAGAAAATTATAAAGTGGAATTGGCAAAGATGGCAGATGAATTGATAAAGCAAGACTGGAACGTTTACTTTCTGCCAATGCAATATCCAGCGGACGTCTCCCCTTCGCAGGACATCATGAACTATATGACACAACCTGGAGCGATTGTAATTAACGATCAAATGAATTTCCATGAAATCATTAGCTTCATTGGAAACATGGATTTTGTGATTGGCATGAGATTACACTCCATTATTCTTGCCGCTGTGATGGGCATTCCGTTTGTTGGCGTTTCCTATGACCCGAAAATTGATCGGTTTGTGGAACGGGCCCAGATGGATTCAGCCGGTTCGATTCAAACATTAGAATACGAGGTTTTAAGCGAGATTGTTAACCGCAATTTACGATCGCATCCGTTCGTTACGAAGAGGCTGAAAGCCCGCGTAACCGATTTAACCGCTCAAGCTGAGCAAAGCGGATTGCTTGCGATCGAATTACTCAAAAAATAAAAGGGGTCGACCACTGTTACGAGGTCTACCCCTTTTTATTATTTCAATAAAACGTTTAATAAATGCTCTACATATTGCCCCTGCTGCTCGCGGTAAGCCGAAAGGTCCCGCTGTTGTTCAAGTTCATCGAGACAGGCCTGTTTAAAATCGGCTAGATCTCTATTCTTAAATAATCGCGCGCCCGCTGGTCTTCGGACCACATCGCTTGTAACGACAGGCGTCCCTACGTATAACGCCTCACGAACAGAAATTGCGTCTCCGTCACTTGCCGTCGGTCTTACGAATAACGATGCTGCCCGAATGAGCGGGTGTAACGGCATTTTCTCCTCCAAAAATAAAAATCGGTCGGTGAGATTGTACGCGGCCAACCTTTCTTTCAACTCATCTAACGACTTCCGATCCACTATGTGTGTAATCGCATAAATAAAACCACAGTTCTCATTTTGTTGGGCTAACTCTAAAAACAGCTCGACACAAAGATCCGCTCCGTATAAATCGACCCCTTCATAATGATTGCCGATCCCCCCATTAGCGACGATCAATGTAGCGTATCGAGCAACGAACTGTTCGACATAAGCCGGGAGAGGCGTTGGCTCCCCCTCAGGAGGCGGAATAAACGCTGGAATGACGGATATCTTCTGCTGCGGAATCCCGATCTCCAACAATTTTTGTTCCACTTCCTCACTTACCGCTATAAAATGATCCGACAATAACGCCGTTACCTTAATTAATAGCTTTTGGATGAAGTCAAATCCCTCTCCATCATTTCGCATACTATGGATTGTATGGACCACTTTTTTCCCCTTGAGACGAAGTAAAGACAGAAGAAAACGCACTTGCCATCTTAAAAAGTGATTATGAACAATATCCGCATTGCGTTGAAAAAGGTACTTACGGCACCACGACTCCACTTGTCCAATCGGAATTACGGTTCTTTTTTTTGGTCCGCTCTCGCCGTTTTCATCATAAATTTGATACGCGATCCCACGCTGATGCAAAACATCGCATAAGCGTTCAATATGAACAGAAATCCCCCCATAGGGCGGGGGATAAACCCCTACTTCAGCTATCGTAGGCTGTCTTTTCATTGCGCTTGCTCGCTCCCTTTTCGCGCGAAATTATAGACGACTGAAATAATCGCTAACACCATCCAAAATAGAAAATCGACACGATACTGCCTCCACACATCCTCCGTTAAGCCCGCAATTCCAATTGCGATAACGGAACAGACAGCGGCTTTCGCTACTATGGATAACAAAGGATCTTTGGCGTAGTTTTTATTCAAGTATAAACTCGATACCGTCGTCCGCGCCGACTGATAAAACATATACATCAATGTTAAAAATGAGAGGATCCCGCCCGTAACTAGACTCATGAGAAAAATATTGTGAAAGTGGAAAACGCGCACATCCGGCATCATATAATCACTATACACTTTCAAAAACGTTTCAGAATCTAAGCCGATCCCCGTTACCCAAAAATCACGAATCATCGCTAACGCCGATTTCCACATCTCGAAGCGATACGACGCGGATGTATCCGTACCCGGGCTAGCAATCGTACTGATCCGGTTAATAATCGAGGCAGGTAAAAAGTTGACACCTATTGCCCCGCCAATCATCCCGACAACAAGCAATCTGCGGCTAATCATCGCCGCTAACAAGGCGATCGCCACAAAAATGGCCACCCAGCCGCCACGGGAGAACGTTAGCAACAATGCTAAAAAAATAACGAGAAATTGCCCCGCAAACAAGACACGATTGCCCCACGTTTTTGCGTAAAATATAAACGCAAACGCAAACGGCAGAATCATAATTAAATATTGGGCAAAAATATTCGGATTACCAAAAGTAGCAAATGCCCGTTTGTCTGTTCCCCATTTAGCAGAAGTAAAATCGAGCGTGAAATATTGAAAAATACCGTACACAGAAACGAGAGTCGTTGATAAAATCAACAACACCATAAATCGATACAATGTCTCACGCCGACCGATTTGCAACACGATTAATAGATATAAAAGGAAACTAATCGCAAAATATAAACCAAAGTCTTTCATGCTTAACATTAAATTGGCTGATGTAATCGCTGAGATAAATAAAGCGATCAAAAATAAAAAAACAGCCACGTTCAGATGGTTTCTTAAACGTTCTTTCCATTGTTCCACATTCGGGCGTTGCACAAAAAAGAGCAACAAAATCATTAAGATAAAGGCAAGTAATGGTCTGTACGTTAAAATCGGCAAAGTCAACGCAAATAAATACAAACCATATTCCGCTCGATACAGCGTAATCAACAAGAAGGCCGCTAGCATCGCCACTTCCCCGATCAGCGCCGCTTTGAATTGGACCAAGCCTAAACCGAATAGGAAGATAGGAAGTATGAAAAATAGCACTCGATTTTTACTCATGTAACACACCTATTTCTATTTATTCGGATCCAACAATCGAACAATCCATTTCACTGGGAAGCTACCCATCATAACTTCGCGTATCCTTGATGATCCGTAAGCTATCACTAAACATCCGTACCCTACCGCAAAGCCGATCGTTATGAGTAAATGCTGCTTGAATAAAAACAAAAAACTAAGCAGAAAAGTAAACATAAAGATTACCCAACTAACGAACGCGACGTTTCTATTTCCCTTATTGCTAATCGCCGCCAACAGCGAATGATTTCCTATTTTACTCGAAAACCAACTAAGTAGTCTCAAAAAACGATGTAACGCGCCCCCAATGATATATTCAAAAAAAGATTTTTTGTTCATTTTTAATCCTTCCTGATCTGGATGACCCGTGAAGTGAACATGGCATGCTCGGTAATGATCGGTAAGTATTGATTAGAATAAAAGAATGTATTGTCGATGATCGGGCTACCTGCCAATGAAACAAAGCCTGGAGCTGAGATGGTCAAAGCCACATCGTTTTCTTGTTCGGCATAGACGATTTGATGTTGACCGTGTTCATCCGCGATTACTTTCCTAGCTGGTCTAACTTCCTTATCAACAATCCTTCCAAATGGAAACATCGCCCCTTTTTGATAGACAGCGTCACCGATCAAAATATCTTCAGCAAGCGGTTGCCTCACGCCTTCGGCAATGATATGAACACGCATGTTCTCCGTCGGCATTTTCAATTGCTCTCTCAAAATTACTTTTTGAGATACAATATAAGCAACTACAAGCAACGAGATCAAAAAAATCAAATCTTTAAACGTAAATCGAACAGCTTGCTGGTTCACGATGGATCACCAATCTCTACGTCGCGCACAAGCGCTTCCATCATATAGACTGGCCCTTTGATCTTCACGCGGTTACCAACTAACAAACCGGTATCGCCAACGACCGCTGAATCCCCTGATACTCTTGCATTGGCTTTCATATGAATATAAACTTCATACTTTTCCGGCACAGGCGCCAGCACCGTTCGTCCGTCGGCTGTATTCACATAGTTCATGGCCGGCTTCTTTTCAACCGCGACCACCGTTCCCAACGTACTGTTGTTATCGACTAATTTAATCATATCCCCCTCTTTAATTTCATCGACAACAAACGGATGCTCTCCGGAATTGAATAACGTATAGGATACTTCTTGTTGTCCAGAAGATGTTCCAATTTGAATGTCTCCTGGTTTTAAAAACTTTAATCCGGCAAAAACAGACGCGCCGATCAGGATGATAATTAAAAATAAGTCCAAGATATTCATAAGACCAAATAGTCTTCCTCTTTCATCAATCGCTTTCATTTCGATTGGCCCTCCCTCATTGTAAACAGCTACTCAAGTTATCAAACCGAAGTAATTATATCTTATCATCCCCCATAGCTCAACAAAAACGCTTGATTTTTGTAGCCTCCTATGCAACAAATAAACTAGGTCTTTTTTAAATAAAGAGAAAAAGGTGTAAAACATGTCGCAAACGATTTTACGTTCCGCAATGATTATCATGGTTATGACACTAATCGGCAGAGTAATCGGCTTTTTGAGAGATACGCTGCTTGCCCACCAATTCGGGAATACATTCGTAACCGACGCATATGGAGTCGCCTACTCGATTCCTTATACGATATTTTTATTTGTGCCTGGCGCGTTAAACGCAATTTTCCTACCGACACTGAAACAACAGATAACGCTTAAGCAAAAGGATCAAGCAAGCGCCCTGTTTAGAAAAATGTTTACGTTTACGCTGCTGTTATATCTTGTCATTAGCATATTGGGATTTATTTACTCAAAAAATCTCGTTCAATTATTAGCTCCCGCTTACGAAGGAAAAGAGCTTGTCATCGCCACGCATTTGATGCAAATCATGTGGCCTTCCGCTCTATTCATTGGTTTGCTCGGGATGTTTCAAAGCACGCTCAATGCCCATCAGCAATATTTTTTCCCTACATTGAGCGCGGTCGTTAATTCACTCGTCATTATCGCCGCCTATCCGCTGCTCGTCCCCCATTTTGGAATTTATGGAGTCGCAATTGGAACGACAATCGGTTTTGCTTTTGCCGCGTTTACAATGCTGCCTTCTGTGGCAAAAGCGGGATACAACTTGAAACCGGATTTTTATTGGAACACGCTTGAAATGAGAAAAATAGGCGAACGTTTCTTTCCAATCATGCTCGGTTCTATTGTCACGCAAATGACGGTTTTCATTGAACTATACTTGGCTGTTGGCTTAGGGGAAGGAAAGCTAAGCTCACTGAAAAGAGCGTTTACCGTCTATCAGCTACCGATCGCTATTTTTGTCGGGGCCTTTATTTTACCGATTTTCCCGCATTTAGTAGAACATTTTACGAACAAAAAATGGGATCAAATGAAGGCATCAATCACGGAAGGGATGCGGTATTTGTTTTTGCTGTTATTGCCAACGATATTTGCCTTTGTGATGATTCCCAAAGAGCTGATTTCCTTCCTCTATCAGTGGGGCGGGAACAGTAAATTCGATGCTCGAGATGTGCAATGGACAAGCATCGCCCTTATTTTTTATGGTCTGGGGCTCTTCTTCGTCGCTTTAAAAGACCTGCTTACACGCGCCTTTTACGCGATGGAAAACACACGGACTCCCGTCATTGCCGCTGTGCTAAGCATCGGTGTTTTTACGGGAGCGAGTATGCTGCTGATTCCTTATCTCGATCACGGCGGCATTGCGCTAGGCACGGCGATCGGCGCTTTATTCCATACGTTATTCCTTGGCATTTTGCTAAGGAAGCAAATAGGGAGGTTTATTCTGCCCTCATTCTGGATTACGATGGTAAAAACATTGCTTAGTTCGGCGGTCATGAGTCTAAGCTTGATGCTTGCTAGGTCTACACTTCCTCAGGACACGCTCATAAAGGCTAAACTATCCACACTCGGCTTGATTGGACTCGGCGCCCTCAGCTTCCTAATCGCCATGATCATCTTGCGAGAATCGTTGGTCTTACACCTCTTGCAAAATATATCGAAGCGTCTACTAAGAAGATAGTCGCAAAAACAATAAGTCCTCGACACTGTGGTTTTAACACATGTTCGAGGACTTATTTACGCTTATTTTTCGAGATTATCTTTTGGTAAACATCGGCTGTTTTTCTTCCCATCGAATCGAGAGAAAAATCTGTCTTCACTCGTTTTACAGCCTGTTCAGTCAATTGTTGAGCCAATTGATCATTTTGCATGAGCGTTAAGATTTTAATTGCGATATCTGTGCTAGAACGAAGCGGGACAAGCAAACCATTGACTTCATCCTCTACAAAATCGAGGATCCCGCCAACTCCCGTTACGACAACAGGAATAGAAGCTGCCATTGCCTCCAACACATTTAAGCCCAGACCTTCGGATAATGAACCGCTCACAAAACATTGGAAACTATGTAAACAATCTGGAATATCTTTGCGAAAACCGAGAAAATGCACGTGGTCTTGAATCGACAACTCAACGCTCATTTTTTTCAACGTTTGTTCATAGGGACCTGCTCCCACGATCACTAAATGCGCGCTAGGTTGATCACGAAGAATTGTGGGCATGGCTTGCAACACATACTCAATCCCTTTCGCTTCGACTAACCGCGAGACGACTCCGATCAGATAGGCCTCCTTCGGCAAGGCAAGTTCCTCGCGCAACTTATCCCCTTGACCAGACGCATAAAGGTCGAAATCAATCCCGTGATGGACAAGCGAAATCTTCTCGTTGGGAACTCCTTCGAACAGCAATGTATCTTCGATTGAGCGCGAAATGGCGATGAACTGATTGTTCAGCCCTCTCGTTCTCTTTTCCATATTAGAGGCTACAAAGAACGCTAACTGATTTTGGTAATCATATCTCAGTATGCTATGTATCGTCGTCACTAACGGAATAGGCAATTTCCGCGCCGCAAGTCGACTAAAGAAATTGGCTTTAACCCCGTGAGTATGAATGATATCCGGTTGTTCTTTCATAAAAATCTGTTTCAAACTTGTAAGCAATCGAAGATCAAATCGCCCATGCGCAAGAACCTCTACTTCTATGCCTTGTTTTCGCAACCTTTCGGAAAACTCGGCTTCATAAAAGCAAACAACCCTCCCAATGTAGCCGTAGCGAGGTAGTAAGGATAAAAGCTGGATGATGTGTTGTTCCGCTCCGCCAAATTCTCCTCCGCCAATTACATGTAGCGCCCTTCTGTAGTGGTTCATGGTACAATCCCTTTCCGATGCTAACTCAAAAATGAATCTATCTTTCTATTGTATCGTTAGGTCGTGATTTGATCAAGAAGCTTAGCTAACATCCCAGCTTGTGTTTTTCTTTGATACATGCTCGTTGATGGTTCAATGACTGTCGATCGCTCCGTCCCATCCTGATTCAACCATTGCTCATACAAAATCATAATGCCCGCCTTAATCTCTTCTTTTGATGTTGGATTCACAACTTGCCCAAGTCCGTATTGTTCGATGATCGCCGTCGATTCCCCAGGCAAACTTAGCGCTAAGATTGGCTTGCCAATCGCCATATATTCAAATAGCTTGCCCGGAATATAGCGTCCTGACCCTGGCGCCGTATCCGCAATTAACAGCAAAACATCTGAGCTTTTCAATTCAATTAGCGCTTCCTGGTGCGGCAAATGCCCTAACACCTTCACAATATCTTCCAAACCTAACGCCTGAGCGCAGTCCATGTTTTCTGTATAGCCTGGATAGTCAAAAACACCCGCAAATTTTAATTCAATTAAGTCGCGCTTTAATTTCCCTTCAGCCAACAGTTCATGAATCGCCTGTAAAAATAAGCGCGGATTTCTCTCCTGATAAAATATCCCTGTATAAATAAAAGAGCAGCGTTGTCGATCGGATGCAATCGTGGCTAATTGCTGATAGTCTTCGGGATCAAAACCGTTATGAATGACTTCCGTCCGTTTAATGACATTGCCAAATTTACGCTGAAAGTCGTTCGCGAATGAACGAGTAACCGTAAGCAAAATATCCGCTTCACGCAAAACGTTTCGTTCCATCTTCTCTTCAACTTTCTCCCGCCACGCCACGCCTGGACGATGCATGTTTTGAGTCCAAGGATCGCGAAAGTCTACAATCCAAGGAAGACGCGTCTTCTTCTTTAAACGCAAACCGACGAGATGATTCGTGTACGGACCAGAAGTGGAAAAGATCGCGTCAATTTGATGTTCCCTAATAATCTCAAGACCTTTCTTCGTTGCAGATGGGAACCAAAGAATTTGGTCATCGGGAATAAGCGCATATTTCTTCATCTTTTTGAGTGTCGGAAAGAGAGCCGCTTTCACTGCGCTCTTCACATTTTTCTTCTGATTCGAGTTGTCCGTCTCTGACGAATCAGCTGAAACCGCAACAGCTGGCGGGGCCCCGAATGAAAACTCCTGTGTTCGATGAATGATCACCGTCTCGGGTAATTGGTTGAGCAACGATTCGTCTAAGGAAACATGGTAGATCGGTTCGACGGTCAACACGTGAACTTGCCAGCCATATTGATTTAGATATTTCGCCATTTTTAACGCTCTTTGCACACCGCCTCCGCCGATTGGCGGAAACAAGTAAGCGATAATTAAAACCTTTTTGGATTGATTCATTTTATCTCAACTTCTTTTTACTATATTCTCAACAATGTTGCCCCGTTTGAAGCCGTTTTAGGAATACGATGCTTCGTGTCAAGCAGAATCGGATCCTCGGCCATTCGCTTAATGAGAGCCTTCCAATCTAAGTCTAAAAACTCTTCCTGGACGGTTAAATAAATAAGAACGTCCGCATCATCGATCGCTGCTTGAATGTCGTCCACTTTGTACGAATAGACACTTGGCACCGCTGGATCATAGGCCTTGACGATGGCGCCACGCTCCAAGAGAAGTTCTACCACGTGATGCGGCGGACTAATCCGATCATCATTAGAAAAGTCTTTCATCGCCAAGCCAATCACCGCCACTTTTTTATTAAGCAGTGAATCTCCTCGTTTTTTTAACTCGTTATCGACCATATCCACCAGTTCTTGCGGCACGGCGTCATTGATTTTTCGAGCCAACTCCAACAGACCAATATCTACGCCCAGTTCCTTTGCTTTCGGCAATAAATAATACAATGCATTTGGCAAACAATATCCGCCCACACCCGGTCCAGGCGTCAATAAATTCACTCGTTTATGGGTATTCGCCACTTTAATTAACTCGAACGTATCGATTCCTAACTTTTCGGAAAAACGAGCAAATTGCTGTACCATCGCAATGTTTACATCGCGCTGAATATTTTCAATCACTTTCGCCGTTTCCACAACTTTAATTTCTGAAACGGTAATTTCCGCCTCTGTCACGAACCCTAAGATCGATTGCGCCCGTTGCGCGCTCTCCTCATTGACCCCGCCTAGCGCAAGAGGCATATGGATAAATTCCTCAAATGCTTTCCCTTCGGCGATTCGCTCGGAAGAATAAGCTAAATAAAAATCTTCCCCCGCTTTTAAACCGCTCTGTTCCAGGATTGGAGCGATGAACTCCTCCGTCGACCCAGGAATGACGGTGCTTCTAACAATGACCGTGTCCCCCTGCTTCAATACGGTTGCTAGTTCTTCGCAAGCGCTTCTTAAATAGGTAAGATTCGCGTCACCGTTCTCAACCGGAATCCCGACCGTAATAATATAAGTATCAACTTGGGATGCAGCTGTTTTATAGCTCGTTGTCCCTGTAAAACGCTGCTCTTTTAATTGTTCCCTTAATATTTCTTCTAATGACTTCCCCTCGTAAAATTCGAGATGGTGGGATACGCCGCGATTGATATTTTCAATATGTTGTTCAAGTACATCCACGCCGACCACTTTGGCCCCTTTCATTGCATAAGTTAACGCTAGTGGGAGCCCGATAAATCCTAAACCGATGACAGCAACTCTAGGTTGCGCATTGAATTCCATACTATTTCCTCCAAGTTTTTGAAAATACATTTTATGTAGTAGTTATAAACCAATAGGTTATGCCGCCTATAAAAAAGATGGTTGAAAAAATAATCAAAATGATCGTTAAACGTTTAAGCATTCATTTCCTCCAACGTTTATTACCGTTAACTATCCATGAATTATACACTATTATGCCCTAAAAGGGATATAGGAAAAAGCGGTTCCACGCGGGCGGCTAGGCAAAAAAAAAAGCGACCTTCAAGTGGCCGCAAGAACTCCCAACCTACTAATTAGGTTGATACACACATCATACCTATCTTTGCGATTCTCGTAAAGATTGAAATATTTCCATGACTCATTTTTTCACTTCAGTTCTACGATCGTCGCCCCAACCCCGCCTTCGCCTTGACCGCCAAAGCGGTACGATTTTACGTTTCGATGATTCTTTAAATAATTGTGAACACCCGTCCGTAACGCGCCTGTACCGCTTCCGTGAATCAAAGAGACACGATTCAAGTTCGAGATGAGCGCGTCATCCAAGTACTTATCAATGACTGGTAACGCATCATGAACAGTATAACCGCGCAAATCAATTTCCGGGCGGGCCGTCTCACGTGACATTTTAATTTTCGTATACGCGCTCGGCTCTTGCTTCTTTTTGGAACCAAGTTTAACAAGGTCTTTCGCCTTAATTGTCATTTTCAAAATCCCTAACTGAACTTGGAATTCATTGTTACTGAGATTAGCAATGATTTCCCCTTTCTGTCCAAGGGAAGTGACTTCGACTTCATCACCGATTTCTAATGTTTCCAGTTTTCTTCGTTTCGCTTGTTGCTTTCTCTCTGTCTCTCGTTCAAATTCAGGTATGGCTCCCTCAAGCCTTTTCTTTGCTTCAATTAACTTATGTTCTTTAATCCCATGCTGCTCTTCTTGAGCTAACCTTCTCAGATCCGCGATAATTTCATCCGCTTCTCTTCTCGCTTTGGCCACAGATTGCGCCGCTTCCTCTTCCGCTTGTTGAAGCAACTGGTTCTTTGCGCGGGCAAATTCGGCCTGTTCCCTTTCAAGCTCTTCACGTTGTTGCTCCATTTGCTTGCGAAGCTGATCCGTCCGCAAACGATTTTGTTCAGCGGCTAAACGGTTTTCTTCCAAGGTGGCGATCATCTTCTCAACGCGGGAATCATCGACGCTAATATGAGCTTTTGCCTCTTCGATGATCCCAGACGACAAGCCCAAGCGTCTAGCAATTGCAAATGCGTTACTTCGACCAGGCACCCCGACTAATAAGCGATACGTCGGACTTAATGTTTCAACGTCAAATTCCACACTCGCATTAAGCGCCTGCGGTCGATTGTACGCAAAAGCTTTCAATTCGCTATAGTGGGTCGTCGCCACAACTTTGGCTCCGATCCCATACATATGATCGAGAATCGCCATCGCCAATGCAGCGCCCTCTGTTGGGTCTGTGCCCGCGCCAAGTTCATCCATAAGAACGAGACTATTGGCGTCAATCTGTCCGAGGATTTGAATGATATTCGTCATATGTCCTGAAAATGTGCTTAAGTTTTGCTCTATACTTTGCTCATCCCCGATATCCGCGAAAACACCTGAAAAGATAGCCATCTCACTATCATCAAGGGCAGGAACATGCAATCCGCTCGCGGCCATTAAAGCGTGTAAACCGATCGTTTTTAATGTTACCGTCTTACCGCCCGTATTCGGTCCAGTCACAATCAGCGCTGAATAGTCATCACCCAATTCAACATCGATCGGCACGACTTCGTCTAACGGAATTAACGGGTGTCGACCTTTGTTTAGTTTAAAATAACCATTGTCGTTGAGCTTTGGCTGTGTGGCCCTTATTTGGTGGGCATAGCGCGCTTTTGCGAATGCGAAATCAAGTTCCGCCAGCATTTCCACGTTATGCGTAAGCATCTCAGCCTGCGCGGCCACAAGCTCTGTCATCTGTCGCAAAATACGCTCAACTTCTCGTTCCTCTTTTAAGCGATACTCTCGCAATTGATTATTTGCCTGTACGACCGCGTCGGGTTCGATAAACAAAGTCGCTCCAGAAGCCGACTGATCGTGAATCATGCCGCCAAAAACGTGACGATACTCTTGTTTAACAGGTATCACATACCGCTCTCCACGCACAGTCACAATGCTCTCTTGCAACATCTTCTGGTAAGATGAGGAACGAATAATCGAATCCAATCTTTCTTTAATACGTGATTCCGCAGTACGAATTTGAGAACGAATCTGAGCGAGGGCGGCGCTTGCCCGATCCACCACTTGTCCGTGTTCATCAATCGCCGCCTCGATCTCGCGTTCTAGCTCCGCCAAACGTTCAATCTGAGAGGTGAACTGTTCAAGTAAAGGCAGCGATTGTTCTTCTTCGATGACCGCTTCAATCGCTTTTCTCAATCTCCATCCGCCGCGAATCACACCGCTAATATCTAGCAGTTCGGATGTGCTTAATGTTCCGCCAAGCTTGGCCCTGCCGATGGCCGCTCGAATATTGCGAACGCCCGCAAAAGGGACGCTGCCTTTCAGCCGAATCACCGTATAAGCTTCAAATGTGATTTCTTGTCTGGTCACAGCCTCGCTAAGCTCCGTTGTCGGTTGTAGGCTCTCTATTTTTTCCCTTCCCAATGTAGAAGAGCAATGATCTAAAAGTTGTAAAATTACTTTATCAAATTCCAATGTTCGAAACAGCCGATCTTGCACCAAAAATCCCCTTTCTTACTCCAATGTCTTTTTATTATAACACGTAAAAGAATGTATAAAAAAAGCAGCGCCGGGGTAGCCTAGTTTACTATCTATCAAAAAGGATGATTGTTTTGACTACAACTTTACTCCGTTATCTCATGCGCTTTTTATTCATTTCCTTCGCGCTTATGTTGGTCGCGTTTCTCGTCCCAGGCTTTTCAATTCGGAGCTACACCGCGGCATTGCTCACCGTATCGGTTATGGCAGCTCTCGCGGCGCTTACCGAATCTCTTTTAAACAAACCCATTTCTTTATATACTCCCAATTTTATTGGACTGTTAGTGACTGCTTTAATCCTCTATATTAGTCAGTTTATCATCCATGGCGTTCGTATTACACTGATTGCCTCCCTCGTAGCATCCATGTTATTAACAATGTTGCTCCCCTTAATTTCAAGAGGAGACCTTTTAAACGGTCTTAAGAATAATGGACAAAAGTCCAACTATCCGTCAAAAAAAGGGATAAAATAGATGGACATTTGACAACTAACCCCACTTTATAGCTTCGAAAAAGGGGGATACAGTGTATGTAAGTGGATTTTTGACAACTAACACTCGTACTCACGCGGGAATTACCATCAATAAGTGGAATTCCGACAACTATTGACCGCCATGGCAAAACGGGGGACCCCGACCACCATACCTCCAAAAATAAGAAGGTTGTCCCGATAAGTTAGCTTAAGACCAACTTTCGGGACAACCCAAATCCATTTTATTTAATTTGTTGTCCAGCAAGCGCGCTCTCTGCCATTTTCACTAAACGCTTCGTAATTTCTCCGCCTACAGAACCATTGCTTCGCGATGTCGCATACGCTCCGAAATCATAGATCCCAAATTCGTTTGCGATCTCATACTTAAGTTCATCGATTAATGATGCGGATTGAGGAACAACTAACTTGTTTTGGTTTTGATTCGTCGGCATATAAATTCCCCCTTTATTAAGGTGTACCTTATGTTCCGCAGAAAATCCTCTCTGCATTCCTTGAAATTAAAGGGAAGACGAAATGAATCAGACCCGATCCAGCAGTTAAATTCATTCCGTCAGATCTCGCGCAACGCCGCTCGTTTCGGCCACTCTGGCAACTGTTTTGTAAAACGAGAAGAGTGATCGTGGGCGTATTGGGCAATGACCGATTGATCAAATTTCCCCTGCCAATTGTCAGGCATCAGCGGAGTCAACTGAACGACAATCAAGACGAGCGCAACTACCTTTAACACGCCGACACATCCGCCAAGACAGCTATTCATAATTGAAATTAATGGTAATTCCGCTAAAGATTGAAGGAATGAGCCTGTCACCCTGCATAGTATTCTCGCAAAAATGAAAACAAGAAAAAACGAAACAGCAAGATAAAACCATTTATGGATCGCTGGCATTCCTAAAAACGTTTGAAATGGGGGATAACTGCTCGTGTGAGGGAGAGGAAATTGTTTTTGAAGAAACACAGCTGTATCCTGCGAAAAAGAATAGGCGATCAGAAGAGAGAGAACAATCCCGACCAAACCGATCGCTTGCCCGATAAATCCTTTGCGATAACCCGACCTTATCGCCAATAGAAAGAGGCCTATTATAGCTAGATCGACCATCTTATTCCCCCCGTTGTTGTTCCTCCTCAAGAATACGAATCAACTCATCATACTCTTCCTTCAATTGATGCAATTCATCCGCGATATTTAAAGCGGATAGTACAGCAATTTTAGCCGTATCTAAACGCGTATTGCCATCCGCGACCTCACGCATTTTTGCATCTACAAAATTTGCGACTGATCGGAGATGCGAGGCGCTTGCTTTTCCAACCATCCGATATTGTTGACCATAAATGTCCACTGTTATTTTGTTTCTTTCATCACTCACGCGTTATTCATCCTCCATCCTTCCAACATTTCCTTAGGTAAGTATTATTATACATTCACTTGGAATAAAAAAAAAGGAGGGTCCTTCCCTTTTAACAGGAAAGGAGACCCTCTTTCCCTAATTATAGGGTCTCCACCTAGTTTATGAACGTAATTCTGCCTGATACGTCGTCGCCAAAGCCGCTACGATTCGCTCGTGAGCTTCATTTACTTCTTCATCCGTAAGGGTTCCTTCTGGTTTGCGATAAATAAGAGCGAAAGCTAAACTCTTCTTGTCCTTCGCAATTTTATCCCCTGTATAAACATCAAATAATTCCACGTTTTCCAGAATCGAACCGCCTTGCGCTCGAATCAGCTGCTTGATATGGCTAGCAGGGATTGACTCATCAACTAGGATACTCATATCACGCGTATTTGCCGGGTATCTTGGCAACAGTTGATACTGACCTAGCCTTGCTCGCAACGTATATAACTTCTCTAAATCAAGGTAAAAAACGTAACTTTCATCGATATCATATTTCTTTTGTAACGCTGGATGAACTTGTCCAACGTAACCGACCGAAACATCCCCAACCGCAATAGACGCTGTACGGCCAGGATGCATTCCTATGAGATCGCTCGTCCCCTCATAAGCAGCCCCCGTAACACCTAGCTGTTCCAACAACACTTCTACCGTCCCTTTTATCGTATAAAAATCAACGGGTTGAGCTTGCTGAGTCCAATGTTCTGTCGGGTAATCGCCAGTCATTAGCCCCGCAACAACGAGACTTTCCTGCGGTAACCGGGTTAGTTGAGCCTCATTGCTAATAAACACACGACCGATTTCAAAGATCGCCACATCGTGAGTCTGCCGATTTTTATTGTAAGCCGTCGTCTCAAGTAAGTGCGGCAATAAGTTCACCCTGAGGCGACCGCGCTCCTCACTCATCGGCATATTCAGCAAGATTCCTTCTGTATCCTCATGCAAAGGCGCAAAATCGTACATGATCTGTTCATTTGTAAACGAATAAGTGGAAACTTCATACAAACCAGCGCCGACCAACACGTTTCTCGCATCACGCAACCAAGCCTGATAATCCGTTAATCTCCCCCGAGTAGTCGGACCTGTCGGCAAGCTAGTTGGAATGTGATCATAGCCGTGTAGACGAGCCACCTCTTCCACTAAATCAACCTCACGCGTAATGTCTTGGCGTCGAGATGGAATTTCGACTTCAAATACACCCTTGTTCATTTCAAACGCGAATTTCAAACGATGTAAAATAGCTTCTGTTTCCGACAACGTTAGGCTCGTGCCCAGCGCCGCATTCAAGCGATCTTGTCGAAGAGTGACTGTGATCCTGTGATGTGGCTTCGTTTCATCTTTGGCGATACCTTTTGCAACAACACCTTGGGCAAGTTCCGCCATTAAAAGGGCCGCTCGGTCCAACGCCTTATGCGCGCCT
The DNA here is from genome assembly GCF_003609605.1 of Ammoniphilus oxalaticus. Taxonomy (NCBI): domain Bacteria; kingdom Bacillati; phylum Bacillota; class Bacilli; order Caryophanales; family Paenibacillaceae; genus Ammoniphilus; species Ammoniphilus oxalaticus. Next base: position 66,117 of record NZ_MCHY01000008.1, on the reverse strand, counting down.
TCGGGATCCACTTCTTTCTCGAAGCGTAAGCTTGCCTCAGACCGCATGTTTAACTTTTTAGAAGTTTTACGCACAGAAACACCAGAAAAAAGCGCGGATTCAAGCAATATGGTCGTCGTCTGCTCCGATACCTCTGAATTTGCGCCGCCCATCACACCCGCTAGCGCGATCGGCTTCTCGCCGTCCGTAATCAACAACATTTCATCATCCAGTTGATGCTCAATTTCATCCAACGTTACAAATTTTTCGCCTTGTTCAGCAAGACGAACGACGATTTGTCCATTACGTACTTTTTCATAATCAAACGCATGCAATGGCTGCCCTTGTTCCAGCATAACATAGTTTGTAATGTCAACGATATTATTGATCGGTCGAATCCCTGCCGCCATTAATCGATTTTGCATCCATTGCGGGGAGGGACCGAGTTGAATATCAGTAATTAAACGCGCAGAGTAATTCGCGCACTGTTCTGAAGCTGCGATTGAAACAGCCACTTGTCCTTCAATCGATTGTCCATTTTCAGGCGGATCAAGGCGAGGCAAGTTCACTTCCCTCCCTAGGATGGCGGCAACTTCATATGCAACACCAATCATACTTAAGCAATCAGACCGATTTGGCGTCAACTCCAATTCAAGCACGGTATCATCGAGACCAAGGTAAGCGAGCGCGTCTGCTCCGATCTCAGAATCATTCGCTAAAACCATGATTCCATCTTGTTGGCTTTTAGAAAGCAACTTATCATTGATTCCTAATTCTTTAGCCGAACAGATCATTCCCTTTGATTCAACGCCCCTTAGTTTCGCCTTTTTAATTTTTAAACCGCCAGGCAACACAGCTCCAACTTTAGAGACCACAACGCGCTGACCAGCGTCCACATTTTCCGCGCCGCAAACAATTTGCAGCCGCTCATCCCCGACATCTACCTGACAAACACTCAACTTGTCCGCATCGGGGTGTTTGCTCTTTTCCAACACATGACCGACCACAATTTGAGAAACGCCCTGATTCCGTTGCTCTACCGCTTCTACTTCCACACCGCTGCGCGTCAATCTTTCAGCCAGCTCTTCAGGTGTAATTCCTGATAAATCTACATACTCCTTGAGCCAATTAAATGATAATCTCATTTTCTACACTCTCTCCTTACCGACGATTAAATTGCTTCAAAAATCTAAGGTCATTGTTGTAAAAGTGGCGGATGTCCTCAATTCCGTATTTGAGCATCGCAATCCGCTCAACGCCCATTCCAAACGCAAAACCTGTATATTTTTCGGAGTCATATCCAGACATTTCAAGCACTTTTGGATGAACCATACCCGAACCTAAAATTTCTAACCAGCCTGTATCTTTACAAACGCGACAGCCTGTCCCATGACATACCGCGCACGTAACATCCACTTCCGCGCTCGGTTCCGTAAACGGGAAGAAACTAGGACGCAATCGAATTTCCACATCGCTGCCAAACATCTCTTGCGCAAAAAACAACAAGATCCCTTTTAAATCACTCATTCGAATATTTTCATCAATCACAAGCCCCTCGATTTGAGTGAATACGTGTGAATGAGTCGCGTCATCATCGTCCCGTCGATATACTCGTCCAGGGCACAGGATTTTAACAGGCGCCTCCCCTTGCTTCGCTTCCATTACCCGAGCTTGGTTTGGCGATGTATGGGTACGCATTAAAATATCTTCCGTAATATAAAACGAATCTTGCATATCGCGGGCCGGGTGATCCTTCGGCAAATTTAACGCTTCAAAGTTATAATAGTCGGTTTCAACTTCTGGACCTTCCGCGATTTCAAAACCGAGCCCAATGAACAAATCTTCAATTTGCTCGACAATCAAAGTGAGCGGGTGCTTTGCTCCTCTTGCCACAACCCTACCTGGCAGCGTCACATCAATTCGTTGACTCTCTAATTTTTCCTGCAATATAGCTTGCTCGAAAGCCTCCGTTTTTTCTTTAAGCAGCGATTCAATCACCGCTCGAACCTCATTCGCTTGTTGCCCCATAACAGGCCGTTCCTCAGGCGAGAGTTTACCCATTCCTTTCATTATTTCCGTGAGGGCCCCTCTTTTTCCTAAATACTTGACTCTAAGATCATTGAGCTCTGCAAGATCTTTAACATCCGATAAGCTTGCGAGCGCTGCTTCTTTTAACTCCACTAACTTTTCCTGCACAGTAATTCCTCCTTTAATCCAACAAAAAACCTCTCATCCCTGGCAAGGGACGAGAGGTCGCGGTACCACCCTTATTAGAACGATTACAAATACGGTCGATCGTTCTCACTTTACAAATGTTTAACGGTTGTTCACCGGTACCCCCTATTCGATATCCTTTCAGGGGACAGCTCCGGAGTGAATTCAGCTAGGTTACGCTATGAGGGAACTTCCAGTCTAGGCTCCCCTCCCTAAAACGATTAACGTAGCCATCGTTCGTTCATAGCTCGATCCTACTTACTTGTCTCCATCTTCACTTTATAATCATCTTCAATTCACGTTAATTATAGTCAATCGGCGCTTTCGGCGCAACTTGCTTTCTTTGACGGGTCGCTTCATACATAATAATTCCCGCGGCGATCGCGGCATTCAACGATTCAGCGCGGCCGTAGAGTGGGATCTTAATCCTTGAAGAGCAAGCGCGCAAAATTTCCTCAGAGACGCCATTCGCTTCATTGCCGATGACGATTCCAATAGATCCTGTGTAGTCTTGCTCATCATAGGCGACCGCCCCTTCCAAACTTGCGGCAATGAATGTGTATTCATGTTGTTGCAGCTGCCCAATAATTTCCGCTAAGTTCGCTTGAATAATCGGAATATGAAAAATAGAACCCATTGTTGAACGGACCACTTTGGAGTTATGCGGATCGACTGTGCCGTTGCCAAGGATGATTCCATCGACCCCCGCCGCGTCAGCTGCGCGAATGATCGTTCCAAGATTACCTGGATCCTGAATCGCGTCTAATAACAGCAAATACTTTTTATGTATAAAGGATTCCAATTCGTCCTTTTGGATTTTCGTAATCGCCATAATTCCTTGCGGCGTTTCTGTTTCAGACAATCGCCTCATAATAGTATCAGACACTTGAAAGCAAATTGAAGGGTTCGTCTGAGCAAATTGGCTAATGATCTCCGTTGCGGGGAATGCCTCCGTCATTAACAAGGCTTCGATTGGCGCTTCCTGCTTTATCGCCTCCTCGACTACGTGTTCCCCTTCAACAATAAACGATCCCGCCTGTTCTCTTCCTTTCCTTTTGCCTAGCTTAGCCCATTCTTTCACCCTTGCATTCTGTACCGATTCGATTCTTTCCATATCATCCACCTCTACTTACTCTTCTCCTCTAGTCGCTTCAAGTCACTATTATGTCCGATCACAACGAGCACATCGTCCTCCTGAATTACATCTTCCGCATTCGGAGCAATGTTTATGTTTTCACCGCTTTTAATCGCCATCACGTTCACCCCAAAGCGAGCGCGAATATCCAAGGTGACCAAATCTTTTCCAATCATCCCTGTAGTTGCCGCAATCTCAGCAACACTATAATCTTCGGCAAGTTCAATAAAATCTAAAATACCGGGTGAAACTAAATTGTTGGCAACCCTTGCCCCCATATCCCTTTCTGGGAATACAACCCGATCCGCTCCAATTTTATAAAGGACCTTACCGTGCCGTTCACTTTGCGCTTTTACAACAACTTTCTTAACCCCTAGTTCTTTTAAAATTAGCGTAGACAAGATGCTTGCCTGAATATCTTCGCCAATTGCAACGACAACCACGTCGAAATTACGCATCCCCAATTCTTTTAAAGCTTGTTCATCAGTCGAATCAGCCTGTACAGCGTAAGTAACCGACTGGATATGATCTTGAATTTTCTCTTCATCCGTATCAATTGCCATTACATCATAACCCATCTCATACAATGTCTTTGCTACACTTGAACCAAAACGTCCCATTCCAACTACCGCGAATGCTCGATCCGCCATGGCCCTCATTCCTAACATGATTTTTTTGTAAAAAATATTATAGCACAGCTAATTACCAATTCCTAACGGGATGAAAACGAGGAAGCATGCAAACGATAAAATGATCACATTTATGTCGGGAGGCAATCTAAATGCAACCATCTCAAGTCGATTTGCGTCGAGCCGTGCTTGCTAATGTTTCCGATTCATCGCTTGGAGAATTGCGAGAGACAATCATTGATGCGATCACAAGCGGCGAAGACAAAACGTTACCAGGTCTTGGCGTTCTGTTTGAAGTGCTGTGGAATCATAGCCCCGTCGAGACGCAGGGACAAATCCTGCAAATTTTACATCGTGAAATTAAACAATAACACGCCAATCCTCACTGCCACTTCGCTTAAAACAAAAAGAGTTCACCCGACGGTGAGCTCTCTTTGTTTTCTAACACGACATTATACCGATCTAATTTGTTCTAATTTTTGTTGATCTAAACGTTTAATTACTTCCACCAATAATCGTACCGCATTGTCGAAATCATCGCGATGAAGAATCGACGCGTGGCTGTGAATATATCTCGTCGCAACACTTACGACAAGGGATGGAACCCCCTTGCTATGCAAGTGTAATCGGCCCGCGTCCGTTCCGCCGCCAGAAATGGTGTCAAATTGGTATGGGATTTCTAATTCGTCCGCTGTTTCAATGACAAAATCGCGCAGTCCACGGTGTGGAATCATTGATGCGTCATAAAGCAGTAGTTGCGGCCCAGCGCCTAACTCTGACTGGGCGTCTTCCTTCTTGATGCCAGGCGTATCTCCCGCGATTCCAACGTCAACCGCGAAAGCGATATCAGGATCAACAGCGTGAACCGATGTTTGCGCTCCGCGTAATCCGACTTCTTCCTGAACCGTGCCAACGCCGTAAACAGCGCCCGCATAATTTGTATCTTTCAGCTGCTTAAGCACTTCGATTGCAATCGCGCAGCCAATCCGATTATCCCAAGCTTTTGCCATTAACAATTTTGGGTTTTTCATCACTGTAAAAGGACAGATGGGCACGACCGTATCGCCGGGACGAATCCCAAACTCCTCTGCTTCTTCTTTGCTGCTCGCTCCGATATCAATAAACATACTCTTAATTTCAACAGGCTTGCGTCGAGCTTCAGGGCTCAAAATGTGAGGCGGCGTTGAACCAATTACCCCTTCAATCGGGCCTTTCCTCGTTAAAACGGTTACGCGTTGGGCAAGCATCACTTGATTCCACCATCCACCAAGCGGTTGGAACCGTAGAAACCCTTTGTCCGTAATCATCGTAATCATAAATCCGACTTCATCCAAGTGACCCGCAACCATCACTTTTGGGCCTTGCTCCGGATTGCCTTGTCTAGCGATCAAACTTCCCAGATTATCGGTATAAACCTCGTCAGCATAAGGCTCTATGTACTTCTTCATGACTTCCCGAACGGCCCCTTCATGACCGGGAGCGCCTGGCGTTTCCGTTAATTCCTTGAACATTTCTAGCTGATTGTCCAGCATAAAAAGCCTCCTTTGTATAGTTTTGGTAATACGGGTCTTTCACGCATTTATTATAACCTAGTTTTCCGCGATTTGCACATCAGCCAGATTAGCCGTAAAGTAGCTCGGAAGTTGGCCTAGCTCATAATAGACAAGTAACAACGTTTCCGCTTCGGTAATCTCGCCGCTTGTCTCATATTTCTGCAAGTCAAATGGCAAAAGCTCGACGACTGCCCGTTTGTGCAATTCTCTTTCATCCATGTTATAAGACGTAAATTTCGGGCCTAATAGGTTCGGCTCATTTGCCGCCAGTCTCATTAACCGTTGCTGTTCGCTTTTTTCCATTTCAAACGTCCACCACGTTCTACGCGGCTTGTTGCGTTGCGTCAAAAAGTAATCTAACTGCATGATGCCCTTTGCAATCGGCAGATCCTTAATTTCTATATGCTCAAGAAATTGATAAAGTCGTGTAAACAAATCCTCGAGCTGATGTCCGATGCGTTGCCACCCATTCAATTCCCAATAGTCGCCAAACTGTTGGAAGAAATCGAACGGTGTTTCAAATTGTGTAGAAACCAAAAATTCGACTGTGCGATCCAGCCGGTGCGCATTCCAATACTTCTCCAAAACGTCTTCTACCCTTTTTATTTTGACGATATCGGAAAAAGGAAGCACGTCGTTACCTAATATTTCGTATGGGGCATGCTCCATCCACTTGTATCCATACTTGTCGGCATTGATCCTCATCCCTGTTCCTCTTAACATCTTTAAAAATCCTAACTGCAACTCCTCTGGTCGCATCGCGAAAACATCGTTGAACGTTTTACGAAAGGAATCATAGTCTTCTTCAGGCAATCCCGCAATTAAATCCAGATGCTGATCAATGTTTTCCGCATTTTTGATGGTCATTACTGTATGGCTCAATTTGTCAAAGTTCTGGCGGCGTTCAACGAGTATATTTGTTGCATCATTCGTTGATTGCACTCCAATTTCAAATCTAAAAATGCCAGGCGGAGCATGTTCCGCGAGATAATCCAGCACTTCAGGTCTCATAATATCTGCTGTAATTTCAAATTGAAAGACTGCTCCTCCGTGGTTCTTAATTAAAAAATCGAAAATTTCCATTGCATAATCACGGCGAATATTAAACGTGCGGTCAACAAATTTGATCAGTTTTACACCGTTATCAATTAAGTATTTCAGTTCTTTTTTTGCCCGCTCAATGTCAAAATAGCGCACTCCAACCTCAATCGAAGACAGACAAAAACTGCAAGAGAAAGGACAACCTCGCGAAGTCTCATAATAAACGACCCGATTGCGCAACTCCTCTATATCATCAAAACCAATATACGGCGAAGGAATGTCGTTTAGATCTAAGCGGGGATTAGGCGGATTTATCACAACCTCCTCTCCCTTTCGATAAGCAATTCCAAAAACAAGATCATATTTATGTTCGCCCTCAATCTCACTTAACAAATGATGAAGCGTTTCTTCTCCTTCTCCAACGACAATAAAGTCGACGCCTTGTAGTCGCTCCATCCAATAAGCTACGTCATAGGATACTTCAGGTCCGCCTAGTATGATCTTGAGTTGGGGATTTATTTTCTTTAACATATCAATTAAAATGATCGTCTCTTCAATATTCCAGATATAACAGGAAAAACCAACAACCGTTGGATTCGCGTTGATAATATCCGTGACGATATTGATAGGAGTATCCCGAATTGTAAACTCCATCATTTCTAATTCAAAATCTTGTTGGCAATACGCTTTTAAATAACGCAAAGCGAGTGAGGCATGAATATATTTAGCATTTAAAGTGGCAATGACTGTTTTCATTGGAAACCCCTTTCTCTGTGGGACGAATTGACCCGCAAACTTGCATTCTATTACAATGTACCTAAAATGAATCCAATTAGCTATTCTAATCGTATAGTAAGTCATATAAACCTAATCTTGTGAAGGAGTTACTATGATTCTCATTATTCGTATCCTGTTACTCATTTTATTAATCCTTGGAATTTATTGGTGTTTTACATTTTTTCTCCATCCCTATCGGAAAATTAACCGAGCGGTAGAACAGAAGCGAACCATCATGATGGACGACAAAGGAAATGTTCACCGCAACATTCTACTCGTTTATCGCGGCGTTCTATTTGAAGGGGAAAAATATATGGGGACGACGGAAGAAGCTTTTCAAATCGTTAAAATACACGTCTGGCCACGTCGCCATGAAGAACTTGTCGGATTGCAAAGAGAAGATTTTGAAGAAATCAGATCGATGATCCACGCCGCGTATCCCCATGCGGAAATAAGCTGGAAGAGCCCGATTCGCGAGTTGCTCCACAATAGTGAATAGCCATAGAAGGAAGTAGTACTCCTTCTATGGCTATTTTTTTAAGCTTCTAATATTTCGGCGATATAGTTTGCCATGTCGTTCGTTCCAACTGAAATTTCTCCAGTTGTGGCAATATCCGCTGTGCGAATTCCTTTATTCAGCACATCTTCAACCGCGTCTTCAATTCGTTTAGCGGCGTCATCTAGTCCGAATGAATAACGCAGCATCAATGCCGCTGACAAAATCGTAGCAATTGGATTAGCCAATTCTTGCCCAGCAATATCAGGCGCGGAACCATGGACAGGTTCGTATAGACCTAAATTTCCATCGGTTAAGCTTGCCGAGGCGAGCATCCCGATTGAACCGGTCAGCATTGCCGCTTCATCGCTTAAAATATCGCCAAACATATTTTCCGTTACAATCACGTCAAACTGTTTTGGCGCCCGCACTAACTGCATAGCGCATGCGTCCACTAGCATGTGCGTACATTCAATATTCGGGTACTCTTTAGCTATACGCTCAACAACACTTCTCCACAATCTAGAGCTTTCCAACACATTCGCTTTATCAACAGATACTAATCTGTTGTCTCGTTTACCTGCGATTTCAAAAGCCATCCTTACGATTCTTTCAATCTCATCTTCATGGTAAAGCAATGTATCGACGGCGACTTCCTTGCCATTTTGGTCTTCATATCGTTTCTTTTCCCCGAAGTAGATTCCACCCGTCAGTTCGCGCACGACCATGATATCTACTCCCGCAACCAGCTCTTCTTTTAAAGAGGAAGCTTTGGCCATGCATTCGTACATTTGCGCCGGACGTAAGTTTGCATATAGGTCGAGCTCTTTTCGAAGAGCCAATAACCCTGCTTCCGGTCTAAGATGGTTCGGATTCTGATCCCACTTTGGTCCGCCAACCGCTCCTAACAAGATCGCATCCGCGTTTTTCGTAATTTCTAACGTTTGTTCTGGAAGCGGCGTTCCATCCGCATCAATCGCGCAGCCGCCAAGTAATCCATATTCAAAATTGAATTTCACTTTTTCTTGGTGCTCAATGACTTTCAGTATTTTTACGGCCTGTTCCATAACTTCGGGGCCGATTCCATCCCCGGGTAAAACGGCGATTTTAAATTCCTTCATTTGTATTCCATCCTCTTTACATTTCTAGTTCATCGTTGAGGTTAACGGAAGCGGCTCTACCGCATTAGAAGAATCTCTTCTTCTAGCAATTATTTTATTAATCGCCTGGATATAAGCTTTGGCGCTAGCTTCCAATACATCCGTGCTTACGTCGCGTCCTTGCACCGAAATACCATTTTGACTTAGACGAACATAAACTTCTCCTAATGCGTCCTTTCCATGGGTGACAGACACAATCTTATAATCGTCTAATGTGACTTCTTCTTCTGTCACGCGATCAATCGCTTTATAAATCGAGTCAACAGATCCATTCCCCACAGCGGCCTCTTCCACCATCTCGCCGTTTGCTAACGCGATCCGCACGCTCGCTGTCGGAACGGACAAGTTACCATATGCTAACTGAAGCGATTCGAGCACAAATGCTTCTGGCATTTCTAGAATCTTCGAATCGAGCAACGCGACGATATCATCATCCGTTACTTCCTTTTTCCGATCGCACAAGTCTTTAAAGCGAACAAAAGCCTCATTGACTTGCTCTCGCTCAAGACGGTAACCTAATTCCTCCAGCTTATCTTTGAATGCGTGACGACCCGAGTGTTTACCCATCACGAGTTTATTCGATTTAAAGCCGACTGTTTCTGGACGAATGATTTCGTATGTCGTAATTTCCTTCAAGACACCATCCTGGTGAATTCCGGATTCATGGGCAAACGCATTCGCTCCGACAATCGCCTTGTTACCAGGCACAAACATCCCTGTTAAGCGACTGACGAGTTTACTTGTGCGCGCAATCTCGTCAAGCTTAATATCTGTCTTTGCTTGATAAATGCCTTTTCGCGTATCAAGGGCAAGCGCCACTTCTTCTAGAGCCGCATTCCCCGCGCGTTCGCCAATTCCATTCACCGTACATTCAACCTGTGTCGCTCCGCCTTCAATCGCCGCAAGCGAATTCGCTACCGCCATTCCCAAATCATCATGGCAATGACTACTTAGCTTCACATTTTCGATTCCCGGCACACGCTCACGCAACTGTCTGAATATGTTTCCATATTCAACCGGCGTCATATACCCCACCGTATCAGGTAAGTTGATTACCTTGGCTCCTGCTTTTACGACAGCCGCAACCACTTCTGACAAAAAGTCAATTTCTGTTCTAGCCGCGTCTTCACACGAAAACTGAATTTCAGAAAAGTACTTTTTTGCATAGGTCACCGCCGCTACCGCCTGCTCGACAACTTGTTCCTTCGTCATTTGAAGCTTGTGTTGCCGATGAATCGGAGAAGTCGCTAAAAAGACATGCACGCAAGCATTTTCCGCGTTTTTTAGCGCTTCCCATGATTTATCGATATCCCCTTCTAAAGAACGAGACAGGCTGACAACGGTTGTGTTTTTCACACGTTTTGCTACTTCTTGAATGGCTCTAATTTCACCAGGAGAAGCAGCAGCAAACCCAACCTCCATCCTTGTCACACCGAGTCTCTCTAACTGTAAGGCAATCTCGATCTTTTCATCGATGGTTAGATTCACTCCCGGTGACTGTTCACCGTCACGCAGCGTTGTATCAAAGATCTCAATTTTCCTCATCAGCTGCCACCTCCTGATTAATCTGCCTTACTTTTTGATCCAAGCCATCATTTCGCGTAGTTGCTTTCCTACTGTCTCTAACTGATGTTCCTTTTCTAAGCGACGACGAGCTGTGAAGCCCGCGCGACCAGATTGGTTCTCCAAGATAAAGTTGCGAGCAAAAGTCCCATCTTGAATTTCGCCAAGAATCTTTTTCATTTCTACTTTTGTATCATCATTAATAATTCGATTTCCTGAGCTATAATCACCGTACTCGGCTGTATCACTGATTGAATATCTCATATAATCCAATCCGCCTTCATACATCAAGTCAACGATCAATTTTAATTCATGCAAGCACTCGAAATAAGCAATTTCAGGCTTATATCCCGCTTCAACCAGCGTTTCAAAACCAGCCTTTACAAGCTCAGATGTTCCGCCGCACAATACTGCCTGCTCACCAAACAGGTCAGTTTCCGTTTCTTCACGGAATGTTGTCTCAATAACACCCGCGCGCGTCGCTCCCACGCCACTTGCGTAAGCCAATCCGATTTCCATCGCTTTTCCAGTCGCGTTTTGCTCGATTGCAATTAGACCCGGAACTCCGAATCCTTCAACATACACGCGACGAACTAAGTGGCCAGGCCCTTTTGGCGCAACCATTACAACGTCTACATTCGCTGGCGGTTGGATTTGTCCATAGTGAATATTAAAACCATGCGAGAAGAATAGAGCCGCTCCGTCCTTCAAGTTCGGTTCAATTTCTTCCTCATAAACTTTACGTTGCAACTCATCAGGAAGCAAAATTTGCACGACATCCGCTTGAGCTGTCGCTTCTGCAACACTGTAAACAGTGAAACCATCTTCTTCAGCTTGGTTCCAAGATCCACCTTTACGAAGTCCAATAATGACATTGAATCCACTGTCTCGTAAGTTTTGAGCTTGTGAATGTCCCTGACTTCCATACCCGATTACTGCAATTGTTTTCCCCTCTAGAGCTGCGCGATTTACGTCTTTTTCGTAATACATAGTTACCATTGACTTGTTTCCTCCTAGTCGTTATCCATAGATATTTTATATTTTATATTTTATAGAAAAATGGTTTAGGCTTGTAGTTTTAAAGCGGGAACCATCCCTCTGGACATCGCTGTTACACCTGTGCGGGACAATTCTCTAATCCCATAAGGACGAAGCAGTTCGATTAACGCTTCAATTTTTTCGGAATCGCCTGTCGACTGGACAATCACTGACGATGGCCCGACGTCTACGATTGTTGCTCGAAACGGCTCGATAACACCTGTAATTTCAGAACGAACCGCAGGCGCCGCGTCAACTTTCATCAAGACGATTTCTCTTGAAACCATCGGAGCGTCGCTAAGCTGATGAACTTTGATCACGTCGATCAATTTGTGCAACTGCTTAGTCACCTGCTCCAACGTTTTTTCATCTCCCTCGGTGACAATAATCATTCGAGAGAGTCCTTTTTCTTCCGAATTACCTACGGAAATACTATCGATGTTAAAACCTCGTCGACCAAATAGATTTGCAACTCTTGCAAGCACACCGGGCTGATCATTAACTAATACAGATATCGTATGCTTCTGCATTTTATTTCTCATCCCCCATTACCATCTCATCTAAAGTAGAGCCTGACGCAACCATTGGATAGACATTCTCATTCTTATCGATAACAAATTCAACGACAACAGGTCCATCATGCGCCAACGCCTCCGCCCAAACTTGTTGAGCTTCCTCGTCTGTTTCCGCTCGCAATCCTTTAACACCATACGCTTCCGCTAATTTCACGAAGTCAGGACTATGCGTTAAATCAATTTCACTCAAGCGGTTCTCATAGAACAATTCTTGCCACTGTCTAACCATACCGAGACTCTTATTATTGATGATCACGACTTTCACTGGGATGTTCATACCCGATAAAATCGCTAGTTCCTGCGAGTTCATCTGGAACCCGCCATCACCATTGACGGAAATAACAGTCCGATCAGGGAAAGCTAACTGAGCGCCCATCGCCGCTGGCAATCCAAAGCCCATCGTGCCCAATCCACCTGAGGAGATGAGTGAACGCGGTTGATTAAACTTGTAATATTGGGTCACCCACATTTGGTGTTGCCCAACATCCGTCGTCACAATCGCATCGCCGTTTGTTGTCTCGTAAAACATTTCAATAACAGCTTGCGGCTTTAATTTTCCATTTTGTTGATAAGCAAAAGGATATTCTTCTTGCCAAGCGTCGATCTGTTCAATCCATTCCTTGCTCTTGGCTGGTTGCGCTTTCGGCAAAGCCGCCTCAAGCGACAATTTCACATCGCCAACGATAGGAATGAAGGTGTCCACATTCTTGCCAATTTCGGCAGGATCGATATCAATATGAACAATCTTTGCATTTGGAGCAAATTCTTTCGTTCGACCCATCGTAATCCGGTCATCGAATCGATTTCCAATTCCAATTAATAAGTCACATTGCATCAAGGCTTGGTTCGAGGCATAGTTACCGTGCATTCCTGGCCAACCAACAGCTAATGGATGCGTTCCAGGAAATCCACCTAACCCCATAAACGTGCAAACCACTGGGATCTGTGTTTTTTCAGCAAATTCTAACAGCTCTTTCTCGGCCCCTGAGGCAATGACACCGCCTCCTGCAATAATGACAGGTTTCTCAGCTTCAGAAATGGCCTTGATCAAACGCTCAACCTGCATTTTGTTCGGTCGAACCGTTGGGTTATATCCACGCAAGCTCACTGTTTCAGGATAATAAAACGGTGATAAAGCAATGTTTACATCCTTCGGGATATCAACAAGCACCGGTCCTGGTCTGCCTGTCGTCGCAATGTAGAAAGCTTCCTTCATGACACGCGGTAGTTCTTCCGCGCTACGCACGAAGAAGTTATGCTTCGTGATCGGCAACGTAATTCCTGTGATGTCCGCTTCTTGGAAAGCGTCTGTTCCGATCATATCTTGCGAAACGTTACCAGTGATAACGACCATAGGGATGGAGTCCATTTGAGCTGTGGCAATCCCTGTCACTAAGTTTGTCGCGCCAGGTCCTGAAGTGGCGATAACGACGCCCGGTTTGCCAGTCGCTCGAGCATATCCGTCTGCCGCATGGATTGCTCCTTGCTCGTGTCTTGTTAAAACGTGCTGAAGATGGCTGCCATAAATCGAGTCATAAATCGGAAGAACTGCCCCTCCAGGGTATCCGAATATAAACTCAACCTCTTCTAAAAGCAAACATCTTAGCAAAGCATCCGCACCTGATATTACTTCACCTTGAACGATCGGTGGCACCTCTGGTTTGCCAGCAACCAAAGCCGAATCTCTGCTCATTTTCTCTCCTCCAATTTATTAAGTATTTACATTAAGTAAATTTAGTCTTGCGCCTAAATAAAAAAAGAAAGCCTTTTCACCCCACACATAGATCTATGCGCTGATTGGGGCGAAAAGGTTCGCGTACCACCCAAATTCACAATCGCCTCACGACGATTGCCTCGGTAGGTGCTGATTGCACCTTAACACGTAACGCGTGTCAAACGTCCAAACTTACTCAGCCATAGTCCTTTCAGTCGGAAGCTCAGAGGTGAGTCGACTAAGGGCCTGTTATTCGGTTTCCACCATCCCGAACTCTCTAAAAACAGAAATCCTTCTTCTTGGTCCTCTTCAAAGCCACTCTATTATAAAAATTATCTAAATACTCAAAACCAATTATTGATGTTAGCTGTTATTATAGATTAGCGTGACGAATTTCGTCAACCGTTTTCGGTGTTATTATCTGTTATTTCTTTGCCAGTTATTCTCTAGAACTAAAAAACCCGCGTTTTTAACAATTTTCGCAGGTTTTTAACAATTTTTAACTGTCCCGTGAGCGTAATGCATCAATTAAAATATCCGCCACTTCAGGTCTGGAGAATTCAGCGGGAGGCTTGATCCCCTCTCTTAACATTTTTCTCACTTTCGTTCCTGATAAGACGACATGCTCGCTTGACGAATGCGGACATGTTTTATAAGAGGCCATGCCCGAACAACGGTTACAATAGAAACTATTTTCAAAAAACAGTAATGAAATCCCTAATTGCTCCGCGTTAAATTGATTAAATATTTCTTGCGCTTCGTATGTCCCGTAGTAATCTCCAACTCCCGCATGGTCCCTGCCAACGATAAAGTGACTGCAACCGTAGTTCTTCCTGACAAGGGCATGAAAAACAGCTTCCCTTGGACCCGCGTAACGCATTGCAGCTGGAAACACACCCATTAACACCCGTTCCTGTGGATAATAATGTTTCAACAATGTCTTGTAACTATCCATTCTGACTTGCGCGGGCACATCGTCCGCTTTCGTTTCCCCTACGAGGGGATGTAAAAACAAACCGTCCACCATCTCTAGAGCCGTCTTTTGAATGTATTCATGAGCTCGATGAATCGGGTTCCTCGTTTGAAAACCTACAATCGTTTTCCATCCTTGCTTATGAAAAAAGGCTCTCGCTTGTCTAGGAGTATAATAGTCGGCGTTAAAAGGGCCGCCACGCGGTTCCTCCACAATTGAGATCGGTCCGCCTAAATAAAACGCGCCTCGTTCATACAGCTTTTGAACGCCAGGATGGGCGATCTCTGTTGTTTTATACACTTGTTGGGCTTCAATCCTTTTATTCGGCCTATAAACACTTTCGACCCGCATCACGGCGCGAGCCACCCCTTCTGCGCAACACAAAGCGATTCGTTCGCCTAATCGGACACGCGCAGCCTCCTCCTCAGAAACAGCCAGCGTGATCGGCAGACTCCAAATCGTCCCATCCGCTAGTTTCATGTTAGATACTACAGATTCATAGTCCGCTTCATTCATAAAACCAGTCAAAGGCGAAAAGGCGCCAATGCCGATGCACTGAATATCCGCGTATGCCCATGCATCAAGCGTCACAGTCGGTAGTCTTTCTGCTTGCAGCCTGTTTTTCTCGGCTTCTGTCATCAATTGGTTAACAAGTAAGCCCCCGTGTGGAGTGATCAATCCGAACCCTCCTTCGCGCCTTTGTGCAATCCACATTCTGTTTTCATAGAGCCGGCCCATCTGCCCGCTCGTTGATCCTCTCCTGGCTGGACAGGTCGGGTGCAAACATCGCAGCCGATGCTTGGATAATTTTGATCATGTAGTGGATTATACGGGATTTGATTGTCTTTAATGTAGTTCCACACGTCAGTAGATGTCCAAGAGACGAGCGGATTTATTTTAAATAGACCAAACTGATTATCCCATTCAATTCGTTGAGCATTTGCTCTTGTATGCGATTGGTCGCGACGAATCCCTGTTATCCAAGCTTTTGCTTGACGCAAAACGCCTTGCAACGGTTCAACTTTGCGAATAAAACAACACTGATTTGGATCGGTTTCCCACAGTCGATCCCCATATCGCTCAGCCTGCTCATCTAAACTTATTTCGGGCTTGACTTGAATAAAGCGGACACCGTACTTTTCAGTCAATTGATCCCTCGTGTCGTAAGTCTCTTGAAAATGTTTATCGGTGTCTAAATAGAAAATTTGTGGAGTTATCGTCGAGCGACTGTACATCTCAACGAGCGCTACATCCTCCGCTCCAAAACTGCATGCTAACAACAGCTCTCTTCCGAATTTTTCATGGGCCCAACGCAACACCTGTTCCGCTGACTGATTTTCAAAGCGCTTATTTAGCTCGCCCACATTTAAACCAACCGCAGTTTCTTTCAAAGCAAGAATCCTCCTTTTAAAAATCCCTTACAAAGCCCCTTATCGAACGCCTTTTCGCTTTCAGTTTATGCGCGAGCATTGGTAGGTTGATACCTAGATTTAATGTGAACGCCGTCTAAATAAGCCCAATTTAAGCGATCTGCGCTCGTTTACTTGATAATTTGAAGCAACAGAATTGAAACAACAAAAAAGGACGAGAGCCCTGCTGGGTCTCTCGTCCTTGCCGCTTACAACTATGCGTTTACTTTTTGTTTAGCTACATTCGCTAATTCAGCAAACGCGGCTTTATCATTAACAGCTAAATCAGCTAACATCTTACGGTTGACATCAATGCCAGCCTCTTTTAAACCAAACATAAATTTGCTGTATGACAAACCATTGATACGCGCAGCCGCATTAATACGCGTGATCCACAATTTGCGGAAATCGCGCTTGCGCTGACGACGGTCACGGTATGCATAAAGCAATGACTTCATGACCTGATTTTTTGCAGTTCTAAATAAACGGTGTTTTGAACCGAAATAACCTTTAGCTAATTTTAATACCTTTTTACGGCGCTTACGCGTAACGCTGCTACCCTTAACTCTTGGCATAATATTTCCCTCCTAAAATCTGTTGCAGTTGCTGCTTATTTCATGTAAGTTAATAATTGTTCCATACGCTTCTGATCGCCTTTGCTAACCATGCCGCCCTTGCGAAGCTTGCGTTTACGCTTTGCGCTTTTACCTTCTAATAAGTGGCTCGTATATGCGTGATGACGCTTTAGTTTACCGCTTGCGGTCCTCTTAAAACGTTTCTGAGCTCCTTTATGGGTCTTCATTTTTGCCATTGCTCGTTTCCTCCTAACAAGCCATCCTTATGTATCGCAGGATCGCCAATTAAATTGATATTTTTCAACCCTTATTTTTCGGTTTTCGGGGCTAAAATCATAAACATACTTCTGCCTTCCATCCGCGGATGTCGTTCAACGACACACTGGTCTTTCACTTCTTCGCCCACTTTTTCGAGCACTTTTCTTCCGATATCCGAGTGAGTGATCGCCCGACCTCGAAAGCGAATAGACAATTTTACTTTATCACCTTGTTCTAAAAACTTTTGAACATGGCGCAATTTAGTTTGAAGGTCATGCTCCTCAATCGTTGGCGATAAGCGCACTTCTTTGATGCTGATCACCTTCTGGTTTTTACGGGCTTCCTTTTCCCTTTTGCTTTGCTCATACCTGTACTTTCCATAATCCATAATCCGACAAACAGGCGGCTTCGCCGTTGGCGCGACCGCAACTAAATCCAAGTTAGCCTCCTGTGCCTTCTGCAAAGCTTCCCTAATCGGGAGAATACCTTCTTGTTCACCGCCAGCACCAACCACACGCACTTCTTTCGCTCGAATCGCCTCATTGATTAAATGTTCCTTACTAATTGCCTGCCACCTCCATATTTTTTACAACAAGCGCCACAAAACCAGTGTCTACACAAACAACAGCTACTTAACAGAGCCAACACAAAAAATGCAGACACCATGGGCATCCGCATTAGATTCTCAGTTCATATTTAAACGAGATTCATAACCTGGCAACAGCTCACAGCGTCAACACAGGTGAGAAGCGGATGCTTCTACTTTAATAGCCGTTATTTTAACCTAACATCCTTTATTATAAGCGAGCTGCAAGCAATTGTCAAGCTAGCTGACTCTTGGAAAATCATTATTTCGCTGTTTTTTTTACCCCGCATTCTTTACACCCCGAGCAAACATCAGCTCGCGAAGCAAAGACCCTTTTGATTGTATATACGATGTGATGACTTTCCTGATTCGTATGGATCTTCACATGATTAGGGGCTAAAGAGATGATCACATTAACGACGACATCTTCGTATTTCACCTTGCGCCCAGCCAATTCTATGCTAATTCCATTGACAAGGTACGGGTATAATCGATTCCAGTCTTCATCGTACAAGTAAAGATTGCGATCATCAAAGTGAATAATGTGTAATCGATTGAGCTTTATTTCTTGTTTTAAAGCAAATCTTTTTAGCGTCTCGATCTGAGCGCTCAGCTCTTTTTCAATCAAATATTCATCCCATGCGTAATCAATTAAACGCAGCAGATCATCTTTATATTTCTTCAAACGAAAACGAACAAATCCATCTAAATCCAATTGATCTTGAACAAGCAGGTACTTTTTGGCTTGACTAGCAATCCACTTCACCTTTTCTCGCTTACTCCGCTCATCACTACTCTCTATCAGCATAGAAATGTGTTCCATCAAATTGGATAATTGCTCTTCTATAAAAAAACCTGGCTCACACCTAAGCGCTTCTTCACAAATCTCTTTTTCTTTATAATCAATGATATATTCAGCAATTGAGAGACTAACCGCATCTATAATTTTGTCCGTTCGAACCGAGTTTAATGGTTGGTCAGACCAGAATAAACAATCGACTGCATGACGCTTCGTTTCCTGATTAAAATATGTATGAAGATTAACCTTAATATTAGATATTGATTTGGTCTTTTCGTATAAGATGCGGTTAAATTCTTGAAGATTTTCTTGGTTCGCTTGTTTCAAACAAATTGTTAATGATCCCATCCCACACCTCCTTTACCGCGCTAACAGACCTTGTACTACCCTATTATATGAATGGTATAACCCTTTATACATAACAGGCGTTAAATGAGACTTGCGAAAAAAGAAAAAAGCTATTCTTTAAGAAGAACAGCTTCATCGTTTAACGTCCCGGCGGAATCACTGCTAGATTTCTGCGAGCGGGTCTGGAAGACTCTCTAAAAATCAACATTATCCGCCAAAGACGAAGGGAGGGAGAAGACATTCAGGTGAACCATAAAACATCTTAACTTTATAATTACCTGCTCCCACCTTGTTTAAACATTATTTTTTTTGCATCTGCATAATCACTGCTCGGACGATGACGTAAACGGACCACCCGGCTAAACCGACGATGGTGATCGCTAAAACAATTTGTGTAAAAACCATAAAGCCCCAGTTCATTCTTACACCTACCTCCCGTCCAATTCAAGCCGTTCTAAATCAGTTTTTAATTTTGCATCACAAAATCATTTTCCGCAGTTTCTCCGGCTTTAAAGACACGTAACATATCGTAATTCGTATTCCGTTGCGCGGGAATTTTACCCGCCTCACGTATCAACTGTAAGATCTGGTTTGTGTTTACTTTATGAGTGCATGCGGCAGCTGAAACGACGTTCTCCTCCATCATCGTTGAGCCAAAGTCGTTGCAACCGTAACTTAAAGATTGCTTGCCAACTTCCGGCCCCATCGTAACCCAGGAGGATTGGAAGTTGGCAATATTATCAAGCATCAGACGGCTAATCGCAACCGTTTTTAAATATTCTTCAGCGGTCACGGGTTCCGCTTTTAAATTTGTGTTGTCAGACTGAAAAGTCCACGAAATAAACGCCTTAAAGCCTTTTGTCTCGTCTTGAGCCTCGCGAATTCTTAACATGTGTAAGATGCGCTCTTCATAGCTTTCTCCAAAACCGATTACCATCGTTGCCGTCGTTGACATCCCGACACGGTTCGCCATTTTCATGACATCAATCCACTCTTGCCAAGATCCCTTTAAACGGCTAATTTTCTGCCTCGTGCGGTCATCCAGAATCTCAGCGCCAGCCCCGGGTAAAGAGTCTAAGCCCGCTTGGTGCAATTCCTCTAAAACGGTTTGAACAGGTAATTCGGACACCTCGGCAATCTTCACGATCTCCGCGACAGACAGTGAATGCATATGGATTTGTGGAAAATGACGCTTAATTTTTCGCAGCAGATTCGTGTAGTAATCGAGTTTCAAACCCGGATGCGTTCCGCCTTGCATCAAAATCTCAGTCCCGCTGACATCGACCGTCTCTTGAATCTTTTGCAAGATCTCATCATCGGACAGAACGTATCCTTCTTCATGTCCAGGTGGTCGGTAAAAGGCGCAGAAGCGACAATACGTGTCACATACATTTGTATAATTTACATTCCGTCCAATCACAAAGGATGTGATTGGTTCCGGGTGCCACTTTTTCGTAATCTCATTTGCCGCCTGACCTATTTTCTCGGTTTCATCGCTTTCATATAGTTGAATACCATCTTCTAAGTTAAGACGTTCGCCTCGTAAAGCTCGGTCTAAAATATTATCGATGCTCATCGGTATTCTCCCCTCCACTCTCTCTGCGGTTTATCCCATCAACAAAAAAGCATTCTGAATAATGGACGATTCTCTCCATTATTCTTTTCGCTTTCATTTCTTCAATCCCTCCTCTGGAGGAATGCGATAAGTGTTCTTCTAGCATTTTGTAATCGTAATTCGATGTAAATAAAGTCGGTAAATTCTCAGAAATGCGATATTGCAAAATCGCTCCAAGTATTTCATCGCGAGCCCATGGGGATAGTGTCTCAGCCCCGATATCGTCTAAGCAGAGCACCGGCACTTTCTTTAATGTATCCACTTTTTGTTGAAGCGTATTATCCTGTAACGACTCTTTAATTTCTCTGAAGAAATCTGGAGTATAAACCAGTAACGACGAGATGTTTCGATCTGCCAATTTACGGGCGGTCGCAGCCATCAGATAACTCTTTCCGACGCCAAGCGGACCGTACAGATAGATCCCTTTCATCCTTTTCTTTTTGCTGCCCGGTTCAACTGCTAGGCAAAAATCCATTAGCGCGTGGAAGGCCCGAAACCTGGACGGTTCCTGTTTAAAATCTTGAAACGTCGCCGCCATCACATCACGCGGAATGTAATGCGATCGGATCAGTTGTTCGCGACCTCTTTGCTCTTGATCGTGTTTCCATTTCGAACATGGGGTGATCACCGTCTCGATATAAGACATAGACCAAGTTAATTCCGCTTTATGTCCTTGAACCAGGTTTGGACAAGTGTCTAACGAAGCGCACTTTGCGCAATTTTTCTCTTCTTGGATCGCTTGATCCAATTTTACAAGAGATCGTTCAAGCGTGTCATCCGTTATTTCTGGATATTGCGCTCGAAACTGTTCGATGAGCGGATCGAGCATCACGCGCTGTTGTAACTCCTCTAAAGACGGCATGCCTGCGGGCTTTCTGAATTTCAGTTCAGACAAAGCTTGATTGATCGATTGCATGACGATATCCCCCTTTCTATGACTTTAATTCTCCAAGCGCCCGCAACAGTTCTTCCGCCTGTCTTTTTTGCTCTTCCGTTAGTTCCTCATTATTGGCGGGTGTCGAACCTTGTCGCGCGACCCATTCTGGAACATCTGTCTTTGTCGTCGCTGGTCTTCTTGGGTTCGATCTTTGTTGTCGGGCTGGATTTGCTTTATTTGCCTTTGGTTGATTTGTTTCTTGGTACAATTGCTTCGCTTGCCCCAACGCCTGTTCAACGTCTTCAATCTTTAATCGTTTCCAATGTGATGCGATTTTAAATATTAAAGCCCTTGGCAACTGCTTATTATTTGTCATCATGACATACTCAAGCAGAACATTGATGACGCCAGAGGGTAGCCTATAAGATTGCGTCAGTTCCTCCACAATTTTAACATCTGCGGGGGAAACTTTACTTCCCGCCTGATACTGTTCAATTAAGGTCAGCGGCGATACCGTTGCCAGCGCTTGCTTATGCGCGTCCTCTTTTGTTAATGAAGCCTCAGCAATGGGTTGTGACTTTTCTTTAGGCGGCGGAGTAGGTTCCGATATCATTGGGTTTCCCTGGTGTTCTCGTTGATACCAATCATAGACGACTTTTTTCAAACGTCCGGGATGAATTTCATTATCATCCCCGCAAATATACGGATCCTGAAGAAAGTAGGAAAGCTGTAGATCATTCAAATTATATAAGAAAGCCAATTTCTGAATCACTTGCCTAATTTCTAAAGAAAGTTTCCGATCCTTAATCCATGTCTTTGGAAGAGCCGCCTCTAAAAAGGAAAAATCCGGATTTGTCTCAGTTAAACGCAAGCGCTTGTCCCCATCCACAACAGGAAGAGGGGCTGGATCCGTCGGGAATTGCCCCTCCACCTCAGCTAAAAATTGATCCGTTTCCGATCCAGGCGTAATGAGTAATTCAGAAGGGATAATCGCGCGGAAAATTTGATCAAAACTTTTCGTTAAGTCTGTTCGCTCTCCATCAGGTAAGGCGGCTTTGCTCTTACCTAACAACCTTTCACGCAGTTGGCGATATTTTTGTTTCCCGACTCGATTAAGTAACATAATATTCAACATATCATCATCAAAAAACTGAGATGGCGGCATGGGGGAAAGCAGCTCATATTCATAGTAGTGATTGCCGGCTTCTACACCTTCTACTTTGATCGTTTTTAGTAGCCCCACAGCCTCAAGCTTCTCGCGAGCATCAATAATTTTATGAAGCGAAGTTCCCATCATACTCATTAAGCCACGATGATTCCCCATCGATGATTCCGATATTTCTAAACGACATTCGTGATAAAAAGTAACGTATAAGCTTGTCGACAGCGGACCAATCAACGGTTGATAAAGTTGCGTAATGTAGATGAGTTCTGATGAATTCATTTTTTCCGCCGCCCGCAAGCAGTAATGATCATTAGGAACAATTTCTTTCCAAGTAAATCCCATTGATCTTAAACTCCCTTACCATTAAATCCATTATTAAAAGGCAAACACACGCTTTTTGTCCTGTACCTCGTATATAAAGAGATTGATTTCGTCTTAAAGAGTGGTCTTATTTTTATTGCTACTCAACAATTCTTCGAGTTCCTCGATAAAAACATTAATATCTTTGAACTGGCGATAAACTGAAGCAAAACGGACATAAGAAACTTCATCAACATCATATAAAGCGCGCATAACCAATTCTCCAACGTCCTGACTATTCACTTCACCGCGCCCTAAGCTCCTTAGTTCTTGACCAATTTTATCCACGATATTTTCCAACGTCTCGATTGGAACAGGTCTTTTCTCACAGGCCCTAACAAGTCCATGCAAAACCTTTTCCCTGTTAAATTCCTCCCGAGTTCCGTCTTTTTTGACGACTAACAGAGGTGTCTCCTCTACCATTTCAAATGTAGTAAATCGATTTCCGCAATCTTCACATTCTCTTCTGCGGCGTACCGACCTAGCATCATTAACGGGGCGCGAGTCTAGCACCCGCGTTCCATTATATTGACAAAGAGGGCAACGCATATTTACCAACTCCTAAAAGCATTCATTCCCATAAGCCTAAGCTTTTCTCTATTGTAGCAAATTTCTCATGGACATGTCGCTGTAAACAAAAACTAGAACGCGCTTATTGTTCAAAAAAAAGAACCGCATTAAGCGGTTCTAAGCTGTAATTCCTTGATTTCTTTTAATATGGGCCGCTTCTGATACATGCTTTACAAGATCAAGCACACGGCAAGAATAGCCCCATTCATTATCATACCAAACCATCACTTTTACTTGCTTATCCCCCATCACCATCGTGGATAACCCGTCAACGATCGAGGAATGTTCATTGCCATTAAAATCAATGGACACAAGCGGCGCTTCAGTAAATTCAATGTATTTGCTCATTGACACGTCAGCCGCTTCTTTGAGAACCCGATTTACCTCATCAACGGTAACCGACTTGTTCGTATTGATCACAAGGTCAACAATTGATACATTCGGGGTTGGCACACGCAAAGCCAGTCCGTTCAACTTTCCTTGCAATTGCGGCAATACTTGCGCCACCGCTTTAGCGGCGCCTGTCGAGGTCGGAATAATCGATTGCGCGCAAGCTCTTGCTCGCCTCAAATCTTTATGCGGGTTATCTAGATTTTTCTGGTCATTCGTATAAGCGTGAACCGTTGTCATCATCCCATATTCAATCCCAAACGCTTCGTCCAGCACCTTGGCAACTGGAGCCAAGCAATTTGTTGTGCAAGACGCGTTGGAAACAATATGGTGATTTTGATGATCGTAATCCGCTTCATTTACACCCATCACAATGGTAACATCCTCATCTTTTCCAGGCGCGGTAATCACCACTTTTTTTGCTCCCGCGGCGATATGCTTACCCGCTCCCTCACGGCTCGTAAACTTTCCTGTCGCTTCAACGACGATTTCAACCCCAAGTTCGGCCCACGGCAGATTCTCCGGGTTACGGTCGCTCAATAATTGGGTCGGCTTACCATTTATAATAATTTGATTATCTTTCACTTCAACATGATCGGAAATAGTTCCGTGGATGCTATCATACTTTATAAGATGAGCAAGGGTTTCCGCAGGGTAACTAGCGTTGATTGCTACAACTTCTACATTTGGATCCTCTATGGCTTTTCTAAAAACCATTCTTCCAATCCGTCCAAATCCGTTAATCCCTATTTTTGTCATAAGTTTGTTCCCCTCTCGCATTTATCACATACTATTACTCTCTTTAATTATAATAAGTATGACACATATTGCAATTGTTTCTTAATAAAATATATTTTTAAAAATGCGCGTTACCCATAAACTTCCATTCCCTGCTTTTCTGATTCACCTTTACTCATAAATATCGCGGAATTTCCCATAAAAGTAAAGCACGCGTTGCAAATAATGTCTCGTCTCCCCAAATGGAATATCCGCCATATTTCGATAAGTGCCGTCCCATTGATCTTCTTTCAACCATCGTTCAACATTGCCTGGTCCAGCGTTATAAGCGGCGATCACCGCAAAATGATTTTGATGAAATTTTCTTTCTAAAAAGGAGATATACCAAGATCCAATGGCAATATTTACCTCCGGATCATCGATTTTAGTCAAAAGTTCCGAGGGAAGTTGAGCTTGCTCAATCACCCATTCCGCCGTTTCTGGCATAATCTGCATCAAACCTTTTGCGCCTTTATTCGACGTGCGCATATGTTTAAAGTTGCTTTCGATTTGAATGATTGAAAAAACTAAATAGGGATCAACATTGTATTGCGACGACGCCTCCGCTACCTCATTTTTAAAATAAACGGGATAAATCGCCTTCCAAAATAATTGACTGTTCAACAAAAAGAACAAGGCAAGAAGCAAGCACAATAAAGTGATTTTACGATTTGTCTTTATTTCCATCGTTTCCTTTGATCCTACTCAATTGATTAAATATTTTTTCGACCTGCCGTCGTGTGTTTTCCAGTGAACCATCATTGTCAATCACATAATCAGCTCGCTTCCTTTTCTCCTCAATATCCATCTGGGAAGCGATCCGTTTTTTGGCCTCTTGCGCGCTAAAGCCATCCCTTTGCATCAATCTGTCCAGTTGAACATGCTCAGGGATATATACGACAACGACGTAATCAACCGTCGTCTCATGCTCGTTTTCATATAACAAAGGGATATCCATAATCACAAATGGGGAGTCTGATTGAAGCGCCTCTTCCTTTTTTTCTTGCATTCTCTGCCGAATTAACGGGTGAAGAATAGCATTCAAATCTGCGCGCGCCGCAGGTTCGTCAAAAATAATTTTTCCTAACGCCTTGCGATTCAATGTTCCATCCTCTGCTAGTACGTCAGCTCCAAATCTTTCCGAGACAAGTTGCAGTCCCCGTTCACCCGGCATAACCACTTCTCTGGCAACGAGGTCCGCATCGACAATCGGGCAACCCATCTCTTTAAACATATTTGCTACCGTTGTTTTTCCACAGGCAATGCTACCCGTTAATCCAACAATCATCCGCGCATTCTCCCTCTATCGTATTTGGCTTACCAAATTCTAGATATTCCGAACAAGATTAAGATCACCCCGGGGATAAAGGAAAGACGCTTAACCCATGCGATATTCGAATACATAAACCCAATTCTTAAACCCAACAGAATAAACAAGGTGCATAAAGCGGAAACAACCAATCCGGTTGACCATGGGGAAAAACCCATCAACGCGGCGCCAAATCCCGCGCCAAACGCATCCATCGATAAGGCAAATCCTAATAAAGTTGCTTCTCCAGCCGTTATTTCTCCCGACTTATCCATGTCCGCAATCGTTGGTTTCTTTAAAATATGAACGACAAGCCCAAGTATCTTAATTTCTAGCTTGAGGACTTGTTTGGGACTCTGTTCCACCTCAACCGCCTCTGCTTCGCTGCGGCCAGGCTGTGTTTCTTTATTTTGATACAAATTGAAAATCGACCAACACCCGACCCCGATCAACACCCAAGCCCCGATTAGATTCGCCGCTTCTAAATCTATATATTCAGCTAACAATTGACCTAAGTTCATGGAGCCAACAATCACAACCGCCGTACAAAATGTGATGATTAAGATTGATGATAACGGAATCTTAATCCTTCTCAAGCCATAGCTAATTCCTACGCCAAATCCATCCAAACTTACCGCGAAAGCAATAGCCAACAATGAAACAAGATGTAGCAAGTAACTCCCTCCTAACCAACAGCTTCTACCACTATGATATGGAGGAAGAAAATAGGCTGTGCCTAGTTATGCTATTTCTATTTCATTTGTTTTTGACATCGCGGACAAAAGTGGGTGCCCCGACCCGCCACAACGGTTCTTTCGAGCGTATTTCCACAGCGCGAACAAGGCTCCCCGTTTCTTCCATAGGCTTGCAATTGCTGTTGAAACATACCCATTTCCCCTTGACCGTTTACATAAGACTTGATTGAGCTGCCGCCTTGCTCAACTGCTGCTTGCAACGTGTCTCGAATCGCCTGATAGAGCTCGGCCAGTTTATTGGCGGAAAGTTGATCCGCCGCTGTCTCTGGATGAATCCGCGCTGCATACAAAGCCTCATCCACATAGATATTACCTAAACCAACAATAAATTCTTGGTTTAACAATAAAGGTTTAATTTTTCCGCTCCTTCCTTTCATGAGCGTTCTAAATTGAGATAGCGTAAATTCATCGGCTAACGGCTCGGGACCTAACTTGGCAAGGGACGGAAAGTGATCAACTTCCCCTTTTAATAGAACGTCCATCGTGCCAAACTGCCTTACATCCCTATACCTTAGTTCCGTCCCATCGGTAAAATGAAAAATAACGTGCGTATGTTTTTCAAGCGGTTCATTCGCCTGGTATACACCGTAACGTCCCTCCATACGTAAATGGGATACTAACACGATTTCATCCATGATCACCTTTAAAAACTTACCTCTTCTTTCCACATCTTGAATCGTTTCTCCTTCTAAAAGAGAACAAAATTGCATCAAATCAGAAGGAGAGCGAGCGATCCGTGGCAGTGAAACAGTTACACGCTCAATCTTTTTGCCGCAAACGAGGGTTTGTAACGTTCTTTTTACAGTTTCTACCTCAGGCAACTCCGGCACTGCGCATCCCCCTTATTTTGTATCGTACCAAGTATCTCCCCAACTCACTTCCACCTTCAACGGCACGCGCAATGTTATGGCTTGTTCCATCGTTTCCGCAACGAGTTGTTTCATCTGCTCTAACTCTTCCTTTGGAACTTCAAAGACGAGTTCGTCATGCACCTGCAATAGCATGCGACTGCGCAGCTTCTTTTCTGTTAACGCTCGACTCATATTAACCATCGCTAACTTGATAATATCCGCGGCTGAACCTTGGATCGGCGTATTCATCGCGGTACGCTCGGCAAAACTACGAATATTAAAATTCCGATGCGTAATCTCAGGCAAGTATCTTCTTCGATTCAACAATGTCGTTACGTACCCATCTTGTTTGGCTTTTTCCACAATGTCTTTCATGTATTCCTGCACACCTTGAAACACGTCGAAGTACCGTTCGATAAAACTTGCGGCTTCTTTACGCGTAATATTTAAGTTTTGCGATAATCCATAGTCGCTAATGCCATAAATAATCCCAAAGTTAACTGCCTTAGCCTGTCTTCTCATATCCGAGGTTACGTCATCGGCTAAGACCCCGAACACATTCATCGCCGTTTTCGTATGGATGTCCGCCCCTTGTAAGAAGGCCTCCACTAGATTTTCATCTCCCGCAATATGAGCAAGCACTCTAAGTTCAATTTGTGAATAATCCGCGGATAAAATAACCCAACTATCCTCTGAAGGAACGAATGATTGACGGATTCTTCTCCCTTCTTCCAAACGAATCGGGATGTTTTGTAAATTTGGCTCGACGCTGCTTAACCGTCCCGTTGCCGTCGTTGCTTGATTATATGATGTATGGAGTCGTCCTGTTTGGGGATGGATCTCTTTGATTAACCCCTCTATATAGGTTGAATACAGTTTACCTAATTGCCTATAATGTAAAATCTGCGGAATGATCTCGTGTTGACCTTGTAGTTTATCAAGCACGTCCGCATTCGTGGAATAACCGGTCTTCGTCTTTTTGATGACTGGCAATCCTAATTTATCAAACAAGATTTCTCCTAGTTGTTTAGGTGAGTTAATATTAAATTGTTGACCAGCCTGTTGATGGATCTCATTCGTTAAATCGGACAACTGGCCCTCTAACTGTTGACCCATCCCCTTAAGTTGTTGTAAATCAACGTTAATTCCCGTATATTCCATTTCAGCCAGCACACTAGCAAGCGGCATCTCAAGGTCATGGAACAAAGCGGACATATCCGCTTCTTGCAATTGCTCGCTTAGCGCCTGTTGAGATTTTCGAATCAATGTTACTTTCTTCGCAACATGGGCCCCTACTTGTTCGGCGTCCAGCTTATTTTTAACCGCCTTTTTACCGTAAACCTCCTCATCAGACAAAATGGTTTGTCCACTGGCCCGTTTTACGACTTCTTGCAGATCGAATTTTGACTCGGAAGGGTTAATTAAATAAGAAGCCAACATAATATCAAGAGCCACACCTTCAATCCGCAGGTCATGCCAAGCTAGCGCGACCTTTGCCTGCTTCAAATCGTGGACGACCTTCCCGTTATCCGCTTGTAACCACTCTTGAAAGCCTGTCCATTGTTTTGCCGTTTGATAGGGAATGTAGACAACTTTTTCATCATGTTCTAAGCCAAATCCGATTAGCTCGGCGCGATGAACATTCGTTCCATCTAACTCAACATATAAACAACAGTCATCGCAAAGCATTGTTTCGAAGTCATCCCAGTTCTCTTCCGTTACGATTGTGAAATCGACCTCGGCTAAACTCTTATCTTCAACCGTTGCTTCTTGACCGACCCGTTCCATTAATGAGTTAAACTCAAATTTTTCAAAAATCTTGCCAACTTCCTCAGATTCATAGCCAGTATAAAGCAGCGAATCGATTGGAAGTTCAATCGGAACCGACCGATGAATCGTCGCTAACTCTTTACTCATTACCGCATCGTCGCGGTATTTTTCAAGATTTTCTTTTAACCGTTTACCCGACACCTCGTCGATACTGTCCAAAACACGTTCCATCGAATCAAATTGATGCAGTAGCTTTAACGCGGTTTTCTCGCCCACGCCTGGCACGCCGGGTATGTTATCCGATGTATCACCCATCAATCCTTTTAAGTCGATAATTTGGTTAGGAGCAAGACCATATTCTTCTTTAATCGTCGCGGGCGTATACCACTCTACCTCGCTAATTCCTCTTCTGATTAACGCTACTTGGACATACTCTGAAACGAGCTGCAACATATCCTTATCACCTGTTACGATTACAGTCGGAATTGCTTCTTGATCCGCCTGTAACGTAAGGGTGCCGATAATATCATCCGCTTCGTACCCTTCTTGCTCAATATGCTTTATCTTAAAATGATCCAAAAGTTCTCTAATATAAGGAAACTGCTCTGATAATTCACCGGGGGTTCTTGCTCTGCCAGCTTTATAATCTTGATAATCTTCATGTCTAAACACAACTTTCCCAGCGTCAAAGGCGACAAGGAGATGCGTTGGCTTTTGTTCCTCTAATATTTTCAATAGCATCGTCGTAAATCCATAAACTGCATTTGTATGCAGACCGCTTGCATTATTTAATAGAGGCAGAGCATAGAACGCGCGATAAGCAATACTATTCCCATCCAAAATAATGAATTTTTTATTGTTCATTTATATGTCCCCTCTCAGTGAACCTTCATTTCTTCATATTATCACAGCTTAATTCGGCTTAGCAAAAAGCGATCTTCGCATTTTTATGAAACTCCTTGTATCTGTTTTTCGTATATAATAGAGAGATAAAACTACAGGAGGTTAACATGGACGATAAAAAAGTAGTGCAATACCCAAATCCAAAAAATCTATCTAAAGGAATTATTGGTATCGTTATATTAGGCCTAGTCGCGTTACTTGCCTTTCAATCATTTACGATCATCCCGGCCGGACACCGTGGCGTTGTTTTGCAACTTGGGGCGGTTCAACCCAAAGTCCTTGATGAAGGTTTACACCTCATCGTTCCTTTTATTCAAACCGTTGTCCCGATTGAAGTCCGCGTCCAGAAGACAGAGTCGGATCAAATCTCGGCCAGCCGCGATTTACAAACGATCACGACGACGATTGCCGTAAACTATCGCCTGGATAGTCATAACGTCAATACACTTTATCAAAATGTCGGACTTGAATATCCATCGCGGATTGTTGACCCCGCCATCGGGGAAGCTTTAAAGGCTGTTACAGCCCAATATACCGCTGAAGAACTCATTTCCAAACGTTCCGAGGTAAGCGCGAAGGTCAAAGAAGTGCTGGCGGCAAAGCTGAGCGTCTATAATATGAACTTGAACGAAATAAACATTACGGAGTTTAAATTTTCGGAAGATTTCAACCGAGCGATTGAACAGAAACAAATCGCGGAACAACAAGCTTTGAAATCGAAACTTGACCTTGAGCGGATTAAGATTGAAAAAGAGCAAGAAATTACACGGGCCCAAGCTCAAGCCGAAGCTTTACGATTACAAAAGCAAGAAGTCACATCGGAGTTAATCAAATTACGAGAAATTGAAGCTCAAATCAAAGCAATCGAAAAATGGGACGGTAAACTGCCAAATGTAACAGGCGGGGCGACTCCGTTTATCGATGTTAATAACGTAAGAAATCAATAAAGCCTTCAAGCAAGCAAACGGGATTGTCCAGCAGACAGTCCCGTTTGTTTAGTTATGGGGTTGCGCTTTTGGAAATTGGAGAATAAAAACACTCCCTTGACCTTCTTCACTTTCAATTCGAATCGTTCCATGATGCGATTCCACCAAGTGTTTTACAATCGCTAATCCCAATCCAGTTCCACCCGAATTTCGAGATCGACCTTTGTCCACACGATAGAAGCGCTCAAAAATACGGTCACGATCCGCATGCGGGATACCAATCCCGTTATCCCTTACTTTTAGAACAACTTGATCTGACAACTCTTCGACCTCAACTGTAATTCTCCCCTTTTCCGCTGTATAGGAGATGGCATTATCGATCAAATTAATAATAATTTGTCTCAGCCGATCACAGTCACCTTCCATGTAAATCGGTGTATCGTCAATCGGGCGTTCATAAACCAACTCTTTACGATTCATCTTCTCTTGCAAACTTTGCACAATATCTTCAATAAGTTTAAAAATATCAACACGTTCGATTCTAAGCGGAAGTTTCTTTTGTTCTATTTGTGATAAGTCTAAAATATCATTAATCAAACGATGGAAACGATCACTTTCATTGTAGATGATTTCCAAAAACTGCTTTGAAATATCTGGATCATCAATGGCCCCATCCAACAAAGTTTCCGCGAAACCCTTAATAGAAGTGATCGGCGTTTTTAGCTCGTGGGAGACGTTGGCAACAAAATCACTGCGGATTTTCTCCAATCGTCTGATCGCTGTAATGTCATGGAGAACGATCACAACTCCTTTTACCTCGCCATGTTCCGTCGTATAAGGCGCCAAACTGGCATCGACGATGAGCTCATTTGGAAAATAAATATGCGCTTCATCCCTAATTTTTTCCCCCGTTTGGAAACAACGCGCGATCAATTTGCTCAAACCAAGATTCATACCGGCTTCTGTGTGAAGTTTACCGATCAGCGACTGTTCGGAATAGCCAAGAAATTGCCCAATCGCGGAATTAACGAATAAAACCCGTCGCGATTCCCCGATCAAAATCACACCGCTCGTCATGTTATTGAGCACACCAAATAGTTTTTCTTCATTTTGTTTAATTTCAATCATTTGCGACTCCAAACTCGAAGCCATAAAATTAAGGGCATCCGCTAGTTGTCCAATTTCCCCTTTTGAGCGGATATGGACGCGCGTGTCAAATTTCTTTTCCGTTATCTTTCGGGCAACAGCCGTAATTTTTTCAAGAGGCTTCGTCACGTATCTTGAAACAAACAAACTCACAATAATTGTTAATAAGAGCGCTGAACCAATCCCAAACGTTAAACTAAACCAAAGATTGTGAATAAAATCATCAATCTTTTGAATCGACATAGAAAGTCTTACAACACCAATTGGGTCCCCTCTCGAATTGTTTAAAACATGAGCGACATAAACCATTCTTTGATCAAGTGTATTACTGTATCGAATCGCTTGACCGTCCCCGCTATTTAACGCTTCAATAATTTCCTCGCGATCACGGTGATTGTTCATCTCTTGCGGTTCTGCTTCTGTATCAGCAAGCACATTCCCTTCAATATCTATCAGCGTAATGCGGGAATGTTCATCAGAGGCAAACCGTTCAACTTGCTGATCAATTTGCCCCCTATTAAAGGGTTGGTTTTCCAAATAAACACCAATCACAGTCGCTTCGCGAAACAATTGAGTCGCCAACGTGTCTGTATAAACTTTTTTCACTAAATCAGCTACATACAATCCGACAAACAATAGAGTAATGGACATTAATGAGATGATGATAATATTTAACCGAAAGCTTAATGACCTCATCTTAAACCTCAAACTTGTAGCCTAAACCTCTGACTGTTTTGATATATTTAGGGTTCCTGGTGTCCTCTTCTAATTTTTCTCTGAGGTGTGAAATATGGACATCGACAATTCGTGAATCACCTAGGTAATCGTAATTCCAAACAGCATTCAATAGATGGTCCCTCGTCAATACTTTGCTTTGATTTTTTGCTAAGTATAAAAGTAATTCAAATTCCTTCGGCGTCAATTCTATTCTTGTCCCCGCATAGGTAGTTTCATATTTCTCCGAATCAATAATGAACGGTCCAATCCTTGTCGTTTTCTCTTCTTCTGGTGAAACAACTTCCTGCATTTGTTTACTTCTGCGTAAAATAGCTTTCACTCTGGCTACAAGTTCTCTTGGACTAAACGGCTTCGTTAAATAATCATCCGCGCCAAGTTCAAGACCAACGATCTTGTCGTGCTCTCCATCCCTAGCCGTTAACATTAAAATGGGTGTATGATTTTTTTCCGTTCTTAATGTCTTGCAAATTTCCATTCCATCCATACTCGGCAACATTAAATCGAGCAGGATGAGATCTGGACTTTCGCTGCGCGCCAGCTCCAATCCTTCCTTTCCATCTAAGGAAGTGATAACTGCATAACCCGCTTTTTCTAAATTAAACTTTAGCAAAGTTGAGATAGATAGCTCGTCTTCGACAACTAAAATTCTCTCCATTATCTGATCCCCTATTTTCTAAACGCTTCAATTTGTTGCTGCGCCTCTTGAAACATCTCCAACGATTCCTTTAACAGAGCTTCTCCGCTATCCTTATATTTTTCATCCATAAAATCATAATAACGAAACAGTTCATTGTATGCTTCGATCCGCTTGTCCAAGGATTCCATCCACAATTCGCGAACAGGTTCCCACTCCGCTGGAATTCGAGCTCTGATCACGTCCGCTTTAATCGCCTTAGCAATATCTGTCCCGTCAGACAACGTGTTGAGGACTTTTGTTTTCTTTAACCCTTCATGGTCCACTTTATAACGAATTTCAGCTAAAACTTTTTGGCCGTTTTCCGCCTCAATTACTGCCTCATCGGCCATCTTAATAAACGCTGCCTCATACTCTTCCACTTCTTCAGGAGAGGCCTGGAACAAGGAACACCCTCCCAAACCGACAGCTAAGATTAAAAGCATGATATTCTGTGTAATATATTTCATCGCGACATCCCCCGCTTTTATAGCTTCCATGTTAATAATAACACAATTCAATCTGCGCATTGCTTAAACATCCCTAAAAAATAAGCGCAGGGTCCAGGCCCCTGCGCTTACATATTAGATCGACTTTTATTTTAGAATTGACATTACTTTGCGAACAGAATCAGCGGATTTATCCAACGCCGCTTTTTCTTCCGCCGTTAATTCCAGTTCAATTACTCTCTCGATTCCGTTTCCGCCAAGAACCGTGGGCACACCTAAGTAGAGGTCTTGATAACCGTATTCGCCCTCCAAATAAGCAATCGAAGGTAAAATTCTCTTCTTATCTTTTATAATGGCCTCTGCCATCTGAACAAGGGAGGCTGCTGGAGCGTAATATGCGCTGCCATTGCCTAATAAATTTACGATTTCCCCCCCGCCTGTACGGGTGCGAGCGACAATCGCCTCTAATCTTTCCGCGGATATCAGCTTTTCTAACGGAATTCCGCCTGCATGAGAATAGCGTACGAGCGGAACCATGTCATCGCCATGTCCACCGAGCACAAAGCCAGCTACATC
The DNA here is from genome assembly GCF_003609605.1 of Ammoniphilus oxalaticus. NCBI lineage: Bacteria > Bacillati > Bacillota > Bacilli > Caryophanales > Paenibacillaceae > Ammoniphilus > Ammoniphilus oxalaticus. The sequence continues at coordinate 31,445 of NZ_MCHY01000008.1, read as the reverse complement.
TTCTACAGAGACATTCAATTCCTGGGCGACGAACGTGTTAAAACGGGCGGTGTCAAGCACCCCGGATTGACCGATCACTCGATTTTTAGGAAAGCCTGTCGTCTTAAAACATACATATGTCATGGCATCAACAGGATTGCTAAGCACAATGATATAGCTATCCGGAGCAACTTTTGCCACATTTTCCGCAACAGATTTCATAATCCCCGCGTTCGTATTAATCAAATCATCGCGGCTCATCCCCGGTCTACGGGCAATCCCCGCAGTAATGATGACCATATCTGCGCCTCGAATATCTCCATAATCCGATGTACCGATGATCGCGGAATCAAAGCCTTGCACTGGACTTGCTTGTAACATATCCAGCGCTTTCCCTTTTGTAGGGTCTTCCATTTGCGGAATGTCTAACAAAACAACATCCCCTAATTCTTTTTGAGCCAAAAGGAGGGCAGTGGTTGCCCCAGTAAAGCCCGCGCCAACAACAGCAATTTTTCGTCGCTTGAACGCCACTTTGCACCACATCCTTCTAATTTCAGAGTAGGATTACATATTTTCAATTAGAACATTTGCGAATTCAGAAGTTTTTAATTCTGTAGCCCCTTCTAGTTCACGCGAAAAATCATATGTAACTTGTTTGCTGGCGATCGTTTTCGCAATAGAGTTAATGATTAGATCCGCCGCTTCATTCCATCCCAAATGACGTAACATCATTTCACCGGATAAAATAACAGAGGATGGATTCATTCTGTCTTGACCCGCATATCTTGGCGCTGTGCCGTGCGTCGCTTCGAAGATCGCATGCCCAGTCACATAGTTGATATTCGCTCCCGGCGCAATTCCGATCCCGCCTACTTGCGCAGCTAAAGCGTCAGATAAGTAATCCCCGTTAAGATTTAGTGTCGCTACTACATCATATTCAGCTGGACGCAATAAAATTTGTTGGAAAAACGCGTCGGCAATCACATCTTTTACGATAATCTTTCCAGCCGCTTCCGCGTCAGCTTGGGCCTTGTTTGCCGCATCTCTTCCTTGAGCCTCCTCAATCCGATCGTATTCAGCCCAAGTAAAGACCTTATCAGCAAATTCCGTTTCAGCTACTTCATAACCCCAATCTTTAAATGCGCCCTCTGTAAATTTCATAATGTTCCCTTTATGAACCAATGTGACGCTTTTGCGGTTATTTTCAACCGCATACTGAATCGCGGCGCGAACTAAACGAGCGCTTCCTTCTTTCGAAACAGGCTTAATACCGATTGCTGAGGACTCTGGAAAGCGAATGTTTTTAACTTTCATTTCGTCCTGAAGGAAAGAGATGACCTTTTTCGCATCATCAGACTGCTCTTCCCACTCAATACCCGCATAAATATCTTCCGTGTTTTCACGGAAAATCACCATATCTGTATCTTGCGGGCGCTTGACTGGCGATGGCACACCTTCAAAATATTGCACAGGTCGAACACACGCGTAAAGATCTAAACCTTGACGCAAGGCAACGTTGATTGAACGGATCCCGCCGCCAACCGGAGTAGTCAAAGGTCCTTTAATTGAAACAAGATATTCTTCGATCGCTTTCACTGTATCGTTAGGCAACCACTCGCCATACTTATCGAATGCTTTTTCGCCAGCAAATACTTCAAACCAAGCAATTTTCTTCTTTCCGCCATACGCTTTCTCTACAGCTGCGTCTAACACACGCACAGACGCGTTCCAAATATCTGGACCTGTCCCATCTCCTTCGATGAAAGGAATGATTGGATTGTCAGGCACAACTACTTTTCCGTTTTCTAATTTAATTTTCTCTCCGTTGGCAGGCATTTCATATTTTTCAAACAATGACACCTGTACCCCTCCTATTTAAGTTCGGAATTTTAAACATATATCAAGAGCATCACGTCTAAAGGCGCAATGATTCTTCGTAATACACGCGGTTAACGCTGGTCAATCGGAATGTAATGTCTCTTTTTAGGTCCTACGTATTCAGCCCGTGGTCGAATTAAACGGTTATTTGCATACTGTTCTAAAATATGGGCTGTCCATCCGGATGTCCGACTGACAGCAAAAATAGGCGTAAACAAATCCCGTTGAATCCCAAGACTATGATATACAGAAGCCGAATAAAAATCAACGTTGGGCGGCAACGCTTTTTCAGCCTCTAAAATGTCGTGTATTTTAATCGACATGTCATACAACTTCGGCTGCCCTGTTAAAGCCGTCAGTTTTTTAGACATCTCTTTTAAGTGTTTGGCTCGCGGATCTCCCGTCTTATAAACGCGATGACCAAAACCCATGATCTTCTTCTTTTCCGCTAACGCTTGATGGATGTAGGGTTCCACTTTATCCACTTCGCCAATCTCCTCCAACATATGCATAACGGCTTCGTTTGCCCCGCCATGCAATGGTCCACCTAGCGTGCCAATGGCAGACACAACACCCGAATAAAGATCAGACAACGTAGCCACTGTCACTCTCGCGGCAAAGGTAGAAGCATTTAATTCATGGTCAGCATGTAACACCAGCGCCTTGTCCAATGCTTCCACAGCGATTTGATCTGGTTTTTGCCCAGTTAACATATACAGGAAGTTTTCCGCATATCCATAGTCGGGATTAGCCATTAAAATCTCTTTCCCTTCTCGAACTCTCTGGATCGCGGCGACGATTGAACTTATTTTCGCTTGCGTTTTTAGCGCCTTGCGTTGGTTGTCCTCTAAAGACATATTTCGCGCCTCAGGATCAAGCAAACCTAACACGGATACAGCAGTCCGCAATGTAGCCATCGGATGAGCATTCTCCGGAAGGGATTTCATTAATGTAATAATCTCAGCAGGGATCGCAGCATGGGCAGCTAAATCTTGCCTTAATTCAGCAAGTTGACTGGAATTCGGAAGTTCTCCATTCCAGAGTAAATATATGACTTCTTCAAAACTCGCTTGATCAGCTAATTCGTCGATATCGATCCCGCGATAGGTTAAAACACCGTCAATGATTGAGCTAATAGAAGATTGTGTGGCAACGATACCTTCTAAACCAGCAGTTGACATAGCTACCTCTCCTGTCTTTATGTATTTTTAAATCTACCATTCCATAGTAAACAAGTTCATTATAAAGGGGATAGTTACTTTTGTGAATTGTTATCGTAGAAAAAACTCAAAAAATCCCGATTATAAATTTTTTTCTGACATGAAAAAGTCCGTATTTATTTGCATTGTTGCGCATTTTTCGGTATAAGAAGTCTATAATGCGCAATCCTTATTCATAGAATTCATTTTAACATACTTTTATGACAATGAACTAGAAAGCCATCTTTGAAAGGAGTTCCGTTATGGATCCAGAATGGTTGAAAAACCTTGGACGTTTTTTTCGATTTGCGTGGGTCAGTACGCTCATTATTATATCCGTTTGGTTTATCAAATTCGCTTTGCCGCTGCTTTACCCCTTTATTCTTGCATTGATCATTGCTTTTCTAATCAATCGCCCTGTAAACTGGTTGGAAGCGCGCGCTAAATTGCCAAGATGGGCGGCAACCCTGATTGCGCTATCTTTCGTATTATCCATAGTCGCCGGGCTGTTCATTCTCCTAATTAGTCAACTTGTCATTGAGACAGCCCACTTAATTGCGGTGTTGCCATCTCAAATTCAAGAAGCCACTGATTATATCAATCGATACATATCAACAGAAATTATCACGAATTTTTATGATAACATCCATTACTACTACTCCTCATTGAATGAGGGTTATAAAACATCGATTGAAAATTATGTAAGTGAAGGATTGTCTAGAATTGCGAAAACAGGCACATTTCTCATTCAAGCGCTCCTTAATGGATTACAAGCGTTCCTGACTTCACTTCCTAACGCGGCAACGGCGATTGTCATTTCAACCTTAGCGTCATTCTTTATTAGTAAGGATTTTTATAAAATAAAGGACCGCGCATTTAGAATGATGCCTCCTTTTATCGAAGGTCGCATTACAGGGGTTGCCCAAGATTTAAAAAAGGCGCTGTTCGGATTTATCAAAGCGCAAGTGACATTGGTTAGTATTACAGGTTTCATCGTCGTCGTTGGACTGCTTATCTTGCGTGTCGAGTATGCTTTTACCGTCGGCGTCATTACAGGAATTGTGGATCTACTGCCATTGCTCGGAACCGGCTTCGTGTTCGTTCCATGGATCGTATACCTGTTCATTCAAGGCAACTACAACTTAGTGATCGGTTTGTCCATTTTATATGCGGTCATTGTCATCCAACGTCAAATCATGGAACCTAAGATTGTTGCGGATAATATCGGCCTTGATCCTTTAATCACACTGATGGCCATCTTTGTCGGTCTAAGATTGTTCGGTGTGCTTGGCCTGATCATTGGACCGATCTCCGTTGTCATTCTAAACGCGTTAATTAATGCTCATATTTTCCAAGACTTATGGACCTATGTGGTGGGAAAAAAAGCAAACGATTAAATTGAATAATCATGCTTTGTTTCGAGCACCATAGGTAACGGGTTCTTTTGAACTACATCAAAATTCGGAGGGATTGCTGATGACAGTCGGAACGCAACTCCATCAAACACTTGCCAGCGCTGAGGGTTTAAAAGCAAGTTTCAAAACATTTTCATTGGAAACAGATGACCAACAGGCGAAACAAATGTTTAGTCAATTGGCTGAAACAATGACGAATGTTGTAAACTCTTTGCAAGAGCGAGTGACTTATGTAGAACAACAAGAACCCCAATACAAAATGCCTTAATTTTAAAGGGCTTGCGCAATAAAGAAGAGGGAACCTACACGGTTCCCTCTTTCTTTTTCACTTTTTCAAATAACTCATGCAGTTCAAGCAAGTGGTTTTTCAAACGAATCGGCTTAAATGTATCTTTAGGAACAATCACATGAGAACTAAATCCTTCGACGCAAAGCTCGTTGCTTTTATTTAAAACTTGATAAGAAAATCGAATACGCAATCCATCGTAATGATCTAAACTTGTTTTCACAATCGCTGTTTCCCCGTATCTAAGCGGTTTTTTATACGTTGCATGCACATCCAAAACAGGTAAAATAAAACCCTGTTCTTCCACACTCGCATAGGAAATACCTAATTCATCAATGAAATCTGTTCTCCCCACCTCAAACCAAATAATGTAGGATGAATGATGAACAATTTCCATCGCGTCTGTTTCCGCATATCTCACTTTTAGTTCTGATTCCGACACAAACATAATACGAGATGGGCTCCTTTCCTATGTCTCGACTTCTTCTGTCGCGATCTCCTCTATTTCGGCCTGCTCCGTTTCCATTTCTTCAGTGACGAAGCTCGTAAACTGACCAATCGCCGCAAACTTATCGTATCGATCTTGTTTCAATTGCTCTACGCTGAAGCCGCTCAGTTCTTGCAAATGTTCAACGAGCGCTTGGCGCATGAGCAAAGCTTGTTTCTCTAAATCTTTGTGCGCTCCGCCAAAAGGTTCCGCAATAATATCGTCAATAATGCGAAGTTCTTTCAGATCATGAGCCGTAATTTTCAATCTTTCCGCCGCCCGCTGGGCTAAACCCGCGTCTTTCCATAATAAAGCCGCAGCGCCTTCAGGGGAGATCACCGAGTAAAAGGAATTCTCTAACATGAGCATCCGATTCCCGGCTCCAAGCGCAAGCGCCCCGCCGCTGCCTCCCTCGCCAGTCACGATACTAATAATCGGCACTTCAAACGTTGCCATCTCTCTGAGGTTCCGAGCAATCGCTTCACTCTGTCCGCGTTCTTCTGCCGCGATCCCCGGATAGGCTCCTGGCGTATTGATTAGACAAATGATCGGCCGACCGAATTTATTCGCCTGTTGCATTAAGCGCAACGCTTTTCGATAGCCTTCAGGGTGAGGCATCCCAAAATTGCGAGCAATATTATCTTTTGTATCTTTTCCCTTTTGATGGCCAATCACCGTGACGGGTTGGCCGTTAAATTTAGCGATTCCGCCGACAATCGCCGCATCGTCTCCAAACACGCGATCACCGTGAAGCTCTAGAAAATCAGTAAACACCAACTCGATATAGTCCAGTGTCGTCGGCCGCTCGGCATGTCGAGCAATTTGGACACGTTGCCACGGCGTTAAATTGCCGTATATTTCCGTCTGCAAATCTTTGGCCTTTTCCTCTAGTTTTATGATCTCTTCCGTGAAATCAATTCCTTTTTCTTCTGTAAACTTACGCAGTTCCGCTATTTTTGTCTGTAATTCAATGAGGGGTTTTTCAAATTGAAGATCACCGCCCATATTTACTCACCCCTCACTTGATGGATATCCAAAATGGTCCCTAGCACATCGCGCATCTCTCTGCGGTGCACCACTTTATCTAATTGCCCATGTTCAAGCAAAAACTCTGACGTTTGAAAATTTTTAGGCAACTCCTGTCGAATCGTTTGTTCAATAATTCGTCGACCGGCAAAACCGATCAACGCTCCAGGCTCCGCCAAATTATAATCGCCTAGTGTAGCGAAACTAGCCGAAACTCCGCCCGTCGTTGGATTTGTCATCACCGATATAAATAATCCTTTGTTTTCACTAAGTCGAGCCAAAGCGGCGCTTGTCTTCGCCATTTGCATTAAACTAAGCACACCTTCCTGCATCCTTGCTCCCCCAGACGCGCAGAACAACACAAGCGGATATTGCTTTTCCAATGCTTGCTCTATCGCTCTAAAGATTTTCTCGCCGACGACGGAGCCCATGCTCCCCATTCGAAATCGTGAATCCATTACACCAATGACAACGGGGTGACCGTGGATCGCGCCTTCCCCTGTGACAACAGCCTCATTCAAATCTGTTTTTTCTCGATCCTTTTCTACTTTGTCGATGTAGTCCGGGAAATCCAACGGATCTGTTGAGATCAAGTCACTGTCATATTCAAGGAACTCGCCATCATCCAGTGTAGCTTCAATTCGTTCAAAGGCACTCATCGGAAAATGAAACTCGCATGACGGACAAATTTTGAGATTCTTATCCACTTCTTTTGTGTAACAAATTTCAGCGCATCGATTACATTTCACCATTAAACCCTCTGGTATTTCCTTCTTTTCCGTTGGAGCGGATGACGGGTTCGTTGGACTGTTAATCGTTGCGTATTTACGCCGCTTATAAAAAATATCTTTAAACAAAACATACACCTCTTATGGAAACGAACTCTCATTCGTTCGATTTGATTTCATTGCGCCTTTTGGCTATTGAATCATTGTATTTAAAATTTCCTGAATCTCATCCAATTCCGATTCTGGAACTAAAATTTCAAATTGTTGTTTAGAGCCTTTGGCCTGTCTAATGTTAATTAAGAAGCCCTCAGCAGTAAGCTTAGTTTGAATCGCTTCAGCCATTCTTTTACTATGCGCGATAAAAATCACTGTCCACATTTTTGGCCTCCTAGTTCACAAGGTAATCAACCGATTGTATCACGGTATCATAACTGTTCAGACAAGCCGCGAGCTTTTAGCAGATGTTGCTGGAGCAGTAATATCGCTTGCTCCTCATTCCTGTTACATATTGCGGCTAAAATGGCTCGATGTTCTTCGACGCTTGCGCTCGAGTCAGTTACGTTTTCCTTTTTCAAAACTTTACTATAATCAACAACTGGAAGCCAGATCCGATGTAAGACGGAGTTTTTACTCGCCCTTACGATCGCTCGATGAAACTCATCGTCCTCTTCCAACGGTTCAATGCCTAATTCAATTTTTTGGTCAGCCGCAGCGATCGTTTGCTCCATAATTTGAATGTACTTAGGAGTAATTCGTTTGCACGCTAATCGAACCGCGTCCAGCTCTAACAGCACCCTCATCTCTAGTAAATCTTTCTTAGGCTTCCGATCCCTAAGTAGATAGTAACTTAATATGTCAAACAGTTTATTGTGTCGGTAATGCTCAATAAAGGTGCCTTCTCCTCTTCGGGTTGTGATTAAACCTAGTAACTCAAGAGCCCGCAACGCTTCTCTTACTGACGAACGCCCTACCTGTAAACGTTCAGATAGTTCTCGTTCTGACGGCAACTTGTCCCCGGCCCGAAGTTTATCCGCTTCAATGATGCGATTTAATTCTAAGAGAATTCCGTGATAGACCTTTTCATTTATAGAGGAGTTGAACATCAGCCACCTCACCTTTTCATTCTAAAAACAAAAAGAAGGTAGTTAGAAACCCCTTCTTCTTTTATGAAAGAACAGATAATCTCTTCGTTCGTTCCTTTATTTCATCCGGACAAACATCCACTCGGGCGACACCCGTTTCGATCGCCGCTCGAGCCACTGCCGCTGCCACGCTTGGAGCAACCCTTGGATCAAAAGCTTTAGGAATCACGTACTCCTCAGCTCGCTCCGCTTCAACGACTAAATTAGCGATTGCGTAAACTGCGGCAATCTTCATTTGCTCATTGATTTCTGAAGCCCTTACATCCAGCGCCCCTCGAAAGATACCAGGAAAGGCCAACACATTGTTCACCTGATTCGGATAGTCGGAACGTCCAGTTCCCACGATCCGCGCGCCCGCTCGCTTAGCTTCCTCTGGCAACATTTCAGGATCTGGATTAGCCATCGCAAAGATAATCGGATCGCGTTTCATAGATTGAATCATCGGAGCATCAATGACTCCCGGCGCAGACACGCCAATAAACACATCCGCCCCAACGAGCGCGTCCCTGATTGTCCCTTGCTCGCGTTTCAGATTCGTGATTGCGGCAATCTTTTCCTTCATCTTATTCATCCCATCGGGACGATCGGAATAAATCATCCCTCTCGTATCACACAAAATGATATCTTTAATCCCAAGACTCAATAATAGTTTAATGATTGCAATACCCGCTGCTCCAGCGCCGTTCACAACCACCTTTATGTCTTCCAACTTCTTGTCCACAATTCTAAGCGCGTTGATGAGGCCAGCCGCAGTTACAATGGCTGTTCCATGCTGATCGTCATGAAAAATGGGAATATCACATTCCCGCTTCAACCGTTCCTCAATTTCAAAGCAAGCTGGGGCCGCTATATCCTCTAGATTAATCCCGCCAAACGTAGGAACGAGCGCTTTAATCGTTCGCGCCAACTCTTCCGTATCAGTACAATCCAAACAGATTGGAAAAGCATCGATTCCCGCAAACTTTTTGAACAGGACCGCTTTACCCTCCATGACCGGCAATGCTGCTTGCGGACCAATATTGCCGAGTCCAAGCACAGCTGTTCCATTCGTTACAACCGCCACCAAATTTCCTTTCATCGTGTAATCGTACACACTGCTCTCATTGGCTACGATTTCTTTGCAAGGTTCCGCAACACCTGGTGAATAAGCGAGACTTAAATCTTGCGCATTTCGGACTTCGATCTTTGCCTGAACCGCAAGCTTTCCTTGGTTCTTCTTATGCAATCTCAATGCCGCATCGCGTAATGTGGACAAGTAAATCCATCTCCTTCAGCAGAGTGGTCAGACCACTATTATCTTTAGATCATTATAACAGATGTTATATCCAAGTAAACCCAAAATTAGTCGTTATTTTATGAGCATTCTCGTCATTATTCTATTTACTCTCTGACAATTATTGACCCTTTTCCGACAATCGTTTCAAGTTCGACTAGCAATTTGCCGTTTAATTGAACATGGTAACGATCTTGTAGCTTTCTTGTGACCTTCTTCGTTTCATAGTAAAGGTAAACAGGGGTTGTACCTTGGTGTTTCAACAACTGTTGTTGCAGACCTACGAGCTTTCCAGAATGTTCGATTGTTTCGGTTACTTTAATAAATAAACCATTCGTTGATTTTTTCCGCCTTTCTTTGGAAACCGAAACGAGATCCCATATCTTGGCTGCAATGACCTTTGCCTTTTCTTCCTTCTTATCGACTCTCCCTTGCGCAATCACTAAATTCTCCCGCTTTAGAAAAGAGGAAAAGCGCGCATAGACGGATGGAAACACGACTAACTCGATCTGGGCAAACCTACCTTCCAATGAAACAAAAGCCATCGTTTCCCCTTTGCGTGTTGTAATCACCTTCACTTCATCGACCATCCCCGCCATCATCACGGGTGATTGATCTTGGCAATTTGCTAATTCAGCCTCAGACAAAAATTCTTTTCGCTGTAATAGAGAGGAGAATTCATCTAATGGATGCCCCGTGACATAAACACCTAACAGTTCCCGCTCCATATTCAAACATTCTTTCGGCGTAAAGGGCGGAACTTGTGGAAACTTTAATGTTTGCCCCGAATCTGCCCCTTTGTTCTCTCCATCAAACAAACTCGTTTGTCCCGCCGTTAAATCTTCTTTCATCGCCGCGCCCTTCTCAATCGCTTCATCTAAGACAGACAACTTTTCCGCTCGATGTCCCGGCAGTTCATCCATCGCTCCGCTTTGAATCAAGGCCTCGATCACTCTTCGATTACACATCCGCAAATCAACCCGACTGCAAAAATCGATTAAATCTTTGAAGGGGCCGCCTTCATGTCGTTCTTCAACGATCATTCGAATCGCCTGAAACCCTACATTTTTGATCGCTGAAAGAGCAAACAAAATTGCGTTCTGCTTAATCGCGAAGACTACTTCACTTTGATTCAGCGCAGGGGGCTGTGTCTCGATCCCCATCTTTCTCGCTTCCTCAATGTATTCCGCAATTTTTGGCGCGTTACCAATCGACATCGAAAGGAGCGCCGTCATAAACTCTCCGGGATAGTTCGCCTTTAAATAAGCCATTTGATAGGCAATTTGACTGTATGCGGCGCTATGACTGCGGTTAAAACCATAATCCGCAAAGCGAACGATTAAATTATAAAGTTCGTCAGCCAAACGATGATCATACCCTTGAACCACACATCCGTTAACGAAAGCTTGTCGCTGTTCTTCTAGCGTTTCTCTTTTTTTCTTCGAAATCGCTCTACGCAAAATATCCGCCTCTCCAAGCGTATATCCAGCCATTTTCGAAGCGATTTGCATAATCTGTTCTTGGTAAATAATAAAGCCATACGTGTCAGCTAAAATCGGTTCAAGATCTGGATGTAAGTAAGCAACGCGTTTCTTTCCATTTTTCGCCGCGGCATAGTCAGGAATGATTTCCATCGGACCTGGACGATAAAGAGCTAAGATCGCGATGATATCTTCCATCGAAGTTGGCTTTACTTCTTTCAACGCGTTTCGCATCCCAGCAGATTCAAGTTGAAAAACCCCTGTCGTATCCCCTTTGGATAGCATCTCAAACGTGTTGCGGTCATCATCAGGAATCCGCTTCAAATCAATCTCTAGCTGTTGATGTTCATGGATAAAACGCAACGTTTGGTCCAGGATCGTCAGATTTCTTAGCCCTAGGAAATCCATTTTTAACAAACCGATTTCCTCCAGGTGCTCCATCGAAAATTGGGTTAATGAAACCCCTTCATTTCCTTTTTGCAGCGGAACATAATGTGTTAACGGTTCCTTTGAGATGACAATGCCTGCCGCATGAGTGCTTGCGTGACGCGGCAACCCCTCCACTCTCCGAGCCGTGTCGATCAAATATTGAGCTTGTTCATCTTGTTCGTACAGTTGTTTTAGTTCTGTAATGGAACGAATCGCCTCCTGTAGGCTTGCTCTATTTGGAATCCTTTTCGCAATTTGATCGATCAAATGACCCGGATAGTTTAACGCCCTGCCAACATCTCGAATCGCAGCCCTCGCGGCCATCGTCCCGAATGTAATAATTTGAGCGACTCGCTCCTTACCATACTTGTCCGTGACATATTGGATCACTTCCGAACGTCTTTCAACCTCAAAGTCGATATCAATATCTGGCATGCTAATTCGCTCTGGATTTAAGAACCTCTCAAACAACAATTTATATTTTAACGGATCAATATCCGTAATAAATAACACATAAGCAACCAAGCTTCCCGCCGCGGAACCGCGCCCAGGACCCGTTACAATTTTTTGTTGATGCGCAAATCGCATAAAATCCCAAACAATTAAGAAATAATCACAAAAACCCATCTGCTCGATGACTGTTAGCTCATACTCTAGCCGCTGTTTTGCTTCATCAGATGGCGCTTCATATCTTTCATTTAAACCGCTTATCGCCAAGTTCCGTAAATAAGCAGACGCCGATTGTTCGTGAGACGGCAAAGGAAACTCGGGTAAAATATAGTTACCGAACGTTAACTCGACTTGACAGCGTTCAGCAATCCGCATCGTATTTTGCATCGCTTTAACAGCATAGGGAAATAACCGCGCCATTTCTTCGCCGCTTTTTAAGTAAAATTGATCGTTAGGAAACCGACTTCGATCTTGGTCCGTAACCGCCTTCCCTGATTCAATACAAAGCAACACATCGTGAATGGACGCATCTTGTTTCGACACATAGCGCACATTATTGGTAACAATTAAGGGGACAGCATATTCTTCAGAAAACGGAAGCAACCTTTGATTCAAAATGCGCTGCTCTTCTAAACCTTGATCTTGTAACCCGAGGTAGTAATTGTCTTTTCCGAAAATTTGTTGATATTGCGCGACAAGCTGTCCTGCCTGAACAAAGTTCCGTTGCATGACATGCTGCTGAACTTCTGCTTCCTGCCCTGCGCTGATCACAATTACGCCTGTTGCATACCTCTTTAATAATCCTATATTCACTTTCGGCTTTCCCCAAACCGTTTGTTGCTGAGAATCACTCACAAGGGCCATCAAATTACGATAACCCTCTTTCGTTTCAGCGAGTAACACGAGCGGAAAACGCGCTTGTTCGTTTCCTTTAATTCGATCGGCGAGATCTCCGTCAACAACATCCACGGTAACGCCAAGGATTGGCTTGATCCCCGCCTTTTTACACGTTTTATAAAAAGGAATAACCCCGTACATGGTAGCATGATCCGTAATGGCTAAGGCTTCCATTCCAAATTGGCTTGCCTGCGAAACAACTTCATGAATTCTGCAGGCTCCTTCCAATAAGCTATATTCACTGTGCATTTGTAAATGAACAAACTGCTCCATGTGTGATCCCTCTTCCTTTCTCTCCTCTAAAAATATTATACACCTCGTTTCTCGATCATTCACCTACCGACATCATAATCAGCTGAACAAGCCCATATAATGTTGTGACGGATATTAAACGGGGATGTGGTCTAACCATGCATTTATTAGAGAGAATTATTCTAAATTTTTTCGTAGCCTTTGGAATTGTCATTGGCGGTTCTTTACTTGCCGCTTTAGGATCGTTTCTCGTTAGAAAGCCCCCAATGGTTACGATGACAGACTATGCCGAACAACTAAAAATATGGGGACTAGTCGGAGCGTTGGGAGGCACTTTTGATTCCTTTATGCAAATTGATCGCGTATTTAACGACGGGCAACTCCACACAATCTTGCGTCAAATCATTTTAATCGTCAGCGCTTTTGCCGGCGCTCACACCGGTTTCAAATTGATGTTCATAATCGGTATGATGGAAAGATGAGGATTCCCAACCCGAACACTTACCGACGCTGGTTTCGATACTTAATGGTGTTTTTTCTAGGTGTTGTCTTAGGAGTGTTGATTCAACTTCTTTTCGTTGGGAAAGAGTTGGACAGACTTCATTTACAAATAGACAGTTTAAAAAATGAGAATATATCGCTTCTTGATGATGTCAAAAGATTTGAAGAAGAAAGAGCTAAAGCGCGCAAATCACAAAACTTAGTCGTTGAGCATCTCGAAGTCCACATTATGGATCCAAAACCCGATCAATTTACAGAGACAGAGTTGATTCGCTTAGTTAAAGAAGACACCAAATACTTAATAGGAAAGAAGCTAGAAACGATCAACGATTTGCACCTTTCCGTGCGTCAGCAGTTTAAAGGAAGAACTTATGAGGTAAAGGATGCTCTTGTCCAAACAGAATTACGAGCGATGACAATATACACAACCGTCCATTTACACATCTACGCCAAGCCTTTGCCACAAACTCCGTAGCTGCCATGATTTAGGTCGCGGGGTTTTTTTTATGCGCGCAAAACTGTATAATTGAACTACTTTAAGGATAATTGATAATATAAGGTAGGTTTGTAGACAATGATTCTAACCGGACTCACTCTTACGTCATTATTTTTAACCGTTTTCTTTGGCATCCAATATCGGATGGTAAAACAACCGTTAGCAAGGAAGATCGGGCAAGCGATTATGAATATATTTATGGGCGTAACCTTAATCTTGTTTGCCTTTGATCGGTTTATGCTTGAACTGACAACGATCAGAATGATCATGGCCATCATCTTGCTTGCCCTTGGTTTCGTTAATCTCGTAATGGGCATTAAAAACTATCGGTATTTTAAAAACTACTCAAATAACAAATAATGGAGGTTATTGATGTGTTGGTTGTGACAACGGAAAACATTCCTGGCCATCAAATTACAGAAGTAAAAGGTTCTGTATATGGCATTATTGTCCGAAGCAGAGGTTTAGGCGGAGATATTATGGCGGGTTTAAAAGGATTGGTTGGAGGTGAAATTAAGCAATACACGGCTATGTTAGAAGATTCAAGAAAAGCCGCTCTAGATCGCATGATTAAAAACGCCCATCAGATGGGCGCAAATGCAGTTGTTATGATGCGTTACGATTCTGGCTCTATTGGCAACAACATGAGCGAGATCGTCGCCTACGGGACAGCCGTCATCACGGAGAGAACGGAATGATTGACTTCGTTCTCGGTTTCTCCGTCTTACAAATTTTATTTGCTGTCGCCTGTATTTTACTTGGCTATTTCATATATGACAAACGATTTAATAGGAACCACGGCAATGAAGTTCCAAATGGTTTTATAGCCACACAAGAAGTGAATATCGATCCCGTAACAGGCATCAAAACAACCGTTTACTACAACCCCAAAACGGGAGAACGTTTTTACAAACAGGAAAAACCATAACAAACAGACCAAATCGCAACGCGAGATGGTCTGCCTGTAGCCTGTCTATCTTTCCACGACCTGGGTCGTCATCATCGCCTTTGAGACAAGAATGCCTTGGTGGAAAATCTCCACCTCTACTTTACCAAATTTACGACTAATCTCCATCACTTTCGGTCTCACTTCAATTTCGCTCTCGATTTGGAGTGGCTTTAAAAAATAAACAGTTATATTTTCAGGAACCATATCCCCTCTGCGCTGCTGCTTTAAAGCCCGACTGCCCGCTTCACAAATGATCGTCGTCAACACGCCACTTGAAATCGTTCCTAAGTGATTGGTCATTTGCGGAGTCACTTCCCCTCGAAACAGAATCTGTCCCCCGTCTAGTTTTTCCTCCCCAAATCGCGATATAATTTGATCGGCAAACGTATCGCCATTTTGCGGTTGCTTCTGAATATACTGCATCGCTTTTAACACATCTTGTCTACTGATGATCCCGAGCAGCTTTTTATGGTTATCAACGACTGGCAATAATTCAATCCCTTCCCAGACCATCATGTGAGCCGCAGAAGCAACCGACACGCGCGGCATCGTCGTAATCGGATGTTTTGTCATGACCTTTTCAATCATGACAGCTTCGTCTATGCCCATTACATCTTTAGGCGTTACAACCCCATGAATGCGCAACTGATCATCAACGACAGGAAACCGACCATGACCAACGTCTTTGACGAGTTCATGCCAATCCTTCACCTTATGACTCATATTCAAATAGAATGTTGCATTCGCGGGAGTTAGAATATCCTCGACCATTACGATCTCCTTTTTAATCAATCGATCATAGATCGCCCGATTGATTAAAGAGGCTACGGTAAATGAATCATAACTTGTGGAAATAATCGGAAGTTGCAACTCATCGGATAATTTCTTCACATCTTCGCTCGTATCGAACCCGCCTGTAATCAGCACGGCCGCCCCATTTTGTAAAGACAATTTGTGAGCCTGGTACCGGTTTCCGATAATTAATAGACTGCCCGGCTCCACATATCTCATCATCGCTTCCAGCTTCATCGCGCCGATGACAAATTTGTTTAGCGTTTTATGAAGTCCTTCTCTTCCCCCGATTACATGGCCATCAACAATGTTAACCACTTCAGCAAAAGTAAGCCGCTCAATATTCTTTTTTTGCTTCTTTTCGATACGGACAGTTCCGACCCGCTCAATGGTGCTAACCATCCCTTGCGTTTCCGCTTCTTTAATCGCTCGATAGGCTGTCCCTTCGCTCACTTCTAAATCTTTAGCCACTTGTCTTACGGAAATCTTGGACCCTACCTCCAACGTTTCGATATGCCGAATGATTTGTTCATGCTTCGTAGCCACGTGTATCACCTATACTTTTTATTTGTTGTTCTATTAAATTTCTCCCCATCTGTACCAGTCTGTTACATTAGATTATAGTCACAACTGATCTTATTAAGCAACAATTAAAAAAACAAGAGAGTTCACTGAACCCCCTTGTTTACAAATCAATCGACACTCTTCTTTTTTTTGAAGCAACACGAGCGTTTGGCTGTTCCTGTTTAAAGGAAACGGATTTAGATCTTCTTCGCGTCCTTCGCCCATCCCTAAGGACATATTGTAAATTGCCTCCAATTACAAGCAACGCAAAGGATGTCCAAATTAAGCTAAACCCTGTCGCCATTTCAGAGAACCCTTCGATCGGCAATCGAGGCGCCGCATAAAATAACAGACCGAGGGCAAGAATGAAGCAACTTAGCGCCCGAACTTTTTTCATCCTTTTTCCGCCTTTCATCAATTTTAGCCATGCTATAGAGATATATGAAGGCAAGCTATGAAAGATACCTTTTCGTTTTTTTTAATTAAACAACCGCCTCAAATCGATAAATTTTCAATCCTTGCTTAACAAACCTCTGTTCATATTCAGTCATAACCTTCTTTGCTTCTTCAAAACGACTGTTGTGGAGATCAAAGGTAATGTTACGCAATTGAAATCCTTGCTCGCTAAATTCATTAAGCGAGAACTCAAATAACGGCTCATTGTCTGTTTTAAGATGAATTTGGCCGCCTTTATTTAGGATCTTTTTATATTTCTCCAAGAAACCGCGATGCGTTAACCTTCGCTTTGCATGGCGATTTTTTGGCCACGGATCACTAAAGTTCAGATAAATTCTGGACACCTCATCTTTAGCGAAAACGTCCTCTATGTCATTAATATTAAACCACAGGAACGCGATATTTTTCAGCCCTTTTTCCACGGATTTTCTCACCGCGGCGATCAACACTTCCTCCTTTATCTCGACGCCGATAAAATTACAATCAGCGTGCTTCTCGGCAAGTGTAACGACGAAGTTCCCTTTTCCAGTACCTAGTTCCAAATGAATTGGCGCCTTATTTTGAAACCATTCATCCCACCTACCTCTGTATTCGTTCGGTTCATTGACCACCCATCGATCGTACGTGATGATCTCATCTTTAATCCACGGCTTTTTACGTAATCTCATTGCCTGCTTCTCCTTTATAAAATAGTACGCCTTCCTGATCTTATTTTGATCGTTGGAACTGCTGGGCGAACAGGATCCGCTCATACAACGTCGGGTGCGTATACAGAACATATTTAACTAAACGCGGCGGATTGACCTCAGATAGTCCTTCTACTGCTAGTCTTTGAAACGTACGAACAGCGGCATCGTGATCCTCTAACATGTCCATCGCATAGACGTCAGCCGCTTGCTCATAATGTCTAGACACACCGTTTTGAATCGGCATCGACACGAACGAAAACACGGAAAACAATAACAATATAATCGGCAAAGAGGCGAGCTCTTGCGGATGTTGAATCCCCCAAAAGGGACCAAAGCGATCCACCGTCCAGCGGAATGTTAGCGACAGTAAATAAAGGGCGACCAGCTGCGCAAAAATGGTTCCGAAAAACAACCAAGTCATGTGATGTAATGCGTAATGACCGATTTCGTGCGCCATGATGAACAATACTTCATCCTTTTTCAACTTTTGCAGTGTCGTATCCCAAAGCACAATTCTTGTATTTGAGCCCACACCCGTTACGTACGCGTTCAGCGCATTTGTTTTCTTCGACATGTCCACTTCATACACTTGATGAGTCGGAACTTGCGCCTGTTCTGCTAATTGCAAAATGTCATGCTTTAGCTGTTGATCTTGCAACGGCGAAAATTCATTGAAGATCGGGTCCAAGATGACGGGCTTGGCATACATAGAAAACAAGATGAGCGGGATCGAACATCCCCATAGCCAGAGCCACCAACGTTTCGGTGACTTTCGTAAAATGAAATAAAACAGCCAAACTATCGGGGTCATCATCACTAACGAAATTCCAAACGATTTCATTCGATCGAAAATCCAATTTGAAAACGGTTGGGTGGAGATGCCATATTCATGCCTCAACTGGAACAAATAATAATCCAGCGGGAACTGCAAGATCGTCGTCGTTAATGTGAGCAACAACAAAAACAAAAAAATGTTGACTATGTTCCATTTGAAAATCCTCTTTATCCCTCTTGCATAGGCTGCGGATAACCCAATTCCAAGAATAAGCAAATAGATCGCCCATTTGATCGGACCTGAAATAAACGTAATGATATTCTTTTCTCTTGAAAAAGAGACCGATTGCTGTAATTGTTCCTCCGTCATAAAGGTCGCGGGATCGGCTGCGGATCCTTGCCATTCCAACGGGAGAGAACTGGGGGCGTTGATTAGATAAACAGTGATCACGGCAATATAAACGATCAACGCCGCGGTAAAGAATATATAAAACTTTCTCAATCTCATCTTCTCCTCACCTTCCTGCTCTATACGACCATCTTCTCCAATCTGATTCATTTCAAGCCAGCGCCGCATCATTTTAACGACTAAAACATTCACCTATGTGAGGTGATCGAAAATGAAGAGTTATCGTCAGCGCGCTTCAGCAATCAAGAAAGAGGCTGCGCCAAAGAAGGTCCCTCCTCCTTTTAGTACAGCCTCTATCATCAATGAATGCTCATGACGCTATTAAATGAACGTGATGCTTTCCCCTGGTTGAATCACTTGTCCGCCAATCCCATACTCTTTCAACTTTTCGATATAAGCGGCGCCATCTTGTTTAATAAAATCAAATGTATTGTAATGAATCGGTAAAACTTGCTTAGCCTGTAACCACTGCGCCGCATGAACGGCATCTTCGGGTCCCATCGTGAATAAATCTCCGATTGGTAAAAAAGCAAGGTCAATGTCGTGAAGTTCGCCAATCATTTTCATGTCTCCAAATAAAGCGGTATCTCCAGCATGGTACAATGTTTTGCCTTCGATTGTTAGCAACAAACCTGTTGGCATCCCCATGTAGATGATTTCCTGCTTGTCATTCTCGATTAAACCTGAGCTGTGAAAAGCTTGAGTCAGTTTTACACTGCCAAACGGGAGCGGAAATGTCCCCCCTATATTTAGTGGTTGTGTCTTACAACCCTGCCACCCAAAATAATTAGCAAGTTCATACGTGGCGATAATGGTTGCATCATTGTTCTTCGCAATCGATGCGGCATCCTCGATATGGTCTGCATGTCCATGAGTCAGCAAAATATAATCTACTTTTATGTCTGCCGCTTTTGCCTTGGCAGCTGGGTTGTTTTCCAAAAATGGATCGATAATGATTGAATGATCCTGCGTCGTAATTTGAACTGTTGAATGTCCATGAAAAATAATTTTCATACTTTCCCCTCCGCTTTCATTTCTTCAAAATATCTACCCATATTTTGCCACACCAGTCCCTGCTTGTATATAGACCTAACTAAGCCACAGCACAAGCAATGCTTGAATCGCCCCGATCACCCCTCCTAACAACGCTCCCAGCACCGTAATCATTTTAAGTTCCTTCCCTGTGATGCTAACGATCATCCGCTCCAACATATGGACAGGAAAGTTTTCAACCTGACGGGCCGCGATCGCTGTGAGGTTGATTTTTTTCAACCCTTGTTCCAAATGGGACTCAGCCCAATCAAATAAGCGGTTTATAACGCTAGGGACTTTTGCGCGCAGCAACGGCAGCATAGCGCTCAACAATTGATTGACTTTCAGATTCCGAAGCTGATCAAACGCAACGACTTTGTCAACCGCAAACTGAATGCCATCGGCTACCCTCTCTTTTCCAATCCACTCAACGACCTCGTCCACATTCCGTTTATATGCCTTTTGAATTTCCTGTTGAATCAAACCAGACAACTTGGCCTGAAGCTCTTTATTCTCAAATGCGTCAACGAGCGAATGCCTTACCTTGTTAACAACCTTTTCATCCGACAAAAGCATCGAAGCGAGTCCCCCAAGCATACCGAGCCCGCCAGCCAGCTGACCTAACATCTGCCGAATAAAGACCGTTCCTTCATCAGATGCAAGGAACCCGCCAAACTTCTTTAATAGAATGGGAGAGATTTCTCCTAGCTTCAATTCGAGTTGCTGTTTGATCCCATACGGTAAAACCTCTTCAAGCGGGCGATCCGCATGATCAGCAAGTTGCTTCATGATCAACGCTTTAAGTTGTTGCTTTGTCGCCTCTTCTAATTGGCTATCTAAGGAAATGCCCCATTTAGCTAACACCACTTCCACCGTATCTTCTGAATCCTCTAGTTCATCCATTTTACGCAACAGCCACTCAATAACTTCCTGCTTTACTTCTCCCTTTTCTAACATACTTCGAACGCCATCCGGCGTAATTAAAAAGTTCTCTACCAATTTCCCCATCTGAAAAGCGAGCTCTTCATGCCGTTTTGGAATTAACCCTGGTGTAAAAGGCACTCTCCACTTGCCAATATAGTACGCTTTATACGGACGAAAAAGCATCCGAATCGCCAATTCATTAGTCAGTCCCCCGATCAACGCCCCGATCGTAATCTGTATTAAAAACAAAATAGGCCACGCCATTCAATCACCTCTGTAACAGTAGTTTACTCGCTATAGCTGCCTAAGCCCACTCTTATCACCAAGCTCCAAACGCCCTCATACTATACAGTAGTGTATAAGAAAGCCTAATGGGAAGGGGAATAAGCATGTCAAAAGTTTGCGCCGGAATACAAGTGGATGAACATTCGGACTTCCCTTCTGGGACGAACCTACTGATTAGTTCAAAGCTTCAACATTTGCTGCAACTCCCGCGTTCCCCCCTTACAATTCACCTGGGACAAAGAAAGAGCTCAAGCAGAGTTCAAACATTCACAAGTCAATCTTTTTTAATTCGGATACGTAAGGATCTGGCAGAACAGTTATGTATTCCGAATGGAATTCAGCTAAATATTCAGTATGAACCAAAAAGTAGGAGAATTTACCTTGGTCCGGTTTTCGGTGTTCTGATCACAAGTTTAATTCGTACCCCCGAAGGGATCTTCGGGTCCGCCTCTTTATTTTGCAAGGAACTTGTTCAGGAGGCGAAGTCAAAAGGAATTCTAGCTTATATCTTTACATTAAACGATGTTGACCAACAAAATCAAACCGTTAACGGATGGACGTGGATGAATGGAAAGTGGGTACAACGACGCTTACCCTCACCAGACAGTATCTATAATCGACTTGCCTCAAGGAAATCAGAAAACAAACCCGAAAATCAAGCAATTATTGAATCTTTCAAGAAAAAAGGGATCCATTACTTCAATGAACACTTCCTTAATAAGTGGCAAGTGCATGAGGCGCTTTCCAAAAATCCGCAAGTATCCGCTTATTTGCCGGGCACCACGTTATTTAAAGGATTTAGCACGATAAAAGAAGCCGTTTCGCGCTATCCTCAAGTGTATCTAAAACCGGCAAACGGCAGTCTGGGCAAAGGGATTTACCGCATTTCAAGAACTGGAAAGGGTTTTACGTGCCAGTATTCCACAATGGCCGGCACTGTTCAAAAAACGTATTCTAGCCTTGCCAAACTACACGCGTCGATCGGTCCGCGTATTTCTAAGTTCCCTTATTTGGTTCAACAAGGATTGCGACTGATTCGCATTAATGGAAACCCGCTTGATTTTAGATCGCTCGCTCAAAAAGATCGTACGGGTAAGTGGATCGTGACCTCGATTGTCGGTCGGATTGGGCAAAGTCAAAGCATCGTCTCTAACCTTGCGCGCGGCGGAACGATCATGTCTGTAGGGGAAGCTTTAGCGGCAGCGGGACCGTGGAGCGGAACGAGGCCGACACGAAATCAACTTTCCCAAACTTCCAGGTTGCTTGCCGAAGGGCTGGAAGCTGAATTAGAAGGACATTTCGGTGAGTTAGGGATCGATCTCGCTGTCGATACGAGCGGACGAATTTGGTTGTTAGAAATCAATGCGAAACCGTCCAAAAATGATGATCAAGTACTTTCAGAACAAACAAAAACGAGACCTTCCGTAAAGAAGTTGCTCGATTATAGCCTATTTTTAAAAAACATGACAAAATCTACTTCCAATGCGAATAAAGCAAGCCTGATTGCGTTGCGACGGAAACGTAATCAAAAAAAACGGAGGAAAAGGTGAGTGACGGGTCATGAACAATACTTGGCTAGGAATTATGACCGTATATGCGCCAACTCAACCGCCCTTTCCCGAAAAAGCCTTTTTTAGAACCCTGATTCAAGCTGGAACGCGAGAAGGAATCTCTGTTATCGTCTTCCATCCCAATCAAGTCGATTTTCAGTCACGAACAGTCCGTGGGTACACATGGGATGATACGAGCAAATGGAGCACAGTCACCGCTCCGATCCCGAATTACATTTATGACCGCTGTTTTTATTCTGGCAGAACGTACAACCAACAACATAAACCAGCCGTCGCAAAATTGTTACAAGATCCATCTATTCGTTTTTTGGGCGTTGGCTTAAAAGGAAAACTACAAATGTTTAACACCTTGAAGGAGCATCCATCACTTCGCCAATTTCTCCCGCCAACAGAAGTCTACTCCTCTTCAGCTCAACTCGTAGAATGGTTGGAACGGTTCCCATCTATCATTTTAAAACCGATTAACGGTTCTCTTGGGATTGGCGTATTAAAAGTAGCCCGAACCGCTCAATCACTCCGTGTTGAAGGGAGAGGGAGACGGAATGCGCTCATCCGTAGAAGCTTCCCTTCTATCCAACAATTCAGCTCATTTTTCCACTCTTATGCGCGTAGCTGGAAATATCTAATCCAACCCTACCTTACCCTCCGCAACAAAGAAGAGGTTCCCTTTGACATTCGCCTATTAACGCAAAAAGATGGATCGGGACAGTGGGCGACAACGGGCAAGGCGATTCGGGTTGGCGCCAAGCAGAGTATCACTTCTAATCTCCACGGCGGCGGCAAAGCCTTACCTTTCAACGAATTTATGCTCGCTAACTATACTTCGACTCAAATAAAAACCATTAAGGAACAATTGCATATTATAGAAACAATGTTACCCGCCTATTTAGAACGACAACACGGACCTTTAGTTGAATTAGGAATCGATGTTGGGATCGACCGCGAGCATAAGGTCTGGTTAATTGAAGTCAATTCAAAACCCGGCCGGGAAATTTTTGATCGCTTAAACGAAAAAGAAACAGCATTACTTTCAAAGCTAAATCCGCTGTTTTACACTAAATATTTAATGGATTCACGCGGGCATTTACAGCGTGTTTCGCAACGTTCAAAAACACGACAACGTCGCAAGAGAAACACGGGTAGAAAAAGGACCTAAACGCAATCCCATTACAAATATAAAGGAGCGTTATTCGGAGATGGAGTCAAAGCGAAGTCGAGTCCAGTTTCTCAAAAAGGATTATCCTGGCATTGTCATTTCACATACCTTGTGCAGAGAATTGGGCATTGAAAATCGTAAGCAGGTTTATGTGCAGTTAGGTCAACGGAAAGTCCTTACTCGTCTGTTAAAGGCGAAACAAGGTGAGCGGGACATTTGGTTCCCCCCTACTCTTCGCAAAGAACTTGTTGTCCCATTTAGCGGACAAATGCATGTCAAGTTTGAGGGGGACACGATCCGCATTGGACCTTTAGTTGGAATCTTAACAACTGGAGTTAGTCTAGTCGGAAATCGGCTCGTTAGTCAACGCGCCTCGTTCTTCCGACACCTGTTATCCGCGCAGCGAGGCGCGGGAATGTATTATTTTTTATTTACGCCCGGAAGCGTAGATTGGGAAACCAAAACCGCGCGCGGATATTTCCTTGTGGAAACAAATAATCGGGTTCATTGGCAGCAAGCCCCTGTACCCTTTCCTGATGTGATTTATAATCGAATCCCTAATCGTAGCTCAGAGCAATCACGCTCCGTAAAACTATTTAAAGAAAAGATGAACGCGCTATCTAATTGCTCGATGTTTAATCCAACATTTTTTAATAAATGGTCGATTCATCAACGACTGCAAGGTCATCTTTTCGCAACGAAACATATGCCTGAAACACACATTGCTCCTACTGTCAGCCGAATAGAAAACATGCTGCAAAAATACGGTATGGTCTATCTAAAACCCGGCAGCGGCAGCTTAGGTTTAGGGATTATTAAAATTTTTTATAGACCCGGCAACGGCTTTTTCTGTCGGTATAACCAAAAAGGTCAAAACGTCGTTAGACGTTATCGCACTTTAGCCCCTTTGCTCCAAGAACGCATCCCCCGTTCCAGATTCGGCTCCTATTTAGCCCAACAAGGAATCCGACTTATTAAGTACAATGGCAGACCGCTGGATTTTCGCGTGCATGCTCATAAAAATAGTAAAAACGAATGGGTTGTTGCCGCAATTGCCGCAAAGATCGCGGGTCAAGGGAGTGTCACGACCCATGTGCGCACAGGCGGCACGGTTATTTCAGGAGAAGATTTATTGCAACGAGTCTTCCAACATCGCGCCAAAGAAATGGAAGCGGCGCTGAAAGACACGGCGGTTCGATTAGCCGAAGCGATAGAATCGAGAGTACAGCAAAACATTGGTGAACTCGGCTTTGACCTTGGCATTGATGAAACAGGGCATATTTGGATGTTTGAAGCAAATTCACGACCAGGTCGTTCGGTCTTTAGACATGATGGATTAAGGGAAGCCGATAAGAAATCAATTAATCTAATCGTAGATTACAGTCGGTATTTAGCCAATTTCAACTAATAAATAGGAGCGTGTTACATTTGAATCAGATCCGAACAACAACCCTCTCTTTCCAACCATCCGCCAATCAATGGACGCTCCACGTTCCGGTTTCAACACTTAAAAAACTTGTTAAACAAAATAAGATGGTTCACCTAGGAAGAAAAGAGAAGGGAAGGGAACTGGCGCTCTCCTCATCGCCTCCTAAATACAATTCATTTTCCACCAAGATCAAGGTGGCCCAGCATCAGCAAACATTAACCGCTGGACCTCTCATCGGAATTTTAACCGTCAGACGTGGAGCTGGATTTAAAGGGAACAAGCGAAATTTCATTGACATTATGCGTATGGGGAAGCAGCTAGGCGCGCTCGTTTACGTGTTTGCCGCTGAAGATATTGATTGGTCAACCAATACGGTCGGCGCCTTTTTATATGATGAAACCAAGAATAGCTGGAAGCGCGCTTCTGAAATGCCGCTGCCAGATGTCGTCTATAATCGAATTCCTTATCGAGCCGATGAGGAAAAAGAGTTCGCGCAAAGGGCAATCAACCGATTAACATCGATGCCTTCGCTCCGTCTCTTCAATAGCCACTTTTTCAATAAATGGCATCTTTATGAAAAGTTAAGCAAAGATCCGAAGGTAGGGAAGTATGTTCCAGATACCATCAAATTTGAAACCTCAAAAGATTTATTAGCGATGGTAAATAAACACCCATTCCTCTATTTAAAGCCGATTGACGGTAAGGCAGGGCAAGGAATTATGACAGTGGAAACAAGCGGGGAGCGCCATATTCTAAAGCAACGCATCGGTTCTAAACTCGTTGTCAGAGCCGACCTAAGCCAACAGAAGCTCTGGGAACTGATCAAGGAAACACGGCAAAAAGGGTATGTTTTACAACAAGGCGTTCACTTAGCGACCTACAATCAACGTCCGTTTGACATCCGCGTCTTAATTCAGAAGGATCGAACCGGAACATTTCAACTATCTGGCATCGGAATCCGAGTCGCAGGTAAGAACAGCATTACCACCCACGTGCCTCGCGGCGGATCGATTGCCGCTCCCGATATCGTTTTGCGACACGCCAGACCAGCTGACCATGAGCAGATGATAAAGCGAATACAGCAAGTCGCTTTAGGGCTTGCAACCGCTTTAGAAGACCGTTATCCAGGGTTAGCTGAAATGTCGATGGATATTGGACTTGATACAAAAGGACAGCTCTGGTTTTTTGAAGCCAATGCTAAACCAATGAAATTCGATGAACCCCACATTCGAAAATTGTCTTTGGAGCGAATCATTGAATATTCCCAATACCTGTCGAAATTTACTGCAAAGGAGGAGCGTTCTCATGCAAGTAAAACAAATAACGCCTGAGACTCTCCCTGCGGTAAGGCCGAAATTAATCCGCTTCCTTAATTTACACGGCGATAAACGCATTACAAGACAAGGGATTCGCTGGTTAGAAAGATTGCAAGCAGAAAAGTTAAATCAAAAAGGCGACGTGATCCTCGTTGCGGTCGAACAAAAAAAATTAACGGGACTACTTGCCATCTCAGATTATGGGAGAAAAGAGTCGATTGTCGTCGTGCATCGACAACACCGCCAGAAAAAAACAGGAATTAACTTAATCTCTGAAATACTCAAGCGTGTTGACAAATGCTATGGACGCGTTGCCTTAGACAATGTCCCGAGCTTAAAGATGTGTTTCGCAATGGGGATGGTTGGCTTTAAAATTATAGAAGGGCCGACAGGTAAACCGACGCTATGGTTAGGATTAGGTAATTGGAAGAAAGAAGACGTGGAATAAAATGAAGAAGATGCGACTCGGTATTCTGACCTGGCGAACGAAACGTTATGTTGAGGAACGAACTTACTTTACTCACCTGGCGAAGGCGGCTAATCAATTAAATACCGATGTGTTTTTATTTTCGCCGCTCGACTTGCTTCAATCTGGGGAAGTCCGCTGCCTCCTATATACACGAGAAAAAGGTTGGATTGAACAACGTTGCCAACCGCCTGACGTCGTCTATGATCGATTTCGGAACATGCAACCGAATGCGTTTCGAACGTTCCTGCGCTTCAGAGAACAAAGCAACTGGACTTTCTTAAACTCACGAATGGCTCATAAGTGGAATCTGCACCGTTTTCTGCTCCAAAATAAAGAGTTGAATCAATGGTTACCCGAAACGATCTTTCTAGAACAGTCCCGAGAAGCCCTTCAATTACTAAAAAGGTACGATTCCATCTACGTAAAGCCCGTGAACGGCACTGGCGGCAAAGGGATCCTCTCCATCTCTAAGAGGAATGGGGCGTTTCGCCTCTTAGGACGCGATCTGCAACGAAAAGTAGTTAAAAAGAATACAACTTCTCCTCTAGAACTCACCAGATTTATCACGCATTGGACAAAAAAATCGAAATATATTGCGCAACAAGGATTGGATTTAGAATGGGGGACGGGTTTGATCACAGATTTTCGTTTATTAGTTCAAAAAGATGGGGATGGTCAGTGGACGATTACCGGTCTAGGCGGAAAAGTTGGCGGAAAAAATAGCGCCACTTCAAATTTGCACGGTGGCGGAAAAGCGATTCAGCCCGAGCGCTTTTTCCGCCAACACTTTTCAGAAGAAAAGAGTAAAGCGATTGAAGCTGAATGTGAAAAGCTAGGCTTAGCCGTAGCTGAATATATTGAAAACAAATTCGGGCGTTTGCTTGAACTTGGCATCGATCTTGGGATTGATACAGCAGGAAATGTATGGATTATTGAAGTCAACAACAAACCAGGCCGCGACATTTTTAAGCAGATGGGCGATTTGGATCGCTACCGAACAGCCGTCCGCCGACCAGTTGAATACGCCCGCTATATTTATGAAAGGAAAGGGGTCGATTAGCTCCTTTCCTTTTTATTTGACTGCTTCCAAATAATCTAAGATGGGTTCAAGCTGGGAGCTTAATGTCCAGTTTTTTTGTTTGAGTTTTGCTTGATGAACAACTTCAAAAGCGCGAACTTCTTCCCTAATTTGGCGAACACGATGACTCAGTTCAGAACACTGCTGATCCGTGAGCTGTTCTTCAATCGTTGAACAAATAAACGATCTGCACGTACTCGTCTTGTACGCGGGATGTAAGCTGCACCCTTTTCCTTCCACAAAAAAACGACAGACTGAAAAGCTTAATTTTAAGTCAGCTTGTTCCAGGTTTGATAATTCTTTCTCTTGCAAAGCCTCCATATACAACGGATGAACATAGGCGTGAACCGTTATCGTATAATCATCAACCACACTCTGTTCATGACGATAGATCTGTTCGTAAAAGAAGGCGCGATCGCCCGCCTTTAGCATCTTGTGTATCTCAAACAGCCCGAATACGGGACTGTGGCTGCAACAGCCAACATGAAGCAGTTGACGATGATAAGGAGCAAAATAAGGGTCAGGGCATTGCCGACATTGGGCAGATAGCAGTTGTTTAAAAGTTGGGTCCCATTCTATCATCTTTCATCACCTGTCCCTATCGTACAAGCGAAAAAAAGACGAGTCAATCTATTTGACCCGCCTTTTTTGGATATACCTACAATAAACGACGATGCGTCTTTTTTCCGTCATGCGTAAATAACACTTGTCGTCCTTCAATTAATGTTTCCAAATGAATCGTTCTGCCCCATAATTGATACACATAAGGCAATGTCTTCTCGACATATTTAACGTCTAGCTCCATATCCTCAAAGAAGTGTTTAAGATACAACTCGCCATTCTTTAAATAATCCCCGTCCTCAACAGTTATATAAGGAAAACCCCCATTAACCCTAGAAATAACTAATTGATCCCTTACTTGCTCCCAGCTTTTGTCGGTAATGACCCAATCCCGACCTTGTTTCGCATAGATATACATGTCTAGTTCATCGACCAACTCTTTCGTCATATAATTTCGAAGGAAAGAGATATCGGACTCGACTTCACGCGCTTCAAACATCTTTTTTCTTCCTTGGCCTTTCTTGCGACCTAGTTTGATTTGTTCTTCTTCAGTTGGATGATCCCACCTGCGTTCGATATCTTCGAACATCTTCAATCCCAAGTAGTACGGATTAATCGTTGTTGTTGAAGGTTGGACAACACCCGCGTTTAATTTCGCGTATTCAATCGTCTCTTGCTCTGTTAAATCCATTTCTCTCAAAATTCTTTGATGCCAATAGGACGCCCAGCCTTCATTCATTACCTTCGTCTCTAACTGCGGCCAAAAATACAGCATCTCTTCCCTCATAATCGTTAAGATATCTCTTTGCCAATCTTGTAAATAGTGACCGTACTCTTGAATGAACAAAAGCACATCTTTTTCCGACTGCGGCGGGAATTTTTGCGGCTTTCGAGCCGCTTTTAATTTCGCGTCTCTTCTCTCTTGTTCCTCTTTGTCGAGTCCCCACAAGTCGTCGTAAGGTCCATCGAAACCAACGGCCCTTCTCCGATCCTGTTGATCTTGTTCAGTCCAGCGCAACTTTGCGGCGAACAGGCTCGGATCAACATGCTCCTGAATGGCTAAAACCGCGTCGATGAATTGTTCCACCTTTTCTTTTCCATAAATAAGTTCATATCTACGAATCCGTTCCGCGCTGGCCGACATACTTTCAACCATATCTCGATTCGTATTTGAAAACCGCATGTTATTCTTGAAAAAGTCGCAGTGGGCCAAGACGTGGGCCACAATCAGTTTATTTTGAATTAATGAATTCCCGTCCAATAAAAAAGCGTAACAAGGATTAGAGTTTATGACGAGTTCGTAAATCTTGCTTAAACCAAGATCGTATTGCAACTTCATCTTGTGAAATGCTTTTCCAAAACTCCAGTGGGCGAAACGGGTAGGCATTCCATAGGCCCCGAATGTATAAATGATATCTGCCGGACAAATTTCATACCGCATCGGGAAAAAGTCAAGACCGAACCCTTTGGCAATCTCCGTGATCTCATAAATCGCTCTTTCTAATTGGCGTTTCTCATCCGGTGTCATCTTTTCACCTCGCATATCAAAAATGAGAGTCTCCTTTATTTACTATATGAAGGACAAAGACTTGTTTATGCTAAAAGTGAAGTTTTCATCTACAATAGATGAGCTTTGCTCAACTGAACACTCATTTTATCTTAGTGTGAAAAATAAGGCACTCCCTCAGGAGCGCCTATAATTTTATTCCTTCTTCCTTTTTAAAGAATGTCGTTAACGCCTTATACACTTCACCCTTTTCCCGAATTACGCAATGCTTAAATTTCGGGTCGTTAATGTGCTTATAGGCTGACATTAATGTGGAATGACGATTGTATTGATATAACTCTTTATGATATATACTTAACAAATTATATTTCAAAAAATATTTGTTCCCACCATTGAATATGTGAACTATGTAATATGAGTATACTTTTTGAATTGAGGATAATTTAATGTATTTAAATAAGCTTATAAAATGAAAATAAGCGGGGTTGACTACTTGTCTATAGTTAATGTTTAAAAGTGGGGTAATAATTTAGGTATTTGTACCCCAAAGGATATCGCTGATAAAATAGGCATAGACCAAGGATCCAGAATGGAATTAATTATTATTGGAAATGAAAATGTTATTACATTAAAACCGCAAAGAGAAAGAAATGAATACACATTAGAAGAACTATTATCACAAATTACTCCAGAAAATAGACATGATAAAATTGATTGTGGAGTTGTAGGACGTGAATTAATTTATTGATAACAACAGCTATCCAATAACAGGAGTAGTCCTAAGTGATCAAATTAAGTCCTTAGATTGGGCAGCTCGAAAACTAAAAGTATTAAAAAATATGATTCGGACAATTCACACTTTAACGAGATCGACAATATAATTAATGAGTGTTTATCTAAAATCTCGACATACCTCAAATAATCATCTTCTCTCTCAGAATTTGCATTCAGCAAGTACACTTATGCAAAGCTCTTTATTAAGTTATTTAGTAACGCAAACCCATAGGTTTGCGTTACTAAATTGTTAAATATCAACTAATGTCTATACCAGCACTGGCGTATCCCGCAACTGTATTTAATAAAGCTAATCCAGAGGCCGTAGCAGAAAAAACCATTAATAAGCGATCTTGAGGAGAAACTGGAATAGAAAGCCCTGATGTCACTCCATTACTAACTTCTCCAATTGAAATGAGCCCCGTTAGGGCAGGACCTAATGTGACAGCAGCACCCGGAATAGGTGTAAACGTATTATCAGGAGTTGTAGATCTGTATAATTGTGCTGTAATAGTCAATGAAGATCCAACTAAGCTAAGAGCAGCTGTTACACTAAAATAAGCAGCCATAGAAGTAATTGTTCCTTCTCTTGGCACTGAGAAGGCAAAGTTTAGAAGAGTTCCAGCAGCTCCAGTCAAATCAATTGCTCCGCTCCCTAGTAAACTTACACCAACTGCACTGTTTCCAAATCCCACCAGACTTGTCGTTCCCGCTAGTCCACCAGCAATTGTAGTAAGCGCAGTTGGTAAACCTGAGGCAAATGGGATAATAGCTCCAGCTCCAGCTTCTCC